>JBGSKO010000032.1:0-24710 GCA_041741155.1 Saprospiraceae bacterium | reverse complement strand
CGAATCAATCGAATCAATCGAATCAATCGAATCAATCGAATCAATCGAATCAATCGAATCAATCGAATCAATCGAATCAATCGAATCAATCGAATCAATCGAATCAATCGAATCAATCCCACATGACGCTTCGCGACTTTTTCGACTATCTCGGCGAACATCCCTTCGTATTGGTGGCCTACTTTCTTGTTATTCCGCTGACTGCCATGCTGGCCGGGTGGATAAGTCGCGGCGAGGGGCACTTGTCACCGTGGAAGTACCTGTATTCGTTTCTGGTATACGCGGTGTGTATTCCCGGTATTTTTTCCGTGACCTTGAGTATCTATCTGTTTCTGTTTGAGCGCGGCGGCAGTATTTTGAATACCAATATACTTACACAGGTTATGCCGGTGGTTTCCATGTTCCTGACCTTGGCCGTGATCCGCCGCAACGCACCGTTCGAGCACATCCCCGGCTTCGGCAAGTTGTCGAGCCTGATGATGACGATCGGCGCCGTGTTTATGCTCATGTACCTCCTGGACCGTACCCATCTGATCGCGTTTGTGCGGGTGCCCGTACAATACCTGTTGCTCATCGTTGTCGGTATGTTGCTGGTGTTGCGCTATGGGTTCCGACAAATGATTTCCTGAGCGGGAGGGGGCGTTTTGAACGATAAACTATGCGTGATTTAGCACGATTATTTTCCATAATTACCCTGGTTTCGGGCCTGACTGGTTGCGACGCAACCTCCGAGCGCGCCGACATTCTGTACGATCAGGAAGACACAGCCGTGGAAGTCGGTCGCGGCGTGGAAATTATATACTCCGACAGTGCCGTGGTGCGTGTTCGCGTGACCGGGCCTACGTTGCACAACTTTCTGGATCGGGAAAATCCCCGCCAGGAGTTTCCCGAGGGTATCAAAATGGAGTTTTTGACCCCCAACCGGCAGGTGCGCAGTACGCTCACCGCCAAATTTGCCATTCGGCAACAAGACCGCGGGCTTGTCATTGCCCGCGACAGCGTGGTGTTGACCACGATCGAACAGGAAAAACTGGAGACAGAAGAGCTGATTTGGGATGAAAAAACCGAGCGGATACACACTGACAAGTTTGTAAAAGTGACCCGCCCCGGCGAAGTGCTCTACGGTTTCGGCCTGGAGGCCAACCAGGATTTTTCTTTCTGGAAAATAACGGCGCCCAAAGGCATTCTCAAAGCAGAACAACTGGACAAAGCAACGCATTAGGTTGTGACAGTTTTTACCTAAAACATTATGGACGATTCCCGAATACGGCGCACCCTGTTCCAAATCGGCGGCCACTCGCTTCCGGCCACCCTACTGCTTACAGCGATGGCCGTAATGGCGGCGTTCAGTGTTGTGCCGGCATTTTCCTTTCTCCTGGGCAGCGGTTGGATGGCTCCGCTGTTTGTTTCCCTGTTGCTTTTTTTAATCTTGCTGTTGTTTCGGAGAACCATCCTGCGCCAGGCATGGCAAACGACAGCGGAAGCCGACGAAGCGCTACTCGAGTATTTTGTGCAACAAAATTCCGGAACCGGGCCGGGAGAAGAGGTGGCAGTCGAATTGCTCGAAAACGCCCTGCACCTGAAAACCGTCCGTGCGCGGGATTGTATGGCCCCAAGGCCGGAAATCGTGTATCACGACGTCAATGCGCCGGTGGCAGAACTCCGCCGGACATTCAGCGAAAGCGGTTTTTCGAGGATACTGGTTACGGATGGATCGCTGGACAGTGTGCTGGGCTACATCCACGTGCAGCAGATACTTGCCAGCCCCCAACGGGTACGCGACATGGTGATGCCCATTTCGTTCGTGCCGGAAACAATCGCCGTGAATGATTTGCTGCACAAGTTCATCCGGTCGCGCACCAATATTGCCTGCGTAGTGGACGAGTACGGCGGCTTGTCGGGACTCGTCACGCTGGAGGATGCCCTGGAGCAGCTGTTCGGAGAAATTGACGACGAACACGACCAGGAGGAATTTATCGAAGAACAGCTTACCGACTCGGAATTCCGCTTCTCCGGTCGCCTGAAAATTGGCTATCTCAACGAAAAATACCCCGCGCTGGACCTCCCCGAAGGCGACTACCATACACTTTCCGGGTACCTGGTCACAGCGGCTAAAATGATTCCTGAGCAAGGCGCATCCCTGAAACTGGAGGGAAAAACCTTTCTACTGGAAGTGGTCAGCGACCGGAAAATCGAGACCGTACGCGTGGTGTTACCGTAGCGCAGGGGGAAGACTTTCCAGGTTTTTTAAACCTGGAAAGTCTAAAACACACTTACTCCCGTACCATTTTTCCTACATAGATTCCTGTTGCACCCGTGATCCGAACCAGGTAGATGCCCGGGGCGAGTGCCGACACGGGGATACGCACCAGATCGGCCTGCGTGCTGAATGTGGTTTGCATCAGGCTGCCGCCGATGGAGTACACCTCGACGCGTTCCACCTGTTCGCCGGGAAGCAGGACGGAGGCCTCGTCGGTAGCAGGATTGGGCTGGATACGTACCGATTGTGGTGCGGCGGCTTCCCGGATATCGGTGAATACCGGATCAAAACGGGTGCCGCTGTTGAGCACTTCCTTGGTGGCGGCGTTTTGTACAAATGCCAGCACATACAGCGAATCGAAATTGGAGGTCCAGCCGTTTGGAGCGGTATAATTATACGTAAAATTGAAGGTAGCGGAACCTCCGGTAGCGGGCAACGTGATGTTGTCGCCGTCAATATTGGTCAGCATGGCGCGAAATACATCGTGGTGTTTCGTCTCGTTGTTGGGCGAGGTATAGTTCACGGTACTTTCGGCCACGGCAGCGAACAGTTTGTAGTTGCCGGCAGGTACGTTGCCATACACCCGCACGGTGACGGCGGCTGTTTTGGTCGGCGCGGCGCCAGCTTCCTGCACTTCAAGCGCGATGGAGCTTTCCTGTCCGAGGGCAGCCTGGAGCGTGGCCGTCGGCAGAAGTTGGCCGGCTACGGGTACGAGTGTGCCGTTCAGGGCTACACGCGGTGTTCCGTTCACGCCGTAAAAAGCGGTTCGGGCGTTATTTTGCGTCGGGTTGGCCAGATAAATCAGGCAATTGTTGTACGGTACCGAGGGATGGATCGAGAGGTGGTGTACGTCGTTTGGATACTGATCGATGAGCGTATAGAATGCCGGATTTCTGCTGGCGCAAATCGAGCATCGGGAGTTGGTGAAGTGCTCCAGCAGCACATATTTTTTGGGTAGTGCTTGCGCGGCGAGCAGGAGTGCAGCGCAGGAAAAAACGAGAGACAGGGCAATTTTTTTCATGTAAAAAGTAGTGATGTGTGGTGAAAAAGAAATGGAAAGCAAAACTATGCCATAGAAACCGCCGGCGCGGGCAAGGGTTGATCTTTATGCCTTAAATGTCCGCAATCGTACTTCGCAAAGTGCAATTCATAAATCCCCCTTAACATTGCATCGTTTTTTCATCAAACTAAAACACCCAGTCAACCAATCCATAGTCAACCATGACACAACTTAACCTCGACCGAAACCTCATCGTATTTGATGTGGAAACTACGGGCCTGAACGTGGTGCGTGACCGCATTGTACAGATTGCCTTGATCAAACTGTTCAAGAATGGCGATGCCCCCGCAGAGTTCAGCACCCTGGTCAATCCGGGTATTCCGATCTCTGAGGAATCCATGGCGGTGCACGGGATCACGCCCAAGGACCTGGCCAACAAGCCTACGTTTCAGCAAGTGGCGCAGAAAATCTGGGATTTTATCGGCGATGCCGACCTGGCGGGCTACAATTCCAACCGGTTCGACGTGCCCATGCTCATGGAAGAATTTGCCCGTGTAGGCATGGAGTTCGACGTGAGCAAGCGCCGCCTGATTGATGTGCAGCGCATTTTTTACAAAATGGAACCGCGCACGCTCAAAGCCGCGTACCGCCTGTATTGCGGCAAGGAACTCACCGATGCCCACGATGCATTGGCCGATGTGCGCGCTACGCTGGAGGTGTTTCAGGGACAACTTACGACCTACGAGGGCAAGGACCTGCTCGACGAGGACGGCAACTATATCCCGGCGCCCATCAAAAATGACATACAGGCGCTGCATGATTTTACCAACGACCTCAACTTCCTCGACGCCACCCAGCGTATTCGGGTGCAACCGGACGGTACGCCTGTGTTTAACTTCGGCAAGTACAATGGCCAGCCGGTGAAAGAGGTACTTGCCAAGGACAAAAACTACTACCATTGGATTCTGGAAAAGGAGTTTTCGTCGCAGTTGAAGCAGATTGTGAAACAACTGATGCGGGAAACTGAAAAAAAGTGAGGGGAGGAAGTCGGTCGGTTGATTGTGGCGTCGTTCCGTCGGAAGGGGTTAACTTTGCCTGAAATCCATATAGATTGCCCCACATGCGCATATACTGGTCATTTTTTATCCTCCTGCTTTTCCTTTCTGCCTGCGTCGAACCCCGCGAGGGCTGTCTCGACATTGAGGCGACCAACTTCGATGCGGCGGCGGACGAGAATTGTTGCTGTATCTATCCGGCGTTGCGCCTGACGCTCCTGCCCCGCTACGATACCCTCATCTGGAAGCCCGACACCGCCTATGAATACGCCCCCGGCAAGTGGTTCCGCATCAAACAGGCTGTTTTTTACCTGTCGGATTTTCAACTGGTACAAAACGGCACGGCCATACCCGTCAGCGACACGCTCGGCCTTGCCACCTATGGCGCGAGCGGCGACACGGTGCGGGAGGTGTTCACAAATGATTTCCAGCTCATTCGCCGTACATCGGTGAACTATACGGTGGGTACCTTCCGACCCGCCGGCGCGTTTGAGTCTATCCGTTTTCGCGTAGGCCTGCCCGATGCCGCACAACACGTCATTCCTGAGCTAACTCCCGCCGGCCACCCGCTGCGCCCCCAAACCGAAGGACTTTGGATGGGGCAGGATACCGGTTTTGTGGCGCTCAAACTTGTCATCACCCGGGATACTTTCGACACTACAGCCCCGGATACTTTGCTGTTCAGTTACCCGGATTTCACCTCCCTGGTCATCCAAAACGACGATGCGTTCCGCCACGAAAGCGGGTATGATTTCTCGTTGCAGCTGGTCGCCGATTTCCGGGAGTTGTTCCGGAATGTAGATTTGACAACCGGGGACATATCCGCCTGGAAAACCCGTATTCTTGCCAACCTGCCTGCGGCTTTCCGTGTTATACCGTAGGTATTTGGCAACTTTGCCGTTCACAACAATAAGCACAGTTCACTATGAAAAAGATTCTTCTCCCGGTGTTCCTCATCGGTCTATTTGCCTTCGCCGGCTGCGACGGCACCACCGATGTGGTGGAACCAGCATCTTCCGTAACCATTACTTTCAAGGCCTTGTATGACGGACAGCCCCTCGAAAAATACAAACTCTACGACTACGACACCTACCGCGTCGAGTACAGCCGTTTCAATACGTTTATGTCCAATATCACCCTGCTTGATGGCGCCAAAGAGGTGCAACTCAGCGATATTGAATGGGTGGATTTTACCCCCGACCTGTCAACCACGAACATGGCCGTGGAAGTGCCCATTACCTTCAATAATGTGCCGGACGGCAACTATACCGGCATCCGGCTCGGCTACGGGGTGCCTCCCGCGCTCAATGCCAAACAACCTAAAGACTTCGCACCTACTCACCCGCTTAGTCGGGAAAATGAGTACTGGCTGGGGTGGGGGAGTTATATTTTCAACAAAATCGAAGGCCGGGTGGACCTGGACAACAACGGCGTATTCGACGGCGGGCTGGTTTACCACTGTGGCTCGGACGCCGTTTTCCGGGAGTACACGTTCAATATGCCCATCAAAGTGGAACCCGGCGCGGATCTCGTTGTCGAGTTTGACCTGAAAAAACTGGCCGTCATCAACGGGACCTGGCTGGACCTGAAAATTCCGTACAACCACATCACCTCGAACGACAACAACGACGTGGTGATCGCTACGGTCCTGATGAACAATTTCGGCAACGCTACTGCCGTCAAACAGTAAAATCCGTTCGTTATGAAACCAACCATGGCGCTGAGTTGGCGCATCGCGACCCTGTTCGCGTTCGCTTGGGGCGTGCTCTCCTGGCAAGCCTGTAATAAAGACCCTGAACCCGGCGAACCAGGGACCGATTTGACCGGCATACCGTATAACCCCCAAACCTACACAGTGGTCAAACCGGACCATTTCCCCCAAGTGCCGATTCCGCCCGATAACCCCATGACCGTGGACGGCGTTCAACTGGGGCGGCGATTATTCTATGATCCGATTCTGTCGGCCGACAGCACCCAGTCCTGTTCTTCGTGCCACCTGCCGCAAGGCAGTTTTACCGATAACATGGCCGTATCGGTCGGTATAGACGGCATCGCGGGACGGCGTAGCTCCATGAGTCTGCTCAATATAGCCTACGCCACCAATGGCCTTTTCTGGGACGGGCGTTCGTCCAGTCTGGAGGCTCAGGCCCTGCTCCCCGTGGAAGACCCGATCGAGATGCACAACACCTGGACCAATGTCATGGCCAAGTTAAAAGCACACCCGACGTATCCCGGCCTGTTCCGCAAGGCATTCGGGATTAAAAACACCAACGAAATGACCAAGGAACTGGCGGGCAAAGCCATGGCCCAGTTCGAGCGTATTCTCATCAGCAGCGGTACCTCCAAGTTCGACAAATACCTGCAAGGTGACAAAGATATTCTCGACGATGACGAGTTGGACGGTAAATTGATGTACTTTGAAGAAGGTGGCCTGGTTGGTCTGCCGGACGCACAGTGCTTCCACTGCCACGGCGGTATCAGCCTTACCGGAAACCAGTACTTCAACAACGGACTCAGTGCGGCTGCTACACTCAACGATTTCACGGACAAAGGCCGCGGAGAAGTTTCCAAGAACCCGTCCGATAACGGCAAGTTCCGCTCGCCCACCTTGCGCAATATCGCCATGACCGCACCATATATGCACGACGGGCGATTCCAGACCCTGGAAGAGGTGATCAACCACTACAGCAGTCACGGAAAAGACTCTCCGAACAAGGATCCGCTCATCCCGCAGGTCGGCTTCCCGATTCCGGGAACCAGCCCGTTGCAGTACACAGGGCTGTCTGCATCGCACAAAAATGCATTAGTCAAGTTTTTGCACACCCTGACGGACACGACCTTTGTGAACAACCCGGACATTCAGAATCCGTTTTGAAAGAATTGATACTGTTTTTAAAAAATTTGTGGAAAAGTTGTTCAGCGAGGCGGTGACGGGAGTCACCGCCTCGCCGGCGTTTACAGGAAGTACTCCGTTTAAATATGCTCCTGCGATGCAACGCACAGGTTTGCCCCCCATGGGTTGGGTATTTTGCCAAATTCCGTTAGAATTCGGTCGTAGTTCCTTGTGCACATCTCATTTTTTGGCCTGATTTTTACCGATAAATTTCCGCTCAACCTCCTCAACCTCCTCAACCTCCTCAACCCGCTCAACCATTATCAACTTTTAATACCACTCATCCCATGCACAAGTTCCACCGATTTCCGATCCTTCTGGCCCTGCTTTGGGCTGCTACCGCCACCGCTCAGATGAGCGAGGGCGGACTCCCGCCGAGTTTTTTACCTGAAAATGCTGCTATATTTGGCGCGGCACTGCCTGATCCGGTGGTGTTGGCTGCGCCGGATGCAAAAAAACTACTGGAAGACGATGGCCTGAACCCTGAACGCAGTCGCTTTGCCGTGCCATTGGCGCCTGTTGATATTGACCCGACCAATGACGGAAATTGGACCACCCTGCCCAATGGCGATCGGGTGTGGCGCGTAGCCTTGCGAGCGCCCAAAGCCCTGGGGCTGCTGCTGTTGTTCGACCGGTTTTCCCTGCCTGCTGGCAACCGCTTTTTTGCGTATTCGGCCGACCGCCAGGAGGTGCTGGGAGCATACACACAGCAGAGTTGTTTGCCCTCCGGGCAATTTTTGATCGGCGTGTTGTCTGGCGAAACGGTTGTGCTCGAACTGCATGTGCCTGCCGGCAGCAAGGCTACAGCAGATATCCACCTCAACCGCATGGACTATGTGTATGACCCGGCAGGTGTGGTCCCCGCCGGAACGCCTGAAAATTTCGGCGAGTCCCTAGCCTGTAATTTGAACGTAAACTGTCCGCTGGGACAGAACTGGCAAACCGAAAAACGTGGCGTAGCCCGCATCCTGATGATTTTCTCCAATGGCGCGGGCTGGTGCACCGGGTCGTTGGTAGCCAACACCGCCGGTACGGGTGACCCGTACTTCCTCACGGCGCACCACTGCCAGCTCATCGGCACCGCCCCCAACTTCTCGATGTGGCGCTTCGATTTTGAATATGAAACGGCCGGCTGCCCCAACCCGACGACCGAGCCGACCCGAAAATCCGTTTTGGGCTGTGAGCTCATTTCGTTCCGGGATGAAACCGATTTCCTGCTGCTGAAAACCAGTCCGATTCCGGCGAACTACAACGTCTATTTCAATGGCTGGAACCGGACGCCGGCAACCAACAGTCTGGTGCCAAATTCCACATTTATTCACCACCCCAGCGGCGACATCAAAAAAATATCGCGGGATAATGACCCGGCCACCATTTTTACCCAAACGATCAACTGGGGCGGGCAGTTTGGTGTTTCGCCGGCCAATACCCACTGGCGTGTGATACCCGATGAAGGGATTTACCAGCCGGGCTCCTCGGGCTGCGTACTTTTTGATCCGAACAAACGCATCGTCGGTCAATTGCACGGCGGTAACCTGGACCCGGTGAACTGCATCGTCTCCTCTTCCTGGTTTGGGCGTTTCGATCTTTCCTGGGATCAGGGTCAGGCTCCCGCCAGTCGCCTGCGCGAGTGGCTCGACCCCGCCAATACCAACGCGCTCACGCAAAACGGCTACACCCAGCCGGCGCCCCAACAAGCCGGTATCAGCGGCAATATTCAGACGCACTGGGGTACGCCCATGGCCAATGTGCTGGTAGGGCTGACTGGTGGCGCCACAGCGAGTACCCGCACCGATGCCGGCGGAAACTACGCGTTCCCTAATCTCACGCCCGGCCAGAGCTACACCGTAACCCCCGTGCGGGATACCAACGACGTCAACGGCGTGACCACATTCGACCTGACGATCATCAACAAACACGTACTGGGGCTGGAGGCACTGAATTCCCCGTGGAAGATTATTGCCGCCGACGCCAACGGCAGCAAATCAGTCACCACCATTGATATCGTCGAGAGCAGAAAAATTATCCTGGGCTTGAATACGCAGTTTCCCGCTGTACCTTCGTGGTACTTCTTGCCGGCAAACACGGTTTTTGCCGATCCTAACAATCCGTTCAGCGGAGGGCTGCCGGCAGGCGCGTTGCAGTACAATAACCTGCAACAAAACGTTACCGATGCCAATTTTAAGGGCGTCAAAGTCGGTGATGTGAACAACAATGCAAACTCGGGCGGATAATTTGAAACTAACCTTACTCGGTACCGGAACATCCCAAGGCGTGCCCGTGATCGGTTGCGAATGCCGGGTATGCACCTCTGCCGATCCACACGACCAGCGCTTGCGCACGTCGGCCCTGCTCACCGTCGGCGATGCCAATATCCTGATAGACGCCGGTCCCGATTTGCGCCAGCAAATGTTGCGTGCGCGTGTCCGTCACCTCGACGCCATCCTGCTCACCCATGAGCACAACGACCATGTGATTGGGCTGGACGACATTCGGCCCTTCAATTTCCGCAGTGGCCACCCCATGTCGGTGTACGCCCAGGAACGCGTGGCCACCGATGTACACCTGCGGTTTGCGTATATCTTTGGCGAGCCGATTCCGGGGTTGCCCCGCATTGAGTTGCACACGATTGACTCGGAAACCTGCTTGCTCATCAACGGCATCGAAGTTCAGTCCATCGGTATCTTGCATGGCCGGTTGCCCATTCTCGGCTTCCGGTTTGGCGACCTGACCTATCTGACCGATGTGAAAACGATCAGCCCCGACCAGTTGGCGAAAGTAGCGGGTACCCGGTTTTTGGTGTTGAATGCCTTGCGCAGGCATCCGCACGGTACGCACCTGTCGTTGAGCGAGGCCCTGGAAATGATTGAAAAAATAGCGCCGGAGCACGCCTGGATAACCCACATCAGCCATGAGATGGGTCTCGCTGCCGAGGTGCAGCCGTTTCTGCCGCCCAATGTGTCGCTGGCCTACGATGGGCTGGAAATTGAATTCTGATGGGCGCCCTGTCGTCTGTGCCGCGCCTGTTGGCACACGGGTATTTTCTGGTGTTAGCCACCGTTCGTCTGGTCGTGCTGTTTGTTCGGGCTTCCCGGTATTTTAAAAAAAACGGATTGAGCGATCTGGCGCCGGAGCAACAGGTGCGCTACAGCGCCAAACGTCACCGGCATTATTTTTTGGGAGCCGTGTTTCTCGGTGCGGTATTCGCCCAAATCCGGGGGCGGGCGTTCAACCGGGCGGATATGTGCCGCTTCTCCAATCTTGCCGCCCTGGCTTGCTTTTTTGATGACCTGACGGACGGCGTTCGCGGGAGCAGCGCCCTTTCCAACGGGTCTCTGACAACCATCGAAGCATTCGCCCGCGTTGCCGACCCTTCCGGCCTGGCCGTGCATTTTTTAGAAAAAACGTGCGCAATGCTTCCGCCGGAAAATGCAGAGTCGTTTCACGATGCGTTGCGCCGCGTGTTTCAACTCGAAGTTGCTAACCGGCAACAACAACTACCCCCGCCTTCTCTGGATGAAATCGCCCGGCTTACAGCCGAAAAAGGAGGGTATTCGGTAATGTTGTTCCGGTGTCTGCTCGCCGAACCAATCACCGTTCCGGAACGAGAAGCAGTACTTGCGTTTGGGTGCCTGGTGCAGCTCAGCGATGATATTTTCGATCTTTGGCACGATCGGCAAAACGAAACCGCGACTGAAGCCACTTTTTTTGCTGCGCAAAACGACGTGGAGCAGCTGGCAGCTTTTTTTGAACAGCACGTGGCGGCAGTATCCCGGGCAATACGGCAAACCAGCATCCCGAGCATACAGCAGGAAACGGCCTTGCGCACGGTGCATTTTCTGGTTTCGATTACACGGGTTTGTCTGCGCCACTACCATGTTTTGCGAAAAAAGCATGGAACTTTGCCCCTCCACGATCGCCGTGCCATGGTTGTGGATATGGCGCGATGGCACATGCGGTTGCAAGCAGTTCAAAACGTAACCCTCCAACCAGAAACCCTCTAACCAGAAACCTTCTAACCAGAAACCTTCTAATCTCCAACCAAAAACACACACAAACGTGAACAGCATTATTGAAAAATCCATTCGCGCGAGCATTGCTGTAAAACAGACGGTGCTGGCGGATGCGCTTTTATTGGAAAAAATCGAACAGGCAGCCGAGGTTATGATCCGCGCATTTCGGCAGGGTGGCAAGGTATTGTTCTGCGGCAATGGCGGCAGTGCTGCCGATGCCCAGCACCTTGCAGCTGAACTTTCGGGCCGTTTTTACACCGATCGGCCGCCATTGTACGCCGAGGCATTGCACGTCAATTCATCTTACCTGACGGCCGTGGCCAACGACTATGGTTACGACCATGTTTTTTCCCGGATGGTAGAAGCGGCGGGGCGCAGCGGCGACGTGCTGGTAGCCATCAGTACGTCGGGCAATTCGCCCAGCATTTTGCATGCGGCGGAAAAAGCCGCCGGTCTTGGGATGTCGGTAATCGGCTTCACGGGTGCTACCGGTGGCAAGCTGGCTGCTGCCTGCGACCTGCTTCTGAACGTGCCGTCCACCGATACCCCGCGCATTCAGGAGTCCCATATCCTGATCGGGCATATTCTGTGCGAAATCGTGGAAAAAAGTCTGTTCCAATGATGGTGGCCACCCGAAACGGGCAAAAGGCAGCGCTCGTCGTGCTATTGTGGGTTGTTGTGTGGGGAGCGTATGCGCAGGGTCCGCTCGATGGCTACCTGAAGGGCAAGGGTGTTCTGGACCTGGCACCGTCATTTTCCGTCAACTCGGCCCGTGACTTTGCCGGAGCAGGCGGGCAAACCTACGATATCGGGTACAAGGGCAACCTGTTGAGTGTGTTTGCAGAGTACGGTTTGGGCGCGCGCCTCGATGTGGTGGGCACCGCCGCGTATGTGTTCACGGCCACACAAAGCGGCTTGCAGGACGGCGGTTTGTACCTCAAGTACCGGCCGGTTTACCGCGACCTGGGCAGCGCCGGGCGGATTGGTGCATTGCTGGGGTCCGGGCTGAGTTTTCCTTTGGCAAATTATGCGCCGACGGTGTCGGGCGCTTTGGGCCAAAAAGCCATCGTGTTGCCGGCGCGCCTGATCGTGCAATGGGAAACCCCGCTGGGTCTTTTTGCCAGTCTGACCGGCGGGTACAACTGGCGGCTCGACCACTTGCGGGAAACAGATGTTGCCGCTATCCGACAGGAACGGCCTGATTACCAACCGGCAGCTCCGGCCGATTTTTCGACCATCCTGTTCCGCGTCGGTTTTCCGGCAGCCCGGTACTACCTCGATGCCTGGGTGGAATGGCAGCGCACGAACGGTGGCAACGACTATGTGCCCAATGTGCCGGATTTGCCGCAGGCGTTCGGTGTGTCGTACACCCAGGTAGGCGGCACGGCCTTTTATTCCGAAAACGGCCGAAATGGTTTTTACCTCAGTGGCGGTTACATTCTCGGTGGGCGGAATACCAGCCGAATGGTGCGCATTACAGCAGGCTTTGTGCTCAAATTTGGCGGACGGCGGTAGTGCGGTGTCCTATTTTACATGGTGCCCGATCGCAGGTGAAATTGATGGTGTCAATATGGCAGTTTTTTTGTTGTTTGTTGCCAAATTGGCGTGTAGTCGAACAGCTATTGGGCTTGGAACGCTGTTTGTCCGGGTATAGAACACCTGAACCCAATTTTTCAAAAATCAGCTCTGTTATGTTACCTGCTCAAAATAACCGTCCCTTGCCGGCTAAACAGCCGTTGTACTTCGATGATTTCATCACCCGGAACGCTTGGGTGCTGGCTCAAAAACAGTTGGCGCTGCAACTAAGTCCGATGCCGGCCACCAATGTTTATGAAACGGAAACGGCCTTTTTTATCGAATTGGTCGTGCCGGGTTTGTCGCACGAAGACCTCACTTTTTTTACCACAGAAGACCGCATCGAAATCCGGTATGAGCCGGAAGCCTCGGCATTTGAACCGTACGGTAGCCGCAGGTCTATGCACCAGGAATACCGGTTGCTTGCCTTTCAGCGCGTTTTCCAACTGAATGCGGAAGCGCTTGATCTCGACGGGCTGCAAGTGCGCTCGTACGCGGGTATTGTCCAGCTGGAAGTCCCGAAACGCGAAGAGCATCAGGGCATGCTGCCACTGCAGGTGCCGTTTTCGTTGAATTAGGGTGCGTGTCTGCACCGCTGAGGCGCTGTTGTAGCAAAGGGTAAGGCGGCGCAGGACGCCGCAAATTTTTCACCACAGAGACGCGGAGTGATATTCTCTGCGCCTCCGCGTCTCTGCGGTGGATTTGGATAACATTTGGGACAAAAAACGCTCGTTGCTCTTTTGACACGACCGCGTCTCTGCGTTACAAAAGAGAATTGGTCGGCTTAGTGCCGCGACTGTGCGTAGGTTTGATACCCGGGATCGGCCGGAGAGGAAATCAGGAAAACTTCTGCGCCGGTCATGGTGCGCAATTCGATGACTTTTTGTTCGGAGAGCAGCACGAAGTCGTATTGTTTGGCGGGGGAGCCGTTAAACGATATCTCACCTTTCAGTATGTAAGCAGAATAGATTTTAGCTGGATTGCTTTCAAACGTATGCGGCCCGCTGTTGATGTCCAATCGCATGACCTCTACGCCGGGAGTATCCATACGAAACGGACTTCCTGCGCCCACGAGGGTTTTGACGGATACGCCTTCTTCGGCGGAGATCGGGAAATCGGCGCCGTGATAGTCGTCGTAGCTGGCGGTTTTCTCCAGGGTTTTAGCCAAATTTGGGTCAAACCAGATTTGGAACATCTCGGCCCCTTTGCCCATCCATTCGGAATGGCTGATGCCCTTGCCGGCGCGAATAATTTGTACGTCGCCGGCGCGCAAGGTGCGCCATTCCTTGAGGTGGGTATCGTAGTGTCGGATTTCGCCGGCCAGCACGAAGGAACAAATTTCAAAGCCCTGGTGCGGGTGCAGCCCGATGGTGCTGTCCTTCATGGCGCGTGCATGCGCCCAGTAGAAGAGGTTGGAGTACGGGCGGATACTCGACTGATCCTGCGGAAAGCCAATGGGCTTGTTTTCCACGATTTCGCCGCCGTTGAAGGCTCCCTGGCCTTGTTTTGCTTTAGGAATGACTTGGATAGGCATCGTTTGATGTGTGATTTACGATTTGCATTTTGCCGCTTGCGGCAGCGTATGTCAGGAAATTTCCTGAAGTTGATTTTTTACCCCCTTACTAAACAGGACAGGCCGGACAAGGTTTTGAGTGGGCGTTGGGAGGCTGCTGTGACATCCTTACAGTCGCCTTTTTTGCGGTTTTTCATTTAGATTTATACATTTTTCATTTCGTTTGCCTGTTGTGCCTATATTTGCGCACTTTTTTTAAACCGCTTAATCACTCACCTTAATTGAAGGTATGCAAAGCAAAGGAGTTATACGTTTTTTCCTGATAGCGCTGACGGTCGTTTGTCTGTATCAGTATTTGCTCATCATCCCGACGAACAGCGTCGAAAATGCCGCTACCCGGTATGCCGACGACCGGCACAGCCAGACCCCGGATGTTTCCTGGCGCACCTATTACAGTAGCTATTTGGACTCCTTGTCCAGCGAGACGGTATTTGAAATCCCGCTCATCAAAAAGTTCACCTACGCCGACTTGAAAAAAAGCCAGTTGGCGATGGGCCTTGACCTGAAAGGCGGCATGAGTGTGTTGCTTCAAGTAGATCTTAGTGATTTCTTGAAAAGCCTTGCCGGCAACACTACGGATCCTGCCTTCAAACAGGCGTTGGATAAAGCCACTGCTGCCCAGGCTTCCCAGCAAACAGACTACATCACATTGTTTGCCGATGCCTGGAAAGAAACCGGCAATGGTAAATCGCTGGCTTCGATTTTTGCCCGGAATGAATCGCTCAAGGGCCGGATCAACTTCGAATCTCCGGATGCCGATGTCCTGCGCGTTGTCCGTGAAATGGCCAACACAACCGTGGGTGAAACCTACAAGCGTCTGAAGCAACGTATTGACAAGCTTGGCGTGGTACAACCCAACGTCAGCCTCGATGCTGCACGCGACCTGATTCTCGTCGAACTACCGGGTATTGACAACCCGCAACGCGCACGCGACATGTTGACCAGCAGCGCTAAACTGGAGTTTTGGGATACCTACCGCATCGGTGACGAAGGCATTAGTCAGGCACTGATGTCGGCGGACTCCAAACTGCGGGCGATCATGTCCGGCGATACCCTTGCAGCACAAACGGCTACGGTAAAGGATACCACGTATGTGTATCCTGCCGGCGCCGACGGCAAACCGGACTCGTCCGCAACACCTGAAATGAAGGTTGTTGACCGTCCTGCCGATCCGTCGCAGACCGCCGGACCGCTGCTCAGCCAGCTCAACCCCGCCGGCGATAGCCGCAGCGTGGTGATTGGTTATGCCGATAAAAACAAGATGAAGGCGATTTCTGAACTGCTCCAGCGTCCGGAAGTTCGCTCTTTGTTCCCGGTTGATCTGATGTTCCGTTGGAGCCTCAAACCTGTAGAAGACAACGGCGATGCCGCTTTCTCTTCCATCGTAGGTAAATATGAACTGTATGCCATCAAGAAATGGCGCAATCAGGAAAAAGCGCGCCTTGATGGCGGCGTGGTCACCAGCGCCAGCGAACAACCCGACCCGAATTCGGGTGAAGTAACGGTCAGCCTTGCGATGAACAACGAAGGCGCCCGTATGTGGGCAGAAATGACCCGTTTGGCTTACGAAGGCGGTAACCGCGAAATCGCTATCGTACTTGACGAAGAAGTTGTGAGCGCTCCCCGAGTGATCAACCCGATTGAAGGTGGCAACTCCTCCATTCAGGGTGGTTTCAAACTGGAAGAAGCCAAGGACTTGGCGAATATTCTGGAGGTTGGTAAACTGCCTGCCGGTACCCGTATCGTACAGGAAAGTCAGGTTGGCCCTTCACTTGGCGCCGACAACATCAATAAATCGCTGATCGCACTCGTGCTGTCGGTGGTGCTGTTGTGCCTCTTCATGATGGCCTACTATGCCAAAGGCGGTGTGGTATCTGTAATCGCACTGTTAGCCAATATTTTCTTTATCATTGGTACGCTTGCCTCCATGGGTACGGTACTGACCTTGCCGGGTATCGCCGGTATCGTGCTCACACTGGCTACAGCGGTGGACGCTAATGTTATCATCTATGAACGTATCCGGGAGGAACTGCGCGAGGGAATAACGGGGATAAAAGCCATCAGCGCGGGCTTTGCGCGCGCGCTGCCTGCTATTATTGACGCCAACGTAACGACGTTGCTTACGGCCTTCGTGCTGATGTACTTCGGTCTTGGTCCTATCAAAGGTTTCGGAACGGTACTGACAGTCGGTATCTTCAGCTCCATGTTTACTGCTGTACTTGTTGGTCGCCTGATCACCGAGTGGTGGATAGATCGCGGTACGGAAATGACCTACAGCATGCCCTGGTCGGAGAAATGGCTGGTCGGCGCAAAGTATGACTGGATCGGCAAACGTAAAACAGCCTATCTGTTCTCGGGTGCTATTATTGCTATTGGCATTGGTTCGTTCTTCGTGCGCGGTTTTGAACTGGGAGTTGACTTTAAAGGGGGCTACTCATTCAATGTTCAGTTTGATCAGCCTGTTGACCAAGGAAAACTGCGCTCGGCGCTCAATGAAGCCTTCAGCGGAAACCCGGTTGTCAAAGCAGTAAGTACGGAAAATACATACAACATCACGACTTCTTACCTGATCAACGAACAGGGGCCGGACGTGGTGGACCAAGTGACGGCTAAACTGCACGAAGGTTTGACAAAGGCCGGGGTCACGACAGACCTGGAAAATTTCAGAAATACAGATGGCACTGGTACGCACATTACCTCGTCCAGCCAGGTTGGAGCAACCGTTGCCGACGATATTCGCGATTCCTCTTTCAAAGCAACGATCTGGTCGCTCCTGGCGATCTTCCTATACCTGTTGATACGGTTCCGTCGCTGGCAGTTTTCGCTTGGTGCTGTGGTTGCTTTGTTTCACGACGTGCTGATCACGCTCACATTTTTCTCGCTCCTGCATGGCATTGTTCCGTTCTCGCTGGAAATTGACCAGGCCATCATTGCTTGCCTTCTGACGGTAATTGGTATGTCGGTCAATGACACGGTGATCGTGTACGACCGTATCCGGGAATTTATCAATACTTATGCCGGCAGGCCCAAGGAGGAAGTGTTCAACCTGGCCATCAATACCACCCTGACCCGTACCTTGATTACATCGGGTACAATTGTTCTTGTTGTATTGATTTTGCTCATCTTTGGTGGCGCAGCTATTCGCGGCTTTGCGTTCGGTATGTTCATTGGTATTCTCTTTGGTACCTATTCGTCCATTTTCATCGCTTCTTCGCTGGTAGTGGATATGACCAAGGAAAAAATCCTCAGCGGCAAGGCCGTGGAAGAGAAGCCTGCATCGGATAAAATTGCTAAAGTCAAAGCGTAGTACGCAACCTGATTTTATGATCTTTTAAAACCTCCCGTGCTGTTCGATCAGCGCGGGAGGTTTTTTTTAAACAAAACTTGACATGATGAAACAATATCTCTTCCTGTTATTCCTGTCTGTCGTAGCTACTACGGGAATGGCCCAACAAACCTCAAAACCCGAAAAGAACTATCTGCAACAGGCTCGGCGTATCCTGAAGAACACCCTGATTATTGACACGCATATTGATTTTCCCTGGAGCCTTGTGGAGCGCAACGAGGATTTCAAGCCGGGCTACACGGCCTGGGCGCTGAAACATCCCGGAGGTGATTTTGACTATGAACGGGCCATCGAAGGCGGGCTTTACGGCGCATTCATGTCTATTTATATCCCGGCGAGCTACCAAAAGGAGGCGCCGGGCCGTGCCAGGGCGGTAGCTGATTCGCTGATTGACATGGTGCATGCGATAGCCGAGGCCTATCCCGGCAAGTTTGCATTGGCGCCAAAAGCAGCCGATATCGAGCGGAATTTCAAAAAAGGAATCGTTTCGTTGCCGATGGGAATGGAAAACGGCGCGCCCATCGCCACGCTGGCTGATGTGACTTACTTCCACCAACGCGGTATCCGGTACGTTACGCTGGCGCACAGCCGCGACAACCAGATTTCGGATTCTTCCTACGATACCTTGCACACCAACGGCGGCCTGAGTGCCTTTGGCCGCGACGTGGTGCGCGAAATGAACCGCGTGGGCATCCTGGTGGACGTGAGTCATCTGACAGATGCCGCTATCTGGGATGTGCTGGCTGTAACGACCAAACCGGTCATCGCTACGCACAGCGCTTGCCGGCATTTCACGCCCGGGATGGAGCGCAACTTGCCCGATACGCTCATTCGGGCGATTGCCCGCAACGGTGGGGTCGTACAGGTGCCGTTCAGCCACTACTTCCTGAGTACCCGCAGCCGCGAGGTGTTTTTTCAGGCAGAAAAAAAATTGAAGGAAAAAGGGCTGGATGAAAAAAGCCCGGAAGGACGCCGTTTCATGACGGATGAACTGACCCGGTCGGGTATCAGCGTGCGCGATGTAGCCGACCATATTGATCACCTCAAAAGCCTGGTGGGCGTACGCCACATTGGTCTCGGTGGCGACTTCGACGGGGTAGGGTTGGCGCTGCCGCCCGACCTGGCGGATGTGCGCATGTACCCCAATCTGATTGCAGAACTGCTGCGTCGCGGCTACTCCAAATCCGATATTCGGAAAATTTGCTACCAGAATACGGTCCGGGTGTGGAAAGCAAGTGAGTAAATATGTTTTGAAGGCTAAAGCGTAAAAAAAAGAGGCTCACGGGGATTTCTCCCGGTGAGCCTCTTTTTATTCTGGTGTTACCGAACCGATCAGGCATCCTTCGCTTCCGAATCGTCTTCGGCTGCGGCTTTTTTAGTTGCCTTTTTCTTGGGTTTGGGTTCCTCCGCTTCAGGTGCAGCATCTTCGGCAGGCGCCTCGACTATAGTCTCCGCGGATTCTGTTGAAGGCGCTTCCGAAATCGGTGCTTCTGTTTCAGGCGCTTCCGTTTCAGCATCTTTGGTCTGGCGCATCTTTGCTGCCTTGTCGCGTTTTTCGACGATGGCATCGGCAGCATCCTCGACTTTTTCGACGATGTTTTCGATCAGGTCATCGGCCTTCTCGACAGCATCTTCGATCAGGTCACCGGCTTTTTTGCCCAGTACCTTGCCGACAGCCTTGACGGTGTCCATCATGTCTTCGATGGATTCGCCCAGGATTTTTCCGGCTACATCGAAGGCATTATCTTCACTTTGGGCCTTTTCTGTGGGCTGCTCGTCCGGCGTAGCAGCTTCCTCTCCCTGGGTAGCCGCTATTTTTTCGGCTATTTCTTGTTTGGCTGCCGCCTTGGCTTCTTCAAATTTTTTCCGGTCGGCATCTTTTTCCTGGCGCTTGATTTCCTTTTCCTTGGCGATATTCATCTGGCGTTCCACGTCGGCACGGGTGGCGTTCATTTCGTCCAGTTTTTCGCGTTTGGAAGATACGCGTTCTTCGATCATTTTGATCTTGGCGC
Source organism: Saprospiraceae bacterium (assembly GCA_041741155.1). GTDB lineage: Bacteria > Bacteroidota > Bacteroidia > Chitinophagales > Saprospiraceae > M3007. Next base: position 4,983 of record JBGSKO010000032.1, on the reverse strand, counting down.
TGCGGATTTGCGCTTCGAGTTGACCTTCGGTAGCGGCTACTTTTTTCTTCTGGAAATTAAGTTCTTCCTCGTCACGGCGCACGCTGTCTTCCATACGGCGGATGGCATCGCGCAGGCCGGCGACGCGGCGTTCGTGGCGTTCGACGAGGGAGCCTTCATTAGCAGCGGGGCCGAAGCGGCGTTCTTTGGCTTTTTTGAACGCTTTGTCGAGGCGATCCCAGAGTTTGTTGCGGTGTTCGTTGCTCATTTTTGCCTCGCGGTAGCGGCGCTGCAGGTTTTTGAGGTCGTCGAACACGGCATTCATTTTGGAGCCGCCGGCGGCGACACGCTGTTCTACATCTTCGAGTTTGGCAATAAATTCATCGAAGACCGTCTGAGAAGTGGACATGAACTCATCCTGCACCTTGGCGCGGAGTTTTTTCATGTCCTCGAACAAGAGGTTGATATTGTCGCGGAGACTGTCGGCGTGGTTGCGGAAGAGGTTGCGGTCTCGGGCCTGGTCTTGCACCTTGTCCCAAAAACCGCGCAGACTATCCCAAAGTGGGGCATCGTAGGTTTGCAGGGCCTCTACTTTTTCCTTGAATTCGGCCAGTTCCTGAAGGTATGCCTGGTGAAGTTTGGAGGATAGCACGGCGAAGTGCCACTCGGTTTGTGCGCGCTGGATGAGGCCGTTTCGGTCTTCGGCTTTGATGTCGTCCGGGAGCAAACTTTCGGTGACACTGAGTTCGCGTTCCAGAACAGTGTGTTCAGCGGGAAACTCGATGTCGGCGCCAGTTTTCCATTCGTTCATCATCTTACCGAAGAATTCTTCGGTGGCTACGGATTCCGGGAAGGTGTAGAGCAGCACTTTGTTGTCTTCTGCTTTGAGTTCCAGGGCGATCAGGATTTTCTCGTTCTCTGCTTTGGATCCCCAAACTACGATCTTGTTCTTCATTTCTGTGCGGTGTACGGTTTACAATGTTTGTCCGGCAGCGGTCAAAGTTCCTGCCATACTTATTTTCAAGGATGCAAAATTAGGCTGTGACGGCGTGTTTTTGTGTTTTTGGCTGTCTTTGTTTCAAAATTCCTTGTTTCAGGAGGTATTCTGCGATTTGCACGGCATTGGTTGCGGCGCCTTTGCGCAGGTTGTCCGATACGATCCACATATTGAGGGTGTTTGGCTGGCTTTCGTCGCGGCGCAAACGCCCGACAAAAACCTCGTCCTTGTCGTGCGCGTCTATGGGCATGGGGTACTGGAGGTTGGCGGGGTCGTCCACCACCACGATACCAGGTGCGTTTTCGAGCAGGCTGCGCACGTCGGCCAGGTCGTAATCCTGTTCAAATTCTACGTTGACGGCTTCTGAGTGGCCACCCAATACCGGTACGCGTACCGTAGTGGCGGTGACACGAATGTTTTGGTCGCCCATAATTTTTTTGGTCTCGTGTACCATTTTCATTTCCTCTTTGGTGTAGCCATTTTCGAGGAAGACATCAATGTGCGGCAGCAGATTCAGGTCAATAGGGTAGGGGTAGGCGCGTTCGCCGGACTTGCCTTTACGCTCGTTCATCAGCTGGTTCACGGCCTTTACCCCGGTACCGGTGACGGATTGGTAGGTACTCACCACCACCCGTTTGATGGAATAGCGGTCGTGCAGGGGTTTGAGGGCTACCACCATCTGGATGGTGGAGCAGTTCGGGTTGGCTATAATTTTGTCCTGGTTGGTCAAGACATGGGCGTTGACTTCCGGTACCACCAATTTTTTTTCGGGATCCATGCGCCAGGCGCTGGAGTTGTCAATGACGACGGTTCCGACCTCGGCAAACCGGGGCGCCCACTCCTTGGAGGTGTTGCCGCCGGCACTGAATATCGCCACGTCGGGCTTTTGCCGGATCGCTTCGGTCATGCTCACGATTTTGTGACGCTTACCGCGAAACTTGATCGTTTTGCCCACCGAACGCTCCGAAGCTACCGGGATCAGTCGGCTAATGGGAAAATTGCGCTCTTCGAGCACCTGAAGCATTTTCGTGCCCACCAGGCCGGTGGCACCTACGACGGCTACGTGCATGTTGTTGACAGGTTGACTAATGATTGACGACTTTGGTTAATTTGTGGAATAGTGGTTGGTAGAGAGGAAGGTGAAACAGTTTTTCAGGTACAAACGGTTTGTTTTTGTACACTCTTTTCAGGGGAAGGTCATGATTCAAACACGCCGACAAATCAACCAGTTAACACGTAAACCAGTCCACGAATGCACCAGCAAATCACTCCACGAACAAACCGACCCGGCAAAGGTATGGCGCAAAAAGACGTTTTGAGGTAAAAGAATTTGGTCGAAATGGCGACCTTCGCGCCGAAAAAAGATGGATATGTTCATACGCCTTCACAAAGAGGGATTCGCGATTCTAATGGCCGTCGGGCTTTTTCTACTGCTGCTGAACACGGCGCTTCGGATGCTCGGTTCGCTGTACTTCTGGCCGGTTCTGGTACTTTCCCTGATTCTGTATGTTTTAGTGGTGCAGTTCTTTCGGAACCCGGTGCGTATTATTCCGGTTAAGGACAACCACCTGGTGTATGCCCCCGCTGATGGCCGGATTTGCGTCATCGAGGAGGTTTATGAAGGGGAATACTTCAAGGATAAACGCTTACAGGTCTCCATTTTTATGTCGCCACTCAATGTGCATGTAAACCGGAATCCGGTGAGTGGTATCGTACGGTACTTCCGGTACCATGCGGGCAAATACCTGGTGGCCTGGCACCCCAAGAGTAGCACCGAAAACGAGCGAACTACCGTGGTGTACGACACAGGCGCCGGGCAAATCCTGATGCGCCAAATCGCAGGCGCTGTAGCCAAACGGATCAAATGGTACGTCGAGGAAGGCCAGCAAGTAGAACAAGGCGAAGACATGGGCTTTATTAAATTTGGCTCTCGTGTGGACCTGTTTCTGCCCATCAACACCAAAATCGAGGTAACCATGGACCAACAGGTGCGGGGAAACCTCGATGTGATTGCAAAACTTCCCAATTGATTTGATTGATTCGATTGATCCGATTACTTCGATTGGCTGCTCAGTCTTAATAATCGAAGTAATCGAATCAATCGAAGTAATCGAATCAATCGAAATAATCGGACCAATCGAATCAATATAAAAATGACGGAACAAGAACTATTGCGCCGCGAGTCGCTGCAAAAACTCCGCGAACTTGGTATTGACCCCTATCCTGCCGAGCGGTTTGAGGTGTCGGCTTTTGCAGCCGACATTTTGGCCAACTACTCCGAAGAAGTACTGGAGGACGGCACTAAAAATCGCCTGAACTTTCAGGAGGTTGCACTTGCCGGCCGCGTCATGGCTTCGCGCGAGGCAGGTAAGGCGCTGTTTATGAACTTGCAGGACAGCAGCGGACGTATCCAGTTGTACCTGCGCCGCGACGATTTCGGGCAGGGCGAGGATTTCTCTTTTTTTGATGTTGCGATAAAAAAACTGCTTGACCTCGGCGATTATGTAGGCGTACGCGGTTTTGCTTTTAAAACCAAAACCGGCGAAGTATCGGTGCATGTGCAGGAGCTGAAGTTTTTGGCCAAGAGCCTGCGCCCGCTGCCTATTGTGAAACGCGATGCGGAAGGGCATATATTCGATGCGTTCACCGACCCCGAGCAGCGCTATCGGATGCGCTATGTGGACCTTACGGTGAACCCGGAGTTGCGCCAGATTTTTATCAAGCGCAGCAAAATGATCCGCACCATGCGCAACTACCTGGACGAGCTGGGTTTGCTCGAAGTAGAAACGCCCATTTTGCAGCCCATTCATGGCGGTGCGGCGGCGCGGCCGTTTACGACCCACCACAACACGCTGGATATGACGCTGTACTTGCGCATTGCCAACGAGTTGTATCTCAAGCGTTTGATTGTGGCCGGCTTCGACGGGGTGTATGAATTTGCCAAGATGTTCCGCAACGAAGGCATGGACCGTACGCACAACCCGGAATTTACGGCGCTGGAATTTTATGTAGCCTACAAGGACTACAACTGGATGATGGATGTGACCGAGCAAATGCTCGAGCGCGTGGCCCGTGCGCTGAGTGATGATGGCGGCGCAACCGTTCGTTTCGGGGAACACACCCTCGACTTTGCCGGGCCGTACACCCGCCTGACCATGTTTGATGCCATTCACCAGTACACCGGACTGAACGTGGAAACGGCTACGGAGCAGGAACTGCGGGCTTATTGCAGCAAGGAGCACATCGAGATAGATGCCAGTATGGGCAAGGCCAAATTGATTGACGAGATTTTCGGTGAAAAAGTAGAACACCACCTGATCCAGCCGACTTTTTTGATAGACTATCCCGTGGAAATGTCGCCACTCACCAAGAAACACCGCAGCAAGCCGGGTTTGGTGGAGCGTTTCGAACTCTTCGTCAACGGAAAAGAAGTAGCCAATGCCTATTCGGAGCTCAATGATCCGCTCGATCAGCGGGAGCGCTTCGAGGATCAGCTCAGTCTCGCTGCCCGCGGCGACGAGGAGGCGATGGCCATGGACGAGGATTTCCTGCGGGCGCTCGAATACGGGATGCCGCCTACGGGAGGTATTGGCTTTGGTATTGACCGGTTAGCGATGCTCTTTACCGGACAATCGAGCATACAAGAGGTGTTGTTCTTTCCGCAGATGCGGCCGGAAGCGACGACATAGAATGGATGGGCTTGAGGAGACGCACAAAAAACATGAGTCATCCCGAATTTTTCGAGCGTGTTCAGAGAACTGAGTCAAACCTACCGAGAGATATTTTTAACACAGACAAACGCAGACTGCTACGCAGACAAACACAGAAGGTTGATTTTAAATAAGTTACACTCTGTGTTTGTCTGCGTAGCAGTCTGCGTTTGTCTGTGTTAAATTTGCTCTGAACGGGCTGACACAGTTTTCTGAATACTCCCAATTTTTTAAGGAAACAAGGACATCGGAAAAACATGCGCCGGCATTGGGTGCAAAAACATCCCGCCCAATACG
>JBGSKO010000031.1:0-6580 GCA_041741155.1 Saprospiraceae bacterium | reverse complement strand
GAAATCTTTACAATCAAACAATTCGTTGATAATCCGTTTCAACTTTCGTTGAACCTTGATTTATAATTTCTTCATTCAGGTCAAGGTATTTTAGGAAGGCACAATTCATCATTCATCATTCATCATTCATCATTCATCATTCTTTTAATACCGCATTCCCCAGAACCAGGGTTCTTCGGCCTTGCGTTTCTCCTTGACATGTTTGCGTACGATGTTGGTGAACTCGGTTTCCGATATTTTTTTGCCTTTGATTTTCTTTTTGGGCAAGTCGAGTTCCTTGTCGAGTTTTTTCATCTGTATGCGGTCTGCTGCAATGAGCATGGCGCCGTCGTTGTAGTCGGCTTCCAGGATAAGGCCCGGCAGGCCACACAGACGCTCCGGGCCGGCAGGCACGGGCAGGTCGAGCGCAAACCATACGGTAATGCGCTGCTGTTTGATCGTGTCTTCCCAGTAGGCGTTCATGCAAACATGGCCGGCTACTTCTTTCATGTCGTTCAGAATTTTCCAGTCCTGTGCTCGCAAGCTGTCCTCGACGATGTATGTCTTCCCCAACAAGGTGAACACATCGTAGACTGTATTTTGCGCGAAGTTGCGTTTGAGGAAAAAAGCTTCTTTGCGCCAGGAGTAGCCGGCATCGTCGGGTTCTGCCCGCTCTTCCGAGTCTTCGTACTTGCTCTCCGTCGGGGTGAAATAGAGGGTGGTATATACCTTCCACTCGGAGCGGTTGCCCCACATGTACGCCGCACGCTCGCGTTGTTGCTTGGAGAGATAGTCGAGCGCAACCGTCTTTTTGGTCCAGTTGTGGGTTACGAGGTAACGGATATCTCCTTCGAGTTCCTGAGCGGAAATGTTGTCTGGAAGAAGGATGCCGACCGCCAGCAGCGCGCCAAGAAGAAGCGCGTTTCGGGTTTGTTGTAGCATGTTATTATGTTCAGTTGAGAAGTCGTTTAGATAATTTAGTGCTTCTGGCAATCTCGCCAATGCTCTACCACCATCCGCCTTTTTTAATTTTGCTCTCGTACCCGCGCATATTGTAACTCACGCTGAGCATGAAATACCGGGCGAGTGTAGATGCGGTATTGCGCACCACATAGTTTTGGTTGCCGGATTGGGTGATGCTCACGCGGCGGTTGAAAATATCGAAGGCGGCGAGGCGGAGCTCAAAATGGTTGGATGGCCCCACAAGTTGGCGCACGGAGGCGTTTAAGATAGGCACCTCCTGGTTGAAGTCGAAACGGTCGTTGCGGAACAGGCTGTAGTTAAAGTTACTTTCGAGGAAGGTTTTAGCTGCGAACTGCCACTTTACCGATGCATTGGCGCCGTGGTTCTGGATTTTCTGGTTCTGGCCTTCACTGATGGAGTACGAGATGTTGTTGAAACCAAGATTTCCACCTGTGCCAAAAATGAGCTTTGGGCTCGGGGTAAAGGAAAAGCCCAGACTGAAATTGTAGCCCAGGTTGTCGGTTTCATTTTCCACACCATTCACAAAAGCGGGAGACCTGCCGGCATTGAGGTTTGCATTCAAATTCATCGTCAGTTTGGTTTTTACGATGGGAAAACTCGACCACAGATAAGTGTTGAACCTGTTCCCGCCGGAAACATTGTCGGGCCGGGACGTCGTCCGAAAGCCGATACTGTCCACAAAATCAATAGTTTGGTTGTAAATGATCTGATTGTCGAACTGGCTGAAATTGGCGCCAATACCGAGGTTGGCAAAGGATGCGGGATTCCAGTAGTTCAGGTTACCGGAAATCGAATGAGAGCGTTCCGGCGTCAGATTAGGGTTGCCCTCATTTCGGAACGCCGGGTTGTTCACGTTGGGGATGGGCTGGAGATCGGTCAGTCGTGGTTCGCTTACATCATAGGTATAGTTGGCGCTAATCCAGACATTGTTTGGGAACTCATATTCCAGTTCGAGGAATGGCACTGCATTGTCGAAGGTTCGTTTGATCGGGTCGGTCAGCAGCGGCAGATCGCGGTCGGTAGCGTAGCGGCCGTCCAGTTCGAGGCGCTGCCCGGCCAGTCCGGCAGATGCGTTCAGGCCCTCGTGGGAGTAGCGAATATCGGCGCCGAGGCGGTTGTATCGTGTTTTGAAATCATAAAAAACGCTGAGATCGGTGATGCGCTCGTTGTTCAGTTCCGGGTTTTGCACCTGGCGGTTCACGGCGTTGGCGCTGTGGCTAAAGTTGTAAAACGCCTCCAGGAACCAGCGTTTGTGTAGGGGTTCGGTGTAAAGCAAGCTGGACTTGAATTGTTCCGAGGCGTTGTCGTTCAGGTTCAACTGGCGGATTTGATCGGTGCGGGTCGGGGCAGAGAAGACCTGATTGAGCGAAAAAATATTTTCCCTGCCGTCCGATTGGCTGTTGTTGTATCCGGCGCTGGCGGCAAACGAGCGGCCTTTCTTTTTGAATCGGTGGCGGAAGATAAGAGCACTCGTCAGGCGCCAGGAATCGAGCAAGGTACCATTATCCAGGAGCAGGCTGTTGGTGGGCGTCGTGTTGTTTTCGATAAAAAACTGTGCCTGACGGTTCTGGTTGTTGGAGTTGCTGAAGCGCAGATTGGCCTTCACGATCAGGATATTGGACGAGTCCAGATTCTGTTCCAGGCGGGTGGCAATACTGTGGTTTCCACGGAATTCCAACCTGGAGGAAGTGTCGGTATTGGTAAAGGAACCGTCGTTTAGAAAGGTTTCCCGCAAGGAGAGTTGATCGAGGTCGAGGGTAGTTTCGTTGTACACATAGCTGGCGTTGTACTTGGTTTTTTTGTTGTCGAAATTGTAGTTGGCGCCACCGCCGAAGTTTTTGGTAAAACCGCGCCCGTCGAAGTTGTTGAGCAGATCATTATTGCTGGAATAAAAATAGCGCCCGCCGCCGTTGCCGCCAAAACCGAAATCGCCGTTGTCATAATCGCTGAAGGAATTCTGGCCTTTGAACTCGCCATAGTCCTCCCAGTTCACGCCGGTTTCATTGATGTTATTGGCATAGCCGATGAAGGAGAGTTGTTGTTTTTCGTTGAAGCGGTTGTAGTTGCCGCGGGCTGCCCAGCGGTCTTCTGTGCCGACGGCCCCGGTTAATTTCCCGAAGGAGCCTTTTTTATACTCCTCCTTGAGCTCCAGGTTCATCGTTTTTTCCTTTTTCCCGTCGTCTATACCGGTGAGTTTGGCCTGCTCGGATTTTTCGTCATACACCTGCACCTTGGAGATCGTTTCTGCACCGAGGTTCTTGGTGGCGCTTTTGGGGTCGTCGCCGAAGAAAGATTTTCCGTCCACGTACACCCTTTGCACATCGCGGCCCTGGGCCTTGATACTGCCGTCTGCGGCTACCTCAATGCCGGGCAGGCGGCGCAGCAGGTCTTCTACCGTGGAGCCAGGTGGCACTTTGAACGTAGTGGCATCGTACTCGATCGTATCGCCCCGAATCCGCAATGGCGCTTTAGCCGTGCGAATGACCACTTCCATGAGTTCCTGACTGATGGGTTTGAGGCGTACTTCACCGAGGTCATTGACGTCTGTAGGCGACGGATCGAGGTGTTGCTGGTACGGTATGTGCCCGATGTAGGATATCTTGAAGATATAGGATGTGTTTTTTACATTTTTAAAGGCAAATGCCCCCGTTTCGTCGCTTCGGGAGAAGTTTACCAGCGTGGAATCGGTGGGATTGAGCAGCATGACGGTAGCGAAACTGCCTTCGGTGCCGGTGGTATCCCGGATAATTCCTTTGATGGTGACGCGCCCTGGATTTTGGGCTTGAAGAAGGGTAGGGGCGAGCCAAAGCAGGCCCAGGCAGAGGGGCAGGAAGATTTTTTTCATGGAAGACAAGGTGTTAAATCAAAAAAGCAAAAGTCAAAAAATAAGGTAGTTCTGTTTTCGATGGCAAGGAACGCCTATCCCGCACCATAGATTGCCCAAAGGCGTTTTTTACATTTGACAAGTTGCATGGTTAAGTAAGTAGGTGCGCAGTTTCCTGTTTTTGCTGCATCCGGATGCCGGCAAACAACATATCAGGCGCCCGACAAAAACACCCTACTTTAGCCGCAAAAATCACCTGTCCATGTCTTTTCGCTTACTGCCACTTCTGCCCTTGTTCATGCTCAGTTGCCAACCGAATTCTGAAAAAAGTGCTGCTTCAACTGCTCGACCCGAGTATGCGCTGGCTATTCACGGCGGAGCAGGCACTATTCTGAAAAGCAACATGACCCCGGAACAAGAGGCCGAGTATCGCGCTGCGCTGGATTCGGCGCTCACCATCGGCGAAATGCACCTGAGAAACGGCGGTTCCGCTCTGGATGCTGCTACGCAAGTCGTGGTATGGATGGAAAACTGCCCGCTGTTTAATGCCGGGAAAGGCGCCGTGTTCACCCACGAAGGCCGCAACGAACTGGATGCCAGCATCATGGACGGCAGTACCCAGAAGGCCGGCGCCGTGGGTGGCGTCACCATCGTAAAAAATCCCGTGTTGCTGGCCCGTGCGGTGATGGAAAAATCGCCCCACGTTTTTCTGACCGGCGCCGGCGCTGAACGGTTTGCGCTCGAAAACGGCCTGGACACGGTAGGGCCGGAATGGTTCTTCACGCAAAAACGCTGGGACGCTTTGCAAAAAACACTGGAGGAGGAAAAATCAAAATCCCCGCAGGGTATGGCTCCGGAAAACCCAGACTATAAATTTGGCACCGTAGGCTGTGTGGCACTCGACAAAAACGGCAATCTTGCCGCTGCCACGTCCACCGGCGGCATGACGAACAAACGCTGGAACCGCATTGGCGATACACCCGTCATTGGCGCCGGCACGTATGCCTCCAACGAGGCTTGCGCAGTGTCGTGTACCGGCCATGGCGAGTACTTTATTCGCTACGCCGTGGCCTACGATGTGTTCGCGCGTATGGTCTATGGCGGCCAATCCCTTCAGGAAGCAGCCGACCAGGTGGTGCTGAAAAAACTCGTCGAGAAAGGCGGTGAAGGCGGCCTGATAGCGGTGGACAAATACGGAAACATCGCCATGCCGTTCAATTCCGAGGGCATGTACCGGGGGTATGCAAAGCCGGGCGAACGGAAACTGATGATTTATGGCGCGGAATAGGCTCTAAGATATATAAGTGCGATCCGGAAGAAATGCTGCACGCCTTTGTGCCATTTAAAAAAACAGACAAAACATGATTCCTCTTGCAGAACGGATGCGTCCGCGCAGTCTCGAAGAGTACGTTGGCCAGCAGCACCTGGTTGGCGAAGGGGCTGTCTTGCGGCAGGCAATAGAAGCGGGAAAAATCCCCTCGTTCATCCTTTGGGGGCCGCCGGGGGTGGGCAAAACCACGCTGGCGCAGTTGATTGCCAAATTACTAAAAAAGCCGTTTTACCAACTTTCAGCCATCAATGCAGGGGTCAAAGACATCCGTGAGGCGATAGATAATGCGGAAAAGACCACCCTGTTTCAGGTAAAAGGGGCGATTCTGTTTATTGACGAAATACATCGTTTTTCCAAAAGCCAACAGGATGCATTGCTCGGAGCAGTGGAAAAAGGCGTGGTCACACTGATCGGCGCCACCACAGAAAATCCGTCGTTCGAAGTTATTCCGGCTCTACTCTCCCGTTGCCAGGTGTATGTGCTGCAACACTTGAGCAAAGAAGAACTGATCGGACTGCTGCAACGCGCCATAGCCGAAGATGAAGCCTTGAAAAATACCGATATCGAACTGGTCGAGTCGGATGCCTTGCTGCTCTATTCCGGGGGCGATGCGCGGCGCTTGCTCAATGCGCTGGAACTGGTGTCCAACTACCGCCAACCCGGCGAAACCTTGCGCATCACCAACGATATGGTGCGCCAGCACATCCAGCAAAACATTGCCCTGTACGATAAAGGTGGCGAACAGCACTTCGACATTATCTCGGCTTTTATCAAAAGTGTGCGCGGCAGCGACCCCAATGCTGCGGTTTATTGGCTGGCACGTATGCTCGATGGCGGCGAGGATATCGAATTTATAGCCCGGCGACTGGTGATCCTGGCTGCCGAAGATATCGGTCTGGCCAACCCCAACGGCCTGCTCCTGGCTACCACCACCATGGACGCCATTCGTATGATCGGTATGCCGGAGGCGCGGATCATCCTGTCGCAGTGCGCCATTTATCTGGCAACTTCGCCCAAAAGCAACTCGGCTTATCTGGCCATTGACAAAGCGCTCGAGACCGTGCGCAATGGCGGCGGGATGCCTGTGCCGCTCCCATTGCGCAATGCGCCCACCAAATTGATGAAAGAACTCGACTATGGGGCGGGTTATCAATATAGCCACGATTTTCCCGGGCATTTTGTGCAGCAGGCTTTCCTGCCCGATGCGTTACGCGGCAAAATCCTGTACGAACCCGCCGGTAATCCCGCAGAAGAGCGCGTCCGGCAAAAACTCCGGGAAGACTGGAAAAACTGGTATCCTTATTAGGGTTTCTGGTTGGAATGTTATACCTCACGCCGCCAAGTTTTCAGCATGGCGGAATAGTTGAAAATTAGGAGCCAAACGGGACTTGAGTTCATTTTTTAGCGGTTTTGAGTGCAGGCTGTTGAGGAAGTTGACGATGGCGTTCTGAAAGGTCTGTGCA
>JBGSKO010000030.1:0-8228 GCA_041741155.1 Saprospiraceae bacterium | reverse complement strand
GCCCAGCCTCGGCGCGGGCGCGCACCTTGTGGCCGTAACCGACGCCAACGGCTGCACCGCCGACTCAACCGTGAGCATCAGCCTGCCGCCCCTGCCCGCCATTTCGCTGCCGCCCGATACCTCCGTGGTACTCGGCAATACACTCCGCATCGAAGCCACCACCAACCTGACTACCTGGAGCAGCCTCACCTGGCAGCCCCTGCCGGATACCACCTGCCCCGCCTGCCTCGTGCAGGAGTGGAGGCCCGCCGGTTTCCAGCAGATCACGGTCACGATCACCGACACGTTCGGCTGCAAAGCCACCGCCCGCATCCGGGTATCGGTGGAGAAAAAACTCGAGCTGTACGTGCCCAACGCATTCTATCCGAACCGCGACGGCGGCAACGACGTGTGGACGATCAACGCCGGAACCTCGGTGACGGAACTCCGGGAGGTCGCTGTATTCGACCGTTGGGGCAACCTGCAATACCGCTGGGACACGCCCCTGCCGCCCAATACCTGGCCCGGCTGGGACGGTACCACCCGCGGACAAAAAGCAGGCCCCGGCGTGTATGTGTATTATATGAAAATTCTATTGGCCGACGGCACCGAACAAATAGTAAAAGGCGACGTGACGTTATTCGATTGATTCGATTGATTCGATTGATTCGATTGATTCGATTGATTTTATAATAAAAAAATTATAAAAACTGTCAGTACAAATACCTGTTCGAATATTTCTATTCCGAGCTCCAGACTTTCCCGCCCTGCTTGGTGTTTTAACCAAGCAGCCTCGCATAGAGCCGCTTGGTGAAAACACCAAGCAGGGCGGGAAACCTATTATAAGGCGATGGACTTTCCAGGTTTTAAAACCTGGAAAGTCTATATTTTTTGTAACTACTTATGGAGGAGCAACGCCCTGAAACATGTTTCGGGGCGCTGCCCCTCCATAAGTAGTTACTATTTTTTATATAAAAAATATATAAAATTACTATCTGAATATTAACGCCGCGCTTGGTATTTTTAGCAAGCGCACGCGCAGCTGTTGCGTTTCTTTACAGTCACGCGCGATGGTGTTATAGTAAAAACACCAAGCGCGGCAGAAATTGCAACAAGTATAGTTTACATCTTCCTGAATTCCTCCAAATCTACCGATTGCAAACGCTGGATAATCAGGTTAGTCATTCGACGCATGTATTCGGATTCGTTGCGTTCAAAAACGCACAGTTCCTCCAGCGTAAAATGCCCGATAACGGTACCCAGGAGCAGGCTTCGAAAGCGCGGATTGCCGCTTACGGCGTCCGAAATCCAGACCAACTGGTCGGCTGGAGACAATGCAAAAAAAACGTTTTTACGCCGCCGAATTTCGGCAGCGAACAACCGTACCAGCAGGGGATGTTGCATTTTTAAAATGGGACGGAGGGTCTGGTTCTGAAATTGCTCCTCCTCGGTTGACTGTTTCGCAGGAAGTGGTAAAGCAGGCCGGCATTGCAGTAATTGTTGATCGTCGCGCATAGGATCGAAGTGATTGTCCCGGAAGAACAACCAGGCTATACAATGGTTGGGGCACGCGCCGTCATCAGGCCCTCCTGTGTTTCACGCTGCGCTTGGCGAAAACACCGTGCTGAGGCTTATCTCTTCAATTTTGATGCACTTGCCCGCGGATCCGGTTTTGTAGCAAAAGCCGGGCACAGGGCTTGTATTTTAAATACGCTCAAAAAATCAGGCGGTTTACTTGAAAACGTGCATTTTCTGTAAAACGATTTTATTTTGCTGTTTATCAATTGTTTATTGATTTGGTTTGCCCGTTTGCAACTCAAGTAGAGGGGCGTTTTGGCGCCTGCTACTTTGTAAATCGGGCAAAAAACGTACTTGAACCACCCTTCCCCCTGCCGCCACCTTTGTCCTACCACTTGGCTTTGTGCCGTGCCCTTCCCGGCAAGATATCCGGCAATCTGCCTATACCCCTGGGCATCGCAGGTTTTACTTCTTTCACTATACAACTTTTATGTTTCAAACCTAACTCGTTCATTATGAAAAAAACACTCCTCTTTTTAGCGATTTTCGTACTGGTTTCGAGCGCTTATGCGCAGCAGTATCAACTGGGTGGTCAACGTATACCGAGTTACCGAAACACCCTCCTGCAAAAGCATTTTGCCAAGTATACCGTCTTTCAGTTGAATGCCGATGCGCTGATGGGATTTGCTTCGCAAACGCCGGGAGCGTTCAATATGCAGTTCGAATTGGACGGATTTCCCGCGATCAAAGCAGCGTTAAAGCCCAGCGAGGTGATTTCCGACCGTTATTTTACTGCCGTACAAATGGGACCTGCGAAAACGGGCACGGCCGAGCGACCGGCGGTATTTACGTACATAGGGATTGCCGACGGCCAACAAGCCGATCAGGTGGCAATCACGGTGGCGCAGGACTTTGTTTACGGGTTTTTCGAAAAAAACGGACAACGATTTTTTATCGAACCCCTGCGTTATTTCGTGCGGGGTGAAGCCACTGACCGGTTTGTCGTGTACAACGGCGACGACGTGCGCTACACGGAAGGACTTGTATGCTCTCCGGTCGAGATTAAACGCCAAATGGAGGACGTACCGGAGGATAACCAACCCGCAGGGCCTCCGAATTGCAAACCCCTGGAATTGGAGATTGCCATAGCCAACGATTATCAAATGGTGCAGAAGTACGGCAGTGTCTCGGCTACGGTCATGCACAATATCGGGCTTATGAACAGCGCGCAGGCGAACTGGGACGACGAGTTTGCCCGAGTCATTTTGTTTAAAATCGTGGCGCAATTTGTGCCTTCATCGGCCGGAAACGACCCATTCCCGATCTCCACCAGCCGGGATGTTTTGTTGAATTTTTTCCGGGATTGGGCCAACGCCGGCGGATTTGGCGCTGGTGTCATCTACGACCTGGGGCACTGGCGCTCGCCGCGTAAGATATTCAATCCCTCCAATCAACAAATTGCAGGCGCCACCTATACAAATCAGCTATGCACCGATTACCGGTACGGCATCTTTTCGGAAACAGGTACCAATAACCAGTCCCTTAGTGCTTGCCAATTGCGCACAACGGTCTCACATGAAATGGGCCACAGTTTCAATGCTTCGCACACGCCGCCACCGGGTGGCGACATCATGCAGCCGGTATTGGCCTGTTCGGATTACTGGCACGCCATTTCCATTGCGGAAATTGATGCCAGAACGGCTATCTCCACCTGCCTTTCGCCATCCAATTGCACGGCCCAGCCGCCTGCCCTTCCAGAAACGCTGGCGTTCATTTGCACACCGGATGAAGAATGCTTCACGTTTACCGCGCCTTGCGTGGGCGGTTATATTGTCGGCACGAATGACCCTAACCTTCAGGTAACCACATCCGGCACCACCATTTGCTTGAAAAGCCTGACGGAAGGCTATCGTAAATCCAGGGTCTTCGTAACTGCTTACGACCATTGTGGCCTTCAGGACCCGTATGGAATTAGCGTAGCCTGGACTATAACCATTGACGATGAAGCGCATTGCCCTGGCTTCCAGGGGTCGGAGCCCCGCAACCAGGCGAACACTTTCCATGCCGGAACACTCACGTTGCGCAACCTCAACAGCTATCTGAGCCTCGAAGACCAAGCCTCGGTAACCCGCAGCAAGGACATCCAGATATTTGACATGAGCGGAAAACTGGTATTGCATCAGGTTGATGCCTCCACGCTATTTCAAGTGCCGTTAGCAGGCCTTCCCCAAGGCCTGTTCGTGGTGCGCGTCAGCGCCGGAATGGACGTTCTGGTGGCCAAGATCAGCCACTGGTAAGCATATTAGAAGGTTAGAAGGTTGCTGGTTAGAAGGTTGGAAGGTTAGAAGGTTGGAAGGTTGCTGGTTAAAAGAAGTGTTCAGAAAATTGTGTCAACAGAGATTGGAAGAAGGGGCCAGTAACCTTCCAACCAGCAACCTTCTAACCAGCAACCTTCTAACCTTCTAACCTTCCAACCAGCAACCTTCTAACCAGCAACCTTCTAACCTTCCACCCTTCTCCACTTTTTAAATTTAGTTAACTATGACTACTCTTCGTAAAAATGCAAACATCCTGCTAGGCGCACTTTGGCCGGCAATATTTCTGCTCCTCGGCTTGTTCAGCGCCTGTACGCGCGACAACGTCGAACCTCAGTCCGCTGCGGCGGATGTATCGCACCTGCCGTTTACTGAATTGGCTTCTCAGTATCCCGAGCGTTTCGTTGACATATTGAAAACGTTTTCAGCACAGGCTAAATCTATCCGGGAAAACGCGGCTGCTGACCAGCATGGCTTTTCCGACATGCCGGCAGAGGATGCTCTGGCTTTGTTGGAGGGCACCTCACACCTCGACTTCCTGGTTCAGAAAAACGCGCTGTCCGGTTTTGCCAAAAAAGATTTGACGCTTACGGTGGAACAGGTTTCATCCGGGGTGCTGCGTGGCGCTGGTTTACAACATGCCTACAATCAATTGTATGCGGCTATTCAAAACGAGCTCAGCCAACAACCGGGCAGGATTTTGTTCTTAACAGATGCTACGGTAAAGGAGAACCGGGAAGGATACACCGAGCTGGCCGTTACGATCCTTACTGCGATAAATGAGGGCGGAGGCCCCATCCTGCAAATTCAATGCGGCGTACAACCCGATGATTATTGGCGTCCGGGCGGTGATTTGGGGAAATGCGATGGTACCCAACAACCCAAAGACGCGGCAGACAGGGAGATGGCAATCATGAACCAGTCTATCTGTCGGCCGGTATGTTACGGAGAGACGGTTACACTTTGGTTAACCACATTAGGCAGGCCCTTCGGCTACAACGACAGCCCCCTGGGCAACCTCTTGTGGCCGATGACCAATGGTGGAAACGGCCTGACATGCCTTTCGCCGACGCAAATGCAAACCAACATGAACATCCTGAACGATATCAAAAATATTTACCACCCGTCAAGCCAGCCGCCCGCCGTCCCATTCGTTTTTTCCAGCGCGTGGATTCGTTCAACGGAGTTTTTTAACAGCGATCTGCCTTTTACCTACCATGACGGAATCATGTTTTATGTACGGCAATATTGTATACCGTACAATGGTGGCGGGGAGCAACCTTGATGCGTATACAAGCAGGCGAAAACCATCGGCAATACAGGCCAGTCACCGCTTCGATGTTGCCAGGCGGGAAATTTTTCAATTTTCGTTCCATATAAACGGGACAATTCTGCGACAGACAACATAAAAACAGAGGCTTTCAACACGGAGTAGCGCGTTGAAAACCTCTGTTTGTGAGGAAGAACAACCAAAAGACGTTCTTTTTAGTGGTTTCACGGCGGGAGACATTTGTGCTGTCAGTTGTAAAGACGCACACGCAACATCAGTACCGCTGACTTCTCTCGCCATTGTCTGGTGGTGAAATAATTGCACATTTTTTCTAAACCGGCTACCGGGCAAGGCTTTGGGGACCTGTCCAACGTGTTTTTCGGTAGTCATTTTTTACAACTCTCGGTCGCGTTTGTCGGCTGGGCTAAACTTCTTTTTTTATGAAAAAGGTACTTTATTATTCGACCTGCGCGAGCAAAGCGCAATTTCCCCGGCTCTTCCCAAAGTCAACTTTTTTTGTTTTTCTTATCGCATTTTTCGGTGCAATGGAGTTGAAGTCTCAATGCACCAGCTGCGCTTATCCGCAATTTTATGAAGTAGGCTCTGATCTTCCGGTTCCTGTAACCAATATGGCGGCAGCGATCAATAAATACGGTGCCGGGTTCAGTTCCTTCAGTAAAGCATGTGTGCGCCTTGTTGGTGTGTTTGTGGTAGATTCAACTTGGACTGTCGATTCAACCCAGTTTTATGCTGTTGGCGCGAGTTCTAGCCTTCGTGTGACATCAAGCGGTAATTTCACTGCCTTGAATTCTCAATTTTCGCCCTGCAATTCACCTACACCAGGAGCGTGGCAGGGAATACGAGCAATGTTAAACAGTACCGTCACAATACATAACTGTGTTTTCAACTTTGCCAATATTGGTATTGACATTCAGGATAAGTGCAATTTCTCTGTTACGCACAATGCTTTCTATTTTTGTAACAAGGGGATGGAAATCAAGGGCGACCACCTTACTGGTACGCATACCATTTTCGATAACCTGTTTTATGATGATGGATGGGGTATTTACTTTTCCGGAGCAAAAAATGTTACTTGCTTAGCCAATACATATTTACGTACGCTAAACATTCCGGTTAATATGATTGGGATCGAACTTGCCCGGAATATCCCAACAATTGCAAATTGTGAAAACATTACCATAAACGGAGGCACATTTTTAAGTCAGGCATTTGGGCTCAAGTCGCGGTATACTCGAAATCTTAGCCTCTCCAATGCTACGTTTACCGATTGCACAGAGGGTATGCTGTTTCGTGATGGTACCAGGGGCCTTTCGGTATTAAACAATACGTTAACCAATACCAAGTTTTTCAGCATTGAACTTCAGCAACAAAGCACAAACCTGGGTAATGCCCAAATTAATGGAAACCAGATATTTGCTGGAGGAACCACCATACGCAGTATGCTTCGGGTGACCGGCTTTACGGGATCAGGTATGGCTACTATCAATAATAATACCGTCACCTTGCTAACTGGCGGGCCAGGCGGTCAAAATGGCATTGAAGTATTGGGGAATACTACATCGGGAGGACTGGTGCTGGATAACAACACTGTTTCTTATAGCGGAGGTACTTGCGGCGGTATTCTGGTTGACAAGTCATATACCAACTGTGTAATAAGCAATAATACCGTAACAGGAGCAGGTGCAGGAATGCCTTTTCATATCAGAACATCCAATTGCGGGCAAAATCCGGATGATCCCAATATGCCTCTACCTGATCTGGACATTGTGGGCAATACCGTTGGAACCGGGGCATCCGTTGGCACATTACGGGGTATTGCGATTGAAAATTGCTCTGCCAACATAATGCTCTGTTGCAATGATCTCACCAACTCTATGACCGGCCTTTATGTTACCGGCCCGTTAAACGGCGCTGAAATTCACACGACAACATTTGGCAACCACCCCTTTGCAGCGCTGCACTACGATCAGGTTATTTCCACCGGCGCGCTGCAGTTTTTGCACGGAAACGACTGGAGCGCGGCTTCGGGCATGTGGGATGCCAAGTTTGATGGCTCTACCGGCGTAGCTATGAACACCAAATACACCGTCAGTAATACATTGCTACCGAATGGTTTGGCCAAAATCAGTGTCAACAACAATCCGCTACTTGCTTCTTTATGGTTTGCAGTCACACCAACAACTGAACTAACATGCGCTACCGGCGCCGTCTGCGACGGCTACGGGCGAGGCGAAAATGGAGAAAGATCTGAAACGCAGCAAGACGTGGAAAACATAGTTGTATACCCCAACCCTGCCGACAATTTGTTCACAATCGCATTGCCGCAGCATGAGGAGTACACCCAGGTGAGCCTGTTCGACATGAGTGGAAAAACCCTGCTACAGGAAACATATTCGCCGGAAACCGGTGTCGTAAGCATCCGGACGGGTCACCTGCCCGATGGCATCTATCTGCTTCAATGCACTTGGCCTAACCAACTGCCTACCGCACAGAAGGTCGTGATCAGGCATTGATCTTACCGATCCATACACAACCCGTGGTTTGCCTTCAACAAGAGGCAACCCACGGGTTTTCCATTTTTTAGCCGTGCTGACCGAAGTCTCCAGACTTCGGCCACATATCCGCCGGACTTTGTCCGGAGCTATTGATGCAGAAAAAGAATAGTCTCAATCCCATTGCTTTTTTGGATACTCAGACTCGAAAGCCCTTTTCTGCGGACTTAGCCCGATCACATTTATTCCGGACAAAGTCCGGTGTATATGTGAGCGAAGTCTGAAGACTTCGCCCAGCAGGTTTTTTTGTACTGTAACCAAGAACGACCTTTCCGGCAATGGATGATTGCGCTTCGCGGTGGCCCCTCCCCCAACCCCTCCCCCAAATGGGAGGGGAGCTACATCAAGCGTTACCGGTTGATTTCAAATCGGGAAGCCAATGCATCCCTACTGGTAGTTTTTTACAGTATCCGAGGACAAGCCCCCCTCCATTTTGGGGGAGGGGTTGGGGGTGGGGCCACCGCGCGAGCAGCACTACAGCAAAGGCTCTACCCCTTCAGGCTTTTCCCCACCCAACCTGCGCACCAATCAAACCGGAATATGTGCGCACCGTAGGCGAAAACACCAAGCGCA
>JBGSKO010000029.1:0-4678 GCA_041741155.1 Saprospiraceae bacterium | reverse complement strand
TCTAAACAAAACCTCAATGAACAAGTGAAACGATTTATTGAATATTTTAACCGTGTCTTGGCTAAGCCTTTCAAGTGGACATACAATGGTAAACCATGCAACACTTAATTCATACGCCATTCGATGGATGCGCCACTAGTGCCCAGAATACAGCATCTGCTTTGGGTGTTAGCATATCTGGTGTTTCAGGATTTGGAAACCAAATTTCTGACAATACTTTCTCAGACAACTTATTTGCAGGGGCCGAAATCATACAATGTTCAAACATAAAAGTTTGCGCCAACGATGGTTTTACCCAAAGATCGTTTTATTTTCTTGCTGATAACATGGGACTTGATTTTAGTCAAAACCATTTTAGGATTTCAGGTTTTGACATACAAGGAAAGATATTTTCTCAAGTGCAAAAAGATAATACATTTGAGGATATTGGCCCATTTCAATCTTATGCACGATGCATAGACAACAACTGTAAATTTGATTCCAGATTTGAAGTGCGGCAAAATACTGGCTCTGAATACTATCCTACACTACAATTTTGCGGCATGACTCTTCTCGATGAATGCTCTGGTTCAGATGAATTTTTTGTCAATACCCCCGGATCGCCGAGCGGCGCATGTGTAACCGAGTTCTCTGACCCTTCGGACGAACTTTTCACAAACATTGCCACCGATAGTATTGGAGATGTCAATGAATATGCGGCCAAGCGCTGGCACTATGAATCCTTTTTATACAACCGCCTTCGTCAGGATACTGCCTTACTGAACAGCAATATAGTGTTTGCTGATTTTATACAAGAAAAACAAGGAACGCCAGTTGAAAAATTTTATAATTTTGAAAAAAGCATTGTCAATGCTTTTTCATGCGCGGGCGAGAATTGCGATTCAATAAATAAACTTTTCAGCCAGATTGATTCACTTGCCGAAGCGATATTTGTTGTAGATAGCTTGCTGGACATTGAGATCACTACACAATTAGTAGAATTGAAGCAGGAGAAAACTTCCAACTACCAGGAATTATGGCTGTTGCTGGAAGAGCAAATGTTGGAAAGAAGAGATTCCGTTCAATTGCGAATTCAAAACGCACTGAATCTCAACAATGATATTAGCGCTACATCTGTTTATGAAAACAATGAAAAAACAGTAAATAAAATACTGCTGTCTCAACATGTTTTTCAAAACGGTTTTTTGTCGGAAGGGCAAAAAGATACATTGACCGATATTGCAAATCAATGCTTCAAGACTGGAGGCATTGCTGTATTTCGTGCTCCGGCTGCTTTGCGTAACTGCTATGCTGTTATGCCCGATTTTTGGGAGAACTGTGGCGAAGAACGTTTTCTGCCATTTGAATTCCCCGAAGAGGAAGAACGTCCCAGCGCAACATCAAACGGCAACACGCCTCCGCTGCGTGTAGTTGTTGCAAATGGCATTATTGAGATAACAGGCGAAAATCTCAATAATTTTATGGTCAGCATATCAGACCTTATGGGCAGGTCAATTTTTCAACACACCGTTGATTCAAATACTGATTCTGGAATTCAGTTGAAGTTGCCGCACGAACTGCCTGCCGGTTTGGTGTTTATCACCATCTGGTCCTCAGGCCAAACCTACTCAACAAAGGTTTTCGTTCGCAACCAATAAATTTTTTCACATAGCCTTGGCAATAGACCGTATCTATTGCCAAGGCTATTTTTTTCCTTTCTATGAAATACATTTTCACCTATATTTTAGTTGCGCTCATCTCCGCACATTTGTCTGCACAACCCAAACACGACTACCACTGGACTATCGGTTATGACACATCCAGTTCAACTCAGGTCGGAAATGTAATTTTGATGGACTTCAATTCTAACCCCGTTCAGGTGCAAACGTTGCAAACTGTAGAGCGCATGTTCTCCGGAGCATCTAATACTACCATGTCCGACACATCAGGCAATCTTCTCTTTTACACATCCGGCTGCTATGTCGTCAATGCCGATCACAAGATCATGGACAACGGCGACAGTATCAATACCGGGATCATTCTTCAGTACTACTGCCCGGACGGCAACAGCCCCAATATTTCAGGAGCGTTGGCCATTCCGTGGCCGGATAGTCCCAACCTGTACCTGTTGTTTGTACTGGACTATGAAAGCATCGTGTTCCCCGGAGAGACATTTACCACTACAGGCGCCTCGGCACATTTGTACTACAACATCATTGACATGACCAAGGCCGGCGGGCTGGGTGCGGTCACCCAAAAAAATCAGGTGCTCATAGCAGACACATTGTCTCG
Source organism: Saprospiraceae bacterium (assembly GCA_041741155.1). Taxonomy (GTDB): domain Bacteria; phylum Bacteroidota; class Bacteroidia; order Chitinophagales; family Saprospiraceae; genus M3007. The sequence goes on along the minus strand of JBGSKO010000029.1, from coordinate 2,407 downwards.
GAATGGTGTCAAAGCATGCCGGCATGCTAACGGGCGCGACTGGTGGGTACTCGTTCCGGTGCCGCGTTCCAACTGTTATTATATTACCCTGATTTCCCCGGATGGCCCACAATCGCCTCAGTTGATTTGCTCCGGGACATCCTGGAATAAATACGAAGCAGAAGCACAGGCCTTTTTCACACCCGACAATAAAAAGTTCATACGGTTCAACGCACTAAACGGCATTCACATTCATGATTTTGACAACGAACAGGGTATCCTGTCCAACGGCCAGGTCATTCCTACCGAAGGATTTTCTGTCAATGCAGTTGGTGCTGCAGCATCTCCAAATTCAAGATACCTGTACATCGGGGCCCATAACTTTTTGTTTCAGTACGACCTCGAAGCGCCGGATATAGAGACCAGTCGGATACTGCTCCTGGTACGGGACAATGTGCCCGATCCGTTCGTACCTTCTGTGTTCTCTTTGATGGCATTGGCGCCCGACGGGAAAATCTATATATCAAGTGTGAGCAGCCACTTGAGTCTGCACATTATCCACCGGCCCGACTGCCCGGGACTGTACAGCCTGCCCGAACGCCGAGGGCTGCCATTGACTTCCTGGAACTATTTCAGCGTACCTAATTTAGCGTCCTATCGAAACGAACCCTCGAATACTCCATGTGATTCCATGATCGTGCATACCTATACGCCGATTGACGGCAACAAGCAGGTAGTTTTGTATCCCAATCCGGCGTATGATCTGGTACAGGTACTCATAAATCGCCCGCTATCGTCCGATGCACACCTGACGCTATTTGATCAGTTGGGCAGGAACGTGCTTCGCGTTGAATTGCCGGTGGGACAAGAGCATATACAGTTTGATGTCGCTTCGCTGTCGCCGGGCATATATTATTATGTGCTTACCTCGGAAAATATCGCCATCCAGAACGGGAAACTGGTAGTTGGCAGATTGTAGGCCCCCGCTGGGCACGAGTGTTCAACGCCCCAAAAGACACAATGCGCTCGTGAGGGTTGTGACGCGAAACGCGCCGTCAGCATGGGTGCCGTCGCTTTGGTACACGCGGATAATACCGGCATCGTCGCAGGATGCCAGGTGCCGGCCGCTTTTGGAAAATGCGACTTCCGCAATTGGCGCTTCACCGTCGCTTTGAAAGTCCCGGATCAGCTTGCCCGTGAGGTCGTACAGGTGCAGGTTTCCGCCACAATCGCCGGCCAGAATGTGTTTGTTGTCGGGCGCAAAACAGGCATCTTGCAAACACGAGGTGACATCAGCGGTGCCTTCCGACAGTACGCGCAATTCGCGGCCCTGCTTGTCCCACAGGTGCATGGCCCAGGTGTTGGTTTCCAGGGTGAGCATGTAGTTGCCGTCGGCGGAAAACTCTGCATCCACGAGGTCGTTGTGGTGGCCGTCCATGATTTTCAGCAACCGGCCTTCGGCGTTCCAGAGCAGCACGGTGTTGTCGAGATATCCGGCACAGGTGAGCACGTATTTGCCGTCGGGCGAACACGCCAGCGCCCGAACATAAGCGGCATGGCTCATGGGCGGGATGAGTTGGGGCCTTTGTCCAAGCAGGAGGAAGGTTTGTACGAGGAACACACAGAGGAAATACAAATGCTTCATATATTTCGGTTGAGATGGTTGAGAAGGTTGAGGGGGGTGGGTTCGCCCGGTCACTTTCTGGCGAACCCCGTTTATCGTCCACTTCATTCCGCAAGTTTAACGCATTTCCCGCTCTTTACCCTTTCCCCGCCGGCCACCACTTCCCAGACGTACAACCCCGGCGGCAAACCCGCCGCCTCGATCTCGTTCACGCCGAACACGAGCCTTTCCTCCAGCACGAGCCGCCCCGCCGCGTCGTACAGCCGCAAAGCCCCCCTCGATCCTGCCAGCAGGGGAGAGGAAACCGCCACAGTGAAGCGCCCGCGGAAGGGGTTGGGCCACACCTGCACCTGCGCTTGCAGCACGGGATTGTCCTGCGCCGTCACGCCAAGGTAGAGCGTTTTGCAGTGCATGTCTGTGCCATATTGGTTGCTTACAGTGAGGCAGACCTGATACGCCCCCGGCTGCGCGTATTGGTGCTGCGGGTGGCGGGTGCTGCTGGTGGGCGAGCCGTCGCCGAAGTCCCAGGCCCAGGTGGCCGGCTCGTAGTACGACAGGTCGCGGAACGCCACCGCGAGCGGGTCGAGGGTATCCTGCTCGTAGCGGTACCAAGCTTTGGGCTCGTTGTCCAGCCCCAGCGTATCGCAGGGCGAGCCGTCGAGCGGGCCGAGGCGGTAGTTGGGGAAGTTGGGTAGGCTGGATCCGTTGTACTTGAGCAGTTGGATGCCGTGCTGCTGGTACTGGCAGTCGTTGCCGGCCTCGTCGGGGTTGTGGATGACGTGCAGGTGGCGCGTGCCGTTGGTG
>JBGSKO010000028.1:0-8240 GCA_041741155.1 Saprospiraceae bacterium | reverse complement strand
AAGAACAATGACCCGGATTTGTCCGGCACCAAACTGCGCATCACCGTGTCGGGCTACGACCTGAACTCACCCGACTTCCAGTTGGTGCGGGTGCAATACCGCCGCTCCGACGGCGACGGCGCCTGGATCAATTTGCCAAATGCAACCATGTTGGAGGACTATGTGACGCAGCGTTACAACCCGAAGTGGTCGGGCTTCTACAATGCAGCAAATGGAACGTACAGGACACCGACATTCCACCTCGACTCCTTGCCGCTGGGGCCATCGTTTACCCAGTTTACCTGGGAAACCGCCGGCCTCGAAGACGGGGACTACGAAATCCACGCCTGGGCAGTATGCTCCGGCGACGCCTCGGACAAACCCGGCTTTTCCGAAATCATCAAAGGCCGCATAGACCGTGAGCCGCCCAGTCTCGTGGGCGTACCGCAACCTTCGGACGGCGTGTACCACGTGGGCGACGAGATTTCGTTCACGTTCAACCAGCATATTGACTGTAGCAAACTAATTCCTCCAGTAGGCAAAGTGGAACTGTTCGATGCCACGACCGATGAGTTGATTGATATCAATGTTTCCTGTTTTGAAAACAAGATTGTGCTCGATCCAAATTTCCAGAACAAGTTTTTCGAAAACCGCATCCTGCGGGCCGAACTGCACGGTATCGAAGACTTAGTGGGCAACGTGTTCAACGGCACTAAATTCAACAAGGGCATCTGGGAATTTTATGTGGATCGCAACGAACTGGGCTGGCTGACCGACAGCGTAGGCCTGACGAAGTATGAGGACGAGACCAAAACGGTGACGGCAAATATCCACAACCGCGGCGGCTACAACACGCCGTTCAGCATCCTGAACGTGCCGGACTGGGTGCAGGTGGTGCCCGATCAGGGTATGCTGGTGCCCAACGAGACGCGGCAGATCAGTTTTACCGTAAATTCCACGGTAGCCTTCGGACACTGGTCGGACAGCATCGTGTTGCGCACGGAGACGGGCCAAAACCCCTTCTTCATGGGCGGCGATGAAAAACTGCCCGTCGGCGCGCGCGTCGTATGCCGCCCGCCGTATATGCCGGTCAACCTGAGCCAGTACGAGAACACGATGAGCATGGTGCTCAAACTGAATATCGAAGGTGCGTTTTCGATAGACCCGGAGGACATCGTGGCAGCGTACATCAACGATGAGTTCCGGGGCAAAGCCAACGTGCAGTTTGTGCCGCAGGTGAACATCTGGCTCGCTTACCTGACCGTTTACGGCAATCCGACCGACCTGCTGAAACCCATCCGGCTCGAAGTGTGGGATGCCTCGATGTGCCAACGGTACAGTTCGGTTATCGAGCCGTTCACCTATCAGCCAGACAACGTAATCGGCATCACCGACAACCCCCAGGTGGTGCACACGAACGGCTTGTTGCTGCGCGAAATACCGATCACCCAGGACTGGAACTGGCTGTCGTTCAACCTCGCTTTCCCCGACAACAGCCTGAACGCGGCGCTGGCGTCGCTCAAACACCCCGCCGGCAACCTCATCCGCAGCCAGACGGCTTTTTCCGAATACAACAGCGGATGGCTCGGCGGGCTGGCCCAACTGAACAACACCAGCATGTACATGTACCGGGCCGGCGTGCCCGATACCCTGCGCATGCAAGGCACGCCGATTGACCCGGCCACTACACCCATTCCCGTAGCAGCCGGCTGGAACTGGATCGGTTATGTGCCCGACTATTCGCTGCCGGTGAACGAAGCCTTAGCCTCGGTGCCTGCGACGTACGGCGACGTAGTGAAAAGCCAGTACGCCTTCGCGCAGTACCTGAACCCGTCGTTTGGCTGGGTGGGCAACCTGAAATACATGATGCCGCCCAACGGCTACCAGATCAAATTGACCCAGCCCGGCACGCTGACGTATCCACCGCCGCCCGCTCCGCTGATGGGAACCCAAACGGCAAATCGGGGGGAGGACGACGCAGATATTCATCATTCATCATTCATCATTCATCATTCCAATTGGGCTTTAGCCCCCGCGCAGTTTGAACACTCCAGCACCCTCGTCGGTATGCTCCGCTCCAATGGCGCGAATGTGACCACGAGCGACATGGAACTTGGCGCCTTTGCAGGCGGCGACGTGCGGGGCACCGCGCAGACGGTCTATATCGAACCGCTCGACGCGCACCTGTTCTTCCTGACCATGTACGCCAACATGCCGGGCGAACTCGTGCATTTCAAACTATACGATAATGCCACCGGCGCGGTACGCGACCTGACGGAGACGTTGTACTTCGCGCCCAACCAGCACCAGGGCGATATCGAAAATCCGGTGCCGTTTGAACTGCAAACCACGAGCGCCGAGGAGGAAATCGGCGCCGCATTCGAGTTTGACATACAGCCCAATCCGTTCCAGAGCGAAACGACCTTCCGGTTTGTACTGCCGAAAGACGAAGCCGTGACGCTGACTATTTCGGATGCTTCGGGCCGGGAGCTCACCGCCCTGCGGGCAAATGCGCGCGCGGGCCTGAACGCCTTAGCCTGGGACGGCCGCTCCGATACCGGCGAATGGCTGAGTTCCGGGGTGTACCTGGTGCGGCTGAAAACAGCAACCGGTAGCGCAACCCGGAAGGTGGTGCTGCACCGATTGCCGTAAGTAGCGGCGGGTTTAAACCCGCCGTGTAGTGTACGGCGGGTTAAAACCCGCCGCTACGCGCTAAACAGTGAGGAGATGAAAATTGAAATTATATAAAATGACTATCCGCATGTTGTACTCCCGCGTGTCAACCCCACCCCCGACCCCTCCCCAAAAGGGGAGGGGAGGCGTAGATTATCTCGTAGAGGACATCTTGAATTGCTCTACGGCTCCCCTCCCCCTTTTGGGGAGGGGTCGGGGGTGGGGTTGACACGCACCGGGAGCGGAAACCGAAGCCTTTTAAGAGAAACACTTCATCATAACAATCAATATCTTAATGTCTTAAACATTTTTTTATCTATGAAAAAATTTACATCAACCCGACTTGTGTCCCATACGATCGCATTGTTTGGCGCACCCATGTTTTGTATAGCCCTGTTGGTTGCGGTATGCACGACGGGACTTCAGGCCCAAACAGCCCCCCAGATCAGCGTGCAGGGCACCCTGAAAACTGCCAGCGGCACACCGGCGCCCGACGGCACGCAAACGGTCACGTTCCGCTTGTACAATGTAGAGACGGGCGGCACCCACCTGTGGGAGGAAACCGCCGATGTGGAAATTGTGGGCGGCATTTACTCCCACTACCTCGGTAGCGTAACCCCGCTCAACCCCTCCAATTTTGCCAGCACCCTGTACTTAGCCGTAAAAGTCGGCTCGTATGAACTGACCCCCCGCAACCGGCTCGCGTACGCGCCGTATGCTTTTTCCGTCAACACGGCGCAGACGGTAGCATGCTCCGGCGCTGTCGGCGATATCAAATACTCGATTCTGAACCCGACGGAATTTGCGGCAGAAAATGGCGCTTGCTGGGTGCCAATGGATGGCCGCGCACTGGCAACGACGGATAAACTCCGAATAAGAACTGGCAGGACCAGCGTACCCGATGGCAGTGGCCGGTTCCTCCGGGCACAGGAATTCCCTGGTAGCCCTAACAATATTGATGACGATCGGGACTCTAATACGCCCATTGGTCAAGCTCAGGGTGAAAGTTTTAGAGGGCATAACCATACGGGTACGACAAATAATGACGGGTCGCACGCACATACATCACAACCAACCGCCAGAGCAGATAATGATGATAATGATGGTACTGGCCTTTATGTGGGGACACGTGAGAATGGCACTACTATGGGCACAAGGGATATTTCAACTTCAGGAAGCGATCACACCCACTCCTTTACAACCAACAACACCGGCGGCAATGAAACCCGCCCAGACAACCTGAACTTCTGGATCTACATCCGCATCAATTAAGAAAATCGAGGCTGTCCGGTTTTTTGTAAACAACTTTAATACAAGTCAAGATGTACAAGTCAATAGTAGCATGCGCCGTATTGTTTTGTTGCTTAGGTTGGTATGTGCCGGCCGGGGCGCAGGTGGTCCAGAATTGTGATCTGGTGACCGATCAATACACGGAGGGTGAACTTTTTATCAACTACGGCAGCGTGGTGAACGCCTATTCCATCCGGAACCGCTCGGACTACACCGTGGGCGAACCGGCGGTCGGGTATGGGATTTCCACGCAGTGGAACACCTACCTCGGCTACTGGTCGCGCCTCCTGGTGCCGCCGCTGCCGGCTGCCGTCACGGCCACCCAGGGCGACCTGCTGGACCGCATCCGGCTGAGCTGGGCCATCAACGTACTGGGTTCGTACCCCACCGAGGGGTTCAACCTGTACCGCGACGGGTTCTTCCTCGGCTATGTCGGCGCCAATGTGCGCACCTACAACGACTTCAACGTCATCGCCGGGCGGCCGTACAACTATGAGGTACGCGGCGTCAACCAATATGGCGAAGGCTCCGGCGGCAAGGCCATCGGGTTTCAGGTGCCCAACGGCACCGTCACCGGCAGAATCCAGACTATCAGCGGCCGGCCGGTACAGGATGCGCTGGTGACGCTGACCCCGCTGCAGGGTTTTTCCGCCAGATTCGACCCGGGCGAAGGGGCGTTCGCCATGTCCAACATGACCGGCGCCGCCGACACGCTCGTCCCGCTGAACAACGGCGAATGGACGCTGAGTTTTTGGGTAAAAACCACGCAGGCTGCCGCCAATGCCGGTATCCTGGCATTCCATCCGTTTCCCCTGACGATCCGGCCGATTGCCAGTTCGACCGGGCACGAGGGCATCGAAGTGGCCCAAACGGCCAATAGCGCGGCGTTGCTGACCGGCCAGTTTCCGGACAGTATAAAAAACGACTGGAACCACGTCGCCCTCACGGTAGATACGGACGGGAAAGGCCGGCTGTACATCAATGGCCAACTCGTCGTCATCGGCGATCTGCCGCCGTTGACCTCCGCCGACGAACTGCGCCTCGGCGCCCGCACCGGCGCCTCCGGCAACTGGACCGGGTATCTGGACGAACTGCGCATCTACCACCGCCGCCTCGACGAACTTGACCTCGCCGAAGTGAAGATGGGCACTGCGTCGTCCTTGACGCCGGGCCTGAAGTACTACTGGAAAATGGACGAGGAACTCGGTACGGGTTCCTTCGACCTGCTCCAACGGAATAAGCTCTACTTCTGCGGGGCTTCCTTCGACCCCGACCGCCCGTATGTGCGTACGATGGGCAAAAGCGACGCAGAAGGTTTTTATACTATCGAGTCGGCGAGCTACGGTACCGGTATCACCTTCCAGGCCAAGCCGATGAAGGATTTTTATATGTACCGGGCGCTCAAGTTTGTGCGCGACGATGCCGACTACGCCACGTTGCCCGACTTTGCGCTTACGCCCAAGGCGACCCTCGAACTGTGGGTAAACAGCGCCGGCCCCGACGGCACGCAGTGTCTGCTGTCCAAAAAATGGTCCGGGAACGACTTCCGGGTGTTGCTGGAACCCACCGGCGTGCAGAACGAATTGAAAATTTACCTCAACGGCGCGGAGCACAATGTCGGCAATCTGGGCCTCGGCTACCAGCATCTGGCGTTTACCATTGACAGCAGCGGTACCGACCGCACCATCACGGCCTACAAAAACGGGCAGCCCTTCGGCGCTCCGCACACGTTTGGCGGCGTGACCGGCAACTGGTCCGACCCGGCCGGTACCTGGGTGCTGGGCGCCCGCGAGAGCGGCGGCTATACCGATCATTTCGGCGGCCTGATAGACGAAGTAGCCGTGTACGACACTACCCTGAACGCCGACAGCATCAATTCCCACTACCTCACGGCACGCAACATGCAGGAGCGTGGGCTGCGCGTGTATTTCAACCTCGACGAGGGCAACGGCAACCGGCTGAACAACAGCGGTTCGGTGTTGCTGCCCTTCGGTACGAACAGCGGCGCAGAATGGTCGCCGTTTGCCGCCCGGCAGGCAACAAGCCCGCACGAATTTACCCCCAACACCCGGCAGGTGACCCTCAACCCCAGTATCACGTCGGTGGACCAGGTGGATTTCATTGACCGGAGTACGGTGCCGGTGACGGGTTATGTGCGCTATCAAAACACCGACTGTTTTGTCAGAAACGCAGAGATTTTGGTCAACGGCGCCCCGTTCAGCCCCACGGTGCTGACCGATTCCACCGGTAAGTTCACCATTGATTTCGACCCCGGCGACAACGCGATATTGTCCGTCAAATACCCCGACACGGCATTTACTGCCGAACAGGATTTCCCGCACATCTTTCAGCCGGCAATCTGGGAAGTGACCAACGTGGTCAATCCCATAGCGGGCATCGTGTTCAACGACATAACCACCCGCAAAGTGAGCGGTGTGGTGGCAGGCGGCAGCAAGCCAAGCTGCAAAAAATCCATCATCAACAAGCCCGGCACGTCGCAGGGCACCGTTTGCATCGTCAAAGTGTCTTCAACGGACGGCTGCTTCGAGCGTCAATTAACGGTAGACAACGAGCAGGGCGAGTACGAATTCACCGATTTGCCGCCGCTGGAACAAATGACCGTGGCGGTTATAGAACACTCCAACCCGGACGTGAAATCCGCTTTTCAGGTAGCGGGCGGCTCCACCGTGAACCTGATCCTGAAGGACACGGTGATTGACTTCATCTACGTCGCGCCGCCGACGGTGGTAATCGAAAGCGGCCTGGATCCCCAGCCGGGATGCGGCCCGGATGTATTCGTGCTGGCCAAGGAAGACCCGGTGACCCTGAATATCAGAATGATAGAACAGTACCTGCCCCTGACGGACCTGTCCGACGACGGGGTCTGCAAATTAGACACCGCCGATTTCAAAATCATAAATGGCCTGTCGGATACAGAGCTGGACACCACCATGTCGAGGGAAGTGAAACCGCCGCCAAGCCCCCTGGGGGACGGCTTGTTGAAATACACGTTCAAGGTAGGCGAACCCAACCCTTCGCCGCCGTACCTGAAAACCCTGCAAATCATCGGCACGTCGCTGGCCGGCCGTATCGGGAGCCTGACCAAGCAAGCCGTCGTGACGGGCATCCGGAACAAGGAAGCCACCTTCACCACCATCAGTCCGCCGCTAACCCCGACCCTGATCCTGCGCGACCCGCCCGGCGACGGCAGTTATGCCTTCCTGGAAAAAGATACCACAATCTGCAAAACCACCGGATTGATCGTAGATACTGAAAATGGTGGCGGTGGTGGCGCAACGTTTTCAGGTGGACCGGACATCTCTGCTGTCGCTGCTCCGGCTGGTGTTGGTTTCATTATCAACACTGACGTTACTGTTGATGCTGGTTTCAGCGCTTCCTTGACGTACCAAAGGATCAAATCAGATATGATGCAAACCTGTATGAGCCTGAGTTCGCGCGTCTCCACCAGCGACAGCGACAAGTTCATCGGTACCAATGGCGATGTGTACATAGGCGATGCCTGGAACCTGATCTTCGGGTTCGGCGATTCGGTTTACTACGACATCCCGACCTGTACTCCATTGGTGAAGACGACAGTGGTTGTCAAGCCGGATACCTTTGCCACGGTCTTCATGTACACCCAGTATCACATCGAAAATTTCGTGATGCGGTACCTCGATTCGCTGAGTACCAACCCGGCGACTCCTGTTGACAAAGCAGCGAGTTACGCTGCCTCGAAACAACGCTGGGTGGATATCCTTGCCCGAAATACGGGACTGAAAGAAAAAGCCCCCTTGAAGCGCAACATCTCCTTTGATGCGGGCATCACCTACGAATACGCTGAAACCAGCGATACCATCGCCACCGATGACCTCAGTAACATCATCAATGCCGGGCTGGAGGGTTTTACCGAAGTTGGTGTTGAAGTCTCCGGGGTTGGTGGAGTTGTTAATTTATTCTTAAGATCTGTCACCTCAACAAATTTCATTGATAACTCGGAGACCAACTATGGCATCACCACGGGTTATGTGCTGGCCGACGACAACGAAGGCGACGCCTTCTCGGTGGACGTAGCGATGGACTCGGTGTACAAAACCCCGGTGTTCCGCCTCAAGGCGGGCCAGTCGTCGTGCCCCTGGGAAGCCGGCACCGCCAATCGGGATGCGCCCAACCTGGAACTGGGGCAAGGCTCGCAGTTTACCGCCGTCAACGTACCCGCCGAGGAGCCGGCCGTGTTCAAACTCAGCCTCGGCAACCTCAGCGCCACCAACGAAGACCGGTACTACGGCCTGACGGCC
>JBGSKO010000027.1:0-15231 GCA_041741155.1 Saprospiraceae bacterium | reverse complement strand
GGCCGTCAGGCCGTAGTACCGGTCTTCGTTGGTGGCGCTGAGGTTGCCGAGGCTGAGTTTGAACACGGCCGGCTCCTCGGCGGGTACGTTGACGGCGGTAAACTGCGAGCCTTGCCCCAGTTCCAGGTTGGGCGCATCCCGGTTGGCGGTGCCCTCCTCCCAGGGGCACGACGACTGGCCCGCCTTGAGGCGGAACACCGGGGTTTTGTACACCGAGTCCATCGCTACGTCCACCGTGAAGGCGTCGCCTTCGTTGTCGTCGGCCAGCACATAACCCGTGGTGATGCCATAGTTGGTCTCCGAGTTATCAATGTATTCTGCCGAGGTGACACTGGTTATGGTCGTCGTTACTACTGCACCGAATCCGGCCGAAACAGCGCCGACTGATATAAAACTTTCCAGCTCGTTGTTGACGATGTTACTGAGGTCATCGGTGGCGATGGTATTGCTGGTTTCGGAGTATTCGTAGGTGATGCCCGCATCAAAGGAGATGTTGCGCTTCAAGGGGGCTTTTTCTTTCAGACCCGTATTCCGGGCAAGGATATCCACCCAGCGTTGTTTCGAGGCAGCGTAACCCGCTGCTTTGTCAACAGGAGTCGCCGGGTTCATACTCAGCGAATCGAGGTACCGCATCACGAAATTTTCGATCTGGTACTGGGTGTACATGAAGACCGTAGCAAAGGTGTCCGGCTTGACAACCAGCGTCGTCTTCACCAATGTTGTACAGTTCGGGATGTCGTAGTAAACCGAATCGCCAAACCCGAAGATCAGGTTCCAGGCATCGCCTATATACAAATCGCCTTGGGCACCGATGAACTTTTCGTCGCTGCTGGTGGAGACGCGCGAACTCAGGGTCATACAGGTCTGCATCACATTTGATTCGATCCTTTGGTACGTCAAAGAAGCAGATGCTCCGGGATTGATCGGTACGGGGAGTTTAACCGTATCAGCTTTGATAGTGCCGATGCCTGGTAAAAATAACGGTGGAGGAATTGGAGCGCTATAAACTATGATTTCAGGAGCAAAGGATGCATCAATTTTTATACTGCCGCCATTTTCCGTGTCCACCTTCAACCCGGTGGTTTTGCAGATTGTGGTATCTTTTTCCAGGAAGGCATAACTGCCGTCGCCGGGCGGGTCGCGCAGGATCAGCGTCGGGGTTAGCGGCGGACTGATGGTGGTGAAGGTGGCCTCCTTGTTCCGGATGCCCGTCACGACGGCTTGCTTGGTCAGGCTCCCGATACGGCCGGCCAGCGAAGTGCCGATGATTTGCAGGGTTTTCAGGTATGGTGGCGAGGGGTTGGGCTCGCCTACCTTGAAGGTGTATTTCAACAAGCCGTCGCCCAGAGGGCTTGGCGGCGGTTTCACTTCCCTCGACATGGTGGTGTCCAGCTCCGTGTCCGACAAGCCGTTGATAATTTTGAAATTGGCGGTGTCCAGTTTGCAGACCCCGTCGTCGGACAGGTCCGTCAGGGGCAGGTACTGTTCGATCAATCTGATATTCAGGGTCACCGGGTCTTCCTTGGCCAGCACGAATACATCCGGGCCGCATCCCGGCTGGGCATCCAGGCCGCTTTCGATTACCACCGTCGGCGGCGCGACGTAGATGAAGTCAATCACCGTGTCCTTCTGAGTCAACTTTACGGTGGAGCCGCCCGCCACCTGAAAGGCGGATTTCACGTCCGGGTTGGAGTGTTCTATAACCGCCACGGTCATTTGTTCCAGCGGCGGAAGATCATTGAATACATACTCGCCTTGCTCGTTGTTTACCGTTAACTGGCGCTCAAAGCAGCCGTCCGTTGAAGACACTTTGACGATGCAAACGGTCCCCTGGCTCGTGCCGGGCTTGTTGATGATGGATTTTTTACAGCTCGGCTTGCTGCCGCCCGCCACCACACCGCGCACGGTGCGGGTGGTTGTGTTGTTGAACACGATGCCCGCGATGGGATTGACCACGTTGGTCACCTCCCAGGTTGCCGGCTGAAAAATGTGCAGAAAATCCTGTTCAGCAGTAAATGCCGTGTCGGGGTATTTGACGGACAATATCGCGTTGTCGCCGGGGTCGAAATCAATGGTGAACTTACCGGTGGAATCGGTCAGCACCGTGGGGCTGAACGGGGCGCCGTTGACCAAAATCTCCGCGTTTTTGACAAAACAGTCGGTGTTCTGGTAGCGCACATAGCCCGTCACCGGTATGGTGGAAATGTCGGTAAAATCAATATTATCCACCGAGGTGATACTCGGATTCATAGTCAACTGGCGCTTGTCGGGGGTAAACTCGTGCGGCGAGGTGGCCTGCCGGGCGGCAAACGGCGACCACTCGGCGCCGCTGTTCGCACCGAATGGCAGCAACACCGAACCGCTGTTGTTCAGCCGGTTGCCGTTGCCCTCGTCGAGGTTGAAGTAGGCACGCAGGCCCTTTTCCGTCATATCACGGGGGGCCTGGAAATGGTCGAGAATACGCGCCACGTTCAGGGTGGTGTCGTACACTGCTACTTCGTCAATCAGGCCGCCGAAATTATCGGCATAGCCGCCGCCGCTGGGACGGGCGCCCAATACCCAGTCGCTCCCCGGTTCGGACCAGTTGCCGGTCACGCCGGCAAACGTGTACGGGGCGCCAAACGGTTGGCCGTTTTTGTAGGCCGTGACGGTGCGGTCGGTACCGCTGCTGTCAATGGTAAATGCCAGGTGCTGATAGCCCAGACCGAGGTTACCGAGGTTTTGCTCCGAGCCGTTGAGGTAAAACCAGACGTCATTTGTCAGGCCGTTTTGGCGCAGTATAAGTCGGAAGTCGTTTCCGGGCCATTTTTTGGACAGCAGGCATTGCGTGCCGTCGGGGCCGGCGCTGTACACCCACATTTCGAGGGTGGCTTTCGGCGTGAGGGCAAAGTCGGGCAGGGTGGCGTGGTCGGCTTCGTCGCGCACAAACCGGAGCGCCCGGTACATGTAAAAATCCTTCATCGGCTCGGCCAAAAAGGTGGTACCGGTGCCGTAACTCGCCGCCTCGATGCGGTATTGGCCCACGTCGTTGGTTTTGCCCATGGTGCGCACCTTTGGCCGGTCGAGGTCGAATGTTGTTCCGCAGAAATAGAGTTTGTTGCGGCGGAGCAGGTCGAAGGAGGCAATACCGATCTCCTCATCCATTTTCCAGTAGTATTCCAGGCCCGGGGTCTGCGACGACGCGGTGCCCATGATGACTTCGCCGAGGTCGAGTTCGTCGAGGCGGCGGTGGTAAATGCGCAGTTCGTCCAGATAGCCCGCCCAAGCGCCCGGCGCTTCGGTACGCGCACCGAGTAGCAACTCATCCGCACTTGGCATCGGCGGCAAACTGCCGATGCCGGTCAACACACCGTCCACATAGAGCCGACCGGAGCCGGCCTCGTCCCGGGACAGGGCAATATGGTGCCAGCCGTTTTTCGTGCTGTCGGGGAACTGGTGCGACAAAATCGCAGCGGCGGTAGCCGTTTGGGCTACCTCGATGCCTTCGTGGCCCCCGGCACTGCCGATGGGACGGAAATACAGCGGGAATGGTTCCAGGCCGGCAATGGCAGCGTTGTTTTGGGCGCTGTCGGTTTTGACCCAAAAAGCAATCGTCCATTCGCCATTGGATGTTTCGGGCAGGAAATTTTCCGCCGTGCCGGTGTCCGCTTTCGCGAACGCCTCATCGTCCATTTCAAATTTAGCGGAGAAACCGAGCGAGGGGGTCAGCGTAACGAGTACCTCGGGAACCGGGCGACCGCTCAGCGTTTGCACCCAGCCGGTGACGGTGCCGTTGGGCACCATAAACCCGATAGCCTTGCCGCCGGTGCCTTCGCCGTACGGATTGACGCCCCGCACCTCGTAGTTGTAAGGTTTTCCGGCAATGACGTTAAAATCGTTGAACGAGCGCACATTTTTGCCGGCATACGCCAAAAATGCGCTGTCCCGGTAAACGTTAAACCCTTCCGTAGCGGCAGCGCCGAGTTCGTTGACATACCATTTCACCAGAATCCGATCCTGCAAATCTCCCTCTGTGGCCTCCACATCAGGCGCCAGGGAAGGGGCCAAAAACCGCCCCCAATAGCCCATGTACAGGATGTTGTCCGGCGATATGGACGAACCAACGGCCGGCTCGCCCACCGTGTAGCTCGACCGGTTTCGGATGGAATAGGCATCCACTACGCTGCCGTAGTTGATGAAAAGTTCGCCGTCCACAAGCGGGTTGTCCACCGAACGGCAATCCACTACATTATCTGTCAGAATCGGCGTAACGCCTTTTACCCGGAACGTGAAGGTGGCGGTATTGCAATCGTTGCTGCTGATGGTGATGGTAGCGCTTTGCTCGCTCACCGTGGTTGGCCGGAAGGTGACGCCAACGGTGGCTGTACCGTTGCCGGGGATCGGGCTTGGGGGCGTCAGCGTGCCCACTTCGAACAGGGGATTGTCGGAACTGATGCCGGTAATGTGCAGGGAACCGGTTCCTGCATTTTGAAGGGTAAATGTTCGGGTGCGCGCCTGGCTGCCGCCGAGATATACCTGTCCGAAATCGGTGTGGTCCGTCTTTGCCGGCGAGGCATCGCCGTTTTGAATGGTCAAACTGTTGCCGGAAACGGCAAGCACAGGATCGGTACCCGTGCCCTGAATGGCGAAATCGTAGGGATTTTCTAAGCAGTCGTTGTTCGCAATGGAAACCGTTGCCTCGCGCAACCCCACCGCCGAAGGGTCGAAGGTGATCTGGAACGTCGTGCTGCTTCCAACCGAAACGGTGCCGACCGGCGGAGCCGTCACAACGAAGTCGGCGGCTCCCGGGCCGGTGATACTGATGGCGCCAAGACTCAGGCCGGCGCCGCTGCTATTCCGGATCGTGAATGTGCGCGTGAAGGTGCCGGAGCAAGCCCGTACCCCGCCGAAATCGGTATAGTCTGTGTAGTTGGGCGTTGTATGGCCGTCGGCAATACCGGTGAAGTTGCCCTCCAGTTCCATCTCCGGGCCGAAGCCGATTCCCGAGATATCGAAGCGGAAATCGGGGGTATAGCAGTCGTTGTTGGTGAACGAAACGGATGCGCTGCGCAGCCCGCCGGCTTGCGGGGTAAAGGTGATCTCCAGCGTGCTGCTGCCTGCCGGGGGCACCGGGTTGGCCGGCTGACCGGTGACCATAAAATCATCCGGGTTTAAGCCGTCCAGGGTGATTTGTCCCAAGTTGAGGTCGACGCCGCCGGTGTTCTGGATGGCAAAGGTGCGCACGATGGGGCTGAGGCACGCCGGCTCGGCGCCGAAATCGGTGTGGTCGCCGGCATCCGGCGTATTGTCGTTGTTGGCGATGGGCTGGCTGTTGCCCCGCACGGTCATTTTGGGAACTAAGGGAAGCGATACATCCACCACCATCTGGCAGGTTGCGCTCAGCGAAGCGGCATCCGTAATCGTCCACGTGATGGTCGTCGGGCCTTCCGGCAAGGTTGCTCCGGCGAGCGTAGCCGAGTTGTTGAAACTGTTCGTCACGGTGCTGCCGGGGCAGTTATCCACGGCGGTAGTTGGGTCAAACTCTGTTCCCTGTACCGCATATTGGCATTCGTTCAAACCGGCACTGCGGGCAAACGGGCTGCCGGCGGGACAGGTAATGGTCGGCGCTTGGTTGTCCGTTACCGTGATTGTAAAGGCGCAGGTCGGTGTTGTGCCGCAGGTGTTAACGGCCGAAATGACCACATTGGTGATGCCCTTGTTGAATGTATTTCCGCTGCCGGTACCGCCGCCGGAGCCGGAAGTGGCGCCGGAGAATTGATAGTTTAATACCGGCGCCGGGTCGCCGGTCGCCATGGCTACATAGTTCACCGAGGCTACGCATTGACCGGGGTTGACGTTGGTCGAAACCGGAGCCGGGCACGCCGTGAACGTGGAAACCGAACAGCCGTATCCCGTTACGGCAAAGGTGTATATCGCTTCGTCACAGTCGTCGTTCAGCACCGTGATCGTGGCGTTTTGGACGCCGTTTGCCGTCGGGTTAAAGGTTACGGTAAAGGAAGCCGACTGCCCGGGAGCAATGACGCCGGAGGGATTGAGACCGCTGACCGAAAAGCGCGGATTGTCACCGGCGGTAGAGCTGACGCTGAGGTTGGTATTGCCGGTATTGTGTACCTCAAAGGTGTGTGCCTCATTGTCGCCGACGGCTACATTGCCGAAGTCGGTATTATCCGTTGTGCTCGGAGTTGCGTCGCCATCGGTAATACTGTTTCCTTTTCCGCGAATATCAATTTCGGGGTCGGTACCGGTACCTGCGAGGGCAAAATTGAACGGGTCTTCGTTGCAGTCGCTGTTGGAAATCGAAAGGGTCGCACTGCGCAACCCGATCACCGAGGGATTGAACGTCACCTCGAAGGTCGTGCTGCTACCCGCCGCTACCGGGGACGCCGGAGCATTCGTCAGGGTGAAATCGGCGGCTGCTGTACCGCCAATTACCGGAACCCCGATGGTAAGGGGCTGGTTGCCGGTGTTCCGAATGGTAAACGTGCGGGCGATGCTGCCGGAGCAGGCACTCATCGAACCAAAATCGGTGTGATCGCCGGCATCCGGTGTGTTGTCGTTGTCGGCAATGTTCACGCCGTTGCCCTCCACGGCGATTTCCGAGCCGTTGCCGGTACCCTGAACAGCAAAGCTGTACGGGTTTTCATCACAATCGTTATTCGTCAGCGTAACCGTTGCGCTGCGCAAACCGGCTTCCGAAGTAGCGAACGTAAGCTGGAAGGTCACGTTGCCACCGGGCGCAACGGGGCTTGCCGGCGCTGCGGTCACCGTAAAGTTGGCGGCATCTGTACCGCTTAGCGTTGGAGCGCCGATGTTCAGATCGCCGATACCGTTGTTTTGAATGGTAAATGTGCGCACGACGGTACCCGTGCAGGTGGCTGTGCCGCCAAAATCGGTATGGTCGGCCAAGCCGGGAATGGCATCCCCGTTGTTAATGGGCGCCGAGTTGCCAAACACGTCCATTTCCGGATAGGTGCCGGTGCCTTGTATGGAAAAGTTGTAATCCGCTATGTCGCAGTCGTTGACCGCCACGGAAACCGTTGCGCTGCGCAGGCCGATGGCCGACGGGTCGAAGGTGACCTGGAACGTCGTGCCGGCGCCGGGTGCAACGGAACTCGCCGGCGGGCTGGTGAGTGTAAAATCGGAAGCCTGCGCACCACCGATCACCGGTGTTCCTACGGTGAGATTGGCGTTGCCGGTGTTTTGGATGGTGAATGTGCGCACGATGGTGCCGGTACATTCCGGCATGCTGCCAAAGTCGGTATGGTCGGCAAATCCGGGGCTACCGTCGCCGTCGGCGATGGTGGTGCTGTTGCCGGAAATGCCCGCTTTCGGGCCGCCCCTCGTACCCTGAATGGCAAAATCGTAGGGGTTTTCCAGACAATCGCCGTTGGCAAACGATACGGTTGCCGTGTGCAGGTAGTCGCCCGAGGGCGTAAAGGTGATTTCAAGCGTCGTGTTTCCGCCAGGCACAACCGGGCTTGTCGGAAAGGCAGTGACCATGAAGTCCGCGGCGTGTGTGCCGGCGATCACCGGCGTGCCAACCGTCAGGTCGGTATTGCCGGTGTTCTGAATGGTGAAGGTTCGCGCGATACTGCCTGTACAAGCCGTGGTGCTGCCGAAGTCGGTATGGTTTGTCGTATTCGGGCTGCCGGCGCCGTCGGCAATACCGGTGTTGTTGCCCGATACCTCGATCTCGGGGCCTGTACCCAGCCCCTGAACGGCAAAATTGAACGGGTTTCCATCGCAGTCGCCGTTGGAAAAAGATATCGTTGCACTGCGCAAGCCGGTGGCGGAGGGGTTGAAGGTTATTTGAAAGGAGGTGTTGTTGCCCGGAGGAACGGTTCCCGCAGGAAGCGCCGTCACGGAAAAGTCGGCTGCATGTGTACCACCGATGACGGGCGTACCTACCGTCAGGTCGGCGTTACCGGTGTTTTGTATCTGGAAAGTGCGGACAACGGAGCCGGAACATTCCGCCACGCTGCCGAAATCGGTGTGGTCGCCGGCATCCGGTGTAGGGTCGCCGTCGGTAATAGAAATCGAATTGCCCAGCACAGTGATTTCCGGGAAACGCACGTCCACCGTGATCTGGCACGTCGTGCTCAACAGCGCGGCATCCGTTACGGTCCAGGTGATTGTGGTGCTGCCGCCGGGCAACACTGCGCCGGCGAGGGAAGCCGAGTTGTTGAAATCATTGGTGATCGTTGCGCCGGGACAGTTGTCGCCGGAGGCAGTCGGGTTGAACTCGGCGCCCTGCACGGTGTACAGGCAGGAATTCGGGTCGGCGTTTCGGGCGATCGGGCTGCCTGTGGGACAAGTGATGGTCGGGGGCAGATTGTCCGTTACCTCTACCGTGATCTGACACGTCGTTTGATTGAACCCGTCCGTTACCGTCCAGGTGATCGTCGTGGAGCCATTCGGCAGATCGGCGTTGGCCAACGTAGCTGAGTTGTTGAAACTGTTGGAGATCGTTGCGCCGGGGCAGTTGTCGTCGAAGGCCGTGGGGTCGAACGCCGTTCCCTGCACCGTGTAGGTGCATGCACCCGCATCGGTGCTATGGGCGAAGGGCGAGCCGGTGGGGCAGGTGATCGTCGGCGGCTGGTTTTCCAGTACGTTCACCGTGATCTGGCACGTCGCCTGATTCGATCCATCCGTTACCGTCCAGGTAATCGGCGTGGAGCCATTCGGCAGAACGGCGTTGGCCAGCGTGGCCGAGTTGTTGAAATCGTTGGTGATCGTTGCGCCGGGGCAGTTGTCGTCGAAGGCTGTCGGGTCGAACTCGGTTCCCTGCACGACGTAGGTGCATGCGCCCGCGTCTGTGTTGCGTGCGAATGGGCTGCCTGTGGGGCAAGTGATGGTCGGCAAGTTATTGTCTTGCACCGTCACCGTGAAGGTACAGTTGGTTAGTACAACATTACCCGCTAGGTCGGTGTAGGAATAGGTAACGGTGTACGGCGAGCCGCTAGCTGCCAGTGAGGTACCGCTGGTCGGGCCGGAAACGTAGGTGGCTGCGCCCGTGCCGTCGCAGTTGTCGGAGAAAGTTGGAGGTGAGTACGTCACCGTCACCGCGCAGTCCGCGCCACCGTCGTCGTTGGTATTCAGCAAGATGTTGGAGGGGCAACCTGCGAGTGTGGGTTTTACATTGTCCACCACCGTCACGGTGAAAGTTTTTTGCACCGCAGCGTTCGTTGCCGCATCCACGCCGTTGAGCGCCACGGTGGTCACGCCTTTGTTGAAGGAAATCACGCCGCTGCCCGTGCCGTCGGCAATAGCGGAGGAGGGGCCGAATGTAGTGGCCCCGCTCAGCGTGTAGGTCCAGGTCGAACCTGTGCAGTTGTCTGAAATCGGGTCGGTTATGGTGAAGTTGGCCGCGCAGGTGTTGACAACGACATTGAGCGACTGGTTGGATGGAGCGGTGATGAGGGGCACTTCATTATCCTCTACCGTCACCGTTTGCAGGCAGCTCGACGTGTTGCCGTTGCCATCCGTAACGGTGTACGTCACCGTGTTATCACCCAGGGCAAAGATATTGGAAGGCCGACGAGCGATGAATACCGGGTTGAGAAAACCGGTTGCCAAATCAAAAGGGGCGCCCATTGGCGGTATTTTGACTATTTTATTATTGGAAAACATCGATACATAAATGTTCCCATCAAAATCTTCCGCAATACCGTGTGGCCCGATGCCATTAGGATAAACACCCGGCGTGAAAGGCAAGGTGGCAATTACTGTTCTGGCACTGGCAGCGGGCAGGCTCAGGTTGACGCGCGAAACAGCACCACCATTTTCTGCTACCAGAATATCGCCGTTTGATGCCTGGAATATGTCCGTCGGCAAGACCAGTCCAGTGGCTACCGTCGTCTTGATATTTGTATTTATATTATAGCGGATAATCGTTCCAAGATTGTATTCGGAGATGAGCAACGTCGTCGGACTCTCAATGAGAACGTCAATCGGATTGTTCAGGCCGATAGCCACATCTGGAAGTATCTGATTGGTGGCCAAGTTGATCTTCTGGACTTTGTCCAATCCCCCATTGACGACCAATAAATTGCCACTCGCATCAATGGCCATGCCCTGTAGCGCGCCTCCCAGCGAAGCGATGTTGGTCGTCGTTCCGTTGAGGATGTTCACTTTGAGCACATTGACCCCGGAACCTGATAAGCGTGTCACAATAGCGGTGGTAGAGTTGAGGAAAATAACACCATCTGCATTGGCGATGCTGGCAAAGGGGGTGCGGACACCAGCTGCCGTCATGCTACTGAATACGCCACCGCGCTCACCCACGAAGAAGAGGGGCAAGTTAATCCCTCCGGAAATCGCGAGTGTGGTACTTCCACAATTATCCATAACCGTAGCCGTGCCCAAATCCACATTGGTCGCGTCACAGATACCCGGGTCATTTTGTACCAGGATGTTGGTCGGGCAGGTGATCGTCGGCGGTTGGTTGTCCGTGACGGTTACCGTGAACGAGCAACTCGTCGTCTGGTTGTTCGCCGCCGTCACCACAAAGGTGTTCGTCGTGACGCCTACCGGGAAGGCTGCGCCGGAAGCCAAACCGGCGGTTTGCATCGTCGTTTGGCCAGGACAGTTGTCCAAGCCCACCGGAGCGGTATAGTTCACCACTGCGCTGCAAAGCCCCGCGTCGTTGTTCACCAGTATGTTTGCCGGGCAGGTGATCGTCGGGGCGACATTGTCCACCCCGGCATTGATCGTCGCATTATCCGAATCCTGACAGCTTTGTTCGTTGACATCTTGTACCGTCACGGTGTAGGTGCCGTCGCCCAAACCGGTGAAAACGTTGGAGCTCTGGAAACTCCCGCCATTGACGGCGTATTGGATGTCGGCGTTTCCATTTTGGCAGGAAAGGCAGTTTGCCGTGATCGTCAGCGTACCGTCGTTGGCATTCGGGCAGGTTTCGTGTGAAACCGCAATAGTTGAAACAGCGATATTGCACAGTGGATCTCCCGCTACCGTAAACGACGTAAAATCGGTTACACCCGCCGCCGTTCTGCTACATAAACCGCTGCAGATTGCCGGACCGGAAGTGAAATTTAGCCACATCGCGCCGTCCCAGCGGGCGATGTGGATATTGTTCAGATTCATAGCCGGCGATTCATCGCCTGGTGAAGTCCAATGCAAGGTCACGTCCGTGCCGGCCGTCCCTGCAATACGATTAATGTCCCACTGGCGGTCCACTTTGGCCGGATCACTGATCGGGTTGTCCAGTCCGACCTGCACGCGTACGGCAAAAGTCGAAGTTCCGCTTACATTGCGCAGGGTCACCGGATTGTACTGTGTAGCGCTCGGGCCGATATGGAACAGTTTTGCCGTAGTGCTTGTGCCGGATTGCAGTCTGCCGGTACCGGTTGTTGCGATGAAACTCGATGCGCCGCCTCCAGCAAAATTGGTTACCAGCAGATCGCTGTTTCCCAACAAGATATTCCCGTTCAGCAGGTTCAGGTTGGTCAGCGTTTGTGCGCCGGGTATGGACAAATGGGCCGGGTTATTTACCGCTAAGGAGGCAAAAGAACCATCGCCCGAGAGCGTTTGCGCGGCACTGCCGGAAAAGACCACATACCTTCCTGTACCCACCGACACCGTACCGTTATTGGTAAATGTTGCTCCGGTAATTTGCGAGTTGGTTGTCGTGTTGGCAAAACTCAGCGTCGTTCCGGTATTGACCAGAAAGGCGCCACCGTGGGTGCCGGCGGCGGCAAGCGTGAGCGTGCCGTTGGTTACGTTTACTGTACCGCCGGTTTCATTGGTAAAGGCTCCGGAGAGGGTCTGATTGTTTGCCGTTGTGCGGTTCACCGTTCCGCCGCTTTTGTTCACCACGTTCAGCCCAAAGGTGGCGTTGAAAATGGAGATATTGAAGGTACCGTAGTTGAATATGGTTTTGCCCGAGGCGCTGGGCATGTTCCCACCCGACCAGTTGAGGGTGCCGTTGTTGGTGATGTCGCTTTCTACCGTATGGTTTATAAGACCGCCAATGTTTAGTATAAACTCCAGCGTGCCGTTGTTGGTGATGCCGGTGAAACCGTTTATGATGTTGTTATCGTAGGCAATAAAAGTAGTAGCCGCAGGCAGTGTCATGGCCGTGTTCGGCCCGCCGGTTATGGTAGCGACATTGTTCAAGTTAATGGTATCGAATGCCGGCACAAAGCCGGTGGAGGAGGTGATGGTCATTGCTCCGTTAAAATTCAGAAAACCCGTACCGCCGAACGTTCCGCCTTCAAAGGTGTGGCTGCCGCCCTGGAGTGTCAGGATTCCGGGTACATCCACCGTTCCGCTGTTATGAAGGGAGTCGGTAAAGGTCAGCGTCGCGCCCGACAGCACATTCAGGGCAGCGCCGGCTTCATTGGTAAATACGGTCGGGATGGTCTGATTGCCGGCACCGGTGCGATTCACGGTTCCGCCACTTTTGTTCACCACATTCAGCCCAAAGACGGCGTTGAAAATGGGGATATTGAAGGTACCGTAGTTGACTATCGTTTTGCCCGAGGCACTGATCATGTTTCCGCCCGACCAGTTGAGGGTGCCGTTGTTGGTGATGTCGCTTTCTACCGTATGGTTTATAAGACCGCCAATGTTTAGTATAAACTCCAGCGTGCCGTTGTTGGTGATGCCGGTTAAACCGTTTATGGTATTGGTGTTGTAGGCAATGAAGGTCGTAGCCGCAGGCAGTGTCATGGCCGTGTTCGGCCCGCCGGAAATGGTGGCATTATTGTTCAAACTAATGGTATCGAACGCCGGTACGAAGCCGGTGGAGGAGGTGATGGTCGTTGCTCCGTTAAAATTCAGGAAACCCGTTCCGCCAAACGTACCGCCTTCAAACGTGTGGCTGCCGCCTTGGAGCGTCAAAGTTCCGGGCACGTCCACCGTGCCGCTGTTGTGCAACGAATCGGTGAAGGTCAGCGCCGCGCCCGACAGCACATGCAGGGTAGCGCCGGCCTCGTTGGTAAATATAGTTGGAATGGTCTGATTGCCGATGCCGGTACGGTTCACCGTGCCGCCGCTTTTGTTCACCACATTCAGCCCAAAGGTGAAGTTGAAGAGTGTCGAGATATTGAAGGTACCGTAGTTGAAGATGGTTTTGCCGGAGGCGCTGGGCATGTTTCCGCCCGACCAGTTGAGCGTGCCGTTGTTGGTGATGTCGCTTTCTACCGTATGGGTTATACTACCGCCAAAGTTTTGGATAAACTCCAGCGTGCCGTTGTTGGTGATGCCGGTGAAACCGTTTATGGTATTGGTGTTGGCGGCAATAAACGTCGTAGCCGCAGGCAGCGTCATGGCCGTGTTCGGCCCGCCGGATATAGTGGCGCTATTCGGTAAATTAATGGTATCGAACGCCGGCACGAAGCCGGTGGTGGAGGTAATGGTCGTTGCCAGGTTAAAATTCAGGAAACCCGTTCCGCCGAACGTTCCGCCTTCAAACGTGTGGCTGCCGCCACTAAGTGTCAGGATTCCGGGCACGGCCACCGTGCCGCTGTTGTGCAGCGAATCGGTGAAGGTCAGCGTTGCGCCCGACAGCACATTCAGGGTAGCACCGGCCTCATTGATAAATTTGGTTGGGATAGTCTGATTGTTTGCACCGGTACGGTTCACCGTTCCACCGCTTTTGTTCACCACGTTCAGCCCAAAAATGGCGTTGGCTGCCGGGATATTGAAGGTGCCGTAGTTGAAGATGGTTTTGCCCGAAGCGCTGGGCATGTTTCCGCCCGACCAGTTGAGCGTGCCGTTGTTGGTGATGTCGCTCTCTACCGTATGGGTTGTAACACCGCCAAAGTTTTGGATAAACTCCAGCGTGCCGTTGTTGGTGATGCCGGTGAAACCGTTTATGGTATTGGTGTTGGCGGCAATAAAGGTGGTAGCCGCAGGCAATGTCATGGCCGTGTTCGGCCCGCCGGATATAGTGGCGCCATTGTTCAAATTAATGGTATCGAACGCCGGCACGAAGCCGGTGGAGGAGGTGATGGTCGTTGCCAGGTTAAAATTCAGGAAACCCGTTCCGCCAAACGTACCGCCTTCAAACGTGTGGCTGCCGCCCTGGAGCGTCAAAGTTCCGGGCACGGCCACCGTGCCGCTGTTGTGCAACGAATCGGTGAAGGTCAGCGCCGCGCCCGACAGCACATTCAGGGTAGCACCGGCCTCATTGATAAATTTGGTTGGGATGATCTGATTGTTCGCACCGGTACGGTTCACGGTTCCGCCGTTTTTGTTCACCACGTTCAGCCCAAAAGAGAGATTGGCTGCCGAAATATTGAAGGTACCGTAGTTGAGGATGGTTTTGCCGGAGGGGCTGGGTAAGTTTCCGCCCGACCAGTTTAGGATGCCGTTGTTGGTGATGTCGCTTTCTACCGTATGGGTTGTAACACCGCCGATGTTTTGGATAAACTCCAGCGTGCCGTTGTTGGTGATGCTCGCCCCGTCAAGTGTGCCGGTATTGGGTTGAAGCAACGCCCCTCCGGCATCAATCGTCAAATTATTAAACTGAGCGGTTGTGGTCAGGGTCACGGTATGCGTCGCCAGGATAGTAGCGTCGTCTGTCGAAGTCGGCACTACTCCCCCAACCCACGTGCTACCCAGATTCCAAGGGCCTGTTTGCGCGGTTACAATTGATCCGATCGGTGGGCAGCTGCCGGCATTGGGGCTGTCGCCAGAAATAGTCCAGCCTTTAACTGTAGTTAGGTTTGTTCTGGCGGCCACGGCATTGGTGCCGTATTGCCGACTATTAGCACCGAGCGAGCGCCCGGAGGGTGTGGCGGGGTTGTTGTTCCAGCCGATGAGGGTAGCGGAGTAGTTGTCGCAGTTCATGCCGGAAGAGTTCAGCATACCGGACATGTTGACGTTTGCGTGCAACGTCCAGCCGCCGAGGTTCCGGTTGAAGGCACCGGCGCCGGAAAACATATCGCTCATGTTGGTCACCGCTGCGGTGTTCCAGCTGCCAATCGGTTGGTTAAAGGCGCTGGTGAAGTTAAACATACCGCTCATATTTGTCACCGCTCCGGTATTCCAGCCGCTGATGTCCTGATTAAAAGCGACAAATCGAAACATATAGCTCATGTTGGTCACCGCCCCGGTGTTCCAAGTGCCGATAGGTTGGTTGAAGGCATTAGCGCTGTAAAACATGCTGTTCATATCGGTCACCGCCCCGGTGTTCCAACTTCCAATAGGCTGGTTAAAGGCAATGGCGTTGGCGAACATTTGGTTCATAGTGGTCACTGCTGCGGT
>JBGSKO010000026.1:0-7792 GCA_041741155.1 Saprospiraceae bacterium | reverse complement strand
CGATGTCCTTGTTTCCTTAAAAAATTGGGAGTGTTCAGAAAACTGTGTCAGCCCGTTCAGAGCAAATTTAACACAGACAAACGCAGACTGCTACACAGACAAACGCAGAGTGTAACTTATTTAAAATCAAATTTCTGTGTTTGTCTGTGCCGCAGTCTGCGTTTGTCTGTGTTAAAAATATCTCTCGGTAGGTTTGACACAGTTCTCTGAACACGCTCGAAAAATTCGGGATGACTCATGTTGTATTTCAACTCAAAACTTTAAACCTGCTCGTTCCAGATGTTCCCGGCAAGCCTTCGTCCCGGAACAGCGTTGTTTGGCGCGGCGGTCGCTGTCTCTGGTTTCAAATTCGTACACCAGGACTTCCACAAAATGGCGCTCGGATACGGGCCGTTTGCCAATGTCGAAGGGCAGGCTGGAGGTGGCCTCGTCTAACCATTTTTGGGCTTCGTGGCGCTCAATCATTTTGCCGCTGGAGCCTTCGTTTCTGTCGGTGACGGCGAGTACAAAAATTCGAAAATACCCTTTGCTCGGGAAGATGAGCGCGTTCAGGTAATCGAGGATACCTCCATTGATGGCGCCCACGGGATAGTCCACCCAGCGGTGCGGCTCGGGCATGCAGGATCCGTCGGGGTTGAACTGCTCCAGCCGGGTGACGAGCGCGAAGCCCTGCGGCAGGTAGTGGTAGCTGCGCGACCAGTAGCGGCGGGTGTCGAGGCTTTTGCATAGCCACCGGTTCACATCGGCCAGGGTAGCAAACCGCTCTGAGAGGTTTTGTTGAAGCGTATAACGCTGTGCACAGGAAGGCGGCGGCCATGGAAACGCCTTGAGGCCCGCCATTTCGAAATTGCTTTTGTTGTCATTGAAACCCAGTCCATCGCGGGCGCGCACTGCCGTTTCGGCGTGTTTCCAACCTTGTACGATAGCTGCCCGGCGCTCTGCAGCAGATAGTTCGTGCCCGCTGAATCCCGTGCTATCCCGACTCCAGTCGGCCATTCCCATCGCCTGCTGTGCGTCGGCCAGATTGGAGCGGTACAGGATGTAGCCCATAAACTGGTCGGCCTCCAGTTCCTCGCCGTGCCGGCAGCACGAATCGAAGCGGTGTTCGTTGAGCAGGTGGCCGATTTCGTGCGCCAGCAGTGCGTAGGTTTCCAGCGGATTCAGGTAGTGGAGAAAATCCTGGCTGTACAGCAGGTAGCGTTTGTCCCCGTCCAGTACGGCGGCTACGCTGCCTGCATTGCTCTGTACCAGCTCAAAGTTGGCTTCCTCCCGGCCCGCCCAGCCGAGTATGCGCTGGACAGCTGCCGGCACATCCTCGTTCGGTTCGAAGCGGTAGAGTTCCGTTTCGAGCGAGTCGCCCCAGTACTGGCAGTAGCTGCGCGGGACCAGATCAAGGAGTTCTTGCGCGGGCAAAAAAGAGGGCAGTAAAAGAAAAAAAAGAAGCAAGCGGACCATGGACCTGTGTTTTAAGAGTTCTTCAGCAGCGCGAGCCGTATTTTTTTCACCTTGCTCTCGGCGATGTCGAAACATGCAGCCACCTGCTGGTCGGTCCAGTCGGGGTTCTTTTCCAAAAAGGCAATGAGCAGGTTTTCGATACCCTTTTCGATACCCTTTTTCATGCCTTTTTCGAAGCCCGCTTCCAATATTTGCTCATACGTTGACTTGGCCTTGTGCTCGTATTCGGGCGGCAGCGTTTCTACCAGTTCCATAATTTCATATTCGTTGAAGGATGAGACAATCTGCAGATACAGGAACGTGGCTTGAAACAAGCCCAAAAGCACTTCTTCCTGCACGTTTTCATGGACAAAAATAAGCACTTCGCGGAAATACCGGCGGATGTATTCCGTCTCCCGTGCGTGCTTGAACGCGAGAAAAATATTGCGCAACAGAACGGCATCCTGCATACCCCGGATTTCCTCGTCGAGCATAGCCTGCACATTTACCTTGACGAAGTCGAAATGCGGGATGTACCCGGCCAGCACCTTGGGTACTGCGCCGTACTGTTCCCGCAGCGGCCCGGGGTTCCATGGCGCCTTGCCGTGATAGAACAGGATCGGGATGGTAAGCGTAAACCGGTCGCGATGTTGGCCGATATCCTCGTCTTGTACGCCGCGCAGGTAATTGCCGAGTTGCACATAAATCCGGCGGCCCGTACTGCCGCTCTTGTGTTCTAAAAGCAAGCAAATCCGCACCGGCTCGGCATCTGCCGTTTCGCAGGTATAGACCAGATCGGAAAAAAATTCCCGCAACTCTTCCGAAAGAAAACTTTCCGACGAGAGCTGAAGGGTCTGCAAGTTCAATACTGCTACTTGTTCGGGTGGCAGAAATTTATGCACCAGCTCCAACGCAACCGGCAGCACCTTGAACACCTGTTCAAAATACGTGTCGTGCGGGCGCCGGCGGTAGAGATCGTTGGATACGTCCATATCTGGAGGTTTGATGCGCTAAAAATAACGCACACGAACCTCCTGCCTGCAGCAACGGGAGTGGTAGAAACAGATTTATAGAAATTGAATGTGTCGTGATGGACTGACGAATTTGAAGTCGAACAAGCGCTATAAAAAGCGGCAGAGCCTTCGGTCCAGTCAAATCCATGACGCGTCTATCAGCACTGCCGACTCAAACGACCCCTCGGAAGGAGCGCTCTTTGCCCTCCCCATTTGTGGCGGGAACGGACGGGTTAAACACCTGTTCAGTGGCTGCTATCCTGCATTCCTGTGAGCTAACGGGCGCGACAGAGCCGGAGGCCCAAGAGATTACTGCGGTACGAGGACGTGTTACTGAAGCGATCGGCGACGCGGCAATACAGCGCGACGAGGAGCCACGAACCGCCGCGACTCACGCGGTAGTCGCCCGAACCTGATCCCATCGGATTAGCTTCTGCCTCCGAAGGATACGTTCCTTTCCAGTCGCTGCACCACTCCCAAACGTTCCCGCTCATATCGTACAAGCCCAGTTCGTTGGCTTTTTTGCCGCCCACGGAACGGGTTTTGGAGCCGGAATTGAACGAATACCAAGCCACCTCATCGAGCGTGTTTCCTCCAGCGTATTTATAGTTTTTCGTCAAGTTACCGCCCCGGGCCGCGTACTCCCACTCTGCCTCCGTGGGCAGGCGGTAGTTCTTGCCGGGGTTGGCCGAGTTGAGTTTTTTCAAAAAATCCTGCACGTCATTCCACGACACGTTTTCCACCGGGCAGTCGTCGCAGCCAGGGAAACCCAACTCCGGCGGGTTGCTGCCCATCACGTTCCGCCATTGTTTCTGGGTCACCTCGTATTTTCCGATGTAATAATCGGACAAGGTTACCTGCCGGGTAGGTTTCTCGTCGGTATCGCAATCGCTGCCCTGCTCGGCGGTGCAGCCCATGGTAAAAGTGCCGCCCTGCACAAACACGAAGCCGTCGGCATCCATGGTGGCCACGGCGTTGGATACATTGGCCGAGCGCACGACAAAGTTTTTGGCCAAGCCCTTGGCGTCGCAAATTTCCTGCACGATGCGGTCGGCCTCGGTACTAGGCTTGAATGTGTAGTAGTCGCTGGCCCGCTCTTCGCCCTCGTAGGAACAGGAGTGGGCGATGCGCACGACCAGAATATCGTCGTCTTGCGCGGAAAGGAGAACGGGAAAGCAGAGGAAGGCGAAGAGGTAGCGCATTTGCCGGTTTTGAGTTTTAGCCCTGCTTGGTTTTTCGCTAAACAGCCTCGCGTAGAGCCGATTGGTGAAAAACATCAAGCGTGGTGGAATAGGAGGCAAATGTACGCGACGGAGTTGTTTTTTTTCGGACGTAGCAGCATGGGGCCGAGCCGTGTGCGCATTTTGGAATATTTCAGGACTTAGACTTCCCAGGTTTTGTCGCCGCGCTTGGTGGTTTCACCAAGCGCACAACCATGATTAGTGCGAAACGTTTGTGCTTGGTGAAAACACCAAGCACGGCGGTGAAGTCAGGGCGCGAAAACTACCGCTTGGGTTAATAGGAGAAAGCCGGCCGAAAGCCCATGCTGTTGTCGCGGTGGGTCGGCGGTTCAATACCACTCCTGAACTCAAAAACCTATCTTTGCCCTCCAAAACTACCTGCTACATGTTGTTATTCAAAAAAACGCTGCTTTTCGCGCTTGCGCTTTGCTCCATAACCGCCCTTTCCGCTCAATCCCTCTACATGCCCCGCAACATCCAGCGGGCGTATGACCGCCAGACCCGCTCGAACGACGGCCGTCCCGGCCCGAAGTACTGGCAAAACCGCGCCGAATACCGCATCAATGCCACCGTGGACCTGCCCACCCGCGAACTGTCGGGCCGCGCCGAAATCCGGTATTTCAACCAAAGCCCCGACACGCTGAGCATGGTCCGCGTAAAACTGGCCCACGACCTGTACCGGAAAAACGGTCAGCGCGCCTACGACCTCAACCCCGACGCCATCACCGACGGGGTGTTCGTGCCTCAAGTGCGCGTGGGCGGCAAACCCGTGGATGCCAAAGCACTGCACCAGCACAACACGTTTCTCGACGTGAAACTGGAGGCGCCGCTGGTGCCCGGACAGTCGCTCGACCTCGGTATAGACTGGGCCTACATCGCCCCACCCGCCCAGGGTGCGCCCCGCGAGGGCGTTTATGATTCCGTCACCTGGTTTGTGCCCTACTGGTACCCGCAGGTAGCTGTTTACGACGACCTGCACGGATGGGCTGATGCCCCCTACAACGGCCTGCAGGAGATGTACAATGATTTTTCAGACTATGAGGTTCGCATCACCGTGCCCGCCGATATGATGGTTTGGGCGACCGGCATTTGGCAAAACGCCGAAACCATGCTGAAACCCGACTTTTTCAGACGCTACCAACGCGCCCAGGCGAGCGCGGAGGTCGTCCAGATTTTTTCACCGAAAGACTACTCCTACGGCGGGAATTTCTTCCAAACCACCGGCACGCATACCTTCGTGTACCGCGCCGAGCAGGTGCCGGATTTTGCCTTTGCCTTCAGCAACTACTACCTCTGGGATGCCGCCACGACGGTCGTGGACTCCACCACCGGGCGCAAGGCACTGGTCAGTGCCGCCTACAACCCCAAGTCGCAGGACTACTACGAGGTGTGCCGCGTGGCTGCCGACGGGTTGAACCTGATGTCGCGGTGGCTGCCCGGTTACCCGTACCCATACCCGGGCATGACTGTGTTTAACGGCAGCGGCGGCATGGAGTTTCCCATGATGTGCAACGACGGCAGCACCCACCCCAACAGCCCCATAGGCCTGACGGTACACGAGACGGCCCACACCTATTTTCCGTTTATGATGGGCATCAACGAGCAGTATTACGCCTGGATGGACGAGGGCTGGGCCGCCTTTTTTGATGTTTTGGTGACTGATTCACTCGCGGGCAAATCACAGGGCCGGCTGCGCAACTACCCCGATTTTGCCGGTACGGACATGGATATGCCGCCGATGATACCCTCGCGCCACCTGGCCAACCCGGCGTACCGCGTAGCTGCCTACAACCGCCCGCAGGCCGCCTACTTTGCCTTGTACCAACTGCTCGGCCACGAGCGCTTCCACCGCTGCATGGTGGCGTACATGGACCGCTGGAAAACCAAACACCCGCAACCCTTCGATTTTTTCAATACCTGGAATGAAGCCGCCGGCGAAAACCTCAACTGGTTCTGGAAACCCTGGTTTTTTGATTGGGGTTTCCCCGATCTGGCTGTAGCCGATGTAAACGCCAAGGGTATTACCATCGAAAATACCGGCACCATGCCCATGACGGTCGCAGGTGAGATCGAGTACAAGGACGGCACAAAAGAGCGCTTCCGGCACTCCGCCGCCGTGTGGAAAACCGGAAACCGAACCTTCCTGATCCCGGTGGCGAAAGGAAAAACAGTGCAGAAAGTGACGCTTAATGACCCCCAGGTGTCAGACACGGAGAAAGCGAACAATACCTGGCCGCGCTAACACGATTCAGGTATAGTTTTTGCCTAAAGGGTATTGGCTACTTGTTCTGAAAAGCCTAAACTTGCTGTCTTTTTTAGAACCGGTATCGTTCACTGTTCAGGATAATCCATGCTTGCCTGTCTTCTTCGCTTCAACACCCAGCCGGTTTTCCGGTTCGGGTATCTCAAAAACTGTATGCTCTGGTTGATTCCGTTTCGTACTCTTAGTGTCGGGGTGACTTCAAGTAACCCCGACACTAAGGCGCGTGTCCTTTTTGCGACTTGGCTCATCGGCCTGCTGCTGCTGCCCGGCTCGGGCCTCTCGCAGCAGGCCGTTACGTTTCAGGTTGACGGCAAAACATACCAGGCCAATGTCACCTGGGCGGTTAAACATGCCGGCAGCGAATATAAAGGCAACGCTGCGCATGCGATTGACCGGAAAAAAGATGCCGCGTTCGATCTGGAGGTATCCTTCAGATTCCGAAACGACAGCGTACCGTCGGACAATAATGTGGTGTGGGGCTTTCAGTTCCGGCAGGGCGGCAACATCATCGCGCCGAGCGGCAGTGAAAAGCGTTCCAGAAGTTTCCGGCAGTTTCAGCGGTTTCAGGTTTCCGGTACGGGCAATGCGACCCTGACTATTTCGCCCCGAGTGTGGAAAAAGAATGCCGCCGGCCTGTTCGAGATCGTAGGGCAATCGGCGCCGGTTACCCTCGGATTTTCCGTGACCGATGGCGCGACGCCAGCCCCCGTAGCTACTACCGCTACGCCCGGTAAACCGTTGGGCAATACCCCCAACCCGGCCAAGCCGAACCCCGCCATATCCGCTGCCCAACAACAAGAGACACAAGCCTACACCAAAGCGCTGAGCGAGCCGGACTCGTCGCTGCGGACCAAAGCGCTCCTCAATTTTATTGACCAGTACGGCGCCTCGGACGCCAAGTCGGCATTGGTGGCCAAGGCTTTGAAAGAAGTGCCTCTGGGCGCCAGTTTGCCGCAAAACAAAGGCGGTGGAACCTTCTCGTACACGTTCAACTACGCCGTGCGGCCGTTTGTGGACACCTCCAACGTCCAGGGCTGGAAATGGGAACTCTCGGAATTCGAATACGGGCGCTACCGATTGACCCTGAATGACCTCGGCGACTCGGTGCATGCGATCACGATTGCGGACCTGGGTAAAAATGCACCGTACAACCGGCCACGGGAACTGCGGCCGTTTGAAAAAATCCGGGTGACATTGTCCGAAGAAACCCGCGATTCGTTCCGCATACAGGTGTCGGGCGGCATCCCGCCGTTTATCGTGTATCTGTCGCAAAACAACGTGCCCAAAATGCGGTACACCCTGTCCGACACCGATACCACCTGGACCTTCAGCAAAGCTTCCTGCCAGACGTGTAAAGACGGGCCGCACACCCTGGAGGTGTACAGCCATGATTTCAGCACCTTATTGCTCCGGGCAGAAGGCGGCGTTCATATCCACAAAATAGACCCGTATTTCGTCGCTCTGTACAGCACACTTGCTGTACTAATTTTGTTTTTTGCGTACAAACCGATCCGACGTGCCTGGCAAAACTACTTGTACAATCGCAAACTCCGGGACATCGAGATGTGGGAACGTAAAGTACAGGAAGAAGAGCAGCGCCGCCGCAAAGGCAATAACCATTAAAACAACCACCTGTGATTCGAGCAAATACATTTCAGATCAGGTCGAGCCTGTTGGGCGAGATTTTCCAGGTTTTTTACCGCCGAGCATCGGTTGTGCATAAGCTGCACGCGAGTCAACCCCACCCCCACCCCCTCCCCACTGGGGAGGGGAGACGTAGAGTATGCCGCGATGTACTCTACGGTGTTTGCCGCGTCTCCCCTCCCCATTGGGGAGGGGTT
>JBGSKO010000025.1:0-20314 GCA_041741155.1 Saprospiraceae bacterium | reverse complement strand
GTTTGAAGGTTGGAGGGTTTGTCGTTAATCAACCTTCTAACGAGAAACCCTCCAACCTTCAAACCCTCCAACCAGAAACCTTCCAACCAGAAACCTAACCACAATGCCCTGATTTTCTGACTTGTAACCGCTTTTTTTTGTTAAAAACTTAATTTTAAGCCATGATAACGGGGCTGTATATCAAGAACTTCCGCAGCATCCGCGATGCCTCACTCGATTTGGGCAGGTTTACCGTATTGAACGGCGAAAACAACAGCGGCAAGAGCAGTGTGCTGTACGCGTTGCAGGTGCTGAAAAATATTGTAACCAGCCCAAATCGAAACATGGACGACCTGCTCAATTTAAATTATTTAAATTTGGGTGGGATAGAGGAAGTGTCTTT
This sequence comes from Saprospiraceae bacterium, assembly GCA_041741155.1. Taxonomy (GTDB): domain Bacteria; phylum Bacteroidota; class Bacteroidia; order Chitinophagales; family Saprospiraceae; genus M3007. Next base: position 19,932 of record JBGSKO010000025.1, on the reverse strand, counting down.
TGCTAAAAAGCTAAAGAATGACCTGTCAATTGGAATCAGGTCGGAAATATTTGAGAACCACCGATCCAAAAACCATTCTACTTTTTTTTGGGAACACTCTTCAAAGGGAAATTCATTGATGATTCGAGGCAAGGCTCCATTTGTTTTTGATGGCACATTGAATATTAGTTTTCCTTATGCTCTGAATAAAAATCAACGGATCGAATTCGGAAAAAAATCAATCGGCGCCTTTTTCTGGAATGGTATTGCAGCGCGTGATTTTGAAGGAGAGCTCTCCAAAGATGATTTCCTTGACTTAGTATTGGAAACGGAGCAATGCATTTCGAATTTAGCAAGTCTGGATGTGATTCCTACGCACCGGGGGTTTACCAAAGCAACATTTAATTTAATTCCTTTACAATCCAACATTTACACCGAAGACGAAGTAGCCACGCTTCTCGCCACCAACAGTAACCTCCAATCTCAAGTAGCCCATTACTTTCATAAAATTACCGGCAAGCACTTTTCCGTCTCCTTGTCAGCCGGGGCCGGGTTTTTCTTTTTACAAGTTCGTGAGCCCGATAAGTCTTTTACTACTGAATTAGTAAATCAAGGGATGGGCTTCAACCAGATTATCTTTTTGCTTGCCAAGATACTATACGACAAAAACTGGCTCATTTGCATTGACGAACCTGAGATTCACTTACACCCCGCGCTAATTGAACAATTTGTCAAGGTACTTGTCGAGATTTCAAAAAAGGAGAACAAACAATTTTTGTTTTCCACCCACAGCGAGCACTGGATCATGTCGCTGCTGGCCGAAGTGTGCGAAGGGAAGAACCTGACTGCAAATGACCTGAAAGTTTACTATCTCCAAAGAAAAGGCTCAGAGACTATTTTTGAGGATCAAGAGGTACAGCCCAATGGACAGATCGAAGGTGGCTTGAAAAACTTTCTGGAATCCCAAATGCGCCTTTCCCAGCGCTTTTTCCCCATTGAAATGCCCAACTGATCTATGGAATTGGTCATTAACGAGTGGTTTTTGGAATGGCATAAGTCAAATGCAAGCATGGTAGAACAACAGCAAGCCCGCATGTTTTTAAATTGCCTGCTCCATAGCAATCATACACTTGTGGTAATGCGCGAAAGCCCGTTCATGCAAAAACTGCATACTTTTCGACGCAGGTTTGATTATCACATGCCCTGTAGATTATCGTTAAAAACCTTTTTTAACGCTATTCTGTACAACTCGGAAAAATGCCGGATCGTAGAAAATGCACCACCGCTAACGGGAGAAATGGAAGATAAACTAAGTCAGGGAAACTACTCCAGCGACCGCTACCTGTTCGAGTCTGCCCAAGAAACGGAAGAGAAACTAATCGTTACAACCGATCATAAATTGATCAAACACATCGGTCAAACCGATAATTTTAAACTGCTAACTTTTGAGGAATATTTCCAAAACTATTGCCCCAAACCAGAAACCCTCCAACCTTCCAACCCGTTAACCTCCTGAAATATGCGTATCCTGTTAGTCGAAGACGAACCCACCATCCGCGAAGGTCTGCAGATCAATCTTGAACTGGAGGGCTACGAGGTTGTACCGACCGGCAACGGCAAAAAAGCGCTGGAACTGGTTGCCGGCCAGCATTTCGATTTGCTTTTGCTTGACGTCATGCTCCCGGATGTGGATGGATTCAGCATTGCCGAGCAAGTACGGCTGACCAACAACGAGGTGCCGATCCTCATGCTTACCGCTAAGGATATGCCGCAGGACCGGATCATGGGCCTGAAAAAAGGCGCCGACGATTACTTGACCAAGCCGTTTAATTTGGAAGAATTGCTGCTGCGTGTTGGCAACCTGCTGCGCCGCAGCCAACGCCTGAAAGGTGAAGTACCCGATCTGTTCGAGTTTGGAAACAACAAGGTCAACTTTGAAACCTACGAGGCAACTACCTGGCGAGGCGAAGGAATCACCCTGACTAAAAAAGAAGCGATGCTGCTCAAGTTATTGGTTGAACGGAAAAACGAAGTGGTGAGCCGTAACCAGATTCTCCAGGCAGTATGGGGCTACGACGTGTTTCCCAGCACCCGGACCATTGACAATTTTATTCTTGCTTTCCGCAAATACTTTGAGCAAGACCCCAAGCAACCCCGGTACTTTCACTCGATTCGTGGGGTGGGATACCGATTTTCCAGCAACGATTGAGCAGTTCTTGGGGCGCTACCCCTCCTGCAACCGCGCCTCTACTTCCCGCAGCTTTTCCCGGCAAAATGAAATCAGGACTCTTGCCCGCTCGATCCTGGCGGCCAGTTCATCAATGCCTACCGCTTCGTTTTGCAGGTCGGCAATGATCTGTTGCAGTTCGGCATTAGCCAAATCGAAGGTGAGCGGTTTCGACGCGTTGTTCATAATTCAAACCAAACCTTTTCGCGGTTGTCCGGCGAGCCGTTGTAGTTGATAAAAATCTCCTCGCCCGGGGTGATATCTCGCAGGGCGTAAATATCAATGGTATTGTTTTCGAAGTCCATCCCGTAATCGGCATTGGGCTCGTAAGCATGGTTGTACAACGAACCGAAACCCAATGCAACGGCGTACATAGAGCCATCTTCGCCCCAGTCGAAATAATAATCATCAAGCATCGTCTGGCGTACCGCAGCCAGTTCGGCCTGGGGGAATAACAGCACCGGGCAAACCTCAATCACCGCGCCTTCCGGTATAGGCTCGGATGCGAAAACGCCCATGCCATGTACCTCGGATGGTGCAAAAAAGATCGGTGCATTTTGAAGGGACACGATTCGCAGTGTTTGAAAAGTAGAGAAAGGAGGGGATACGCAGGATTAGTTGGGCATATCGCGTAACTTATCGGGCTTGGCCACCAGAATATTACCGTCGCGGATGTCAATCAGGCCTTCGGTTTTAAAGTCCGTCAACGTTCGGATCACGGTTTCTTTGGCAGTGCCGGCCATAGCAGCGAGGTCTTCGCGGAGCAAGTTGATCTCCCGGTGTCCTTGATCAAACAAGTGAACAATGGAAGTGGCCACTCGTTTGCGTACAGAATTGTAAGCCAGGTCAATCAATTGTTGTTCTTGCTCGGCTACGTGTCCGGCTAACAGCTTGATAAACCGGGCATTCACGTCGCGATTTCCATATACGAGGGAGAAAAAATCATCCTTGGGAATCATACGAATGGTACAATCCTCCAGAGCGGTCGCGCTTTCCGGATACCGGTCGTCACGCAGTAAGGCGAGGTAGCCAATAAATTCTCCGGGACCAACAACGCGCAAAATGAGCTCGCGGCCGTCGTCGTTGGTTTTAAACAATTTAATATTGCCTTTTTCCACTACAAAAAGCCACCGCGGTATTTCTCCTTCTTGAAAAACAGGGTCCTTTTTCCGGTAATGCCGCACCTCACGGTTTTCCGAGAGGCGCTGAATAGACTCCATAGCTTTGGCCTCATTGATGAAATGCTCCAGCCCTCCGCCGTTTTGTTTTACGGATGCTTGGCGAAGGCGTTCACTTTTTTTCAATCTGGTTTCGATAGTTTGCAGGAGTGCTGTATCATCGAACGGTTTCACAATATAGTCATCTGCACCAAGTGCCATACCTTTTCGGAAGTCGCCTTTTTCTGCCAGAGCAGTCAGAAAAATGAACGGGATGTCGGCGGTAGCAGCCTGTTTGCTCAAGATATGCAACACGCCGAAACCGTCCAACTCCGGCATCATGACATCGCACAAGATCAAATCGGGACGATCTGCCACTGCTTTTTCAACACCAACTTTCCCGTTTTCAGCGGTGATCGTTTGATATCCACTTAGCGCGAGTATTTCGGAAAGGTTTTCCCGGACTTCCGTATTGTCCTCAATGATCAGTATCTTTTTCATGGCTGGTAAAGTTTCCGCGGGTCAAAAGTACAATTCCGCGTTGGGAATGGAGCAACTGACACAAATCATTTTATCCCCTGCGTCCGGTCATCCGATGCGCCGGGGCGGTAGAGCCATTTTTGTGATGTATTCAAGGTCATGGAATACGTTTTCAAACTACCCTTTCTTAATATTTAAACACATTGTCATGAACGCTTACGCACCAATATCATCCATCATGGTCACCGATCTTGTCACCGTAAATCCGGAAGACAATTTACTTGTGGTGAAAAAACTTTTTGATACGCATACATTCCACCACTTGCCTGTGGTTCGGTTTCGGAAGATCGTGGGGATTGTGTCAAAAACAGACTTCGGCCATTTTGTTGGCGGGGTACACCACGGCAGTGCTCAGGAGCGCACAGACCTTCTGGAGCATACTAAAGTAGAGGATATTATGACCAAGGGCATTGGAAAATTGGAGCCCGATGACCGCATCAATGTTGCACTCGAAATCTTTAGCAAAAACTGGTTCCATGCTCTCCCGGTTGTGCAAAACGACGAACTTGTTGGCATCGTAACGACGCAGGATGTCATCCGGGCTATTCTCAACGAGAAGCCCAAGGAGCCGCACATGGTTTATGAAAATCTGGACTGATTAAAATTCCGGCTCCCCCGACACTTTCCGAAGGTTTCTAACCTTCGGAAAGTTTTTCTTGATAGGCCAATGAAGCGGAGTCGGGCGTGTTTATTTCCTCAAACCATTATATTATGACCACGATTCAAATATTTGGAATAGGCGATGCTAAAATGCATGACTTGCGCAGCAATCTGTCGCTGGCGCTGGCTCAATTTCCGGTACAAAGCAACATAGAGGAGATATCGGAATACAATCAAATACTGGCCAGCGGGGTTGAGCACACCCCTGCGCTCATGCTTGACGGCAAAATCGTGGCAGAGGGTACCGTGCCCTCCGTAGAGGAAATAAAGGAAATCCTGCGGAATCGCAACTTGTTGCGCAGCAAATTATATCGGTTGCGGCGCATCATGGTGGCCGTGGATCTTAGCCCTGCATCCGAAAATGCACTGCACTTCGCGTGCCAATTGGCACATCTATTCAATGCCAATCTGGAAGTAGTGTACGTAATGGACAGTATTTTCGAGGGGGCCAAACCATCACCGTCGGGCTTCTTGTCCAGCTACCGGAAAACGATGCAAGACGAGGTGGATGCTTTCGTACGCAAGGCTGCGCTAGCTAAAAAAATTGATTGTGTGCAGGAAGGTGAACGCCGGGATGTAGATACTGAGCCGGGATCCGATGCACCCAGATTGCGCACCAATATCGCGTTTGGATTTCCCGAAGAGGTTTTGGGCGAACTTTCCCAAAAAGCAGACTTGATGGTGTTGGGAACAACCGGACGGGGAAATTTAACCCGCAAACTTTTTGGGTCGGTTAGTATCGCGGTGTCCAAAAGCGCACAATGTCCGGTGTTATTAGTACCCCCACAATCCTTATATACAGGGTTTCGTAACATTCTGTATGCCAGCAATTTTGAATCACTCGATCCACTGACGGTCAAACAAACAGTGACCTTTGCCCGGCGTTTGGAAGGGCAGTTGCACTTTGTACATGTTGGACAAGCGAGCGAAACAGGGGCTGATCTGGAGAAAAAACTATTCGAGATCAATTACGCTTATGCCGACCCGGAAAAGCCTTTTGTCTTCAGTAAAGTTATCGGCGACAACATCGTGGAAAGTCTGCACGAATATGCTTTCGAACACCGCATAGACTTGTTTGTCTTTGTGACCCACCAACGCTCCTTTTGGGACGATCTACTGCACCACAGTATTTCCAAGGAAATGCTCCTGCACACCAGTTCGCCCGTGCTGATCATTCATGCCGAGTCGGACATCGCTCCTTGATGCCAGAACCTTTTGGTGTACGGGGCGTTTTGGGTTTGCATGTCAAAAGTGAACATTACCAAACCGCAACCACAAACCGCTCCATTACAGGAGGGGCGTGATTACTATTTGGAGAAAGGTAACTTTGTATTTACGGAATTTTACCTGCAGCAGCGGGATAAGTGCTGCGGAAGCGGGTGTCGGCACTGCCCTTATCGAAAAAAGAAGGATGCACCAAAGGTAGGCCAGTAGACTTCACCGCTACGAAGCGTTCCATCTTCAGAAGCCGGCCGAGCTTCAATTTTCAACAAAATACATGTCAATTTCCCCTTTGTTTTTGGCGGCTATCTTGCCACGGTATTGGCAAGGAAAGTACTTTTTGACGACATCATGCACCTCGCCAGAGATATTGATTTTGCCGCCCTCTCCTGCGGCTTCGATGCGCGCGGCGATGTTGACGGTATCGCCCCAAATGTCGAAAGCGAATTTTCTGGAACCCACTACCCCAGCCACTACGGGACCACTGTGAATACCGATACGCGCTTCGAAGAGGGGTTGCTTTTTCAGTGAGCGCTCCGCATTCCAGGTTGCGAGCCAGTCTTGCATATCCCGGGCAGCCTGGATCATATCGCGCAACTGGCTGCCACCACCGTTGGGGAGGCCGCCGGCAGCCATATATGCATCGCCAATGGTTTTGATTTTTTCCAGGCCGTGTCGGGCGATGATTTCGTCGAAAGCACGAAAACAGGTATCCAGTTCGCTAACCAATTGCTGCGGTGTCAATTTTTCGGCAATCTGACTGAAACCCACAAAATCGGCAAAAAGCACGCTCACGTCCTCAAAATACCGGGCACTCGTACTGCCGTTCTTTTTTAACTCCTCTGCAACAAGTGCCGGCAGGATATTCAGCAGCAAGTTTTCCGATCGCTCCTGTTCGGCGCGTATGATCTTATTCTTTTCCGACAAAATCTGTGCATTTTGTCGGGCACGGATGAAACTATAGGTAGCGCCGCCTGCCAAAAGCAGCACAGCAACAAAAGCTGCCAAATAAAAATTGCGCTCGCTTTTCGACTCTCGTACTGCCAGTTCCGCATTGGCTACGTTCAGGCTATCCACCTTGTTCTGATACTCTAAGGAATCCAATTTGGTGCGCTGTTGCATGACCAACAGGGTCGCCTTCAATTGGTCTTCGGACATTTGGTCTATCAAGGCCCGGCTGGCGCTCAATTCAGCCTGCAACATTTGCCGTTCCCGCTCATAATTGAGCCGTTTTTCAGTAGCGCTTCCTGTTGTTTGTGCCAATTCCAGAATTTGGGAGGAGATAGCAGAAAGCTGCTCGTTCACGGCCTGTGGCTTTTCAACGATGATAATCTCCGGGGCAGGCAAACCCTCCACCATTTCTTTTGCGCGAGCAATCTGCGCATCTATGTCGGCAATTTCATCCTTTCGATTGTTGCGGACAGCCAGGACACGCATCTGCTCGAGATTTTCAAGCAGCAGACTTTTGTTGGGTCGCGCTTTTTTCTGAAGCAATGTGTTGCTCTCGCGAAACTTGGACGCGGCTAAATCCTTGCCGAATAGTCCTTTTTTGCCTTTTACTGCCAGTACCCTACCCTCCCGATTCAGGCTGGTGGCTTGTAGGTCGTAGCGTTTGATACGGGAAGACAAATTGGAGGCGTCCTCTGCATAAGTGAGTGCCTTGTCATAGTCTCCGGCTTGAGCATAAGCGTCAGACAGTGCGAGAAAAACCTCTACGCGCCGGGAGCCCGATGCCGCGCGCAACTCCGTTTCGAGTTGTTGGATATCAGCACTTTGTGCAAATGATCGGACAGAAACGAACAGACACGCTGAAGCTGCTAAAATAAGGACGATTGCTTTCATTTTTTTTTAAAACTACACCATTATTCCAAGGCAGGACAAATATAGCGCCAATGTTTCGATGTTTGTGCCATGCTAAATGCGGTTGATCGGCAATTTGTTCAAGAGCACCTGAACGACGACCTGCACCGGTTGTTGCTGTCGGCGCACCGGTTCCCCGGCATTTCGGTGCCTGCTGCCGTCGGGCAAATAGAGGCCCTGCGCAAGGTGCGCTCGAAAATCCCCTCCTGGTTTCGGTTTGATCTGGAATTTCCTCCCGCACTATCAGTCGAACAGGCATCTTCTGAACAAACAGCACGATTCAAGGCAAGCTTATTAACGGGCAATAAAATGGCCGATCTCACCGGCGGCATGGGCGTGGACACCTTCTTTTTTGCCCAGCATTTCAAACAAGCGACTTATTTGGAGCAAAACGCCGAATTGGCCGATCTGGCTCGATACAATTTTGGCGTTCTGCGCGCAACCAACATTCAAGTGGTAACCCTGCCGGCTGAAGATTTTTTAAACCAAAACACCGACCACTTTAATCTGATTTATATTGATCCCGCTCGCCGGGGCGACCGGCAGCAACGCGTTTTCCGACTCGAAGACTGCTCACCGGATATTTTAACAATCAAAGACAGGTTGCTCGAAACCACCGACCGCGTGCTGCTCAAAACCGCTCCTTTGCTCGACCTGAACCTGGCGGTAGAGCAACTCCAATCTGTAGCCCATATTTGGGTAGTATCTGTGGACAATGAGGTTAAGGAGGTGCTGTATCTATTGGAAAAATCCGCCCCGGCCATTGGCAACATCCCGATTGAGGCGGTATGCCTGGGAGAGGTGCCGCGTTTTTTCAGTTGTACCCGCTTGGAGGAACAAGCAGCGCCACCGCCGTATGCCCCCCCACAACGTTTCCTGTATGAGCCCGATGCAGCAGTCCTAAAAGCCGGAGCATTCAAATCCTTTGCCCGGCGTTTCGGACTGAACAAACTCCACCCAAACACCCATCTCTACACATCGGAAACATTTGTGCCCGATGTGCCCGGGCGTAGTTTTACTATTGAGGCCGTGTTGCGATATGACCGCAGGACGGTGCAGCAAGCCATTCCGGGAAATAAAGCGAACGTCGCTGTGCGAAATTTCCCCGATTCGGCAGAGCAGGTGCGCCAAAAACTGGGACTAATGGATGGGGGCGAACTGTTTCTGTTTGGGACTACAGACATGGAGGAACGGAAGATCCTGATACTGGGTCGGAAGACGCCGTACTTCTGAAAAAACGTTAAAGTGGAAAATCTTGAAAATAAGGAATGTAAACCCACCGTCCTTTGTTCCGCTGCTCAAACACATCGTAAAACTTCCCGCTATGCGATCGAGCCTTTTTACAGGCTGCCTGGTGATCCTCCTGCTGTCGTCCTTCCGCACTCCGGTGGGCTTCGCCCAAACCCAAGGCGTTGATTTGAGGCAGGACAAGGCTTTTTTCCGCACCAAAATACCGGAGTTCCAGACATGGCTGCGCCAAAATCAGTTGGACGGCATTCTTTTTGCCGACAGTGTGTCGGTGACCTCCCGGAAAGTTACCCTGTTTTTAATAGCCGCCTATAAGGGTACACGGGTGTGTGACTCCTTGCAATGCGCATGGGACCGCCTCGAAAAAACCAACTACCGCCTTCATGGCCAGTTTTTCCGCGAGCGTCTGCTGCACAAATGGGCCTTTCTTGCGGAGGTACACGAAGAACAAGCTGAAATCATCGTGCGCTGCCACGAGCCGGCCCACTTCCTTGCCCGCATCAACAGCGACAAAGGTCGTATCCCGCTCGACGGCCGCAGCATCCGCTCTGGCGCCATTGTGGATGTGCGCCTGCCCGCTACACTTCAGGGCATCAATATCGGTGACAACAAAATACTCTTGCCCGGAAAGCAGGTACAGGCTGTTTGTACAAAAGCCCGGCAGTACCTGATCAGCTATTACAAACCCAAGGGAACACCCATTCTTTGGAAAGCCAGAGTGGATAGTTCCTACTCCACCGTGGACGAGTTCGTTCTGGAAGTGTCGCACCTCAGCTACGAAATTTGTCCAGATGGCTTTTTTGAGTACCACCGAATCTACGTCAAAGGGCTGCAAAAAGGTGAGGATGTGGAGCTTTCCTGGGAGTTTCAGGGAAAATATGGCAGTGGAATACTTTTTCCTCCCCGCAAAAACGACTACAAAGACACTTCTTTGCGTTACAAAGACAACTTGGAGGAGTATCAAAGACGATTATTTAAAAAACTATTGGATTACCTTCGCCAATGACAACGACAAGTTCGCACGCTATGGCAGCAACTCAAGCCACATCCACGACAACGGGCACCAACGTCGAAGCCAGCAAGCCCAGCGCTCCACCGCTCAGCACGCGCGGGCGCATTGCCCGGCAAATTCTGATCTACCACTTCATCCTGATCGGAGCTGCCTGTGTGTTCTACATCCTCAGGGGCTTTGATTTTGAGGAGTTCACGGCCCTTATCGGCATACTCGGCCCGGTTACCGCAATGTACGGTGGCGCAGTATTCCGCTACATCGGTCGCAGCATAACCGAACCCAATGCCAATCTGGGCCACAATGACATACCCATGAACAGTATGGTCAAGTGGTTGGTCAACGGGCATTTTGTCACGGTAATGCTTTTGATCTCCCTAAAGGCGCTGGCGCCCAATGTGCTGAACTTTCAGGACATGGTTATCTTCCTTACGCTCGTGGAATCGGCGTTGGGAGTGTACATGGGCAACATTATTCTCGCCCTCTTTGAGCAAAACAAATCCTCTTAGTATTCAGGCGACCAGTGCTCTGAACAGGCCTTGCCCATCCAAATTGGCCAGCACTTCTTCCGCAGCGCGTTCGGGGTGTGGCATCATGCCAAAGACATTGCGCTGGGCATTGCATATCCCCGCGATGTTGCGTGCGGCGCCATTCGGGTTCGCCGCAGTTGACACTACCCCTTCCGGCGTACAGTAGCGAAACAATACCTGATCGTTTGCCTCCAGCTCGTCCAGCGTTTTTTCAGCAGCAAAATAGCGCCCTTCGGCATGTGCAATCGGCACTTTCAGCGCCTGTTTCATATCCAAACCGGCTGTAATCGGGGAATTATTGGTCTCCGGTTTTATCCAGACATTGCTGCAAATGAACTGCTGATTGGCGTTGCGCAGCAAAACACCCGGCAACAAGTGCGCTTCGCACAGTATTTGAAAACCGTTGCATACACCAAATACATAGCCTCCCGCTGCCGCAAATGCTTTTACAGCCTTCATAATGGGCGAAAACTGCGCAATGGCGCCCGCGCGAACATAGTCGCCGTAGGAAAAACCACCCGGCAACACGACGCAATCCACGTCGGGCAAGTCCGTATTTTTATGCCATAGTTTCACGACCTCCTGGCCCATCACGTTACCCAGGACGTGCACCATGTCGTCATCACAATTTGAACCGGGAAAAACAACTACTCCGAATTTCATAGCAACAATGTTAATTGGTTGACTGGTTAGATGGCGCCTACATGAATTGCTCCCGCCACCGCTCTAACCAAGAATTTTTGGCAAAAACTGAAGCACATAAACTGCGAGCAACAACACCAAATGAAGCAACTCCAGGAGTGGTTTATTTCGAGTGGACTGGAACAAGTAGGCCAGAAAAACACCAATAGACGGCATAACCAGCAGCAGCGATTCCAGCCGCAACTCAAACTGAAACAGGGTAGCTAAAACACCTGCAAAAAAGAACCAGTAGAGAATCGTCACGTATTTTTGGACCTGGATCAAGCGCTTGTGGTAGTAGATATTAAATCCTAACAGGCAAATAACCATCAAAATACCAACTAATACGACCTCTAAGGCATTAAAGAGATCTGCTGGAAGATTGAATGACGGTACAAATATGCAGCTGCTCAGTTGCACCGCCAGGAAAACGCCGGCTTGGTCGAACCAAAAATAGCCGGTAAGCGCCAGCACGACAGGCGACAGGATCCCTGTGAGGAAAATCATTTGTTCCCGAGCAGGAAAAGAGCGCAGACTGAGCAGCGCAAAATAGGCAACCGGTATCCACCAAATGGCAGGAGGATGAAAAAACACTGCCACTACTACCCAAAAAGCACTATCGAAAATTGCCCCGAACGCCACGGTTTGTTTGTACACGGAATACATGCGCTGAAGCGCAAGTGGAAGAAACGTAACAGCCACCATGGCCGGGCTGATGAACAAAAAATCGGGAACACAAGATGCTGCCAAAACGTACATGGCGCCGGGCAACCAGTTTCGGTCGTCCATGAGCCGGAATACGTCGGCTACTCGATTGACTAATAATGCCTGAATGTACACGAGCACCGCCGCACCAATTGCAGACAACGTCGCATTGCCAACCGCCCAGCCAAACATGTTCTGAAACAACAAGCCACCATTATCCGCTTCCAACGGCACCGATGGCAATACCCACCCCAGCACCGCCGGCAGGCGCAGCAGAACAACATAAAAAGCCAGAATAAAAACCGTCGTGGACTGGTTGTTGCGAAAGAGGGAGAGCATGTCCGATGTTAACGTGGCGAGCCTTGGCTAACCGAATTCGCGGCGAAGTTCCGCAAAAGAGGACAAAGGGCAAAGGCACGTTGAAAAAACAACCAATTCTGGTTTTTCAACGCATGATTTCCGCTCAGTTCTCCACCTTTGCACGTGCCTTGACGGTGGAAGGAGACACTCCGAGGTGTTTTTCAACCTCAATATGCGCAAACCGGCAGTTTAAGCCAATCTTGACGATAGCCAGGTGGTGAATAGCGTGGTCGTACACGAACAGTAACTCCCTCCCCAAGGTGCTGTTGTAGCAAGGACGGTCGTCACTGCCAAATTCGGCCCGAACCTGCACCGATAATGCCGGGTCAAATACAGACAATTCTGTTGAAAAGGCCTCAAATGCTGCCAACGCTACATCCGGGCTGTTTTCATACAGTGGGTTTCGGTTGCGGGCAGCGTAGTCTATCGTACCCGATTGCATACCATCTTCCAAACACTGAAAAAACTCCAGAATATGCCGAAAATGTTGCCCAAGGCTGTTGTTTTCAAATTCGGCCAGGGGCATCCGATAATCTTCCGGTTTCAATTGAGCAATCACATGGTTTATCTGGCGGATGATTGACAGCAAGGCAGCGTCTGCATTCATAAAAAAGCGCAGTAAGTTTTGTTGATAGTGAAAGCGATGAATTGCCCGTTTAGAGGCCGTAAATGTACGTAGATTTCATTTTGTCGTCGTGGAATCACCAGTTAGAAGCCTTTGCCCCCGGCACAAACACTGCGTTTAAACAAATCGCGCAAAGGTGTTTCACAAAGTTCACAAAGACGTAGTGTTTCCCTTTAATCATGCTTGCTATGTCGCCCCGCCAACAACTGCACACGCTTCCAACCAAAAACCAGGAAACCAGAAACTTCCAACCATGTTACCACCACCATTTATAAAACAAATGCAGGGCCTGCTGGGCGATGCCTCCTCGGCGTTCTTCGCAGCAATGCAAGAGGCTGCTCCTGTCAGCATTCGGACCAACCCATCCAAATTGCCCGACCAAACCCCTGCCTATTTCCCGGGCGCCACACTTGTTCCTTGGTGCCCGGATGCGTGGTATTTGCCGGAACGGCCTGTTTTTACCCTCGATCCGCGGTTTCACGCCGGGTCATACTACGTACAAGAGGCATCATCCATGTTTTTGCATACGGCGCTGCAGCAAACGGTTGACTGCACGTCCACGCTCCGGGTACTCGACCTGTGTGCCGCTCCGGGAGGAAAAAGCACCCTGCTGGCATCCATGCTAAGTCCAAACAGCCTACTGGTAGCCAACGAGGTGATCCGCCAGCGCACGACCGTATTGCGAGAGAACATAGAGAAGTGGGGGTACCCAAACAGCGCCGTCACCAGCGCCGGTTCCGAAGATTTTGCCGCGCTCGAAGACTGGTTCGATGTGGTTGTTACGGACGCCCCATGCAGCGGAGAGGGGTTGTTTCGCAAAGATCCAGATGCGGTTCGCGAGTGGTCGCTTGCACAAGTGGATGTGTGTGCCGCGCGACAAAAGACCATACTGGCGGGCGCGGTAGCGGCACTAAAACCCGGTGGCGTGCTGGCCTATTCTACCTGTACGTTCAACCGTTCGGAAAACGAGACCAATGCGGCATGGCTGACCTCCGAATTCGACCTCGAACTGCTGCGCCTGTCCGTTCCCGAGTCCTGGGGAATTGTTGAAACCGATGGTGGCTACCGATTTTTTCCACACCACTTGCATGGTGAGGGATTTTTCATTGCTTTATTTCGGAAAAATAACGCCCAACACCGGGAAAGACGGGCGCCGGCAGTTTTCAGGAACATCCAGCCTCTGGCTAAAAATTTGGTACCGGAAGTACAGTACTGGCTACGCGAGGACGCTGATATGCGCTTTTTTCAAACCCCTGCAGGTGATGTATTAGCCCTGCCGGCACACCTGAACGAGGACTACCGCGTGTTGGACAGTTTTTTAAAAAACAAGTGGTTCGGCGTCCATATCGGACAATTCAAAGGGCAGGACTTTGTGCCCGACCATGCCTTAGCGCTCAGCAATGCCGTATCCCCTACCCTACCTGCTGTGGACTTGATCCGCGAGCAAGCACTACTTTTTTTGAAAAAAGAAAACTTCGAGTTGCCGGCAGGTGCGCCCGCTAAGGGCTGGGTACTCGCCCGCTACCAGGGGCTGAACCTCGGTTGGATGAAAGTGCTGCCCAACCGCTGGAACAACTACCTGCCGCAAGAACGGCGGATACGCATGGACATTCGTTAAGAAAAAATCCGAACGGAGCGAGGAGCCAAATATAAAAACAGGAGTCATCCCAAATATTGAGATGACTCCTGTGCTTATGGCATATTCCCTAAAAATTACACGAACATACCGGCCATCACCTTTTTCACAGTAGCGCCGATCTGTGCAGGCGACTGCACCACGTGAATACCGTTTTCGGCCATGATACGCATCTTGGCTTCGGCGGTGTCGTCGGCACTGCCAACAATAGCGCCTGCGTGGCCCATTTTGCGGCCTTTTGGTGCTGTTTGGCCGGCAATAAACCCTATTACAGGTTTGCGGTTGCCGTTTGCGCGAATCCAGCGGGCAGCCTCGGCTTCGAGGGAGCCCCCAATTTCGCCGATCATCACGATACCCTCCGTTTCCGGGTCATTCATGAATAATTCGATGGCTTCAAGCGTGGTAGTACCGATGATCGGGTCGCCGCCAATACCGATAGCTGTGGTGATTCCGAGGCCGGCTTTGGCTACCTGATCGGCAGCTTCGTAGGTAAGGGTACCCGATTTGGAAACCAGCCCGATGGGGCCGCGCTTGAACACAAAGCCTGGCATAATGCCTACTTTAGCCTCGTCCGGAGTAATAATTCCCGGACAGTTCGGTCCGATAAGGCGGCAATCCATCCGGTCAATGTACGCTTTGGCGCGCACCATGTCTTGCACGGGAATACCTTCCGTGATGGCTACAATGACCCGGATGCCGGCCTGTGCGGCTTCGATGATGGCATCGGCAGCAAAAGCTGGCGGAACAAAAATAATAGAGGTATCAGCGCCGGTGGTTTTTACGGCATGTTCTACAGTATTGAAAACCGGGCGCTCCAAATGTGTTTGACCACCTTTACCGGGTGTGATACCCCCGACAACATTGGTACCGTAGGCAATCATTTGTTCAGCATGAAAGGTGCCTTCTTTGCCGGTGAATCCCTGTACGATGATGCGGGAGTGTTTGTTTACTAATACAGACATGTGTTTATAGATTGATTCGATTGACTCGAGATATGACTAAAAAAACTACTTTTCTTCCTGGATAATGTACACGTCTTCGTTGGCGCGTTTCATGTAGTAGTGCTCGCGCGCAAATTTTTCCTTGGTAAGTTCAAAATCCGCAGCTTCCTCTTTAGCCTCCAGGATTTTTTGTTCGTAGTACGCACGGTCGGCTTCCAAACGCTGTTGTGCCCGGTGTAAGCGCCATTGCGTCCACAAACTGTGCTTGTCCAGGAAAATCAGCAGAAAAAAGAAAACGAGCAGGGTTAGGTAGTAGCGGTTCTGAAGTGGTGTCGGCAACCGTTGCCAGAGTGCTTGCCAAGGATTCGAAGGAAGTGCCATAGACCGTGTATGGTGGAAAAAACCAAGTGCAAAATTAGGCAAAAACTTCTCGTTGTGCAAAACACGACAGCCGCACAGCCCTATCCTTTCCGGCTACTGTTCGCTACTTACAGTCTCGATCACCATACACAAGCGTTCAAAAATCTCCTCAATAGTACCAATTCCATTGATGCTGTGGCTTTTATCCTGCTGGCTGTAGTAATCGAACACCGGAGTTGTCTCGCTTTTATAAACGTTTATTCGGTTGAGGATAATGGATTCGTCCGAATCATCCGAACGGCCGGAGGTTGTGCCGCGCAGTTTGATACGCTGAATGATTTCCTCATCGGCTACATTCAACGCCAGCAAAGCATGGATAGCAGTGCCCTCCTCAAGCATCAAATGATCCAGCGCTTCGGCTTGCGGAATTGTTCTTGGAAAACCGTCGAAAATAAACCCGTTGGCATCGGGGTGGGCTTCCACTTTGTTGCGCAACATTCCGATTGTGATTACATCGGGAACAAGTTCTCCTTTGGATATAAAGGTTTTAGCCTGGAGGCCGAGGGGGGTATTGTTCCCCATTTCGTATCGGAACAAGTCTCCTGTGCTAATGTGTACCAGATTGTAGCGCTCCACCAAATGCGCCGCTTGCGTTCCCTTACCGGACCCGGGTGGGCCAAAAAGTATCAGATTTATCATAAAAAATAGGTCGAGAAAAAAAGGCTGGCAAAATTAGAAATATAATTTAGAAATCGGTGAATCGGTATCGTTTGCCAAATGTCTCTATCCATCCCAACAGTCGTTGGACATCGGTAGCTCGGAACAACTCCGTACCAGGATTCATGGTAGCCGCCGTGCCGCAAGCAACTCCCAATTGAACCATTTCCAGCGGTTGTTTCCCTTGGCCCAGCGCAAACACCATACCAGCCACCATACTGTCACCAGCACCCACGGTGCTACGTTTTTCCACAATAGGTGCTGCTATGTGTACGAATCCATCCTGCGTAGCGAGAAGCGCTCCGTGCGGCCCCAAAGAGACTATTACCATGGTGCATTTTCCCCGATGGATAATCTCCATAGCGGCATCATCAACCTGGTTCATCTCCAGTTTTTGCACACCAACCAAGGCGCTGAGCTCCCCTAAATTGGGTTTCAACAAAAAAAGTCCTTCGCTTGCGGCTGCCTGCAATGCCGCGCCGGAGGTATCCAGCATAAACTTCGCCCCGATCTGCTTGGCAAATTTAGCCACTTTGGCATAGTAGGTTTCCGGCAGCCCCGGGGGCAAACTCCCGCTCGCCACCAAAATATCGGGGTTCAATCGGCGTAATACTTCTAAACAGGCATCGGCTTCTACCTCCCGGAGTGTCTGACCGGGCATAGTGAACCGGTATTGCAGACTGGTACCTGTTTCCAGAATAGAAAAATTCTCCCGTGTTTCACCCGGCACATCAACTGTTTCTATAGCGATACCTGCCTCTTGCAGGAGGCCACACAGCCGGAGGCCATTTGGTCCGCCTACAGGAAAAACCGCTGTACTCGCTCCACCCAACCGTTGAATTCCTTTGGATACATTGATGCCGCCGCCACCGGCATCAAGTTGGGGAGTGGCGCAGCGCAATTTGTGCTCCGGCGCCATGTGTTCGACGGAAGCGCTCTTGTCAAGGGCCGGATTCAGCGTGAGAGTAACGATTTTCATGTAGCGTTGTTCTTTTGTTTTTCTTTGCAGCAATGATACGGCAGCTTAACGAAACGAACCTATGCGAAGCAGCCTCCTGGCTGGCTGAACGCGACACGGCGCTCGCGTATGTACTCGAACGCCACGGCTACCCGCCACTCTGGAACCGCACGCCCGGTTTTTCCACACTCGTACACATCATCCTCGAACAACAGGTATCCCTGGCCTCTGCAAATGCTGCTTTTCGGCGCTTGCAAGAACAACTTGAGCATGTTACGCCGGAAAACCTGCTCGAACTTTCGGACGAATCCCTGCGCGCAATTGGCTTCAGCCGCCAAAAAATGACGTACACGCGTGCCTTAGCTTCCAGAATTTTACAGGAAAAATTAAATTTATCAGCGTTGCGCACCATGTCCGACGATGCTGTACGCACTTTTCTGAAACAATTTAAGGGTATTGGCGACTGGACGGCCGATATTTACCTGTCCGAATGCCTGTTGCGCCCTGATATATTGCCTAAGGGTGACATAGCCATGCAAGAAGCATTCCGGGTACTCAAGAACCTGCCCGAGCGCCCCTGTCACGACGATTTTGTGGCCCAAACCCGACACTGGCAGCCATGGCACAGCGTCGGCACACGCATGCTTTGGCATTATTACCTTTGCGAGCGCAGGCGATAACTCCCGCTCAGCTTTCACTATTCTGGTCAACAAATTTATGTCCGACTTTTTTCATCAAAAACGTATCTGGATCACGGGGGCCTCTTCCGGTATCGGAGAAGCCTTGGCCTACACCTTCGCCGATCATGGCGCACAGTTGATTCTCTCGGCCCGCAACGAGGATGAACTGCGCCGTGTAGCTACGGAATCAACTAAACGGGGAGCCCCTGCCGTACTAATTCAACCACTTGACCTTGCCCGGCATGAAACCATCCCGGGCATCGTAGATATCGTGTTGAAACAGGTTGGCAAAGTGGATATCCTGATCAACTGTGGTGGTATTTCACAGCGCAGTCTTGCTCTGGACACTTCGCTGGAGGTAGAAAAACAGTTGATGGATGTCAATTTTTTTGGAACGGTGGCGCTCACTAAAGCATTATTGCCCAGCATGCTGACGCATCAACTGGGGCATATCGTCACCGTAACAAGCCTTACTGGAAAATTCGGCTCACCGATGCGATCTGCTTACGCTGCCAGCAAACACGCCTTGCACGGCTATTTTGACAGCCTGCGCGCCGAGTTAGCGAACACACCTATTCGAGTTACCCTTGTCTGCCCGGGGTTTGTTCGTACCAAGGTCAGTATCCATGCATTGACCGGCTCCGGACAACAGCAAGGTACGATGGACGACGCGACTGATAAAGGGCTATCTCCAGAAGATGCCGCCCAGCGAACATTGCGCGCCATTCAGCAAGGGAAAGAGGAAATCTGGTTTGGCGGAAAGGAAGTGCTGGGCGTATACCTGAAGCGCTTTTTCCCAGCCTATTTTTCTAAAGTACTCAGAAGAGCCAAGGTAACCTAAGTACCAAGCACTGCTATTACACTCTTGTGGTTGCCAGCAAACGCTTGATGCTGTACCGTCCACTGCCTTTGCCTAAAAGCATTAGCAAACCGCCAATAATAGCGATATCCTTCATAAAGAGGATACTCTGCATCCGTATCTGATCTCTGGGGAATTCCCAGAAATCATGAACAATAAACGTCACAGGGGCCCAATATAACAGCAATAGAATTGCCCCCAGTGAAGTGCGGTAGCCCAGAAGCACCATCAGCCCCCCCAGTACTAAGAAAAGAATAGCTCCATAGAGCAGCATGTCCTGATTCCAGGTCAGGCCGTGCTCTGTCATGGTCATTTTGGTTTTTTCAAAGTATAGTATGGAATCCACTGCCTCAAAAAGAAAAATGGCAGAAAGGAATATTCGCCCGATTAAGTCGGTGATGTCGCGCATGTGCGGTAGTTGGTAAGGAATATGGGCGAAGGTAAGCGTGATTTGCGATTATTAAATAAAAAAAGCCCCCCTCCATCTTACGGAGAGAGGCCATCCCAAAAACCGATTTTAAAGTATGCTAAAATCGCTTTCCGGTTTCCTGCGGCAGGCTCGTTTGCCGCGTCGTTATCGTTAGGTTGAGTATGTTGAGAAGGTTTAGATGGTTGAGATGATTTCGGTCTGTTGAGTTTGCTCAACTCCCTTAACCATCTCAACCCTCCTCAACTACTTAACTTACTTCGTCTGGATCATCTTACGCGTAGCGCTTTCCTTAGCCGTTTCCAGCTTGTAGTACAGTACGCCAGTTGTATTCAGCACCGAGCGGTCAATCGTAACGGCATTGTAGCCTTTGCCGAAGTCACCGCGCTGCGTGAAGATCATGCGACCAGTTTCGTCGAAGATCGTCAGCGTAGCTTCCGTTGCCTCAGGCAGGTGGAAGCCAATCTGCGTCTTGCTCACAAACGGGTTCGGTTGGTTTTGGTACAGTTCGAAGCCAAGGCCCGTGATCGTGGAACCGTTCGCGCCGTTGAA
>JBGSKO010000024.1:0-24506 GCA_041741155.1 Saprospiraceae bacterium | reverse complement strand
TTACTTCACACCCAATTCTGTGCGAATCTTGTTCAGCGCACTTCCTGCGCGTACCCAGTCAATTTGCTGCTCGTTGTAGGTGTGCAGCACGTCGAAGGTCTCGCTTTTGCCGTCGGCATGGTCGAGGCGGATTTGCAGGGGCTTGCCCGGAGCAAACTTTTCGAAGCCGAGGATGCTCACCTTGTCGTCCTGGCGCACCTTGTCGTAGTCGGCCGGGTTGGCAAACGTCAGTGCCAGCATACCCTGTTTTTTCAGGTTGGTCTGGTGGATACGGGCGAAGGATTTGACCACTACGGCTTTCACGCCGAGGTAGCGCGGTTCCATGGCGGCATGCTCGCGGCTGGAGCCTTCGCCGAGGTTTTCTTCGCCGAAGATGATCGTGCCGATACCTTTTTTCTGATAGACGCGTGCCGAGGCCGGCACTTCCATGTACTGGCCGTTTTCTACATTGAGCACCTTGTTGCGCTCGTCGTTGAAGGCATTGGTGGCGCCGATGTAGCAGTTGTTGGAAATGTTTTCCAGGTGGCCGCGGTACTTGAGCCACGGGCCGGCCATACTGATGTGGTCGGTCGTGCATTTGCCTTTGGCTTTGATGAGAACGCGCATGTTTTGCAGCTCGTCATTGCTAATGGGCGCAAATGGCTTGAGCAATTGCAGGCGTTCTGATTTTTTCTCCACCAGAATTTTCACACCGCCTTTGGCCGGGGCCACATAGCCGGCATCTTCCACAGCGAAACCGGCCTTGGGCAATTCGATGCCTTTCGGCGGATCGAGTTTTACCGTTTCGCCCTTGCGGTTTACCAGGGTACCTTTTTTCGGATTGAACGTCAGGTCGCCGGCAATCGCGAACGCCGTAACAATCTCCGGCGAGGCGACGAACGCGTGGGTGTTGGGGTTGCCGTCGTTGCGCCCGGTGAAGTTCCGGTTGAAGGAGGTCATAATCGAGTTCGCGCGATTCTTCTCGTCAATATGCCGCGCCCACTGGCCGATGCACGGGCCGCAGGCGTTGGCCATCACCACGCCGCCGATTTCGGAGAAATCATTGAGGATACCGTCGCGCTCGGCTGTGTAGCGGATCAGTTCCGAGCCGGGCGTGATGGTAAATTCAGCCTTCACCTCCAGGTTTTTCTCTTTGGCCTGCCGGGCTACCGAGGCGGCGCGGGTAAGGTCTTCGTAGGACGAGTTGGTGCAGGAACCGATAAGGCCAACCTCCAGGCGGGCCGGGTAGTTGTTCTTTTTAACAGCGGCTGCAAACTTGGAGAGCGGCCACGCCAAATCCGGCGTGAACGGTCCGTTGATGTGCGGCTCCAGTTTGGACAGGTCAATCTCGATCACCTGATCGAAATATTTTTCCGGGTTGGCATAGCACTCCGTGTCGCCGGTGAGGTAGGGCGCAATTTTGTTGCACATCAGGGCGACCTTGTTGCGGCCCGTAGCCTTCAGGTAGCGGAACATACTCTTGTCGTACCCAAACGTGGAGGTGGTGGCTCCGATTTCGGCGCCCATGTTGCAAATGGTGCCTTTGCCTGTGGCGCTTATACTGTTGGCTCCGGGGCCGAAGTATTCCACGATGGCGCCGGTACCGCCTTTCACGGTGAGGATGCCGGCTACTTTCAGGATCACGTCCTTGGGCGAGGCCCACCCGCGCAGTTTGCCGGTGAGTTTCACGCCGATGAGCTTGGGCATTTGCAGCTCCCAGCCCATGCCGCTCATGGCATCCACGGCATCGGCGCCACCGACGCCGATGGCCACGGTGCCGAGGCCGCCGGCGTTCACGGTGTGCGAGTCGGTACCGATCATCATGCCGCCGGGGAAAGCGTAGTTTTCGAGTACGATCTGGTGAATGATGCCCGCGCCCGGTTTCCAGAACCCGATCCCGTATTTCTGGCTCACCGAAGACAGGAAGTCGAATACCTCTTTGTTTTTGTCCATGGCCACAGCCATATCCTTGACGGCGCCGACTTCGGCCGTGATGAGGTGGTCGCAGTGCACCGTACTGGGCACAGCCACTTTTTTACGGCCGCAGGTCATGAACTGGAGCAGCGCCATTTGGGCGGTGGCGTCCTGCATGGCCACGCGATCCACCTGGAAAAACACGTAGTCCGAGCCGCGTTTGTACTCTTGCAGCGGGCTATCGGGGTGCAGGTGTGCGTAAAGAATTTTTTCGGAAAGGGTAAGCGGGCGTTTGAGCTTGGCCTTGGCGGCATCTACGCGGGCCGGGTAGTTTTTGTAAAACTCCCGGATCATCTTCAGGTCGAAAATCATTTTTCGGTTGACGTTGACGGTTAACGGTTGGAAGGTTAGAGGGTTTCTGGTTGGATGGTCAAAAGGTTTCTGGTTGGATGACCGGATCGTTGAGGGGCGCAAAGGTAGGAAACAGCGTAAAAATGCCTTTAGTTTGGATAGAAAATGCAATGCCTTTGATTTTTTTCCTTCGACCGTGGTTGTCAGGCGAACTGTACCTCCTTTACGGCAAAAAGCTCTGTTCCGGTGTTCGTTTGGATGACCAACCGCCCATCGGGCGCCACCTCCTGGATGACCCCGCTGAACGAGCTGCCGTCCGGTCGCAAAAACGTCCGTTGTTCACCCAGGCCCAGCAAGTGGCGATGGTAGTCTGCGCGCAGCGCCTCGATGTTCCCGTTTTTCAATTGTAAATAACGCTGCTCGACGCATTCGAAAAGCGTATCGGCCACGGTATCCAGATCAAACATTCGGCCGGCGACCACCGCCGCCGACGTGGCATTCGGCGCTTCCGGCGGAAATGCCAACTGGTTTACATTCAAGCCAATACCCACGATGGAAGACTGTAAAAAATGTCCATTGAGCGTGTTCTGAATTAGAATACCGGCTGTTTTTCGCTTGCCGATGTAGATGTCGTTCGGCCATTTTAGTTGCACCGGTGCTGCAGTTGAGGGGAGTAGCGTTGTCGCCACCTCCAGTACGGCCAGGGCCATAGCCTCGCTGAGCCGAAACTGATTTTCCGTCGCCAGCCATTTTGGGTACAGGATAATGCTGAGCGTCAGATTTTGATTGGCTGCACTGACCCACTGGCTGCCATATTGGCCGCGACCGGCTGACTGGCTGGCAGCCCGGATGACCGTACCCTCGGGTGGCTTACTTTTTGCCAGCAATTCGCGGGCGTAGTCGTTTGTGGACGGTAACGCGTCGAAACAGTGGTAAACTTTTCCAGTGAAAAGTGTGTTTGCCATAAGCTTTGGCTTTGATTTGACGCCAACAGGAGTTGGCGTTTGGCCAGCACGCACAAAGTTCCGTACTTTTATGCCGGGTTCCCGTGCTAGGACCCCTGAAATGTAAAACTTAAACGCATCCTCTTTTGAATTTGACAACTGTACAGCGGTCTACGGCCCGCGATTCCCGCCTGGAGCAACTCAACCACGCCATCATCGAAGGTATACGCGATAAAAAGGGCAAAAATATTGTCCAATTGGATCTGCGCCGTTTGGGCGACGCTCCCGCAGATTTTTTTATTATTTGTGAAGGCGATTCCAGCACGCACATCAAGGCGATTTCCGATAGCATCTACAAAAAGGTGAAGGAGGAATTGTACCTGATGCCCTCGCATACAGAGGGGACCCTGAACGCTCGTTGGGTATTGATGGATTATTTCAACACCATCGTCCACGTCTTCTACCCCGAAACCCGCGAATTCTATGATATCGAACAGCTCTGGAGCGATGCAGATATCACAGAGTTCGCCGATGTTTAACCCCTTTCTCAACCCTTCCCTCAGCCCCCCTCAACCTTTTCAACCATCTGTATATGAGCAACGACAAGCGTAAGCGCGACGATGATCAGAACGATCAGCGCCCACAACGCGAAGACAATAACAACGGCGGCGGCGGTGACAATATGCCTCGCTTTAGTTTTACCTGGATTTATATCCTCATCGGGCTGGCACTGCTCGGCCTGCAACTTTCCCGGATGTTCGTGGCTCCTCCCACGAAGTCCTGGCAAGACTTTGAAACCATGGTGCGCGCCGGTGACCTGGAAAAACTCGAAGTCGTCAACAAGGAAAACGCCCGGGCATACATCAAAAAAGACAGCCTGTGCAAGTACTTCGAGGTGTTCAAAATCGAAGACAAAAACAAGGACTGCCAACCCGACAAGCCAGGCTGGAACTACAATCCCGCACAGATGTATATTTCCTTCAACATCGGTTCCATGGATGTACTGAAGGACAACCTCGTCACCCTGAACGAAAGCTTGCAGAAAGAGAAAAAGGCCAAAATAGTACCCATCTACGTAGAAGAAACCAACTGGACGGGCACGCTCATGACCTATCTTCTGCCGTTGCTCCTGCTCATGGCCCTGTGGATATTTATCCTGCGGCGCATGGGAGGCGGAGCGGGTGGACCCGGCTCGCAGATTTTCAATATCGGGAAATCCAAGGCCACGCTGTTTGACAACAGCTCCAAGGTGAATATCACGTTCACGGATGTGGCTGGACTCGATGAGGCCAAAGAAGAGGTCATGGAAATCGTTGACTTCCTGAAAAACCCCAAAAAGTACACCACCCTTGGCGGTAAAATCCCCAAAGGTGTGCTGCTGGTAGGCCCTCCCGGAACGGGTAAAACACTGTTGGCTAAAGCTGTAGCCGGCGAGGCCGGTGTGCCGTTTTTCTCGATCTCGGGTTCCGACTTCGTGGAAATGTTCGTGGGTGTAGGCGCTTCGCGCGTACGAGACTTGTTCCGCCAGGCCCGCGAAAAAGCGCCCTGCATTATTTTTATTGACGAAATAGATGCCATAGGCCGTGCCCGCGGCCGCGGCGCTGTTCAGGGCGGCAACGACGAGCGTGAAAACACGCTCAACCAGTTGCTCGTAGAAATGGACGGCTTCCCTACCGACAAGGGTGTCATCCTTATGGCTGCAACCAACCGCCCCGATATCCTCGACCAGGCTCTTATGCGCCCCGGCCGTTTCGACCGCCAGATTGGTATCGGCCGCCCCGACCTGAATGGCCGCGCCCAAATTTTTGAGGTTCACCTCAAAAACATCAAGGTTTCGCCCGAAGTCACGCCTATTGCCCTGGCCGAAATGACCCCGGGCTTTGTGGGCGCCGATATTGCCAACGTGTGCAACGAGGCGGCCCTGATTGCTGCCCGCCGCGACAAAAAAGCCGTGGACCTGGACGATTTTAACTATGCCCTCGATAAGGTGATCGGCGGTCTTGAAAAGAAAAACAAGATCATCAGTCCGGAAGAAAAGCAGATTATCGCCTACCACGAAGCCGGGCACGCCATCTGCGGCTGGTTCCTCGAATACGCGCACCCGTTGGTTAAAGTGACCATCGTGCCGCGCGGCCTTGCGGCTTTGGGCTATGCCCAATACCTGCCCAAGGAGCAGTACATCACCCGTAAAGAAAAACTGCTCGACGATATTTGCATGACCCTCGGAGGCCGTGCCGCCGAATCGGTGGTGTTTGACAAGATCAGCACAGGTGCACAGAGCGACCTGGACCACATTACCCGCCTGTCGTACGATATGATCATCAACTACGGCATGAACGAAAAGGTCGGCAATATCTCGTACTCTACCATGCTGACCGAATCTTACGCCCGCCCGTTCTCGGAACAAACGGCTTACCTGATTGACCAGGAGGTAAAAATCATGATTGACCAACAGTACGATCGTGCGAAAAACCTGCTGCGCGAAAAGCGTCGCGAACTGGATGCGCTAGCCAAAGCGCTGTTGGAAAAAGAAGTGCTGCACCGCGCCGATCTGGAAAACCTCATCGGCAAGCGCCCCTTCATTGATCCGACCCCGGGCGAGAGCGCTCCGGTAGCCGAGGTGGAGCCGATTAGCCGGGACGATGACGAATAGTATGTCTCACGTCCTGTAATCCGTTGGTAATTATAAAGGCAGGGGCATCTACCCCTGCCTTTATAATTTTCGTGCATGAATAGTTTACATACTCCGTTGGTAAATCCCCGGCAGATTCCTGCCCAAGCCGTCGTAATCCAGCCCGTAACCAACCACAAAGCGGTCATCTATATCGAACCCGACATGATCCACGGGTACCGGAAACTCGGCAGCCTCGGGCTTGCGCAAGAATGTGACGGTACAGATAGAGGCAGGCTCTTGGGCACGAAGATGGTTGAGGAAAAAATGCAGGGTGCGACCGGTGTCCACGATATCCTCCACCACGATGAGGTGGCGCCCGCGCAGGTCTTTTTCCAGGCCCATAACGGTTTGTACATCGCCGGACGAACGGGTGCCGGAATAAGAGGCCAGTTTAACAAAACCAATTTCACAGTCGCCGCCAAAGGTGCGGATCAGGTCGGCAGCAAACACAAAAGCGCCGCTCAGGATGCTGATAAATAGTGGTTTTTTGCCGCGATAAGCCTGCGTAAGTTCGGCGCCGATTTCCTGTACGCGCTCCTCCACTTGTTCTTCCCGGAGGAGCGTGACAAACAACAGGTCATGCAGTTGGACATGGTCTCTCGTGTTGGCGTAGGTTTCCATAGTTGTTATTATCCGGTTGAGAAAGTGTAGAACAGTTTATAAAAATTGAGTAGCTAACATCCCGTTTATTATCCAAGCAGGCTCGGTACAAAACCATTCTGCGTGACGATCAGCGTTTGTCGGACAAAGGTAGCGGGAATTATTATTGCCGTTACCCCCGGCAATTTCAACCTGCATCGTGCGTCTGCTCAACGCATGCGCGTACTTTTGCCCATTCAAAAAGCGCAACAAAACTCAAAACAGATTGCTTCCTTTTCACGAACCGAACCGGCTCGAAGCCGGATGCGATGAAGCCGGGCGCGGGTGCCTGGCGGGACCGGTGTATGCAGCAGCGGTAATTTTGCCGCCTGATTTCTTCCATCCCTGGCTCAATGATTCCAAACAGGTGACGGAAAAACAGCGGGACGAACTGCGCCCCATTATTGAGCAGGAGGCTGTGGCCTGGGCGGTCGGCCGGGCAGACCCGGACGAGATAGACCGGATCAACATTTTACAAGCATCTTTTTTGGCCATGCACCGCGCATTGGACGGCCTCCGCCAGCGCCCCGAATTTATTCTCGTGGACGGCAACCGCTTCCGCCGATACGGTGATATACCGCACCTGTGCGTCGTGAAAGGCGATGGCAAGTACGCCGCCATTGCCGCCGCGTCTATTTTGGCCAAAACCTATCGCGACGCCGACATGCACCGCCTGGCTGCCTTGTTCCCGGAGTATGACTGGGCAGGAAACAAAGGCTACCCCACCGCTGCTCACCGTGCGGCGATTCGCCGGTATGGGCTGACGGAGCACCACCGGCGGTCGTTCCAGCAGCTGCCGCAAGGGGAGCAGTTGGCGCTTTTTACCAGATAATACAAACTATTGCTTCACCAATTTCCGCGTCGCCGTCTGCCCGTTGGCTGTGAGGCGCACGAGGTACAACCCGTTGGGGAATCCCGTCAGGTCAAGATTTTCCGAGAGCCGGTCGGTGTGTACGACGTTTGTTTGCCAGACCGTTCGGCCCATCAGATCCAGCACTTGCACGTGCAGGTTGGCGCTCTGTTCCAGTTCGACAAACAGTTGTGCCTGGCCGGTAGTGGGGTTAGGGCGTAGGGCCAGTTGGCTCAATCCCTGAATCCCGTCGCGGGTCGGGGTTGTCGGCGGCGGCGGCAGGTTAATATTGTCGAGGTCGAAAAAGAAATCCCCCGCGCCCCAGGTGCCTGTAAAGCGGATTTGGATCGCCAGGCCTGCGTAAGCGCCCAGGCCAATACGTACGTTTTGCAGCGCAACGCTGGGCGTATGGTTGTTTTCATCAATAGTGTACACCGTTTGGTATGTGCTGCCGCAGTCGGTAGAAATACGTACCTCGAAGCGCGTGCCGTCGGAGAGGTCAGTTGCTGTGGCGCCGTCGGTATCGTAGTCCGTGATACGGTAGTCAAAACTCAGGGAGTCATTGGGGCCGACGAAACCAACACGAGGCAGGGTGGTTGTGGTGGATGGATTGAAGTCGTACAGATTGACGGCCAGAACGCTGGAGGTATTGTTGTGTGCGGTGGTGATGGTTCCGGTTGTCGTCCAGCCCGAAGGCAATCCATTTTCAAAATTTTCCTCGAAAGGCAGCAGCCGCGGCAGGTGATTGACGGTAAATATGGTGGAGGTATCGTTGCCGCGGTTTTCTTCGCCCGGCAGGATGGTCCAGCCGCGAATGTCAAACGTGCCGTCGCGGCTATCGAAAGTTTGGGTGAAGGTGTAGGAATACACGGTATTGGGGGCGATCGAGACAGCGCCTACATTTTCCACAACCGGGGCTGTGCCGTTGAGCGAGTAAGCAAGCCCGAAAATGGTGGCTGGTTGCGTACCGAAATTGGCCAGCCGGAATGTGACGGCATCTGCCGCCAGTCCACAGTCCTGCCCGTCGCCGGTGGTGCGCATCGAGAGTGCCGCCAAATCATTGGTTAGCGGAACGTAGATGCGAATATCGTCCACGCCTATACCTTCGGCCTGAAGAAACGGGTCGGATTCGAAAGCAAAGCGCAAGCGCACATTGGCAAAACCGGCAGCGCCGTCGAGGAGGTGGCGCGCAATATTCCAGCCATTGCTATTGCCCGACCAGGCGTTGCCGAGGTCGGTGGATGTGCCATCATGGTTGTACCAATTGATATTCTCTCCCAGCATTCCAACCTTGGCCCAGGTCGCACCATCGTCGGTGGACATTTCGAGCCAGCCGCCGTCGTACCCGGATTCGGTGGCGTATATCAGGGAAAACTCGATCATCGGATCTTCGGTGAGGTCGGAGAAATCGAAGCAAGGGGAGTTAAGAAATGAAGCCTCATCAGGGTTGTAAGCCCCTTCGAGTCTCGTAACCCATGCGTTTTTCCCACTGGCCGCCGCCGAAATAACCAACCCGTTTGGCGTACCGAATTGCCAGGAAGGAGCCGTGCTCAGCGCCGTATCCACATACCAGCCGCCGTTCCAGTCTTCGAAATTTTGGGTGTACGGAGCTGCAAGGCGGTTTACCACGCGGACAAAAATGGTGTCGTTGGAAGTATCTTCATCACCAGCCATTTCCGACCACACCGCGATGAGGTATTCGCCGGGGGCAGAAAAATCGTACAGGGTTTCAAATTCGATGATTGCAGCGCTGTCTTTACCCAGTACACCGGTAAAAAAACCGTCCTGCGGTTGTTGAACATCCGACGGGATGCCGTTCACGCTATAGTTGTACGGTATGAGCGACTGAGGGTTGGCCCCGTAGTTGCGCAGTGCCACTGTAATGGTTTCCGTGCCAAGGTCGCAACTGTTTTGCGGGCTGCGTACGGCACTGATACCCACGTCGTTGGTGCGATAGGTTTCAAAGGTGAAGGGCCCATTTAATTTGCTCGACGCGTTGTTGCCGCAGTCTTGCTCCACATAATAATCATACCTGGTTTTGGGCTGCAAGCCCGTAATATTGGCCCTGGGGATGCCCACGTACAGGGTGTCGCCAGTGAGCGGGCCGGGTGTAAATCCCGTTGGGCCATAAATAACCCGCCAGCCGACAGGTGTGCTGTTTCCGTAGGCTGGGTCCCAAATGATGCGTGCGCGGGTATCCCAGATATTTTCGGTGACGATGTTGATTGGTTTCAGGCAATCCACACAAGCGGCTGCCGGCAGGAGAAACACGATGCCGGCGTTCGGGTTAACGGTTTCAAAGAGCAGATCGCCGTCGTTGTTGTAGAGGGAAAACGAGACTTCATCGCTAAAGAGGCCCGGCCCCCAATTGAGGACGAGCGGCACGCCCGGGGTGACTGCGAACGTCACGGTGCTGTCTGCTCCATTGCCAATAGTATTCACCAACGAAAACTGGTAATTATTGCCACCATTGACGATGGTCAATATGCCGCCATTCCAGCCGTCGCCGAAGTCGTCGCGCATTTCGAGGGAAAAGAGGCATTGTTGGGCTTGCGCGGTAGCAAGCAGATATCCGAAAACGGTCAAAAGGAGGGTAAAACGGAGTAAATACTTTTTCATGCCGTTGTGTGTTGATTCATTTTTTATTGCGACTCAAAAAAGGGGCGCAGCGGTGAAATGCTTCCTTTTTGCCTGATGCGTATGAAATGCAAAAAACGGTTACTCTTGACGAATAACCACGGGAACTGCGATGAAGCGTTCTTCAAACTGTAGTTGTAAAAAATAAATGCCCGGTTCAATATCACTGTATTCAAACAGGAAGGACTGCTCCTTGCCCGGGTTTTCCAGTGTTCGCATTATTTTTCCTAGAGCATCCACCAAACTTAGTTTTACGGGGTAAATATCCTCTACGCCCTCGAAAAATAGCTGAAAATGTCCGCTCGTCGGATTTGGAAAAACGCGAATACTGCCGGCCTCCAAGATTTCATTAGTATTGGAGGTAAGTACTACAGCGATAGATTTTTCATGCGTACTGCACGCGTTGGTCGCCTTAAGCAGCACGGTATAAGGCCCCGGGGCAGTATAGACATGGATGGGGTTGGCTTCGTTACTTTGCGCACCATCTCCAAACGACCATTCGTAAGATTGTGCAAAAAGACTTGCATTCTGAAAGGATACCTCCAGATCGGTTGTTTGGAAGGTAAAGTCTGCTAAAGGAGTCGGGTTTACCTCAATGGACTGCAATACAGTATCTGCACCAAACGCATTTGCTACAATAAGCCGGGCACTTTTAAGCCCGGCGGTGCTGTAACTTACAGAGTGTGGTCCTTTCCCCTGTGCCTGCATGGGTTGCGCTCCGCTACCAAACTCCCAAAGCCAGGTATTAGCAACGGGTGTGGGTGATAAAAAAACAATTGTCTCGCTTTGGCAGGCGGAATCCGGCGCCTCCATCAGAGCTACCGGGGGAGCGAGTTCAAATTTCCAGAGTTCCTGACCGTGTTCATTCGTATTGGCGAAAAAATAAAGTGTAGAGCCGGCGAGGACTAGATTATTCGGAGACGAGCTGGTAATACCCGGGACGACATCGGCGAGCAATGTAGTACCGGCAGCAGTACCATCGGTTTGCCACAGTTCCCGACCATGTACATTATCAGAGGCAACAAAGTACATTTTTCCATTGTGTATCGAGCCTCCAACGGCATCGCTTCCAAGGAAGCCTGCGTAGATATCCTTCAGGAAAACCGTGCCGGCAGGCGTACCGTCCGTTATCCATAGTTCACTGCCGTTGCTGTTGTCGTAGGCCGTAAACAAAAGCTTGTCGTTCAGAACACCCAGAAAACTAGCCAGGCTATTTCCCGGCCCGATATTTTTCAAAAGCTGTGTTCCCTGTTCAGTACCATCGGATGACCAAACTTCCGTTCCGGTAGTACCATCATTTGCAATGAAAACTACATAGTCGCCCACTGCCTGAAATTCGGAAGTAGAAATGCCATTTGCAGAGCCGGGGTTGATGTCTTTAACCAACACGGTACCACCCGGCGTTCCATCTGTTTTCCAAAGCTCCCGACCAATATTTGGCGATACTGCCGAGAAGAACAACCCATTTTTGGCAGGGGTAAGGTGTTCGGGATCTCCTGCGGAGAAGCCTCCCGGATTGATGTCTTTCAGCAATTGGGTGCCGCCTGCGGTACCATCGCTCACCCAAATCTCGCGAGCAGAACCAAGGTCGGAGGCACTAAAGTAAAAATGGTTGTTCCAAACATGGAATCTGCCAGGAGATCCACTGAACGAACCCGGGTTGATATCTTTAACTAAGGATACATTGGCAGAATCTCCATTGGTGGAAAACAGTTCTGTCCCAATACCCGTTGCTGATGCCCGAAGGAATAGTAAATTGTTAAAACTGGCAAACTCTGGAGGGAAATTTCCATAAGTGGTACCGGAACACGATCCCGGGCATGCATCCCAAAATAAATAAGTGCCGGCTGTTGTCCCGTCGGAACGCCAAAGTTCAGACCCATACGCAACATCCCGGGCTCCAAAATACAACGCAGAATCAAAAACGATAAATAAGCTGGATACCCCATCATCGTTTGTCCCGGGATAAATATCGCGTACCATATACGTACCATCTAAGGTGCCGTCCGAACGCCAGAGTTCCCTGCCATGCACACCATCGTCTGCTTTAAAAAGTACAAGATCACCCAAAGGCATCATCTGGGCTATCGTCGAATTGGATGGAATGGAAGATGCGGAGCCAACGGCAATATCACGCACCATCAGGGGTTGAGCAATAGTAGAGTAAACTACGGCAAATAGAAGAATTGTAAATTTCAATTTCATTGGGAGCGTTTTTTATGTGATTGTATTTTAGTTTAATGGCCGCCACCGAGCTGTTGGGCCGACATTTAAAAATGCCGCCACCCTTGCGCCTGAAGGTCATGCAGGTTCCCGCCCTTCGTATTCAACTTGACCCCATCGGCGGCATCGAGGATTTCTCCTGCGATATAGATGTCGGGCAGGAAACGCACCTTGTCGGTGTCTTTTGGATCAATAGTAAAGAGCAACTCGTAGTCTTCCCCGCCATTTAGGGCGCAGGTGATCGGGTCGAGTTTGAACTGGAGGGCCATCATCTGGGCATCCGGGTGGATGGGTACGCCGCTTTCTTCCAGCAGGGCGCCCACGCGGCTTTGTTTGCAAATATGAAACAGCTCGGAAGCCAGCCCGTCGGAAATATCAATCATGGAAGTCGGCACAAGGTCGGCTTTCCGGAAGGCCTCAATCATATCGCGCCGGGCCTCGGGTTTGAGGTGGCGGCCTACGATGTACTTCTGCTCTTCGAGGTTGGGCTGCACGTCGGGGTGCTCGATCCAGATGCGTTTTTCGCGTTCCAGGAGTTGCAGGCCGAGGTAGGCAGCGCCGAGGTCGCCGGTGATGCAGAGAAGGTCGCCGGGGCGGGCGCCGCTGCGATAGGTCAGGCGTTCTTTTTCTCCCTGGCCGATAGCTGTGATGCTGATGACCATGCCCTTGGGTGCGGAGGTAGTATCGCCACCCACTAGGTCCACCCCGTAGGTTTCGCAGGCAGCGCGAATGCCTGCATAGAGTTCGTCCATAGCCTCCACGGTGTATTTGCTGGAAATGGCAAAAGAGACGGTGATCTGCCGGGGCGTAGCGTTCATGGCATAGATGTCGGACAAATTGACAACGACAGCCTTGTAACCAAGATGCTTGAGGGGGGTGTAGGCGAGGTCAAAATGAATGCCTTCAACCAGCATATCCGTGCTGACCACGGTACAAAAAGGGCCGTTTTCAATCACCGCTGCGTCGTCGCCTACGCCTTTGATAGTGGATGGTTGGGTAATGGGGAAATTTTGGGTCAGGTGTTCGATCAGGCCGAACTCGCCGAGGGTGTTTACATCAGTCATAGCCGCAAATCTTCAAAATTTTAGTAGAACCAAGCGCAGTTTGTTTCGGAACTCGGATGGCACGAGGCATTCGTTGGCGTTCAGTTGGAGGGCATCTCGGAAACGCAAGCGCAGGTTTTGGCCGAAGGTATTCATCAGGCTGTTGCGGTCAAAATCGCCCAAAGGGCTCACCAGATACTCGCTACAGGTGTTTTCGTATTTAATTTCGTCGTTGAACAGGAAGTGCAACTGGTCGGGTGCGCGCATCATAAAATAGGAGGAAAAAGTCGCGTCGTCGTCCTGTGAGTATTGTTTTTTGTGCAGCACCGTTGTCCAGTGCGGTGTCCCATCGGGGTCCAGCGCTACGAGGAAGAGGTCGTCGTAGTAGTAATCCATCACCAGCCGCATACCATCGCGCCAGAACCCGCGCCCGGCGGCAGTACCGCGCTGTATTTCATGGTAGCGTTCGGCTACGATCAGGACGCCGCCGTCTTGCCGGGGCACAATTTGCTGGATATTCGCATAGTCAATGCCTTTGTTGTCATCTTCTACATCCTTGCCCCGCAAGATGGACACGACTTTATCGGAAAAAGCCTCGTGGCGTAGGATTGGCTGGCCGGATTGCGGTACGCGCACATAAAAAGCGCCATTGGAGCGGTCGCGATTTTTATCCGAATAAAAACCCGCCCCCACGAGACTTCGGTTGCGGTTGTCGTACACAAATTTGGCATCCGTGGTCAAAAAGTCCGGCAAGGGCAACCGTATCGTGCGGTCCGCCACTGCCTGAACATGCAGGATTTGGTATTCATGGGCATCGAGGCGATTTCGTCGGTTATTCAGCTCGGTCACCATAAAAAAATCACCCGCATTGCTCACCGTCATGGATTCGATATTGGAGTCGTGATAGACATCATCCAATTGGATCACCTTATCCCAAAGCACCTGCATATTATCCAGTCTGAAGCAAATCGTTTCCATGCGCGCGCGTTCCGCGGTGTTCATGGCCACGATGCACGTTCTGTTTTCGCTGTGGAGTACATCAATGGCTGGTGGCGAAAACATTCGTTCGCCGTAGGATTTGATCGTGGTGCTGTCAATGCGGTTGGCGCCCGCATCGTACTTGTGCAGGCGCAGGGTCGTGACGCCGCGGCGGCGCTGTTTGAAGACAATGGAAAAATCGTTTTTCCCGCCGATGACCGCAAGGATTTGTGTTCCGTTTTTGTCAATATCATCCAGGGTTCGGCTCCATGACAGCCGCATGGCATTGTCGAAGGCCTGCACCTCGAACTCGTCGTATTTGTCGCGGAAAAGCAAAATCCGGTCTTTCATGCGGCCGATGAGCTCGTAACCGTAGTCGTTGCGCAAGGCAATGGGCTCGGACATCAGCACCCGGCTACCCTGTGCAAAAACCGGCACACCTGCCGACAGTACCCAAAAAAGCGCAAAAAAAGCCCCCGTAAGCGCGGGAAACAGGGCGTGTCGTCTTTTGTACATATCTGTGAGTCGGGTTAATTTTTCCCAAAAATGCGGATAATTTTTGAGATGCTTGCGATACCATTCGCTTTGAAAAACAAACAGGCGCGTTGCCCGGGCTACAATGCTCCCAGTAAAAATTTGCGCGCGGTATTCAGGCCGTAAACGCCGGCAAGCTGGATGTTTTTCGCCCGGTCGCGTGCAAATACATGCTTGACGGCAACAATCCGGTCGCGATTCCCAACGGCTATCCAGACCGTACCCACGGGCTTGTCGGGTGTGCCGCCGTTGGGGCCGGCAATGCCGGATACCGCCAGAGCGACGTCCACCTGCAAGGTGTTCAGTGCGCCGGCAACCATTTCGCGCACGGTTTGCATACTCACTGCGCCAAACTGCGCAAGCGTATCGGCCTGCACACCGAGCAGGTTCATTTTCATGTCGTTGGAATAGCTGACAATACTGCCTGGGAAATAATCGGACGCGCCCGGCACCGAGGTGATCAGGTGGGCGATATACCCGCCGGTGCAGCTCTCGGCCGTGCCAAATTGCAGGTTTTGTTTGCGCAGCAAATCTCCAACTACTTGTTCCAGCGTGTCCTCGCCGGTGCCGTACACCAGATCGGGCAACAAGGCGTGCAGTTCGGCCGCCTTGGCGTCAAGTTGGTCGCGGAGTATCTCCTGTGCGTTCGGCGGGACAGTGGTGGCGTTCCAGGTGCCGGTAAGGCGCAGGCGTACCTGGCCGAGGCTGGGCAAATACGCCAGTTTGATGTTTTCCGGCAGGGAATCCTCGAAGGTCTCGATGCGCTTGGCAATTGTGCTTTCGCCTTCTCCTGCCGTGCGCAAGGTACGGTGCTCAATGGGACTGCCAGGAAAACGAGCGCTCAGGCGCGGGAGCGCTTCTTCCGACATCAGGTACTGCATTTCAAACGGGACGCCCGGCAGGGAAATGAAGACCTTGCCGTCGCGTTCGAACCACATACCCGGGGCGCTGCCGACTTTATTAGGCAGCAGCACTGCTTTGTCCGGCAGCGTAGCCTGGATCACCGCAGCATCGGGCATTGTGCGCCCGATGCGTGCGAAATATGCCGCCATGCGGTCGTAGGTTTCCTGGTGAAACGACATCGGCGAGTCGAAATAATCCGCCAGCGTTTTTTTGGTCACATCGTCTTTGGTTGGGCCAAGGCCTCCGGTCATCAGCACCACATCGGCATGGCGGGTCGCTTGCTGAAGGCCGTCCAGAATGGCGTCTGGACTGTCGGCTACGGTACTTTTCCCCGTTACCCGGAAACCGCGCAGGTTGAGCTGCTGGCTCATCCAGGCCGAGTTGGTGTCCTGGATTTGGCCAATGAGTATTTCGTCGCCGATGATGAGGAGATGGGCAGTCATAATTTTGTAGCGTTTTGAGTGCTCGCGGCACTAGTGCCGCGTCCAGTCACTGGCCCATGAATTGGGGAGGCAAATTTTTCCTTCATCAAGGCGTGAGGAGGGCGCAATACGGGATATTGTAACCGACGAACAACGCAGAGGACGAGCAGTGTAAACCTTCCAGGTTTGAAAACCTGGAAGGTTTCGGGCCGATAATAAAAACATCATTTGGTGCTGATTGGGTAGAGATGACTTTCGGCACAACCCCCTGCCTAAGTAGTTACCACTCCATCCCAAAAACACACAACGTACTCAATACGCTTTGGCAAACAATACCCGCTGTGTGCTTGGCTTTCCAGTCAGAATGCACGTACCGGCCTCCTCTTTGTTGCCAACGGGGATACAGCGGATGGTGGCTTTACTGCGCTCTTTGATTTCCAGTTCCGTTTCGGTGGTGCCGTCCCAGTGTGCAGCGACGAATCCGCCTTTTTTCTCCAGGGCTTCTTCAAATTCTGCCCAGGTATTTGCCGGCGTGATGTGTTCATCGCGGTACGCCTTGGCGCGGTTGAACAGGTTTGCCTGAATATCTTCGAGCAGTTGAGCGACGTAGTCGGCCACGGTATCGAGCGGTACGCTGGATTTCTCCTTGGTGTCGCGGCGGGCTACTTCCACCTGGCCGGCATCGAGGTCGCGTTGGCCGAGGCCGAGGCGCACGGGTACGCCGATCATTTCGTATTCGGCAAATTTGAAGCCCGGACGGTTCTGGTCGTCGTCGTCAACTTTTACGGAAATGCCTTTGGCCCGCAATTGAGCAGCGATTTTTCCGGCAGCCTCCAGTATTTCCGGTACGGGTTTCGGGATAGGAACGATTACGACCTGGATGGGCGCCAGTTTGGGCGGCAGCACAAGACCGTCGTCGTCGGAGTGTGTCATGATGAGGCCGCCGACGAGTCGGGTGGAAACACCCCAGGAGGTAGCCCAAACGTGCTCCTGCTGGTTGTCTTTGTTGAGGAAAAGTACGTCGAAGGCCTTGGCAAAATTCTGGCCGAGGAAATGTGAGGTGCCGGCTTGCAGCGCCTTGCCGTCTTGCATGAGCGCTTCGATGCAGAAGGTTTCATCCGCGCCGGCGAAGCGTTCGTTGGGGGTTTTGATGCCTTTGATCACCGGCATAGCCATATACTCTTCTGCGAAGCGGGCGTAGATGTCCAGGATTTTCAAGGTTTCCTCCATAGCCTCGTCTTTGCTGGCGTGTGCCGTGTGGCCTTCCTGCCAGAGAAATTCTGCTGTGCGGAGGAAGGGCCGCGTGCGCATTTCCCAGCGTACCACGTTGGCCCACTGGTTGATGAGCAGGGGTAGGTCGCGGTAGCTTTGGATCCAGTCCCGGTACGTATTCCAGATGATGGTTTCCGAGGTGGGGCGCACGATCAGTTCTTCTTCAAGTTTGGCCTCCGGGTCCACGATCACACCGTTGCCGTCGGGGTCGTTTTTCAGGCGGTAGTGGGTTACCACCGCGCATTCTTTGGCAAAACCTTCGACGTGAGCAGCTTCTTTGCTAAGAAAACTTTTTGGGATAAAAAGCGGGAAGTAGGCGTTGACGTGCCCAGTTTCCTTAAACATGGCATCCAGCGCGTCGCGCATTTTTTCCCAAATAGCAAACCCGTGCGGACGGATGACCATGCAGCCGCGCACGGGTGAGTTGTCGGCCAGGCGAGCCTTGCGAACGATGTCGAGGTACCACTGTGAGTAGTCTTCCGAGCGGGGAGTTATTTCTTTTGCCATGTTTATCTATTGAGCGTTTGTTGTAAAGGTTGCGTCCGATCGAGTCGGGAGAATGTTTTGGAATCAGGAGGGCCTAACCGTTAAATCCGGGTTAATGCGCAGCGTGCATGTTACCTTGGCCAGCCGCTTGGGTCTAATCGTGAAAGAATTTAACATTTGACAAGGCTGGTTTGCTGGTTTAAGCCAACTTTAACGGCCTGAGGATGTTGAATTAAAGCCCTATTAACCAAAAAGGCGGGCAAAGGTAATACTTTTGAGCCTGCAAACATTTGATGTGCAATCTTGTAAAATCTAACTTTTTCGGCTATGAAAAATGTGAAGTCATTCATGGGAATCTTCCTCCTGGCAGTAGGAATCTTCTTTAGTGTACCTGCCCAGGCGCAGGACGACTTGTACTATGATCCAGCAACGGACGGTACTTATACTGCCCCAAGTAACGAAAGTACATACCGCGAGGACAGCAAAATAACCCAGCGGTATCAGGGTGATGATGGTTATTCTGAAGAAGACGACTATGCATACGAGTATTCCTCTCGCATCCGTCGTTTCCACCGTCCGTCAAATACCGTGGATTATTACGATCCCATTTTTGTGGATATGTGGATGTACGATCCGTTCTTCCAACCGGGTATGACCATCTACGCCGGCGGGTACAACGACTACTGGCGCTGGAACCGCTGGAACCGGTTCAACCGGTTCAACCGCTGGAACACTTGGGGCGGGTATGATCCGTACTGGGGCGCCGGGTACAATACCTGGGGTTTTGGCTGGAACCGCCCGTGGGGCTGGAATACATGGAACAATGTCAATGTGTGGAATAACTACTTCTACGACCCATACTGGGTGTGGAATGGCTACAATCCGTACTACTGCCCCAACAACGTCTGGGTGAACAACAACTATTATTACGACAACAACAATGTTGGCGGCAATAATGGCGGCGGTGGCGGTTACAATCCAAAAACGTACACGGGCGTTCGGCGCAGCGGCACCACGGTCAATCCCGGCTATGCACGCATGGCCAGCGGCAATACTACAACTGCCGCTCGTTTGGAAGGACCTCGGGTGGCCTCTACGGAAGTTATCCAACTGAAAAACACCCGCCCGAACGGACGCATCGAGAGCACACCGGGTGAAAAATCCCCAACGGGCGCTGCAAGTGATCGCTCCGGCATCGGCACAACCCGTCCGACGACAACGCCTGCCCGCACCGGCAGCGAAAACCGCCCGACGACAGCACCGGAAGGTCGCCGAACCACAACACCCGAAACCACGCGCCCCGAGCGCAATGTGACGCCCAGCCGCGAAACAAGCCCCG
This sequence comes from Saprospiraceae bacterium, assembly GCA_041741155.1. Taxonomy (GTDB): domain Bacteria; phylum Bacteroidota; class Bacteroidia; order Chitinophagales; family Saprospiraceae; genus M3007. The sequence continues at coordinate 5,318 of JBGSKO010000024.1, read as the reverse complement.
TCCGGGAAGTATCGCCCGACAGCCGCCCGACCCGCGAAGTAACACCAAGTCGTGAAACACAGCCGACCCGCGAAGTAACACCAAACCGCGAAACGCGCCCGGCCCGCGAAGTAACACCAAGTCGTGAAACACGGCCGGCGCGCGAAGTAACACCGGAACGCGAGTCCCGCCCGGCCCGCGAGACGACGCCGGCAGAACGTCCTGCTCGTCGCGACGTGACGCCCAGCCGGGAGCCAAGCCCCACCCGTCGGGAATCGCCCCGCTCGAGTGGCAGTACAGACGATGATCGCCCAAGTCGGCGCTCGGAGCCTTCATACGAGCGCCCAACGCGCTCGTATGAGAGCCAGCCCAGCCGCAGCAGTGAGCGGTCATCGAATGGTGGCAGTATGCGGAGCGGTGGTGACAGTGGAGGTGGCAGCAGCCGCAGTTCGTCCCCGTCTTCTTCGGGCGGTGGCCGCAGCGGCCGTAACAATTGACCGACCTCCATCAGCCAATAGCCAGCAAGAATACAATGGGTGGAAACCGGTCCTGTCACCTCTTTCCACCCATTTTTTATTGGACCCAGCCAGAGATTACTACCGTACAAAACCTTCAACGTTAACACTTTGCAACTATGAAACAATACCTCTTGCCGCTCTTCATGATGCTTGCTACAGCGGCCTCCAGCCAAACAGCACCGGACGTACTCAAGTTTTCCTACCTGACCCCCGGTGGCACGGCGCGCTACCTTGGTGTTGGCGGTGCCTTCGGCGCACTGGGTGCAGAGTTTGGTACACTGAGCCAAAACCCTGCCGGCTTGGCCATGTACCGCACCAATGAACTCATGCTGACGCCCGCCCTGCGCTTCGCCAATACTGATGCTACCCTGCCCGGCAATAACAACGAAACCTATGACGAGAGCAAAAGCCATTTTCGCTTCGACAATCTCGGCATCGTGTTCAATACAACCCCCCGATCAAGCAAATGGAAAACGTTCAACGTGGGCATTGGCTACAATCAATTGGCCAATTATAACCGCGCCATTTATTACTCCGGAAACGCCGAAGGTACCATCCTGAACAACTGGTTTGCCGATGCAAGGCCCATCCTGCAAAACGGCAGCGAGGACGACCTGGATCCGTTCACCTCCGGCCTGGCGTACCAGACGGGCGCTATTTATTTTCAAAACGATATCCCCACCTACGATTTTGAGGGCAATGAAAATGCTACCATTGGCCGCACCCAGACGCTCACCCAATCGGGCACAATGAACGAAATGGTGCTGTCCCTTGCGGGAAACTACGACGAAAAACTGTTGATCGGCGCTACCGTCGGGGTACCTTTTGTGCGCTATCGGCTCAATGGCGAATACCAGGAAGTGGACGCTGCCGGCGTGGTGAATTTTTTTGACGACCTGTCCTACTCGGAGTATTTGGCTACCGACGGTGTCGGCGTGAATGTGAAACTTGGCGTGATTTACCGGGCCACACAGGCCCTTCGACTGGGCGCCCACGTCCACTCTCCAACCTGGCTTCGCCTAACGGATGACTTCAACAACTCCTTTTCGTACGCATACACCGATGGCACCGGATCAAACGGCAATACCGAGAGCTCGCCAAGCGGCAATTTTGACTACCGACTGGCTACCCCCTGGCGTGCAGGACTTAGCGGCGCCGTGCTGATCCAGAAACACGGTTTTCTTAGCGCCGAAGTCGAATGGGTGGACTACAGCGCGAACCAGTACAATTTTACTTCCGATGTGTCCAATAACGCCAACAAACAGGCGGAGCGCGAAATCAACAGCGAAATTCAGCGCCTCTTCGATCCCGCCATGAATATCCGTGTGGGCGGCGAGGCAGTACTTTCTGATTTCCGGCTGCGGGCCGGTTTGAACCTGCTGGGCAAGCCTTATGCCAGCGAAAGCGGCTTCAATACCGCTTACACTGCCGGCGCAGGGGTGCGCGGCGAGGCGTTTTACCTCGACCTCGGTTTTCGCTTTGGCACCGGTACGGGTTCTGTTCTCCCCTACGCCGGCGGCCCGACCGTAACAACCAAAAACCGCGTATCGGATATCCTGCTGACCATTGGGTTCAAATTTTGATCCCGTTGCACCGTTGAGATGTAAAAGTCGTCCTGTGGCTCTTGTGCTGCAGGGCGACTTTTTGTTGGACGCGCTGCATCTTTGCGCGAGCAAAACAAAACTGATATGGCCTTTTCCGAGACCCCGATTCCCGGGCTTTTGATTTTTGAACCGTCCGTGTTTCATGATGAGCGCGGTTATTTTTTTGAAAGTTACAACAGACGCGTGTGGGCGGAGGTGGGTATTACCGCCGATTTTGTCCAGATGAATCAGGCGCGCAGTACCCGGGGCATCCTGCGCGGACTGCACTACCAGGTGGGCGAAATGGCCCAGGCCAAACTCGTCCGCGTGGTGGAAGGCGAGGTGCTGGATGTGGCCGTGGACCTCCGCGAAGGCTCTTCCACCTATGGCCAATGGTTCGGCATTCGGCTGAGCGCGGAGAACAAACGCCAGATGTTTGTGCCGCGCGGATTTGCCCACGGCTATGCGGTACTCAGCGAAACGGCTGAGTTCCTGTACCAGTGCGATAATTATTATTCCAGGGCCCACGAGGGCGGCGTTCGGTACGATGATCCGTCGCTGGCCATTGATTGGGGGTTTGATCTTGGGAAGGTGGTTGTATCGGAGAAAGATGTGGCATTGCCGTTTTTGGGCGAGCATCGGCGGTGAAAGGAAAAAAATCAAACCGCTGGAAACTTCATTTGAGTTTTTACCTTTGCCGCATCATGATACAAACCAGCATTTCCAGCAGCATTATTATTCGTCCCGGTGTGCGCACCTGACGCGGTTGGCTGTTTGGATAAAAACACAAGACCCCGCCCGGTGTGCAACCGAGCGGGGTCTTTCAGTTTTATATCTTTGCGACCTTAAAAGAATTTGCAGAACTCAATACTGGTAAGCCATGTCAAAGAAGATCAGACGGACAGAATTTTGAACCTGCTTTGCCCCCATCAAACCAATCGAATCAATCGGAACAATCGAAATAATCGAATCAATCGAACCACATGTACCGCGAATTCAAACACCTCCACCTCCCCTCCATAGACGCCGAAATCCGCCAGTTCTGGGAGGACGAAAAGATTTTTGAAAAGTCCATCAGCCAGCGACCGGCCGACCGCTCTTTCGTGTTTTACGAAGGGCCGCCCTCTGCCAACGGCAAACCCGGTATCCACCACGTCATGGCCCGCACGGTAAAGGACCTCTTCTGCCGGTACCGTACCCTCCAGGGCTACCGCGTGGAGCGCAAAGGCGGCTGGGATACCCACGGCCTGCCCATCGAACTCCAGGTGGAAAAAGAACTCGGTATCACCAAAGAGGATATCGGCAAAAAAATCTCCGTGGACGCCTACAACCAGGCCTGCCGCACCACGGTCATGCGCTACAAAGACCTCTGGGACGACGTGACCCGCCGCATGGGCTACTGGGTGGATCTGGACAACCCGTACATCACCTTCGAAAACAACTACATCGAGTCCGTTTGGTGGCTGCTCCAGCAATTGTACAATAAAAAAACGCCCTCCGGTGAGTCGTACCTCTACAAAGGTTTCACCATCCAGCCGTTCAGCCCGGCGGCGGGTACCGGCCTGTCGAGCCACGAACTGAACATGCCGGGGACCTACAAGGAGGTCACCGACTTCTCGGCAGTGGCTATGTTCAAAGTAGTTCGAAACTCCAGTTCCGAGCATCTGTTCGACGCTAAAAACGAAGACGTGCGCATCCTTGCCTGGACGACCACACCCTGGACGCTCCCCAGCAATGTAGCCCTCACCGTTGGGCCAAACATCGAGTACAACAAGGTGCAAACGGTCAGCCCCTACACCGGCCAACCGGTGAGCGTAGTGTTGGCCAAGTCGCGTTTGGCAGCCTATTTCAATCCTGAAGATGAAGGGCAGCCACTTGACGGTTTCAAGGTCGGCGATAAAAAACTGCCGTACAACATAGCTAAAAGCGCTATCAAGGGCAGCGCCCTCGTCGGCATCCGGTACGAACAACTCCTGCCCACGCCCGCCGCGAGTACTCCCGAACTCGAAGCCAATGCCTTCCGCGTCATTCCCGGCGACTGGGTAACTACCGAGGACGGCACCGGCGTGGTACACACCGCGCCCTACTTTGGCGCCGACGACTTCCGGGCCAGCAAGGCTGCGGGCGTGCCGTTCATCGGCCTGCCCAATCCCAAAGCCCCCGATTTGCCCTTTCCGCTCGTGGACCGGCAGGGCAAGTTTGTGGACGAGGTGCCGGAATTCGGCGGCCGCTTCGTCAAGTCCGAGTATTACCCTGTCGAAGTGCAAAAAGACAAAGATTTTAAACCCACCGACCTGCTCATTGCCCTGCGCCTGAAGGAGGACAACAAGGCGTTCAAAATCGAAAAATACAAACACACCTACCCGCACTGCTGGCGCACCGACAAGCCTGTGCTGTACTACCCGCTTGATTCCTGGTTTGTCCGCGCCTCGGCGGCCAAGGAGCGCATGGCCGAGCTGAACAAGACCATCAACTGGAAACCTGCCAGCACCGGTACCGGGCGCTTCGGCCAGTGGCTCGAAAACCTGCAAGACTGGAACCTCAGCCGCTCGCGCTACTGGGGCGTACCGCTGCCCATCTGGCGCACCGAAGATGCGGAAGAGGAGTTGTGTATCGGGTCGGTGGAGCAGTTGCGGGCTGAAGTGGATAAGGCAGTGAAGGCCGGGTTGATGCAGGAGAATCCGTACGCGGTCAACCCCAGTCCCGGTGTGACAAGGCCCACCCCCACCCCCCCCCCCAAAGGGGAGGGGAGACGTAGAGCCGGCGACGGTGGGCTATAGCGATAACGTTTACTTCAAAACTGATCCGGAGCGATGGAAATTTTTGAAAACCTTCGTTCGGGAAAATCGAAAGAATCCTACTCCTGCTGAGGGAAAAATGTGGGAGGCTCTGCGGGACAAACGTTTTCATGGGATCAAATTCCGAAGGCAACATGCCATTGAAGATTTTATCGCTGATTTTGTTAGTCTTGAACATCGTTTGGTTGTCGAAATTGATGGAGATATGCACGACGTACAACCAGAATACGATCAAAATCGAACAGAATATCTGGAGGTTTGTGGATACCGAGTGTTTCGGCTTACCAACAAAGAGGTACTAGAATCAATGCCGGAATCTTTACGACGGTTGTGGGAATATGTTCAGGCGCTTGAAAAAGATATTCGGGAGAACGTAGCGGCCTCTACGTCTCCCCTCCCCTTTGGGGGGGGGGGTGGGGGTGGGCCTTGTCACACCGGGA
>JBGSKO010000023.1:0-15654 GCA_041741155.1 Saprospiraceae bacterium | reverse complement strand
CCGAAAGGTGTGGCCCCGCCCATTCCGATAGCCTTCTTCCAATTCCTCTCGTTGAGTCTCGCTTAACTGAAGCAATATTTTTCGTCCCATGATGGGGCAATATTACTAATTTTATTAAATAATTTTGTCCACGTACTTAAGATTATCTATTCGACATTACCAAAAAGAGGGCTAATAGTATGGTACTATTAGCCCTCCAGCATCCTGTAAAAAAAAACCGTTAGCGCTTAGGCATCCTTACGGGAAGATGTGACCGCAAGGCTGTAGATAACTAAGCCAAAACCGATTTTATTCACGGCATCTCCAATGTTGTAGATCAAGTCCATGTTGCGTACGTCAATTACATTGCGCAACCAGCCGTCCGTTTCTATCGCCATATAACCGATTGGATAGATAGCCCAACCTACCAGGACGAACCAGGACAGTGCTTTGAATGCTGTCAGTAACTTCGTATCGTTTGATTTGTTCGCCAACTGACGCGCAGAACCAAACCATACTTCGTACACAATACCTGCATAACCTACCGTAGAGATAATACCCCACAACACGCTGTTCGCGCGGAAGGCGGTTTCTCCAAGATAGCCGGCTACCAACATCAATACGGAGTAGCCGATCATCTTCCACAAGAGACCGATCTTGGCGCCAAATCCTTTCAGTATCAGGTAAAATTCGACACACATGAGCGGCACCGTCAGAATCCAGTCAATGTACCGGAACTGGGTCGGTGATGTACCCGTGGTCAACCATACATCGCGCATGTAGAAGTAGTGCACAGACGCAATCATGGTGATCAAACCTGCAATCAGCAGGGACGTCTTCCATTTTCCTTCTACCTGCTGGCGCTCAAAGAAGAAAAATACGGAAGCAGCAAACATGGCCATGTAGCCGATAAAAAATGTGAACCCGACGTAGTCGTTGGCAGCCAAATTGCCATTAAAGAGAAAAAGATTTTGACTGAAAAAGTGGCTCATACAGAAATTATGATTGGTTATTGGTTGAAAATACAACCGAAAACCCAAACAGCTCAAAGGCGCATTGGTTTTGTTTTTGTTTAATCTTTTTTAATTATTACCATAAAAAGACAAACAAAGCGTGTTTTTGGCTTCCATTTATTCTGAATTACGCGCCAAAAATAGCCAAAATCGAGTATTTATGCCCCATAAACACGGGATTGGCGGTAAAGGAACGTTTGGCAATTTTTTTTTCAAAAAAAGCCGCTGCTGCGTTTTCCCATGCTTGGTTTGGCTGCGCCAAATACTCCGGCTACCTTTCGAGCTTCAAAACAACATGCCGCTGTGCACTACAAAAAATAAAAAAATGCTTCCAAAATCACTTCCGCTCCTGTTTTGCACCGCAACCGCAAACAAACGGCTGCTGTTCCAACTGCTCCTCTGCCTGCTTTTCAGTCGGCCCATTTTCGCCCAAGCCCCTCCTGGCTACACCCTCTGCGCCAGCGAAAACCAGAGTTTCACCCTCCCCGCAAAAAGCGACCTCGCTTATGGCGCGAACAACAAATTCGCATACCTTTTCAACCAAACGGGGACGGTCACTTTTAGCAACGGCTTTTTTGGCAACGACCCGGTTCCGGGGGTGCCCAAGTCTGGTTATTACAAAATTGTCGACACCGCAGCCGCCCTCGTTGCCTTGAAGGCGGCCATCCTGAAAGTCAAAAATCACCTCACCGGGGCTGCGGTTTTAACGCCCGCACAACTCAATGCGGAGGCCGATACCATTGCGTACAACATCTCGTACGTCGCCGACGACAGTACGGTGGTTTTGCAGGCCCTTGATTTGGTGGACTGTTACGACCTGTTCAAAGGCCCGATTTTTATCAATGCGGCTACGAAAAACGGTTTTCCCAATAATTTTGACGCATTGGACGGTCATGAACTGGTGCGGGCGGTGTTTTTGGTGCAGCAGGGCATTCTCGATCACATCTTCACGCAGGGCAACTTCCTGAAATACAAGCCCATTTTGCTCGGTCGGAAGTTCAAAACGGCTGATTATTTCCCCGGCAGTTGTCCGCAGCCCGTTGACCCGCAGGCAATATTTACCGCCAAAATCAACGCGACGATGCCAAAAGATTGGGGCAAACCAACGGCTTTTTCGACAACTCCCGCCCGGCGGCCAACGGGTTACTACCTCGCCCCGGGGAGTTTGGGGAAGGTGAAAGTACCCGCCGCACTGGTTGGAAAAGGGTTTAAAGTTTTGGTCGGGGCGCACTCCTACGACATGAAGGGCAGAAACACGTGCAAACGATTTTTCCGCGTGACAAACACGTTTACAATCAATGACACGATTACCGAAATCGCCAACCCCTTCGGCGGCGGCATTTATATCCTCGTGCCGTACCAGATGTATGAAGGCGTGGTGGACATTCAGTTGACGAACGTGGTGCCCGCGCCGTTCTTCTCCGCCAAAATTTCGAACAAAACGACGCTCCAAAATTGGCTCGACGAGCAGCGCACGAACCCCGCCCCCTGGGCAGATTTTGAAACCGACAAATTCATGATGCAGGTGCCGCGCAAGTGGATTTACAATTATGCCGACCCTGTTGCGCTGATGAAAGACTGGGACGACCGCATGGATGTGGTGTCAAAACTTCTGGGCTATCCGGCAATTCGGAGCAACACGCTGCTCTATTTGCAAGTGGATGTGGACATCATGTACGGCTTTTACGGCATCGGCAACCCGCAAGTCAACAACACCTACAACCCCTCGGAGGTGGAAAACGGGAACAAAAACCACTGGTTTTTGCGCCCCGGTGTGGGTTTCTGGGAAACCGAATTCCATGAAATGGGGCATGCTCAGTTGTTCAGCAAGTTTCCAGGCGAGACCGAGGCGGCGGTCAATGTGCCGGCGGCGGCGATTTACAATCAACTTTATAAGGTCAACATTGACACCGCGCTGAGCAGGTCTTTTGGCAACACGCCGCACATCACCCGCGACCAGGCGGCCATGAATTGGATGGTCACGCCCAATTTTCGCGCCGGAAACCCGATGGACATTTCCAACACGACCAAGGACGAAGTGCGCTACCAACAGCGCGGCTACGCCAAATATATCGAAATGGCCGCCCTTTTCGGCTGGGAAATGATTGATTCGTTTTACAGAAAAGAGCATCTGGACTTCATCGCCCAAACACCGGGCGATGGATTGACCGATGTTGACAGCCGAATTTTGCGGTTTTCGCGGACGGCAGGGGTGGATTTGCGACCGCTCATCCATTTTTGGGGCGTTCACCCCAAAAACAATGCGGTGCTCGAAACGCGCATGGATGCCGAAAACCTGAAACCCTCGAAATTCATTTGCGACCGATTGACGCATTACAAAGCCATTCTCCCGGCCAATAACGCGGAGTTTTTGGCGCACGGCAACGCCTTTTTCGGCGGCAGCATCCCGGCAGGTGGCGACCCGGATTACGGCTCCGGCTGGTACAACATCTGGAAAAATCAGTACAACACGAGCCACGGCACGCTGGGCAAACAGGCCGCGCAAAACATCATTGACCTCTACTTCCCCGGCGGTTGTCCGGCAGCTGCCCCCGCGCCGACCGTAACCGTTGCCAGCCAAAGCATTTGCCCCGGACAGTCGGCGACGTTGACCGCGAGCGGCGCGATGTATTATGAATGGAGCAATGGCGCGACGGGCAATTCCATCACCGTCAGCCCGAACGCGACCACTTCTTTTACGGTCATCGGAAAAACGGCGGGCGTTCGTTCCACGCCCGTTTCCGCGACGGTCACGGTGAATCCGCTGCCAATAGTTTCCGTTGAAAACGTCGCGATTTGCGCCGGGCAAACGGCGGTTTTATCGGCAAACGGGGCGGACCAATTTGCGTGGAGCACCGGTGAAACGGGTACTTCCATCAGCGTCAGCCCGACCGAAACGACCAGTTTTTCAGTCGTCGGGACGAGTTTGGGCTGCGCCGCCGCGCCCGTTTCCGCGACGGTCACGGTCAATCCGCTGCCAATAGTTTCCGTTGAAAACGTCGCGATTTGCGCCGGGCAAACGGCGATTTTGACCGCCACCGGAGCGGACCAATTTGCGTGGAGCACCGGTGAAACGGGCAATTCCATCAGCGTCATCCCGACCGAAACGATCAGTTTTTCAGTCGTCGGGACGAGTTTGGGCTGCGCCGCCGCGCCCGTTTCTGCGGAGGTTTTGGTCAATCCGCTGCCAATAGTTTCCGTTGAAAACGTCGCGATTTGCGCCGGGCAAACGGCGATTTTGACCGCCACAGGAGCGGACCAATTTGAGTGGAGTACCGGCGAAACGGGTAATTCCATCAGCGTCAGCCCGACCGAAACGATCAGTTTTTCAGTCGTCGGCGTCAGTTTGGGCTGCGCCGCCGCGCCCGTTTCTGCGACGGTCACGGTGAATCCGCTGCCAATAGTTTCCGTTGAAAACGTCGCGATTTGCGCCGGGCAAACCGCGGTTTTGACTGCCACCGGAGCTGACAATTTTGCGTGGAGTACCGGCGAAATGGGCAATTCGATCAGCGTCATCCCGACCGAAACGACCAGTTTTTCAGTCGTCGGGACAAGTTTGGGCTGCGCCGCTGCGCCCGTTTTTGCGGAGGTCACGGTGAATCCGCTGCCAATAGTTTTCGTTGAAAACGTCGCGATTTGCGCCGGGCAAAACGCGGTTTTGACTGCCACCGGAGCCGAAAATTTTGCGTGGAGTACCGGCGAAACGGGCAATTCCATCAGCGTCATCCCGACCGAAACGATCAGTTTTTCAGTCGTCGGGACGAGTTTGGGCTGCTCCGCCGCGCCCGTTTCCGCGACGGTCACTGTGAATCCGCTGCCGGTTGTTTCCGTTGAAAACGTCGCGATTTGCGCCGGGCAAACGGCTGTTTTGACTGCCACCGGGGCCGAAAATTTTGCGTGGATCACCGGCGAAACGGGCAATTCGATCAGCGTCAGCCCGACTGAAACGACCACTTTTTTAGTCGTCGGCGTCAGCTTGGGCTGCTTCGCTGCGCCCGTTTCCGCTACGGTCACGGTGAATCCGCTGCCATTGGTTAGTCTGGGAGCGGATATCCTGTTGCAGCAAGGGCAAGAAACGACCCTGAACGCCACCGCCCCGGGGCTGACGTATCAATGGTCAACCGGCGCGACAACGGCGACCATTGTGGTCAATTCGATGGGGATTTATGCCGTAACCGTCACGAATCCGGCGGGTTGTACTGCTTCAGATTCCGTTGCGGTCACGATAATTGTCTCCACGAACGACGTGCGCGAGCGGATCAACGTGTCTATTTCGCCCAATCCGACCAGTGGTTTGGTGCGAATCACCTGCGCCGGAAGTGCCACGACATCGGCGCAGTTGATGGACCATTTGGGCCGCACGGTCGCCGAGGACAACACTTTTTTGAAGGACGGCGCGACCCGGGTTTTGGACATTGCGCACTTGCCGCCGGGCGCCTTTTTCGTCCGGGTCGCAGGCGAGGGCTTTGTCAAAACCTTTCCAATCGTAAAGCAATGACCCGGTAGGGCATTGAATAGGTTTTTTGCAATGGTACTCTACAAACAACACAACATGCCAAGATTTACCCTGCTCCTGTGCGCGCTGCTCTGTTCCTGCACAGTTTCTTATGCTCAAAGCCTGGGCACTATTCAAAATTGTACGAACCCTGCACTGCCGGCGGCGTACAATTTTCAGGAATATGTATTTGCCGAACCCGACGACCAGGGTTCCTGCCCCGGGACAAACAACGCTACGGCAACGATCCAGGAAGTACTCCTGTCGCAAACGCACCGGCACGCCATCGGCCATCCGCTTTTTTTTACTATCGGGCACCGCCCGGCACTGCTGCAACTGGCCGTAACCGGCACCGGCATCGCTCCCGATGTACAAGTGGAAGGTTTACTGCATGGAAATTCATTGGGCATCCTGTGTTTGGCCGGACCGGATACCCTCCCAGGCGTTATTGACCTGAATACGCCCAATTTCAAGGACTACTTCTCCGTCACTCTGCCCAAATCATGGGTGCAACATGGTTTGCAATTGATCCTGACCGCCGGTAATGCCGGCCGGACCATTTCTGCTGCCGAACTAAAAATCGGCCCGTACACGGAAATGAACCTGGTTATGGTCAATATGGATGTGCTGGACTACAACGGCCAGCCCCACCAATGGCCCGTTTTTGATCGTTTTTTACAAGAAATGGCGTCTTCCATTCCGGCCAGTGTCGTCCGCTTTGGTATTTTCCCGGAAACGCTGGTGTTCCCGGAATTGATTGCCAACAATGAAACGGAGCAGTTGGCGCGGTTGAACAGCAGAAATGCCATGGCCCCGAACGGTATCTTCAGCGACGGTTCCATCAACTCGGTGGCCGCGCTGTTTTTAGGCAATCTCCATCGGAGTACGGGAGACTATTTGTCCACCGTATATTTCGGCAACACCCTCAACCTCGCCCCCGGAGGCTGGGGCGGCGGGAAATCCTTCGTAGGGTTTGACTTCACCGATATATTCATCCATGAACTGGGCCATGCCCTGAGCCTGCCGCATTGGGGAGAAGGCTCCTACGGCAACCCAAACCCCGGCGTGTACGATTTCCTGTACCCCTACGGCGGAGAAGGCGATGATGGCGGCGGGAGAGGACAAACCTGGAATTTTATACAGGATACCTACGAATTCGAAGACCCCAACTGCCGTATTGACGGCAACAACAACTTCGGAGAAGAACGGAGCGACTGCATGCAACGCGCCAATGCCTGCCTCGGCAAACGCTCGGACGGACCCGCCCCCTGGGATGGATACGGCGATTTTTCGGCCCTGGCCATCCACCGCTATCTCACCGGAGCCGATGTGCTGACCGGACAGCTGCTGGACCGGCAGGAACTCAAAGATTTTCAGTTCAATATGCAGTCCGGCTTTCCGATTGTGTCCTTAGACAATGGAGAACGCACCTACACCCGGGATGCCCTGCAGCCGCAAACAACCACGTTTGAGGAGGATTTTGATCTGCCCGGCGCGGAACAGATCGAGCAGGACGTCTATCTGGTGTACGGTTCGGCGCACGAAAGCCAAACGCAGGCGAACATCGTGTACAAACCCGTCAAATTCAAAGGCACCCTGCCGCCCGTTGTGGATCCGACAGACCCCGCAACCTTTGCACAACTGCTGGGCACAACGTATCTCCCGGAACTGTACGGCACCCGGGACATTGTCCTGAAACTGACCTACGAGGACGGCAGCGTTTTGCATGCGCTCAATCCGTACCACTCGTATGCCCGAGCGCCCTACACCTGGGGTTTCCACATTTGGCGGGACGATGTCTGCAACTTTTCCTTAGTGGTGCCCGGCGATAAAAAACTGCTGAAAGTGGAGCTGTACAAACGGCCATTTTGTATTCGGTACGATGACAATCCTACAGAGGGCAATATCAACTACGCCCCGCACGGCATCACCGCTGAAAATTTTATGGATGAATCCGTTTTTCAGGCGCAATATGAATTTGGAAACCCCCAGGTGCTGGGCTCCAACACGATTGGCAACAGAGTCTGGCACGACCTCAATCAAAACGGACTGGACGATCAGGGCGAATCCGGTATCCCCGGAGTTTCGCTGGTGCTGTGGCGCGACGGCGACGGCGATAATATCCCCGACTGGATGGGGTTTTCAGGCGTCACCAAAACCGACGATGACGGCTACTACAGTTTCCGGGGATTAGAGCCGGGAAACTACCTCGTTTTTGTGTGGAGCGTGGACAACTGGGGCGTCGGAGAACCCCTGCATGGCATGGTGCCGATCGAAATGTACACCGACGATCCCAATACCGACATCAACTTAGACAATAATGGAAGACCCGGCAACCTCGGTTGGGGGCTTACCAGCCAGGACATTGTCTCCGGTATGCTAACGCTGACTGCCGACGGCGAGCCGCTGGGCGATGGGGATCGGGAAGACAGCTGGTTCAACTACGATCCATCCGGCAACATGACGGTTGATTTTGGTTTTTACATAGACGGCGCAGTCGTCGGTACCCACGTGCCGCCCGAAGACCGGATACACATATACCCCAATCCGTTTACCGATAAGCTCATTGTGGATATGCGGGCGTTTGAGGGCCACTCTATTGCCATTATGGACCCGTTGGGGCGGCAAGTATTCCAGTCCGAACTCCGGGCGCCCAAAAGTGTACTGGGTATCGCAGACCTGCAAGCGGGGGTATATGTAGCGATCCTGCGCGACAAAAACGGAGTATTGAAAGCGGCGAAGAGCGTGGTTAAATTTTAGTACATGAGCGAGGGCAGACATAAATACATCATGACCGTTTTTCAAAACGAGCTGTGACCCTTCGGCATTCTTTGAGATGATTGATCTGTCTTTCTATCAACATTCGTTCTTTTTAGACTTTGGACTCCTGCGGCGTCCATACCCGTCCTTGACATCCGACGCTGGAACCACCTCCTTATTCGCACCAAAGGAAGGACAAACCCCTTGATGTGTTGCGCGTACAGGTGTTTGAGGCCCAAAAAAGCGCTCTTCTTACCTTCTTCCTCTCATAGTGACTCGGGGTCCATACTACTGGACATTTTGTTTTTTCTGGTATCCAGACCTTCCAGGTTTGACAAACCTGGAAGGTCTCGTTCCAAAAATGTCCAGTAGTGTGCTTAGGGTCGCTCTGCTCCGCTTGTGCCCAAAGTCTAAAAAAACAAAACCCTGGATAGTCTGTTTCCTTTTGTTTTTTTTCAAGACAGGGGCGCTCCAATCCCCGATATGCTAAACATAAACCAACCTGTTGACCATGAAATTATTTACAACAGTTGTTGCTCTCTGTGCCTTATTTCTCTACACGCCCAACGTATCTGCGCAAGTGTACTATGTCAATGGACAGAATGGCCTGTACCAAATCACGATTACGGGCAGTTCCTGCAGCTCTGTATTTATCGGTCCATTTATCAATACTGCAAACGGGCTTCCGGTGACCACCGGTGACATCGCTATCTGTCCGGACGGCAGTATGTATGTCACCGACAATACCAATGTGTATCAGGTTGACCCTGCTACCGGAGCTACGACCCTGGTGGCTTCCTTCAATGGCAGCCCCTTGATCGTTGGTCTGGTTTGTGTTGGTGGCGGTATTTTATATGGGGTGGGGATCAATATTTTTGGCGGCGGCGGCGGCGTATTGTATGAAATCAATGCAAATGCGGGGACTATCGTTCCTGTTGGCAATATCCCGTTTAGTCCGGCGGGCGACCTGGTTTTTTTCAATGGTACATGGTACATGACTGCCAATGAAGGCTTGGTAGCCCTGGACATTGCCAATCCAGCCTCCAGTACGCTTTTATTTCCTGGTATCAGTTATGTAGCCTTAACCACTTTTGGAGGGGAATGTAACACCTTGCTGGGCGGCGGTGGCAGTTCACTCAACCTCATCAGCCTCGATGATGGCTCCCTGACGCCCTTGTGCTCCCTTCCGGGGGTTATTATTGGAGGCCTGACCAGCACGGGTGAATTTGACCCGCCTGTCGTCTGTGTAGTGGAGCTCGACCTGGACAATGACGACAGTACCGGCGCCCCTGATTTTGATTTCAATGCCCCCGATTTTACTTGCCTCACACCCAATGGTGTTCCGGTGGCCGATATTGACCCAAGGATCAGCTCTCCTGCAGCGGTTAGCCAAATGACCATCAGCATTACTGCAGGCATTCTTGACCCGGGGCAGGAATTTCTGGAGTTGTTCAATGCACCGGGTATTCAGATCACAGGCTCCGGTACGGCGACCCTCACCTTGACGAATCTCGGCAATGCTCCGTTCAACAACTTTTTAAATGCGCTGAAGGCCATCCGATACCGCAACACCGCCAACCCACTCAGCCCGGGTCCCCGGGAAGTGTCGGCAAGTTTTATTAACACAGACGGACAAACGAGTAATACGGCCGTGGCTTTTATTCAAGTGGTTGATTTGCCGGCTATACCGGTGGACCTTGGGCCGGACCAAGCCGTCTGCCCTGGAGAGTCGGTGATCCTGGATGCCGGAAATCCGGGCAGTACGTATCTCTGGTCGAACCAACAGACTTCGCAAACCCTTTCGGTAACGACACCCGGAACGTATAGTGTTACCGTCACGGATGGGCTTAATTGCCCGGGTACCGATCAAATACAAGTGGTGGCAAATCCGGTATTTACCGTTAGTCTGCTGGGAGGCTTGCCTATTTGTGCTGGCGCAACGGCCACGTTGTTGATCTCCACGAATGCGCCTGGACCAATTGATGTGGAGGTAATCGACAATTTGGGTAATACGCTTTTCTTCAGCGGTGTAGTGGATGGCTTTAGTTTTACGGTAAGTCCAGGGCAAACAACCACGTATTCCATTTCTACTATAAACAGTTTTTTTTTCTCGGGTTGTTTTATTTTTCCCAATGGAAGTCGGCAGGTCATGGTGTATCCAGCCGCCTTTTCCAGTCCTACAGCAAGTATTTGTTCGGGCAGCAGTATCTTTCTTGCAGGGGCCTGGCAAACACAAGCAGGTGTTTACATCGATGTATTTCAAACGGTTAATGGTTGTGACAGCACCGTAAGTACCACGCTCTCCGTATTGCCGGCGGATACCGTGTTTCTGACTGGAACCACCTGCCTGCCCAATGAGGCTGGAATATTCACTCAGGTGCTGACCAAAAGTAATGGCTGCGACTCGGTGGTGATTACAGAAATTAGCTTGGTCCCGGGCGATACCATCTTGCTGTTCGGTACCACTTGCAGCCCTTTTGACGCGGGCATTTTTACCCAATTTTTGCAAAACCAGGCAGGTTGTGATTCGCTGGTTCGGTCTGTTATTACGTACGTGGAAGCCGATACCACCAGCTTTTTTGGCACGAGTTGCGACCCGGCACAGGCAGGAGTGTTTACGCAGAGTTTTCAGAACCAGAGCGGCTGCGATTCGCTGGTGATCAACACGATAACGCTGGTGGCCGGGGATACGACGGCGTTGTTTGGTACGAGTTGCGACCCGGCGCAGGCAGGGGTGTTTACGCAGAATTTCCAGAACCAGAATGGCTGCGATTCGCTGGTGATCAGCACGGTAACGCTGGTGGCCGGGGATACGACGGCGTTGTTTGGCACGAGTTGCGATCCGGCGCTGGCAGGGGTGTTTACGCAGAATTTCCAGAACCAGAGCGGCTGCGATTCGCTGGTGATCAACACGGTAACGCTGGTGGCCGGCGATACGACGGCGTTGTTTGGCACGAGTTGCGATCCGGCGCAGGCAGGGGTGTATACGCAGAGTTTTCAGAACCAGAGTGGCTGCGATTCGCTGGTGATCAGCACGGTAACGCTGGTGGCCGGGGATACGACGGCGTTGTTTGGCACGAGTTGCGATCCGGCGCAGGCAGGGGTGTTTACGCAGAGTTTTCAGAACCAGAGTGGCTGCGACAG
The DNA here is from genome assembly GCA_041741155.1 of Saprospiraceae bacterium. Taxonomy (GTDB): domain Bacteria; phylum Bacteroidota; class Bacteroidia; order Chitinophagales; family Saprospiraceae; genus M3007. The sequence continues at coordinate 4,263 of JBGSKO010000023.1, read as the reverse complement.
TATCGTAGTGACAACAGTAGCCTTACTGCCAATGGATTCCTGCGATACGGACCGACCCAAGTTGTACATCCCCAATGTGTTTTCTCCCAATGATGACGGTAATAACGATGAATTTCTGGTGTTTTCCAGCGATGTACTGCTCCATATAAATTTGATACGGATTTATGACCGTTGGGGGAATAACGTTTTTGAAGCCAGGGACACTTATCCGAACAACTATGGTTCGGGTTGGAATGGCCGTTTTCAAGGGCAAGCATTGAATCCCGCTGTATTTACCTATTATATTCAGGTAACGTATGAAAATGGTGATACGGAGTTATTGGTTGGGGATGTGACGCTCTTGAAATAGTGTCTGGTCCTGAAATGACTTTACACAAAACACAAGTTATTACCCATTTACTTATGGAATGGTAAAAACAACTTTCCCAATCAAGCCACCTTTTTTTGCGAACAGATAAGCCTCTCGAAATTCTTCCATCGGATAGGTTTTGGCAATGGTAATTTCCAGCCCATTGGCTACCCACCCGCACAAATCCCGCAGGTTTTCCTGTGTCGGCGTAGCCATGATGATTTCAAATTTTTTGGAAGACCACAGGTTGTTGACAAACGACAACGCCATGTCCACCGGGTTGGGCAGGGTGCTGACGAACACCGATTTGGGCTTCATCAGCGGCTTTGCCTTGCCGAAGGGAATCGTGCCGGACAATTCAAAAATAGCATCAAAAGCGACCTTTTTTTTCAAAATTTGCTCGTTTTTATAGTCCATCAGCACGTCGGGCTTCCATTTTTCCAAAAAAGACAAGCCCTTGCCGCTTGCCACAGCGGTCACGTTCATGCCCTGTTTTTTTGCCATTTGCACGACGAGCAAGCCGACACCACCGCTGGCGCCGTTTACCAGGACGTGGTCGCCCGATTGCACGTTTGCTTTTTGAAAAACGTGCAGCGCGGCAGCCCCGATGCTGGTCATGGCGGCGGCGGTTTCAAAAGAAATGCCCTCCGGTTTTTTGTACGCCGACTGCTCGGCGATGACCAAATATTCCGCCAACGCTTCGCCTTTCATAGCGGGCATGGCGCCGAAAACTGCGTCGCCGACGTTGAACGCGCTTTGGCTGCCCGTTTTTTCGACAATCCCGGCGAAGTCGAAGGCCACACCTTTCGGGAATTTCGAGCCGGTAATGAGCTTCATTTGACCTTCAATGATTTTCCAGTCCAGGGGGTTGATGGCGGCGGCTTTTACCTTGACCAGTAATTCGTTTTCCTGGATGGTCGGAACGGGGGTTTCGATCATTTGCAGGTCGTCGAAGTTGCCGTATTTGTTGAAAATTACCTTTTTCATTTGTGCAATTTTGTTTGAAAAAAGTTGCGAATATCCGCAAGTCAGACGGCTTTTGCTACTAAGTTTCTAAAAAATACCGGTAGGCTTCAGGAGAGACTGTTCAGAAAACGGCGTCAATGCGGTATTAAGATGAGTTGAAGACCTCGCAGAGGTCGCACATGGCCCGTCGCGAGCACGGTGCGACCGCTCTACCGGTGCGCGTTGATTGCTGATATTACAAAACCAAAAACCCCGATGCCGCCGATCTTAAGCAGCGCATGGTTTGTACGCTCTACGTTTGTCATCCCGAAGGGAACTGTCCACTCTACGTATGGCAAACCCCGCAGTTTCGACCGTAGAGCGGACAGTTCCCTTCGGGATGACAAACGGTCCAACTTAGCACGTTTGAGGTTACCATGGTGTTGGCCGCCAAACTGTACGAGCGCGGCATTCTGTCGGCAGGCCAGGCTGCAGAGATGGTCGGCTTATCCAAGCGGGCGTTTGTTGAGTTGTTGAACAAGTATGGCGTTTCAGTATTTGGCTACGAAACGCTGGAAGAAATGGAGGCAGGGGAGTGATGACGTGCAGCCAATGCCGGGCGCATCGCCTGCCGCTGGATTGATGCAGCATCCTCGACAGGTAGTGCGCACCAAACCAAAACCACCTGCTTGCAGGGCTACGGGATATGGATTGCCTTTGTCGGCCAAACACCAGATTTTTTTCGTGCAGGGCTTGGCTGCTCCAAATACTCCGTTAATGGTTTTCAGCATATTTTGGGGTTCCGGCGGTTTGGACACAGGGTTTGGTTCAGGGCTTTGCCCGGAAGATTGTGCGCGACCATGGCCGATCGGATGAGATTAGATTGTAACTTTATGGCTTTACAATGACTACTTAACATCAAAGAATATGATGCCCGAAAACAAGTCATACGCTGATCTCATTTCACAAATTGAAAAGTTAGTAGAAGCTGGTCGAAACAAGGCTGTAATTGCCGTCAACCAGGTTATGGTAGCAACCTACTGGGGCGTTGGGCGACACATTGTTGAGTATGAGCAAGCAGGTAAGGAGAAAGCAGAGTATGGATCTCAATTGCTTAAAAGACTTTCGAGCGACTTGACAATCAGGTTGGGAAGTGGGTATAGCCACTCCAACCTGAATTACATGAGGATGTTTTTTCAGGCGCATCCAATTTTGGAGACGGTGTCTCCAAAATTGAGTTGGGGGCACTGGTTTGAGATTTTATATCCCCGTGCATTTTTAAAGGAACGCGACGGATGATTTCGTAAAAAAAGAGCGGATGAGTTCAGGGTCATCAGCGATTTCGTGAAGTGCCTGTTCTACGGCGGCTTGCAGGTCGTCCAGATTGAGAAAAATCCGGTTTTTGAGTTTGTGGCATTTGAGGTAATCCCAAAGTAACTCTATGGCATTTAGTTGCGGGCAATAAGCTGGTAGGGCTTCGAGGTGTATTAGACCGGGGTTGTTTTTCAAAAAGTTTTTTACCGGCAGACCTTTATGAATTGAAGCGCCATCCCATACGACAAGCATTTTGGTGTTCGGCATTTCTTCGGTGCTCAACCAAGTGAAAAACTCCTCAAAATCCTCAGCCTTGAAAGGGAGGCGTTGGATTTGCCAGCACAAATCACCCTGGGTTGAAATCATGCCGAAGAGGTTTAGGTACTCGCGGCTTTTGAGTTCTTTAAGTACCGGAGTGTGGCCTTTGGGCGCCCAGGTTTTGGCACAAAAGGGCAACAAACAAACCCCACATTCATCGGCATGAAACAATATTCGGTTTTCTACTTCACTTTTTTTTAATGCGGCTTATGTCTTCTGTATACCATTTCTGTACCCGCTCTTCCGAACGCTGGCGAGACTGTTTGGAAGGCCGTTGCAGCGACCATCCGGCCTTTTTTAGCAATCGCCCCACATGGGAGGGATCGTACTTTACCCCAAAGAGTCGCTCAATCACAGCGCCAACGTGACCGCGCGTCCAGATCTCCCCTTCAAAACCCTGCGCTGCACAGCCCTTGTTCAATTCTTCTACCAGGCGCCGCAAGTCTTCTGCCCCCAGTTTACCCTGGGTACCGCCCGGCGGGAGGCTCTTGTACCAATCCGGATTTTCTGCATCGTATCTGGCCAGCCAACGCGATAAGGTAGATTTGGGTATCCCAAAACTGGCCATGATGTCTTGCCGAGGCGTCCCCGAACGGAACAACACAACCGCTCGCAGCCGCATTCCTTCATACGAAACTGAACTTAATCGCTTTTTCATGCTCAAAATGAAGCAAAGGTACTCAGATTGTTCCTCTAAAAATGCACGGGGCTATAACTATAGGATTGGTCTATGCAGGAGTTGGAACACCACTCAGGGCAGGAAACGTAACGAATACTTTTCTTTTTTTTGTCATTTAGCGTATCTTTCTTACTTTAGCACTTTGAATCGGTTAAATCTGGTGAGTATATTATTTAGCCATTTTATACACTTAAGATTTACGCATTCTAATTCTTTTAAATAGGTAATTTTAAATTAAGCAGTTTCTAAAAAATGTCTACAATGAAAAAGCAAGGATGTGTTTTGACTATTATATTGTGTTTTCAGATTTCAGGAATATTATTAGCGCAGAATCCCGTTGATTATTCGGCTGAATCAACAGCGGTTAAAGAAATTAAGGACTTTCTGAATCAAACAAAAGATAGCCATTTGAATGGTTTTAGAATTATCCGGGAAGATCCAATATTTGGCGGAACTCCCAGGCTGGAATTAGATCTTTCCCCTGACCTGGAAACCATTAAGCGTAATATTAACAAACTTTGTAAAAACTTAGGCATACAACCCAGTTCTATTTGATGTTGTTTTAGTGAACATTTTGGGTGTTAGATTTATGGAACAATCCAACGACATATCGGCCTTAACGGATTTGGTCTCGGTTCTGCTTCGGAGAATTGAGGTT
>JBGSKO010000022.1:0-36216 GCA_041741155.1 Saprospiraceae bacterium | reverse complement strand
GCCGCCACCACCAAAACCGCCGCCACCGCCCCAGCCGCCGCCACCGAAACCACCGCCACCCCACCAGTCGTCGCGGCGGTTTCGGCGGTGTTGTGGACCTGCACTGGTATAAACCGTGCCGTGTTTGGCTATGACGCGCGCAAACGAAACGACCACAATCATGATGATAAAAAACAGGACCAGAAAGATCCAGATAGGCGGGCTTTTCCGGTCGCGAGGCTCGGATTTGAACTCGCCGGACAATGCCCGGATAATATCGTTCACGCCGGCATCTATTCCCTTATAGTATTGTTCCTGGCGGAAATACGGGAGCATGGTGTTTCGGATAATGCGCCCCGCAGTAATGTCGGGCAGGGCGCCCTCGGTACCGTACCCGGTAGCGATGAATACGCCGCGGTTTGGCGGTTCCGTCACGATGAGCACGACCACGCCGTTGTTCTTGCTTTTGCGCCCGATGCCCCAGCGATTGCCGAGTTCAAAGGCGTACGACGAGCGGTCGTAATCGCCGATCTCGGACCGGATCATCACCACAACCTCGGTGGAGGTGGAGTCGGCGTAACCCCGAAGTTTGGCCTCCAGCATATCTTTTTCCTGCCCGTCCAGCCAGCCCGAGTAGTCGTGTACAAACACTGCGGGTTCCGGCTTTTCCGGAAAAACATCCCCACCCGATTGTCCGAAAAGGCCGGCTGTACACAGCAGCGCCGCTCCGACCAACAGCCATATCAGGCGTTGCCCGCGCAGCGCAGGTAGCATACCGTGCAGGGGCCGTCGGTTACCGTCCGCCATAAATAATCTCATCGGGAAGTTCATTTTCGTTGTCTTTTGGATCGGCCGGGAAGTGTTTTTTAAGCTGATCGCCGATCTGTTCGATCACCCGGCAAAGGCCTTCGCAAGCCTTTTCCTGAAGCAAATATTCCTGAAGCAGTTCTTTTTCGGCATCCCAGAACTTAAAACCCACGCGTTCGTGAATACCAGTGTCGCCCCAGATGGCAAAGAGGTGCGATTTTTCGGCGATGTAAATCAGCACCGCGTTCCGCTGTTTGGTGTTGAACATCCCGAACAGTTGAAATACCTCTGCGGCCCGATCCACCGGATGGTCGCGGTCGCAAAAATCTTCCAGAAACAGCCGGATTTCCCCGCTCGTCACTTGTTCGGCGGCGCCGATGGCTGCCTGTATTCGATCTTCTTCTTCTTTGGTGAACAGCATATTACTTGAAATTGACCTCCGGCGCTTTGTCGGCGCCTATGGCAGACTCGAAGTACCCGCGCGGCGAGAATCCGAAGACGCCTACATACAGGTTGTTCGGAAACTTGCGAACGTACATATTGTAGTCGCCGACTACTTCATTGAAGTTTTTGCGTTCGACCGCGATGCGGTTTTCCGTGCCCTCAAGTTGGGTTTGGAGGCTCAGGAAACTTTCGTTAGCCTTCAAATTGGGGTAGTTTTCGGCCACAGCTAACAAGCGGCTAAGCGCTCCACTCAGGGCCCCCTGTGCTTGCTCGAAACGCTGGATATTTTCGGTGGTCAGCTCGTCCACTTTGATGGTGACCCTGGTGGCGTTGGCGCGGGCCTCGACCACTGCCTGCAGAGTGGACTGCTCGAAGTCGGCGTACCCTTTCACGGTATTGACGAGGTTGGGGATAAGGTCGGCACGACGCTGGTATTGGTTTTCTACCTGCGACCAGGCTTTTTTCACATTTTCGTCCTTTCCAACGACGTTGTTGTACGCGCCGCACATACCAAAACCCACTACCAGCAGCAGGCCCAGCAAAATCAGAGGGAGAATTTTTCGGATAATCGTCATGATGTTTCGATTGAGTCAGATTTGTATAAAAAAAGGATTCGGTGCTTGTGTGTTCGGGCAAAACTACGGTGTTCCGACGAAATGAGCGGAGCAAGATGACAAGCTCATTGTTACCTTTTGGCTAATAAAACAGCGGTTTCCTGCTTTAGTTGATTTACTCGTTGGCCATGGCCAGTCCAGCCAAAATCCCCGCTGCGACGGACGCATTGAGCGACTCGGCACGACTACCCGGCGCGCGCGGTATGGTCAGGCGGAGCGTCAGGAATTTTTCCACCTCGGGACGAATACCGCTGCCCTCGCTACCGACAACCAATACCGCATCTCCCGGAATTTTTGCCACGAAGGCATTCTCTCCATCCAGCATAGCGCCCAGCACGGGCCGGGCGGGGGTCGGCGCCAACACGTCTGCCAGCTCTATTTCAAGGACAGGCAACCGCAGGATAGCTCCCATACTGGCTTGCACGACTTTCGGGCTGAACGCGTCCACACAATCGGGTGAGCAATAAACCGCCGAAAAACCGAACCAGTCGGCAATGCGCAGGATGGTTCCGAGGTTGCCGGGGTCTCGGATGCCATCGAGAAAAAATGCCCTTCCCGGCTCTTGTGGAGCGATAATGGTGGGCGACGGCGCCATTTCTTCAGCGACATGCGGCGGCATTTCTGCTACGGCCAGCACCCCTTGCTGGGTGGTGAGCGCCGAAATTTTCTGGAGCTCGGCTGGTGTTACAGGATGAAAAAGGGTCAGAAACGGCGCCAGCAATGCTGTGTTTGCGTCGGCCCACTCCTCCAGCGCATAAATAGCTACTACCGGCACGCGTGTTTGCGTCAAGAGTTCGGCCACCATTTTGGAACCTTCCACAATGAAATTTCGGTACTTTTGCCGGTACTTTTTCACCTGAAGGGAAGTCAGAAATTTAGATTGGCTGGCGGATAGCATGGTACGCGGTTTTGCGGCGGAGAAAGTGTTTTTGTTGCATCTATTTGATCGGCAGTTCTGTATGCGAATCTTTGTACGGTATCATAAATCGGGAAAACAAGTCGGCCTTCGTTTCCGCCCCAGGGGCGCCACTTGGGTATGTACCGTGCTGCTGGTTCTTGCCTGTTGTTTTTCCGCCTGCAATGTTACAAAGTATGTGGACAAGAGCCAAGGACCGCCGCTGCTCCGCAAAAACACCATCGAAATCAAGAGTACGCAAAAACTTTCGCTGGATGTCCGCACGCCCCTGATGTATGAGTTGACCGCGCTGTACCGGCAGAAGCCCAACGAGCTCAGTTTGGTGGCCTTCCGTACGCCCTCTCGATTGTGGTGGTACTACCGGTCTCAGAATAAAACCTCCAAAGTTGCAAAATGGATTCAGAAGCGGGTGGCCGAAGCGCCTGTCCTGTACGACGAGGCACTGACCATACGTACCAATACCAATATCCAGAATTACATGCGGCAGCGGGGCTACTTTGAGGCTACGAGTACCTACTCCGTTCGTTTTTTTGACCGGCATTTCTATTACGGCGACGACCTCTATTTTGACTCAGCCCGGGATTCACTCCGGATGCACAGCAATGCCGCAGTTACCTACACCCTCCAATTAGGCCCGCTGTACCGAATTGATTCTGTGGAATTTATTAGTCAAGACAGCAACGTACAGCAGATCCTGCACCAATCATCAAGCGCGTCGTTCCTGAAACCCGGCGGTGTGCTGGACGGCCGCAGTTTTGAATCTGAAAAACTACGCATCACCACCCTCCTGAAAAACCAGGGCTATGCGTACTTTATCCCAAATTTTGTCGAATTCAAGGGCGATACCACAGGAGCGGAGACCTTCGTAACCGTTGAGGTGCTGCAACAAAACGACTCCTCACTGCACAAAACCTACACCATCGGCAACGTCAACGTATTTTCCGACCTGGTACCCGACCTGAACAGCATTCGCCAGGACACCACCATCGGAGATGTCTATTTTGCCACCTCGTCGCCGCAGTTTGACGTAAAACCTTCCCGCCTGTACAAGGCCATCGCCATCCGGCCCGGGAGCCAGTTCAAACAAGCGGATTTGGACCAAACCGCCCGCAACCTCAACGCACTGGGAATCTTTCGTTTCGTGACGATACGCCCGCTTCAGGACTCCCTGCAACCGGAAAAAATCAATGTCACGGTTTCGTTTTCCCTCAACAAACGCCTGTCTATCGGTTACGGCGTAGAGCTGAACTCCTCCACCAATTCGGGCAGCGATCTCAGTGGTCGCCTGCTGGGCGTGTCGGCCAACCTGTCGGCGGCCAACCGCAACCTGTTCCACGGCGCCGAAAATATCCGAACCGATCTGGCGTACAGCCTCGAATTTGACCTGTCGCCCCAGCGCAGCCGCCTGATTTTCTCGCAGGAGGTCAAGTTTCAAAACGAATTGATCTTCCCGCGTTACTTCGACTACTTCGGTCTTTGGCGGCGCCTGCACCGGTTGCACCTGCTAACCACCCGTTTCCACGACCGTATCCGCAACGACGGACAAGTGCGCATCGGACTCAACTACAACTACCTGGACCTGCGCGGATTTTATGTTTATAACCTCCTCAACGCCTCCTTCGGCTACAACGTCCGCTCCGATGCCGAACACCAGTACTCCTTTGACAACATCGGTATAGATATTTTGAGGCCCAAACTTCAGCCGCAGTTCGATTCTATTTTTGGGCAAAACGAGTTTCTGCGCCGCAGTTTTGGCAATCAGTTGTTCACCGGATTTTTGCTCCGCTCGTTTACCTATACCTACGCCAGCCGCTCCAATGCCTTCGGCGAACGGTGGTTTCTCCGCCTGAACACAGAAGTCTCCGGACTGGAAGAGTATCTCCTCAACGGCCTTTGGGCGATCCCCTTCGGCGCACAGACCTGGACGATCGCCGACCTCGATTTTTCCAAGTATGTCCGCCTGGATGTGACCGGAAGTTACACCCGCGATTTTAGCAAAGACCTCACGGGTGTCATACGCCTCGGAGCGGGAATTGCCTCCCCTTATGGCGACACCAAGGGCGTACCCTTCGTCAAGCAGTTTTTCGTCGGCGGCCCATCCAGCATACGCGCCTGGCGCATCCGGGAACTGGGGCCGGGCGGATATTATGAACTGGATGAGTCCTGCAACTGCGCAAAAACCGGTGTACAACCGTTTTTTCAGGCTGCAGACTTCCGGCTTGAGTTCAATGGCGAACTGCGTTTCCCCTTGTTCTGGTGGGTAAAGGGCGCTGTTTTTGTGGATGGTGGAAACATCTGGACCCTCAAACCTGACCCGCAGCGCGCCAACACATACCTCCGATTGGATTCCTATAAAAATATTGCCCTCGGAACCGGTTTCGGGCTGCGCTTCGATTTTAATTACTTTGTATTCCGGTTCGACTGGGGCCTGAAACTCCGGCGGCCGTACCAAACACCGACACAAGACTATTGGGTGGACTGGAGCGGTGCAAGCTGGCGGGATATCAGCAACTTTAACCTGGCCGTCGGTTATCCGTTTTAGAGTCATTCTATCAGATTATAAAAGTCAAATTGTAAAATTGCATGGCACATATACTCGATTCCGTAAAGGAATATCTCGATCCTGAATTCATTACCGAAGCTGCGCTGGTGCTGCGCGATGGCGAGGCTTCAACAGCGCGGGCGCTGAATGCCTGGAGTGCGGCTATCCTGGCCGGCCTGCTAAAACACGTCGAAAACCCCAAGGCCATGAACCGCATTTACAGTGGCCTCGACCATTTTCCGCCCAACCTTACGGCGCATCCGGGGGCGTTGTTGCGCACCGGACACCAGTCCCAAAACGACCCTAAAAATATTTCCGGTCACTTGTTGGGGCAATTATTCGGTCCCCGGATAACAGCCCTGCATGCGGCCATTGCACAGGTTTCGGGTGCTGCGCCGGCTACAGTATCCGAAACGCTTGGCATCGCCGGGCCGATGGTACTCAGCGCGCTCGGCGCCCGTCTGCAGGCGGGCGAGCTCAGTGTGTCGGGGCTAACGAACCTGCTCCTGGCCGAACAACCGCGCGTGGCAGCCATGCTCCCGGCCGAAATTGCCGAAGTGCTTGATGCGCATACCCTCGAAGCCCCAGGGTCCGATCAGCCTGAACCAGCTGTAGGGACACCGTGGGGACTGGCGCTCCTGCTCCTGATGAGCATCGGAGTAGCGGTCTTGTTGTGGTTGCGACAATGAGTGCATATCCAAATCTAAAATCGTAAATCGAAATACCATGTTTACCAACGTAAAACCCGCGCTCGAACAGGAAATCGCCGACATCCGCGCCGCCGGACTGTACAAGGAAGAGCGTATTATCACTTCGCCACAAGGGCCTGTAATAGACACCACTGCGCAGCCCCACGTCTTGAATTTCTGTGCCAACAACTACCTCGGCCTCAGCAGCCACCCGGCGGTTATCGAGGCTGCTATCGAGGCTATCCGCACGCACGGCTACGGGCTGTCGTCGGTGCGTTTTATCTGCGGTACGCAGGATATCCACAAGGAACTGGAGCATCGCATCGCCGAATTTTTGGGCATGGAGGACACTATCCTGTACGCCGCAGCTTTCGACGCCAACGGAGGGCTGTTCGAGCCGCTGCTCGGCGAGGAAGATGCCATCATCAGCGACGAACTCAACCATGCCTCCATTATTGACGGCATTCGCCTGTGCAAAGCCCAGCGCTTCCGCTACAAGCACAACGACATGAATGCTCTGGAGGACTGCCTCAAGGAAGCCAGCGCTGCCGGCGCCCGCCGCAAACTTATCTTTACCGACGGCGCATTTTCCATGGACGGCACCATCGCCCAACTGGACAAAATCTGTGACCTCGCCGACCGCTACGAGGCCATGGTAGGCATAGACGAATGCCACGCCACCGGCTTCCTTGGCAAAACCGGCCGAGGCACCCACGAGTACCGAAATGTGATGGGCCGCATTGACATCATCACCGGCACCCTCGGCAAAGCCCTCGGCGGTGCAAGTGGCGGCTTCACATCAGCCAAAAAAGAGATCGTGGAAATCCTGCGCCAGCGCTCGCGCCCATACCTGTTTTCCAATACCGTAGCACCCTCCATTGTGGGCGGCAGCATCAAAGTTTTGGAACTGCTCAGCGGCTCTACGGCTCTGCGCGACAAACTGGAAGCCAACACCAGGTGGTTCCGCCAGGCCATGACTGCCGCCGGATTCGACATTGTGCCGGGCGAACACCCCATCACTCCTGTCATGCTGTATGATGCGCCGCTGGCACAAACCTTCGCCCGCAAACTCCTGGACGAAGGCATTTACGTCATCGGATTTTTCTATCCCGTAGTGCCCAAGGGCAAGGCGCGCATCCGCGTGCAATTATCCGCCGCACACGAGCAAGAACATCTGGAAAAAGCCGTGGCGGCATTTATAAAAGTAAAGCAGGAAATCGGGGTGTAAACATGCGGTTAAGGTGGCAAACCCGACCTCCCAAAGCGGTCCGGGTTTGCCGCCTAAACGGCACTTTTTTATGCATAGTTTTACCAGAAAAGGCTCCTTTTTCAAACAGAAAAACGAAAAAACGTAACTTTGTCCCCTTAAGGTTGTTAGCACATTTAACCAATTTTTTAGCCCCAAATTCATTCTGAAAACTCCGAAATCCACCACTCTCACTCATAGTTTATTGCTCTAATTTTTATGGATCCTTTAAAAGAGTTGTTTACTGAAAAATCACAAGCGCTCAAGAAAGATATCAAGGAGTTGCTTCAGGAACATGGTAATAAAAAAGTTGACGAGGTATCGCTGGATCAGGTGTATGGCGGCATGCGCGATATCACCTGTATGATCTGGGAGCCTTCCTTGCTTGACCCCGAAGAGGGCATCCGTTTCAGGGGGTACTCTATCCCCGAATTGCGCGAAAAACTGCCCAGTGCACCACAAGGCAAAGAACCCCTGCCAGAAGGTCTGTTCTGGCTGATGCTCGTAGGCGAAATCCCCACCAAAGAACAAGTCAAATGGCTTACCGAAAACTGGGTGCGCCGCTCCAATGTACCCGAACACGTCTTCCGCGCCATTGATGCGCTGCCCCTCGACGCCCACCCCATGACCCAACTTTCTGTAGGTGTAATGGCTATGCAAAATACGAGTGTGTTTGCGCAGCGCTACAGCTCGGGCATGAACAAAACCGAATACTGGGACGCCACCTACGAAGACACGATGTACCTCATCGCCCGACTGCCACGTCTGGCGGCTTATATCTACCGCCGGATTTACCACAAAGGCGAACAAGTATTGCCGGATATTTCACTGGACTGGGGCGGCAATTTTGCGCACATGCTGGGCTTTCAGGATGCCGGTTTCAAAGAATACACGCGCCTGTTTCTGACCATACACTCCGACCATGAAGGCGGAAACGCTTCTGCCCATACCACACACCTCGTCGGTTCCACACTCAGCGACCCATACCTGTCCCTCAGCGCGGCCTTCAACGCTCTGGCCGGCCCGTTGCACGGCCTCGCCAATCAGGAAGTCATCCGCTGGGTACTCAAAATGGTGGATACCCTCGGGACCAGCAAGCCAACCCGCGAACAAATCGGCGACTATGTGAAAAGCACCCTTGCCAGCGGCCGCGTTATTCCGGGCTATGGACACGCCGTGCTGCGCAAACCCGACCCGCGTTTCATGGCACAGCGCCAATTTGCCGAAGACAATGTGCCCGACAGCGACCTCGTCAAGATTGTCTGGAAAATTTTCGACGTAGTACCACCCATCCTCTCCAGCCTCGGCAAAGTAAAGAACCCGTGGCCCAATGTGGATGCACACTCCGGTGCTCTGCTCATGCACTATGGTATGAAAGAGCACAATTACTACACGGTGCTGTTCGCTGTCAGCCGCGCCCTTGGCGTACTTGCCGCTCAATGCTGGGCACGCGCACTGGCACTGCCGCTCGAACGGCCCAAGTCGGTGACCACCAAGTGGGTACAGGATTTTTTAGCGAAAGAACAGAATACCACGGCAACAAACTAAGGAGCGCCGTGCTTCTGCAACTCGACTTCCTGCAATTTGAACCAGCGCTGCGGATATCCAAAACCGCAGCGGGACGTGTCGTATTTGATCCCATCCGGCGCAAAAATGTAGTACTGACTCCGGAAGAACTGCTGCGCCAGCTGGTACTGCTGTACCTGCTGGACAGCAAGGGGTATCCGGCCAACCGAATCCGATCCGAAATCGGCCTGATCCTCCACGGGATGCCAAGGCGCTGCGACATCGCGGTGTTCGATGCAGCCCTGCAACCGTGGTTGTTGGTAGAATGTAAATCGCCCAAAGTACAAATTACGCAGGCAACCTTTGAGCAGGTGGCGCGGTATAACCTGCAATTTCGGGCGCCGTTCCTGGTCGTAACCAACGGCCTGACGACGTACAGTGCCGCGCTGGATTTTGAACAGGAAACGTTTTTGTTTTTACCCGATTTGCCGGATTACCCGGGGAACAAGGAACGTTCTCCATAAAAAACACCAGATAGCACCCAAATAAGCCAGCGTGTTTTGCCGGCACGCGCCTGACCTTTGCACCTATGAACGGACAATGGAATTTTATGCGCCTCCTGCGTGGAGGTATAGCCCTGTGGGCATTTTGGCAAGTGTACCACACCGGCGAATGGATTTTGCTCATACCCGGGGTGCTCTTCGGCATGCAAGCCGTGCTGAACGTGGGTTGCTGTGGCAGTGCCGGTTGTGCTACGCCGCCAAACCGTAATACCAGCCAGCATACCGATACCGAGCCGGTTGTTTACGAAGAGGTACGGTAAAGGTGCCAGGGAATTGGCCTCAAACAACCACAAACGCCAACGCACTTGTTTCCCGCCCATTTACCAGAATGCGCAATCGGTGTGCCCCTGCGTAGTGTTTACGCGTGGTAAAATCGGTGAAACGTTGGCGTTTTTGTACGCGCTCCACTTGACCGGGAGCAAGAATCATTTCCCTGATTTTAAAAATTTTGGGTGAAATCTTGCCGCTGCCGGTGACATAGTCAATGCCGTATTCCAGCCGAATCTGGTGCGCCGTGTGTGCCGTGTTTTTTACCAAAAACGAAAACGTGAGTTCGCCGCCGAGAGATACCTCCCCGGACGCTTCCAGATTTTCTACCTCAATACCCGCCACGTCGCGGTCAAAACCAAACTGCGCGAGTGCTTCGGCGCGACCTTTTTTGAGCAGTCCCCGCAAAGCATGCCGTACGATCCAGTCGGTATCGGGATGCTGCCCGTGCCAGCTTTGGGCGATATGGAGCGCCAAATCGGGATGGTCTTTTGAAATATCGTTCAGGCAGTTCGCTACGGAGCGACGCACCGTTTCGGCGGGATCGGCTTTGAGATTTTCCAGCACAGGCAGTACCGGCGCGGGATCGCGCTTGAGCGTAGGGATACCCATACCCCACGGCAGCCGGGGCCGAAAACCTTCGCTCGACAACCGGCGCACCAGCGGACTGGTATGCTGCGACCAGGCCAGCATCTGCGGGTACATCTGCTCGGGGTAGTGCAGCAGAAACGGCCGGACGGCAAACTCCGCACTGCTCCAGCGGGTAATCACCGCTAAAGCCGGGACAGACTGCTCCGGATACTCCACGCCGAACGTCTCCACGAAATCGGGCAAAAAAATGTACTCAAACGTGAGTTTTTCCCCGTGCGCTGCGATCAAATTTTCGGTGACCCGAACGACAATGGACAGCGCCTCCGGATAGTTTTGCGGCAACGTAGCGCCAAGGCTTTCGGCAATGTGCCGCATGCGTTGTTTCAGTTCGCGCTGCTCCCAGCCGGCAGCGAATATGCGGGAAACAAAAGCAGTCCGATCGAACGGCGGCCAAACAGCTTGTACCGTTTGGGCGAAGCCCTCCAAAAGCGGGCGGGAAAAGATATTTTTGAGCGGTTCAGCCATTTATAGCGATAGTTTTTAACGTCGTTTCACATACGGCGAGTCCCGCAGCCAGAAACGCCATTCCCATGCGGCGCATGCTCCGGCGTACGCTACCCCGATACGCGGCCCGGCGACAATATCCAATTCCTCCAAAAGAAATCCCCTATCTTCAATCCAGATGGAGCCATCAGGGTCGAGTAGGCTCTGGCCGGTCTGGGACGTGTGCAAGCCGAGGGCCTGGGCGAGCGCGCCGGGGCCGGTGGTCAGAGCCGCCCCTGTTATATTATTTCGCCGCGCGCGCATCACCGCCTCCCCTTCCAGCGGCGCTACTGCCCGCACAAGTACCGCGTGCGCCATTCCCTCCGGGCCGGTGACAACATTGAACAAGTGGTGCATACCGTAGTACAAGTAGATGTACGCCCGTCCGCCCGCCTGGAACATAACTTCAGTGCGTCTGGTGCGGCGATTTCCGTAGGCATGGCAGGCACGATCGTCGGGTGCACGGTATGCCTCTACCTCGGTAATGAGACCCGCCGTGCGCTGTCCGTCAAATACGGTGACCAACACCTTTCCGAGCAGGTCGCGTGCAACCTGCACGACCTCCTCGCGGAGGTAAAATTCGTATGAAAGCCGGGTTGCGATGGTAGAAGTACGATTTGCGATACAGGAGTCGAAGGATACAGGAGCCGGGCATTTTGTTATAAACCACAGGCACTAAGACGCGACAAGTCCCTGCTCCCACCGCCAGGCATCTGCCAGCGCTTCGCGTAAACCGCGTTTGGCGGTCCAGCCCAATTGCTCGTGCGCCTTGGTTGCATCAGCATAAACAGCCACCACATCACCCGGGCGCCGCGGCCCGATGCTGTAGTTGAGTTTTTGGCCGGTCACATCCTCGAAAGCGCGTACCACTTCGAGCACACTGGCTCCCTGTCCGGTACCTACATTAAATACATCGTAGTGTCCTGCGCTGCTGCCCAGTTGCAGTGCGCGAAGGGCGGCAACATGCGCTTCGGCGAGGTCCATGACATGGATGTAGTCGCGGACGCAGGTGCCGTCGGATGTGGGGTAGTCGTCGCCAAATATGGTGAGTTGTGCGCGCAGACCGGCAGCGGTTTGGGTGATGAACGGCACGAGGTTATTCGGCACCCCCAGTGGTAGCTCGCCGATATGTGCCGACGGGTGCGCACCAATGGGATTGAAGTAGCGCAGGGAGATAATCCGGAGCGGTTTGCCGGCGGCCACCGTATCGCGCAGGATTTCCTCGCCAATCTGCTTGGTATTTCCATACACCGAGGTAGCCGGCAATACGGGTGCTGCCTCGGTGACGGGCAGCATTTCCGGCTCGCCATAGACAGTGCAGGACGAAGAGAAAATCAGGTCGGGCACGCCCGTTTCGAGCATGACCTCCAGCAACGTCAGTAACGAGCCAAGGTTGTTGCGGTAGTAGCGCAAGGGTTCCTGCATACTTTCGCCCACCGCCTTGAACGCTGCAAAATGAATAACGCCGCGGATGTTTTCCCGTTGGAAAACGTCGAGCAGCGCAGCGCGGTCGTTGCAATCCTGCACATAGCAGGGTACATCGTGGCCGAGAATATGCCGCAAACCGTCGAGCACGCGCTGCTGAGAGTTGGAAAAATCATCGAACAGGACGGGTCGAAAGCCGGCCTCAGTGAGCGCCACAACCGTGTGGCTTCCGATGAAACCGGCGCCGCCGGTGACGAGGATGGAAGAAGGTGTCATGTGTTTTATTCAGCGGTGATGTTGCCTCAATGCTTTCGTTTGGATTTCCGGTCAGCCTGTGGATCATGCAAACGGAAACGTCAGCGTAAATGCGCTGCCTTTGCCAAGTTCGCTGTGTACATCCACAAACCCTTTGTGGGCGGTGACGATGGCCTTGACGTAACTCAAGCCGAGGCCAAAACCCTTCACATCGTGTACGTTGCCGGTGTGTACGCGGTAAAATTTATCAAAAATATGCTTGCGTGTTTCTTTGCTGATACCGACACCGTTGTCCTCCACGGTGATCGCTACCCCGTTGGGCACGTTGCGGGTTCGGATGGTAATATCGGGTTTTTCCGGGCTGTACTTATTGGCGTTGTCGAGCAGGTTGTGCACCACACTGGCAAGGTGGGTAGCATCGCCGCTGATCACGGGGCGAGTGGCTTGCAGGTCGAGCGTCAGGGTGCCCTCGCGGTTTTCGATCTGAAGGCTGAAGTTGTCTACTGCCTGCCGGATGAGGTCGTGCAGGTTGACGTCGGCGAGGCGAAGCTGGAAGTCTTTTTTATCTAATTGCGCGATTTGCAGCACCCGTTCCACCTGACTGTTCATGCGCCGATTTTCCTGACGAATGATATCCACGAAACGTTTGATCTTGTCGGGGTGGTTCACGATCAATGGGCTGGAAATACTATCTGTAGCCAAAGAAATAGTGGCGATAGGGGTTTTGAACTCATGGGTCATGTTATTGATAAAGTCGGTTTTCATCTCCGACAGTTGCTTTTGGCGGTAGATAACCTGTACCGTGTACCAGAAGCAAAACAGAATGATGCCTGTGAAGATAACCGAGAGCAGGAGGGTTTTCCAAACAGAACCGAGCACCAGGCTGGTGCGATTGGGGAAGTAGATGGACAGATTGCCCGGCGACTCGATATCTTTGGGAAACAGGGCCACGCGGTAGGGCGAGTTGTAAAGGTTGGAGGCGCCGCCGTGGGTAACCTGCGGGCTGTTGTCTACCACCACATAGTGGTCGTTGACGACCACGAAACTATTGCGCGCCTTGGCAAACACGCCATACTGGTAAGGCGTAGTGATACCCCGGCTGCTGAGTTCCTCTTTCAGGGTCTGTGCCAGCAGGTCCAGTTGAATGCGCTCGGCCAGGGGTTTGGAATCCACAAGTTGGCTGACTTTCATGTACTCCCAGAGCGTCATGTTGTCTTCGAAGGACTGGGTTCCGGACACGGGGTTGGGCAAGCTGTCGGCGCGGGTTATTCTGCGGGTAGCATAGCCGTTTTCGAGGTATTTAGCGGCCTGTCGAATGTTTCGATTGGCCTCATTGGAAAACCGGAAGGTGGCGTTGAGCGCCTCAATGGCGGCCACGTCCTCGAAATACTGGAGTTTGTCGGCCACCCGGTTGAGTACGGCATACACGTTTTTATCGAACTGCTCCTCGTTCAGTCGGATGCTCCAGCCGATCCAATAGATTTGCAGGCAAATAACTCCGATCAGCGCGGCGGTCATCATGCCTATGATCAGTCGTATACGTTGTGCGTTCATGTGCGGGTCAGCTGGTGATTGGTTCATTGAAGACTGGTTGTTGCAGCGGCAATCTTTCAACCAGGAAACCCTGTAACCTATTTTCCGTTCGCTACCCGTCTGCGTGAACGGGCGGCTTGGGCAAAGTTGCGGGCGGTATTCCGGCATAGCCAGGTATGCCGGAATTCGGCTGCAGCAAGCACAAAGATGGAGCTACCAAGCAGGATGTTGTGCACAAGCAGCGATTTTTCATAATAGTCCAAAAAAAAGGGACGCACGACAAACAACTCCACGGCGACCGCTGCCACGGCAAGAAATGCCAACCCGAGCGCCACAGCACGGGATTTGGCCAGCCAGGCAGGTTTTTGGCGCAGCAGGCAGGCGTACAGGAAACGTACGGCGAGTTGGTCGTCGGGGTAAAGTTTGACGTGCTCGCGCAAAATATGCTCGCTCTGCGAATAGGCCCGGAGTTGATACAGGGAGGATGCTTTTCGGAGCAAGAGCCTGGCATAAATGTCCTCACCGCCCCAGGTCTCGATGTTTTGCATGATGACCAACTCCAGAAGATGATCTGACATGACCAGATGCTTGCCGTATTGGCCGGTTTCGAACAGCGCCTCGGTGTACGCGAGCGTACAGTCTAAGTATTCGTCTTCGTCCAAAGTGCGAATACCGTCTTCAAACCGCTCATAAAAACGATTGATGCCGTGGTAATCCACAGCATCAATCGCTTTAAAATTGCGGTACAGTTTGAGCCGTTGGGCCGGCAGATAGGCCATGTTTTATCAGCGTTGGAAAGCCACAGGCATGTTGTCGTCGTACAAGCCGGTCAGCACGGGATTTTGCACATTTGACGTGTACTCCCGCACTTTCGCTTGCACATAACTGTATAACTCCCGAATGGTAACAAGGTTGTCGCCATTGGCATTGGCGGCGCCTTTCATACCGCGCAGGAGGTAGTACGTGAATACGCCCTGACGCAGGCCATGGTCTTCGAGCGACAATTCTTCACCTTTGGAAGACATGAGCAAGGCAATACCGCCGCTGGATTCTTCGAACGCCTGATAGTACTTATTGAGCGAAACCGGGGCAGGACCTTTAGCAGCAAGACCGTAACTCAGCGTACCACTATGACAAGCATCCGCGATGCAGAGTTTGTGTTTTGCTTTGCTTTGCAGGAGTACCTGTTTGACTTCTTCATGGCGGAGTTTGTTGTTAAATCCGTCAAAATCCACCGGCAGGAAACACCCTTCGAGGCCGTGTCCGCTAAAGAAGAACAATACCACGTCATTGGCATCAGCTTTCAGGAAGTACTGCCGCATCGTGCGCAGAATATTTTCACGGGTTGCATTCTCGTCCACAAGGACGGCGATCTGTTCATCAGGCAACGCGCCGCCTTCGGGGCTTTTCAGGAACGAATACACGCGGTAGGCATCGTCGTCTGTAAACCGCAGGGAGGGCATGGATGTGTAGCGGCCCACGCCAACGATAACGGCGAAGATTTTCACGTTTTTGCTGGCCTCCACTCGAACAGGATCGTTCGGGATCATTTCATCCGAGTCGAGGTCGCGGATGGCATGGCCATTGACCCACACGGCGCCGGTTGCCCGGCCATTGGTTGCATAGAGTACGCCGGATCCATGCGGCGCTCCGTTGGCCCATTGGCCTTCATATCGGTCGCCACCGGCGTAGTAGCAAACACCCGTCCCGGCAGGTACGCCGTTTTTGAACTCTCCTATCCAGCGTGAGCCGTCGGGGTAATCGTAATAGCCTGATCCACTGCGGCAATAAATGGAGTTGCAGTTCCGCATACCGGCTACATCCGTTTTGCCGGCAGCCGGTTTTTGGCTATTCGCAGTTGGTTTTTGATTGCCGGCCGGCGGTTGGCTGCTGGCGGTTGGCTGCTGGTTGGCAACTGGCTTGCCATTCGCCCACGTGCCTTCCGTAATGGAGCCATCGCCGCGTACGAGGCGCCCCTGGCCATGTTTGAAATTCTGTTTCCAGCCACCGGAGTAGTATCCGCCGTCCGGGTAAAACATCGTACCAGTGCCTTCAAATTTACCGAGATAAAAATCACCTTCGTAGCGCTCTTTGGTGGGCCAGTAGTACTTACCCTTGCCGTGGGGGCGGCCTCCAGACCAGTTACCGGAGTAGCGGTCGCCGTTGGCAAAACGAAAAGTACCAATGCCCGTGCGGCAGTTGCCTTCGATACATTGTGCAGAGAGATTTATGGAAGTTCCAAGAAACAGGAAAGACGCAAGGACGAAAAAGAAAGAAAGACCCTTCATAGGATTGAATTGTTTGGAATGTTTAACGAAAGCAAGTGTAGGAGAAAGGTGCAAATACTGTTAAACATTGATTAAAGAAAAATGGTACTTTTAACATAAGCCTGATGACTCAAAGCCAAGGATGGAATGCGCATTCCCTTTCGTACAAGTGGTTTGGAGGCATACAAGGTACTAACCTAATATTGTGCCAGTCGTATTAGATTCAATTCAAATTTGTACATTTGCCGGGGCAAATGCCTGGCTAATATTTTGATTAACAGTAATTTGAAAAAAACAAAATTATGGTAAAAAAATTCTTTTTCATCTTCGCCGCTTCGGCCCTGCTCGCGGCCTGTGGCGGCAATCAATCCAGCTCGACCTCCGATCAATCCGGGGAGGACGGCATGCACTTCGGCGCCAAAATCACCGCCGACGAAGCGATCACTTTTGAGGAGTTGGCGCCCAAAATGGGCGAAGCGGACTCTTTAGCCGTCAAAATTACCGGCACGGTGGGTGAGGTTTGCCAGAAAAAAGGTTGCTGGATGATGCTCGTTTCCGACAAGCCGGGTGTACCCGAAATGCGGGTAACCTTCAAAGACTATGCGTTTTTCATGCCCATGGACCTGACGGGCAAGCGCGTGGTACTCGACGGCTTTGCATTTGTTTCCGAGACATCGGTGGAAGATCTTCGGCACTACGCCGAAGACGCCGGCAAATCGGCCGATGAAATTGCCGCGATCACCGAACCGCAACGCGAAGTAGCGTTTGAAGCAGCCGGGGTGCTGGTGGTGAAGTAGCCAAAGGGGGTTGTGTCAAAAGGGAAACCAGCGTTTTTTGCCTCAAAAGTTATTCAAATTCACCGCAGAGACGCGGAGGCGCAGAGAACATTACTCCGCGTCTCTGCGGTGAAAAATTTGCGACATCTCGCGCCGCCTTTCCCTTTTGACACAACCCCAAACTTGCCGCTTCAGTACTTCGATCCAATCACAGCAGTCACATAGTACATGTCCATCAGCCCTTTGTTTTTGGCGGCTACTTTGCCGCGGGGCTGCCATTCGAACTCGTACTTGGCTTTCCAGTAGGTAGCCTCGCTGACGTTGACGTGTCCTGGCGCACAAGCCTCCTCCATACGGGCTGCGATATTCACGGTGTCGCCCCATATATCATAGGCGAACTTTTTCTCCCCCACTACCCCGGCTACTACCGGACCCGTGTGGATACCGAGGCGCGCCTCGAAGCAGGGCAAGCCCTGGCTCATGCGTTCGGCTTTGAGTTGCAGCAGGAAGTCCTGAATTTGCAAGGCGGCTTTCACCATATCGCTGGGACTGGCATTTTTGTCGGACAAGCCGCTGGCGCAGATATACGCATCGCCCACGGTCTTGATTTTTTCGATACGGTATTGGCTGATGATGTGGTCAAAATTGGTGAAACAATAGTCCAACTCGGCCACTAACTGCTCCGGACCGAGTTTTTCGGACACCTGCGTAAACCCGGTAAAATCCACAAACATGACCGTGGCGTCCTCGTATTTGCGGGCAGCCACTTTCTTTTTCGTCTTGAGTTCTTGTGCGATGGCGAGCGGCAAGATGTTCAACAGGAGTTCATCGCTCTTTTTTTGTTCGTCTTCGATGATCTTGTTTTTTTGAGACAATTCGGCTGCGGTCTTGTTTTTGGAGCGGTATAGCATGAAAAACAAGCCCGCAATAACCAGGATCAGACTGGTCAGCATGATCATAAAATTGCGCGCAGACTCCGATTTTTGGCGGGCGGCATCAAACTCGGCGGCGAGCGCTTTTTGCGCTTGTATCTCCCGCTCCTGTTGCGCCTTGATCATGGAGTCGAGCATCTGTCCCTGGGTCATGGTTTGCAACATTCGATTTTTCGCCCGCATGAGCGAATCCGTTTGCCGCTTCCCTTCCGAAAATTCCGCCTCCTTTCGGCTCACTTCCTCCTTTGTGAGCGCCTGCACTTGTTCTATTTGCTGTTTGTACGTCGTTTCGAGTACGGCGCTTTGCCCGGTAGCCTGTGCAAGTTGCTCGCGCAGGGTACGGTTTTCGGCTTCCAGGGCAGCGATCTGGCTGTCGAGGCGGCGCGCTACGTCGCCCCCGCTCGCCGAACGGCCCGAGTTTTCCTGGAGGTAATTGATCAGTTCCTGACTCCACTTGAGCGCTTCGGCAAGGTTTCGCTGATCCTTGTTCACGTTCATGAGTTTTTCGGCAGAAAGCAAGGCGATATCCCGGTGGCCGTAGTTTCGGGCCGTATTCCATGCCTCGACGAAGCGCACACTGGCATCAGCATATTTCCGACGGCGGAATTGCGCGTCGCCGCTCAGATAAACCGCTTCGGAAGCCATGCGTTTTTCGGTCAGTTGAATCGCCAGCTCGTAAGCCTGATAGGCGTAGTCCGCCGCTTCGGTGTAGTTGCGTGCAGACATCTGTACCTGAGCCAGATCGTAGCTCAGTTGCATTTTTTCGTTCTTGGTCGTAGTTTTTCTCAGACGGGCTTTCAAGTCGTTGGCCGACTGGGCATGCAACGAAAAAGCCCCAAGCGTGCAGAAAAAAGCAAGAATAACGGCGGAGTAGATTTTCATAAAAAACAAATTCACCGCCAAAAATGAAAAATTCCCAACTACCGGGCGGAATAAAATCGGATTGCCGCTACATTTACCCCTCTTAACAGGCACAACGTATGCATATCAAGCCCTTTCAGGCAACTTATCCGATTTTTGACCGTATTCCCTCCCCCGATATTTTTTGCGCAGAGGCCAAAAATGCTTTCCTCGATTACCAGCGAAACCGGCTGCTCACCCAAACAGAACATGAAGCGGTGTACATCTACCAAATTGAAGACGGGCACCACCGCCGGCACACCGGACTGATCGCCGCCAACGATGTGCAGGACTTCTTTTTGGGAAAAGTTAAAAAGCACGAGAAAACGCTCAGCGAACGCGAACTCAAACAAAAAGACCTGCTCCTGCGCTGGGGGGCTGTTCTGAAACCCGTACTGCTCACTTACCCACCCGTGGCAGAAGTGAATGCCTGGATTCAGCACTTTACGGCAACCAATCCGCTGTTGTTTGAAACCTTCTTCCAGGCCGACGGGCAAACACACCGTGCCTGGATGGTAGCAGGCCCCGATGATATCCGGCGTTTGCAAGAACTCTTTGTGCAGCACGTACCCAGCGTCTATATCGCCGACGGGCACCACCGCACCAGTACCCTTGCCCTGCTCCATCAGACCCTCAAACACGAGTACCCGGAGCTGGATTTTGACTACCTGTTCTGCGCCTACTTCGCCACCGATCAGCTGGATATTTTGGATTACAACCGCGTGGTAGAGGGCCTGAACGACCTCAAACCGGAGAAGTTTTTTGAAAAACTGGGTAAGGTCTGTACCATCGAACACATCGAACACCCCCGCAAACCGCGCCGGAAATACGAGCTTAAACTGTTTTTTCGTGAACACTGGTACCGCCTGAACTGGCGCCAGGAGGTACTGAACGCCTTCCATCCTTCGCCGCGCACGCTTCCCGTGCTGCTTGACGTGAGCCTGCTCAACGAACTGGTTTTGCACAACATCCTGGGCATAAAAGATGTGCGCACCGATACCCGGATCACCTACGTGGAAGGCACAAAAGGCTTGCAAGGCATCCGAAAAGCCGTGCGCAACAACCCCGACCGCATTGGCTTCGCCCTGCACCCCGTTTCCTTCGAGGATATGATGCGCATCGCCGACGCAGGCAAAATTTTGCCGCCGAAGAGCACCTACTTCGAGCCGCGCATGAAGACGGCGACGCTGATCAAATCGCTGAAAAAGTAGACCTCCGCATACGCATCTTCGCTCAAACTTCCGGCACAAAACTCTCCAGCATTTTCTCGTCGGTGTCTGTTTCCGACTGCTCGCCTGTTTCAAAATCCCCGATATGCAACACACCGGCCAAGCCAAAGAAAAAGGCAAAACGGAGAACCGATTGTGCCACCCCGTTAGCTAAAAGGCCCGTTAGCCCCCGATAATAAATCGATTCCTGCTCCCCAGGAACCGTAAACACCCATATTCCCACAAACAGTAGCCCAAACACACCATAGATCAGGCGACGATCATAAAAATACCAAGTGCTTAGAATAGTCCCCAAAACCACGCCCCCGAAAACCAGCGGTTTAGAGGTTTGATGGAATTGCACAGCCCCGATTAATACCACGATGATTTGACCCAAAATTAATAAACTTCGGATCGTATCGGCATTGCTGAACTGATGGTCCAGGCTCTTTTCAAATGTATGGTTTGGCACGGGCGGCCGGGTAGGCCGTAGCACCAAAAGGCCAATCGGGAACAACAGCAGATCGAACAGCGGCGCCTGTATAAACCAATAGAAATAGGAAGGCACCTTGCCATGCTGGAAAAAAAATTCGAGCAAAAATTTCCGGTACACATACAGTACCACGACCAAAAACAGGTATCCAAAAATCAGGTTTGCATAGAGATATGGCAACGAGAAGTACGGCCCCTGCGCACGCATCGCATCAAATCGGGGCGACAAAAACTCCATCGCGCCGGCAGAGCCCAAGGCGCTCAGTAAAATAGTCAGCCGGAAAACATAAAAGAGCGTCAGCGCCTCCCATTTGCCATACTGGTTGGCGAGGTCCAAGCGCCGGGGGCGAAACGAGCTCCACCCCGCCTCAGCAATTTGATATACCTCTGCAAGCACAACCAGTAGCAATACGGGAAACAGCAAGGTTGCAATGGATGCCAGTGGAGAAATATGCCGCGTCATACCATTGCTCATCATAACCTCAAAAGACAACGCTCGCAGGGAATGAAAAATCCCGGCTCCATTCCCGATCAACGACATGGAAAGCCCCAAAAAAAGAAAGGGTACAAACAGCCCGGCGCGGCGATCGCGCAACATTAAAATGCCCCAGGCAAAATACGGTAGCCCGGTAACCAACCGAATCGCGATAAATTCAGAAACACTTGTCGGCGTAGTATTACCCCACGCATACACCGAAAATGGAAGGGTAAGGAGTACCAGCAACGCACTCCACAAGCCAGCCTGCGGGCGACCAAAATGGCGGCTGAGCATCCATAAAATCAAGATATTCGGAAGGGACCCTCCAAGCGTATAACCGTATTTCCATAGCATTGGAGGAGTGGCGTTTCCGTTCGGTTGATCCATTACCCCGCCTGGTAACCATTGCATAATATCAAGGGCAAATGGTATAAGGGAAACCGCCAGCACTGCCGGCAAATAGCTCAGATAGGTGTTGGTTACTTTCGTCATTACGTTGGCCGGTGCGCCTGTCGCACACATTTTTTAGTGATTGGGCGACAAGGTAACACGGCCCGGAATTTCATGCACCAAGGCCGCTTCGGATTTTCATCCGGCATATTGTGGCATTTAATCGAAATTTGCCTGTCAAACACCACCTCTGCTATGCCCTTTTCTATCCGTGTCCTCGCCTTGTGCCTCGTCCTCGCAGCCAATACCCTCGCAGCCAACACGCCCCAGGAAGTCAAAGTCGGTATGCACCTGATGAACCTGTACGACCTGAACATGGACGAGCACTCATTTTACGCCGATTTTTACCTGTGGTTCAAATGGACGGGCGACATTGACCCCACGGAAATCGAGTTTGTAAACGCCATCGAAAAATGGAGCATTACCTCGGTCGTGTCTGGCGACGGCAGCGACAGCCTCCTGCGCGACGGCGCCAACTACCGTGTATTCCGGGTGGAAGGCCGTTTTTTTCACTCCTTTTCACTTAGTCGCTTTCCGCTCGACCGCCATGCGCTCGACATCCAGATCGAAAACCCGGAACACGACTCCGAAACACTGGTGTACGTGGCCGATACCTCCGGAGCATCCATCCGGAAAACCCTGCAATTGGTGGGTTGGGAGATGGACGGCAGTACCATCGAAACCAGCGTACACGACTATGGCACCAATTTTGGCAACCCCGACGAGAATGCCCGCGCGTACAGCAACCTGACATACCGCGTGCTACTCGCCCGTCCGATCAACTATTTCCTCCTGAAAATGATGCTGCCTATTCTCGTGGTGATGCTCGTCAGCATCGGGTCGTTGCTGCTGCATCCCGCGCACATAGATACGCGCTCGTCGCTGCCCATCGGCGGGTTGCTCACTGCCGTTTTTCTCCAGCAATCGTACAGCAATGCCCTGCCCGACACCGGCTACATGGTGCTGATGGACAAAATTTACCTGCTGGCGTATCTGCTCATTTCATTAGTGCTCCTGCAGGTCATCCGCGCCGGCAACTGGCTCATGCGCGAAAGCCGACTGCCCGAGGCGCGGCTCATCCGCAAGGAGCGCCGGCTGGCCGGGATTTACCTCGGGATTTTTGTGCTGAGCGTGGTGATCATGAGTATTTGGTAGCACTAGGTGAAAATTTACAAAACACCTGCTTTTTCCGAAGAAACCTCCTCCAAATACGCCAAAATCCCGCCTTTCAGGTTGTACAGGTTGTCAAAACCGAACGTGTCCTCCAGTTCCCGGATGGCTTTGGCGCTGCGCACGCCGGAACGGCAATGCACCACCACCTTCACATCCCGCGCAAAACGATCCGCATGGGCAGCGACGGTACCCAACGGAATCAGCTCGGCCCCGAGGTTGGCGGCTTCGTACTCGTGCGGCTCCCGCACATCCACGAGTTGGAATTTTTTGCCCAGCGTTTGCCACTGATACAGTTCCTGCACGGTGATTTCCTGAACAGGCCGCTCCACGACCTTCATACCGCAGAACTGTTCGTAGTCAATCAACTGCGTAATCGTCGGGTTTTTGCCGTTAATCGGATTGTTTTCGCGGCGCTTGATCTTGAATGTGCGCGTCTCGAACGTCAGCGCATCGAAAATAAAAAAGCGACCGCTCAGTGGTTCACCTACACCGGTGACCACTTTGATGACCTCGCTCGCCTGCATGCTGCCGATGATGCCGGGCAACACACCCAGCACGCCCCCTTCGGCGCAACTCGGCACGAGTCCGGGAGGCGGTGGCGTGGGGTACAGATCGCGGTAATTTGGCCCCGGCTCGCCGTCGGCATTGCGGTAGTTGAACACCGACACCTGCCCCTCAAACTGGAAAATGGAGGCATACACATTGGTTTTTCCCAGCAATACGCAGGCGTCGTTCACGAGGTAGCGGGTCGGAAAATTGTCCGTGCCGTCGGCCACCACATCGTAATTGCGGATGATGTCGAGCGCATTTTGGGAGTGGAGCTGGGTATCGTACGTTTTAATTTTAATGTACGGATTCAGCGCTTCCAGGCGGCGTTTAGCGGCTTCCACCTTGGGCTGGCCGACGGATTCCACACCAAAGAGCACTTGCCGCTGGAGGTTGCTGTCGTCCACCCGGTCGAAGTCCACGATGCCGATCGTGCCCACGCCCGCAGCAGCTAAGTACAGCAGCACGGGGCTGCCGAGGCCACCCGATCCTACTACCAGCACTTTGGCAGCCTTAAGTTTTTTCTGGGCTTCCAGCCCAAATTCCGGGATAATGATGTGGCGGTTGTAGCGCGCCAGTTCCGCTTTGGAGAAAACAAAGTCCTCTGCAATTCCACCTGCGATTGCCGGCACAATGCTCAGTGTCGCATGGGTTGGCAACGGCGTTTCGCCCTGCTGTAGATCGCGGATATCGTCGTCGCCAACGAAGATATTGAGAAACGTTCGAATCTGCCCCTTGTCGTCCAGCAGGTGTCTTTTCAGGTCAGGGAAATCCTCAGACAGGCGCTGAATAGCCGCTCCAACCGTGTCGGCCGGGATGTCTAATTTAGCGGTGTTGTTGGTGAATTTGCGCAAAGGCGTGGGAATGATGATGGTAGCCATAATTAAGTTTTGAGTGTTGAGTGTTGCGTTTTGATTTTGAGTGGATTAATTGCTTTCTGCAATCGAGTCAATTCTGATTTTTTCTTCGTCAAATTGTTCGTTGTCGTTGAGCCGCCAGGAGCGGACGTCCGCGATGGTGTCGTCGTACACCGAGACGATGACGTACGAAAAAAACGGCTGGGCGGCCACGCGGTCGTGCTCCGACGGTACAGCCGGGTGGTTGGGGTGCGAGTGATACACCCCCAGCAACGCCAGGCCTTTTTCGTCGGCATGGCGCTCGGCTTTCAGGTAGTCTTTGGGCGCAATTTCAAACCGGCGGCGCTTGTCGCCGTCTTTGGAATTGTGTACCACCAGAATATCCGTGAGCAGGCGTTTGTCGCCGTTTTCTGTGCCGAAAAGGAACCCGCAACACTCGTCGGGAAAGGCGAGCAGGGCATCTTCCAGCATCTGTTCTTCTGTGTTGAGCGCTATTTGTAACATGCGTCGTTGTTGTTTAAAAAATTCGTTTGATGATCTCGCCGTACTTGTCGGCATTGTCGGGCAAAACCGTGACGACAGTGCCCTGCTCCAGTTGTCCGGCTACCCGGATCGCCCCCGCGAGGTTGGCCGCCGAAGAGGGGCTGAGCAGAAGTCCCTCGTGTTGTCTGGCAGACTTGATGATATCGTATGCCTCAGCGGTGTCTATTTCGAGAAAAGCATCTGCCAGCGCAGCATCGTAAATGCCCGGCACCACCGCCGTTTCCAGGTGTTTCCAGCCCTCCATGCCGTGCAGGGCGGAGTTAGGTTGCAAGGCGATGAGCTGGATATCGGGGTTCAATTCCCGAAGCCGCCGTCCGGTGCCGACGAACGTGCCGGTTGTTCCCAGCCCGGCCACGAAATGGGTGACCTGCGGGAATGCTTCGTAAATTTCCAATGCAGTGGTGTGGTAATGCGCCTGCCAGTTGTGCGCATTTTTGTACTGATCGGCGTAGAAATACCGGTCCGGATGCGCTTCCGCCAGCGCACGCGCCACATCCTGTGCGCCATCGGTGCCTTCAAACCTGGAAGTAAAAATGATCTCGGCGCCCAGTGTTTGCAGGATGTCTTTGCGCTCTTGCGAAGCATTTTCGGGCAGGCAAAGCGCCACCCGCAGCCCCAGTTCTCGGGCTATTGCAGCATAGGCGATGCCGGTATTGCCGCTGGTAGCATCCAGTAGCGTTTTTCCCCGGTGCAGTTCGCCGCTTTCGACTGCGGCACGGATAATGCCGAATGCCGCCCGCGCTTTCACACTTCCGGAGAGTTGTTCCCACTCTTTTTTGGCGTAAATGTGTACGCCTTTTTTGGAAAAAAGCCCGCTGACGTGGTGGATAGGCGTATTGCCGATTCGATTACGCACTTTTTGCAAACGGGCCTGTAGGTCGGTATCTGCTTGAATTAAATGTTCGATGTACATACGTGGCGGTTGTGATAATGGAGAAAGAAAAAGCCCTTCGGTGGGGATACCGAAGGGCTTTGCAAGGCACTTGTTGAACGCAGGGCTTATGTCGCCTTTGGCCAAAAAATGGTAGCAGCCGCATCGGTGGTCCGGGCAGTACAGCAACAACAGCAACAAAAGCCGCTGGCCAAAAAGTGAATACGCGCAGTCATAGTCAAAATCAGTCTTTTAAATCAGGTGGTGGCGTGTAGCGCAAATACGGTTTTACGATGTAAAACAAACAGCCCCCCGGTGTGCTACCGGAGGGCTGTTTGCTTTATATGCGTATTGAAAAAATGCTCAGAAATGCATCTCAACAAGCAAATCAGCAACTGCTGCTCCGGCAACGTGGCCACAACAGCAACAACAGACAGCAAATTGAGAAATGCGAATGGTCATAAAAAAGTATTAGACAAAGAACGGGCCAAAGGTAAAAGTGTTCAATTGATCCGTGCAAGTTAAATTATTGCAACGCCTAAAAACACCACCCGTTTGCTTCCCGAACAGCCTTGGCGATCAGCCGGCGTTTTCCCTTCACGTTCACGGGAGGGTATTTGGTGAACCGTTTCACGCCCATGAGGAACGTTTTCAGCAGGTCGCCTTCGGCAAAAGAAGCCAGTGCATCTGTCGCATTTTTGGCCATACGTGCGCTGGCATCGTGCATAAAGACCTGCAGCATGGCGTCGTAAACCTCCTGCGGCTGAGGCTTTTCGGCGCGCGGTGAAAGTTTTTGCACGCGCAGCAGCAGGGATTCGGCCACAAACAGATCAATGAGCATATCGGCGCAGTTCATCAGCACTTCCTGTTCGTCTTTCAGGTTCAGTTTGCCGTCCATCTGCATTTTGGCGCCGGCGCCGGCGGTCATCAGGATGATCTTTTTGAAATCGGCGATAGCGCGCTGCTCTTCCACATAGTCGCCTTCGATTTTTTCCATGGACGGCATGGAGGTCAGTTCTTTCTGTACGGCCCACGCCGGGCCCACGATATCAAGTTGCCCCTTGAGGGCGCGTTTGAACAGTTGGTCCACCATCAGGAGACGGTTGATCTCGTTCGTGCCTTCGTAGATACGGTTGATCCGGCTATCGCGGTAGGCACGCGCGGCGGGGTACTCCTCGCTGAAACCGATACCGCCGTGGATTTGTACATTTTCATCCACGCAGTAGTCCGTCACTTCGGAGCCAAAAACTTTGAGAATGGAGCACTCGATGGCGTACTCCTCTGCGGCCTCGAGCATCGCCTGGCCAAATGTTTTGCCTTCCGCTTCGGCGGCGGATTTTTTGTCCTGCATCAGTTGGGAGGTACGGTAAACAGCGCTCTCGCCCGCAAAGGTTCGGATAGCCATTTCCGCCAATTTGTGCTGGATGGCGCCGAATTCGCCGATGGGCTGGTTGAACTGATAGCGCTCGTTGGCGTATCGGGTGGCCATTTCCACCACTTTTTTGCTGCCGCCAAGACACATCACGCCCAGTTTGTAGCGCCCGATATTCAGGGCATTGAACGCGATGAGGTGGCCTTTGCCGATCTCGCCGAGCACATTGTCGGCAGGAACCGACACATTTTCAAAAAATACCTGCCGGGTGGAGGAGCCTTTGATGCCCATCTTGTCCTCCTCGGCGCCGAAAGTGAGGCCGGTGGAATTGCGCTCCACGATAAAACCGGTGAACTTGTCGCCACCGATCTTGGCGAATACGATGAAAATATCGGCGAAGCCGGCATTGGAAATCCACATTTTCTGGCCGTTCAGTTTGTAGTGGCTGCCGTCGGCGCTGAGGTCGGCGCGGGTTTTGGCCGCCAGCGCATCGGAGCCGCTGCCCGGCTCGGTGAGGCAGTAGGCGGCCTTCAGGTCGCCACTGATGAGGCCGGGCAGATACTTCTCTTTTTGCGCCTCTGTTCCGAAGTACAAAATGGGCAACATCCCGATACCGGTGTGCGCCGCAAACGAAACGATAAACGAACCTGCCGGACCGAATACCTCGCTGATGATCGTGTTGGTGTTGGTATCAAACTCAACGCCGCCATACACTTGTGGCATGTGCGCGCCCAGCAGCCCCAGTTCCCCCGTTCTTTTCAGGAGTTTTGTGGCGATATTGTCCTCCTGTTTCTCGATCTTGTCCATATTGGGGAAAATCTCCTGTTCCAGGAAATCCACCGCCATCTGCTTGATCATCAATTGTTCTTCGTTGAAATCTTCGGGGATAAATACATCCTCCGGCTGAGCATCGCGGATCAAAAACTCTCCACCCTGGAGGACATCGGTAGGCACAAGCGTATCTGTCATTTTGATAAAATTTTAAAATTATGGCGAATCTTCGCTGCAAATGTAGGCAAAACGAAAACACTATGGCAAGCCCTTTCCGTGAAAAAATGGGGCAATGTGAATCTTTAGCAAAAAAAGCGAAACTGAAAACTTCAAAAGCCAATGCAAATCAAGGCGTTAGGCGAGTTTTATTGATTAATAATTCCGTACTTGTAAACAGAGGGGCTACCGCGTGTATTGCGCGGTAGCCCCTCTCTGATAATTTCGTTTTTTTGTCTCGGAAAGATTTAGCCGTCAAGCCGGGGATGTGTGGTACCTCTCGGTTATCTTTTGCCATTACAATACCACCCCTTGATGAAAGGCAGCACCATTACACCTCCCCCGCCTGCACCACTACATCAAAACCCACTTCCAGCGCTTCGAAATGCTTGCGCCCGCAGCGGATGCGGTCGGCCTCGGAGTTGCGAAGTTTTTCAAAATCCCTGGTGCCTTTGGTTTCGCGCACTAAGTAGATCGTGGCATCATCGTGCTTCACTACCGCCCAGTCGGGGTTGTAGCTCCCAATGGGCGTTTCAATGACAAACCAGCGCGGCAGTTTCACGAAAAGTTTGATATCCTCCCGCTTGTCCAGGTCCTCCGCAAATTTCCGTTCCACCTCGCTGTCGTACAGCACCGCGTCGTACACGGATTTTTTCACTTCCAGCCGGTTGTTTAGATAACCCAGAACTTCCTCATCCTCAAATAATCGCATGCTCCATTCCTGCTCCGCGATGCGCTCGTATTTGATGCCGTCTATCATCATCCGGTGCAATTCGCGGTTGATGATGCCGGCCACCGCGTCCATGAATTTTTGCGGGTTGATTGCGAACTCCGCCAAACGACCGCTTTTGGTTAGAATATCAACCAACGTGCGCCGGGTGAGTTCTGTTTCTTTTTGCAAATAGGCGATGATATCCGGTAAGCCGCCGTCGTACTGGATGCGCTGGTAGTTGGAGCGGGTCTCTTGCACCGTCACCCCTTTTTGCTCCACGCCCAGCAGGGCTTCCTTGTAGGAAATTTGTACCGGCTCGATTTTGTCCATCTGCTTGACGGCCTTCACACATGCGGCGATCAAGTCATCGGTCGAGTAGCGTACCTCGTAAGTGGTTTTGAACTTGATGCGATTCCAAAGTCCCTCAAACTCGGGGTCAAGAAATACCTGTTTGTTGATGCGTAGCTTTTTCGGCGCTTCGTCTTTTTTGATGTGCCGCTCCAATTGATAGGATTGCAAAACAGCGATGACCTCCTGCTCGAGATCGGCCAAGTCTTCGGGCAACCTAAGGCTGAAGCCCGGTTGTCTCGGATCGAACGCCGGGGCAATTTTGCCACCGGCATCCAGCAATCCATTGCCGACCAACACTGTCCACACCCGCTCGGACTGCACGCGTCCGAGCGGTACGGTGTCCTCTTCCACTATTCGGACTATGCGGGCAAAGCCGATTTTTGGCACCTTGCCAAAGGTCACGCCGCAATCATCTTCATATTCCGATTGGAGCTTGCGGGCAAACTCGTCGTAGCTCTCATTGGCCACCACGGTCAGTTTATTGATGCTATCGTCAAACACCCGCTCGCCATGTTGGTTGACCGGTAAGCGCAACCCCCGCCCGATTTCCTGCCGCTTTTTCAGGGCGGAATTGGTTTCGTTCAGTGTGCATATCTGAAATACGTTCGGGTTGTCCCAACCTTCCCGCAGGGCAGAGTGGGAAAAGATGAACTTCAACGGCTCCTCCAGCGAAAGCAACTGCTCTTTGTTTCGCATGATTTTGGAGTAGGTGTCGTCGTCGGCTTGTGTGGCACCGTTGGTGTCTTTGAAAACGCCTTTTTTGTCCTGGGAAAAATAGCCATCATGGATTTTTTCAACGGGCTGCGTGTCCAGCTCCCGGTATTGCGGCAAAGCAACCAGTTCTTTGTAATGCTTCTCAAACAACAGGGCGAACTTGCCTTTTTCGGTTTTTCCGTCTTCGGTATAGTCGCGGTAGTTGGCCACACGGTCGAGGAAAAAAAGGCTCAGCACTTTGATGCCCCGCCCCTTCAATTGCAATTCTTTGTCGAGGTGTTTTTTGATCGTGTTTCGGATTTGCACCTCCACCAAATCCTCGCGGATGCCCCCGCGCTCCTGCCCGACATAGAGCCGCCCGGCATTGAAATCAATAAATTCATTCCCCGGCTCGGCACTGATGTCCAGCACCTCAAAACCATTGCGGTACACCTCGCGCTCGTTCGACAGCGCGTACAGGTCGGCGTTTTGTTTTACCCACATATCCTTCTCGCTCACCTTCCCCTTGCCTTGCACCTGGATTCGGACTTTTGCTCGTATCCCGTTTTTGTTGTCGGTTTCCAACAGTTTCACATACGCGGCATTTTGAGCGTCGGCGCCCTGTACGGACGCGACCACGATCTGCTTCACGAGGCGCAGATCGTAGGCCCGGATCGGGTCGAGTTTGTACACCAGATTGTACAAATTCTTGTGCGTGGCCGAGTACCGGAAAATACAGAGCGGGTTGAGCGACCGGATGGCCTCCTGCGCCCGGGGTGTGGTATCCACGCTCTGCGGCTCGTCAATGATAACGATGGGTCGGGTCGCCTGCACGAACTCGATGGGGCGGCGACCGGAGAGTTTGTCGCTCTCCTTGAAGATGACGTTGCTCTTTTTGTCGTCCTCGCTGTCGGAAAAATCCTTTCGGAAAGCATCAATGTTGATGACCATGACCTGCACCTGATTGCTCGTGGCAAACTGACGCAAGCGGTTGGCTTTTTTGCTGTCGTACACAAAATGCTCGAACTCGATGTTGTTGTACAGCGCCTTGAAATGCTCCTTGGTGATCTCGATATTTTTAAGCGTGCCCTCGCGAATGGCCACGCTCGGCACCACGATGATGAATTTTTTGAAGCCGTATTTTTGGCTCAACTCAAAAATGGTGCGCAGATAGACGTAGGTTTTACCGGTGCCGGTCTCCATCTCTACGGAGAAGTTCAAGCCGTGTTGTTCAAAGGCTTCCTTGTCCACCAAGTCCAGATCGTTTTCCTCCTGAATCCAGTGCAGGTTTTTCAGTATGGCTTCCGCATTCAAAATCAGGTTGTTCCCGATGCCCAGTTCGGATTGAAAAATACTCCCTTGGCCGGCATGCGCAGCCGTATTGATCTCCACGGCAAAGTCGCCGAGGTGCAAAGGCTG
Source organism: Saprospiraceae bacterium (assembly GCA_041741155.1). Lineage (GTDB taxonomy): Bacteria > Bacteroidota > Bacteroidia > Chitinophagales > Saprospiraceae > M3007. The sequence goes on along the minus strand of JBGSKO010000022.1, from coordinate 5,269 downwards.
GCCGTCGAACAAGCTGACCACGGCTTCCAGGGCGGCCAATTGGAAGGCTTGTGTGCTGTCAAACTTGAGTGTCATGTCTTTGCTTTGTATTTTTGGTTAGGGTGATTGAGGGTGCCGGGATACAGTCGTTCAACCAACCCCTGTTCAATCAATCTGGGCATGATTTTATCTTTGAGGTACTTCAGCTTTTTGCCTGAAAATTTCCCAATCTCTTCAACAGATTTGAACTCGTCCTGACAATATTGAACGACCAATTTGTTCAAGTCCTCCGGCTTCATTCGTCTTTGTTCTCTGGGCAAGGAAGTATCCTCCTTAGCACGCGAGGTGTCCTCCTTAGCATATGAGGTGTCCTCCTTATTCACGGCAGACTCAAAAAGCGATGCTTGTACCCCGATCGCTACCGAACCATTTTCCCGGTTTGTGGCGGCATATTGGGTATTGAGTTGATAATTGGTTCCCCTACCCTTGCCCGAAGGGACAAGGTAATCGCTCGTGCAGAGTTCTTTCAATAACTTGGAAATCTCGGACGGATGATCGCCTATCAGTTGCTGAAGACGCGTATTGGTGATCGAACCTTCAATCTGGGCGGTTGTGAGCGCAATCAATGCATTCCCGTACAAGTGGCGTATTTCCTCCCCAAACAAGGCTGCCAGCGCATCTTTGGATTTGGGCGAGATGAGGCTCTCCATACGCAAAAACAAATCAAATCGGGCCGGTTGCTGGCTGACCTGTATGTACGGTTTGTGCCAATGCAAGCCTTCCCACGCCGATAAAATTCGCGTACTACCGGAACCCGCTTTCTCGCCGAAACCCATGAGTACAAACATGGTCTGAATCGTATTATTCCTCGGGACACTAATCCCGCCTTTGTAGTACTGCTCTACCGTAATCAGCATGTTCCCCGGATTAGAAAAAACGAAGTAATCGGGGTATTTTTTGATAACCACCCCTCCGGGCGCTGAATAGTCGGCGTGAACCAAGGCATTCGTCAGGGCCTCCCGAAGCGCCTCGTGCAGCACATCTTCATCTTTCCGCTGTCCGTCTTTGATCTGGAACGGCTTGGGAAGTGTACTGCTCAGTTTGGGCCAAACCCGCAAATAGAACTGAAAGATATTGGCTTCCCAGGTACCATCCGGAAAAATGCGGTCGGACCAGCGCAGCGTGGGGTCGGTTATCTCCTGATAGTCCAAATGAAAGTCCGGGAAGGACTCCGCGATCGCTAGGCTCTTTCCAAACATCAGCAAACCTGCGGCTGTCAAGCCCTCCTTTTTGGTATGCCGATCCAGGCGCCAGGCGCCTGTTTTCTTCAGCAAACCAAGGTCGTCTTCCGCCAAATAAGGATGACCCGGCTTGGCCGACCTGAGTACATTGCGGAATTGGGCAACAGACTGCACATCCAAATCATCCAAAGTATAATCGTCCAAAATACGCGCATCCGGCTTCTGTGGCAGGGCATCGGCCAGCATCTGGCGCACCTCGTCCGGTAAGCATAAATAGTCGCCTGCATGATTCCGCTTGTAGGTGCCCCGGAGAGGATCCTGACCAATATGAACCGGCTTGCTCCGATATTCGGCCGGAGGCACATGAATCGCCAAGATGAAATGATCCGACCCGAGCATTATGCGCTGAACATCGCGTTCCGACAAAATATTGAGATTGACCTTGCCCCGATTGTTCACCTGGCTCCAAAAATCCTGCTGAAACTTAGACACTTGCGCTTGCGAAAGCCCGTCCACCTGCAAGTCATCGTCCCGTTCCGCTATGCCGAGCACGATCGTACCGCCATCCGAGTTGGCAAACGCCGAATAGGTCTCCCACAAGCTGCCGGGCAACCCGCCCTTAGCGCTTTTATACTCCAGTTCGTACGACTCACTCAGCAACTGGTGCCGATCCAGAATCTCGTATATGTCGAACATATCTGTCTCCATGGCTTATACCGTCCTGAACATTTCCACGCCCTTGCTCTTCATCACCTGCACCGCGTTGGTCTTGAGCTGGTCGTTGTCCTGAAACCCCTCATCGAGGCAGATCACCCGCGCCGGCGCACGCTCGGCCATGGCTTTTATCAGGTCGTGCGTCAGTTGTTTTTCCAGGCAGATCAGGAGCTCCCCCTCGGCCACGCTGAACACCTGCTTGCCCACGAGGCTCAGACGCTCCACGGGCGTGGCGAGTTCGAAGCCCGACTTGAGCAGCAGCTCGTACAAAACCGCCTCCCGCTGCGCCTCGGGCGCGAGGTGCTCCACGTGCAGCTCCAACTGCTGCTGGATGGCCTCCGGCGTTTTGGCAACACCCGCATCCCAGATGCGGAAATTGGATTTTTGCAGTTTGAACACCCGAAAACCCATATCCGCCGCCGCCTGCCCGGCACTGAACAGGTCCTTGTTTGCCGCCTGCTCCTGTTTTATTTTGGCGACGACGCGGCGGATGCGCTCTTTGCCGATGTCGGCTATGGTGCGGTAGCCGGCTTTGTGGGCTTCGCTGTTGGAGTCGGTGGGTTCGGGGATTTGTACGCAGATGAAGCGGCGGTTGCCGCCGTCTTCTTTATTTAGGTCTAAAACAGCGTGGGCGGTGGTGGCGGAACCGGCGAAGAAGTCGAGGATGATATCTTTCTCTTTTTCTGAATTTGAGGTTGATAATCTCAAAATTTTCTTGATTAAGCCTGTTGGCTTAGGGTGATCAAATAGTTTTTTACCTTCAAAAAGCCCGTTTAAGTCTCTAGTCGCTTTCTTGTTTCCTTCAATGTCAGTCCAGTTATTAGCGGCCTGTTTCACCCCCTCACCTAAATAATGCTTTTGGTAAACCTGCCATTTTTCATCACCGTCCTTTTTTACCTTTTTCCAAACGATAAATCCAGTATTATTTAATTCTGAATATTTTTCTTTGCTACATATCCATCTGCTTTCCCATCCTTCTGGTGCAATTGGATAAATTTCGGTATCATCAGGAGTTTTTATGGGGTAGTACATTGTAGGTCTATCTTCACGTCTATTTTCCCCGCCAGTCCTTCTTAGTGACCGTATTAAGTATTTACCTCTTTCATCTTCTTGGTCATAAATATCCAGATCGGAATCAACCATAGGGAGACCTTGGAATTCAAATTTTTCACTTTTTGAATAAATCAGAATATAATCTAATTCGCTAGAAATTCTCAAGTTGCCACTGCCCATTCGAGTTCCTGTAGCCCTGGAGATTATCCCCCTATAATTTTCCTCTCCATATACTTCGTTACATATTGCTATCAAATTATGTAACTCATTATCATCAATGGAAATGAAAATACTTCCATCTTCTTTTAATAGATTTTTAGATAAAAAGAGTCTAGGGTACATCATATTCATCCACTTGCTGTGGAATCGGCCGTCGGTGTCGGTGTTGGTGCTGAACTTGCGGCCGTCTCCGTCCAACTGACCGGTATAGGTCAGGTACGTTTCCAGGCTTTCCGAGTAGTTGTCGGGGTAAATGAAGTCGTTGCCGGTGTTGTAGGGCGGGTCTATGTAGATCATTTTGACCTTGCCGAGGTACGATTTCTGGAGCAGTTTCAGCACTTCGAGGTTGTCGCCTTCGAGGAAGAGGTTTTGGGTGGTATCGAAGTCGAGGCTTTCGGCGCGGTCGGGGGCGAGGGTAGCTATGCTGGGCTGCTGGATGGTTCGGAAGCAGTCGGCCTTTCCGGGCCAGTGCATGCCGTAGCGTTCCTTGCCGGGGTCTATGGCTTCGCCGAGGGTGTGGCGGAGGCGGTCCCAGTCCACCGAGTTACCTTCGGTGAAGGCTTCGGGGAAGATGGCCTTGAGGCGTTCGAGTTGGTGGGCCTTGATGTCGAGGGAGGTAAGCGGGAGTTTTTCGATTGCGTCCATGCGGCAAAAGTACGGAAGATAAAAGAAGGGGAAATGCTCGTCGTTTCAGGTGGGCGGCTGGAGCGTGTTCAGTGTTTGTCATTTTGAAAAAATCCGTCCACTCTACAAGGGCCGTCGGGTTTGGCAGCTACGCGTAGCATGGATAGATCCGAAACGTATGGCATCAACTGGGTTCGCGCAAGGGTTGCAAGCGAACCGTCCCTTTTCTGGTTTCAAAATAACTGCCGGAGTCCCCTTTGTTGGGCAGGCTGCCGTCTTGTGGACAACAGAGTAAGTTGACGAGTTCGAGTGTTTTTTCACCAAAGTGCTGAACCTCCTGATCGCTGGCTTCGGCTCCGGCAGGGTTGTAGTGTGCACCCACGATATTCCTCAAGTCGGCGAGTCGCTTAATCTCCAGCAACAAGGGTTTGAGCGAGACGGGGCCAAGTAATCGTGCCGGTGTGCCGGTGGAATCCTTGGCGTAGTGCTCCACGCTAAGGCTGCCGGCGAGTTTGGCCAACACCGCATCCAACAGTTCTCCCAGTGTGTACACGTTTTTGGGGTTGCGTCGCAATCGGCAGGCATACAACATAGTCAGGTAATCGAGTACACTTTCCAGAACAACTCCGGCGCTGGCGGCTATTTCTCGGCGATTGTTGTTGGCTAAGGCATTTTTCAAATCAGACATATCGGATTGAATTTTTCGATAGCCGATTCCTTGGGTCAGTGACCAGGGTTTCAGGTCAATGAAATGTACCTCGTTTGGCGCCCGTTGCTGTCGGTACCGCTCGCGCCAAGCCCGGTAGTGGGTAGTGACGACGACGTGGGCGAAGTGCGGGGCCTCGCGGTGGAGCAGGTCAATGAATCGGTCGAGGTGGGCCTCGTCGCAGGCGCTGAGTACGTCGTCGAGCAGGAGGATCGTGTCGGCGCCGCCGTAGCGTTTGGCCAAGGCGAAAAAGATGCAGAGGGCGAGGGTATCGAGGTGGGACTCGCTGTACACCGACTGGGGCGCGATGTCGGTGTGGCCGTGGAATCTGGCGCTGAGTTCGAGGGAACTTTTGCCTTTTTCTTTGAGGAACAGGCGGATGTCGCCGAGTTGTTCGCCGGGGTGGAGGGCCTGGTACAGGGCATCCACGGCGCTGGAGATGGCGGTCAGTTCGTGGTCAATGAAATTTTTGCGGGTTTGCTCCACGGTTTTCAGGGCATGCTCGGCGGTTCTCAGGCGCTGCTCGTTTTGTTGGGCGTCGTGGCGGTTGGCCAATACCGCTTTCCAGTTTTCGCCGATCAGGCGGTGTTGGTCCAAGGCTTTGGAGATGGTATCGGCCATGATTTGTTGGCCGTCGAGCAGTTGGGCCAGGCGTGGTGCGGCGTTTTGGAAGCGTTCGGCGCGGGCGCGCGGGGCAGGGTTGTCGGCGAGTACTTCGTTCAGGGCTGCGGCG
>JBGSKO010000021.1:0-1748 GCA_041741155.1 Saprospiraceae bacterium | reverse complement strand
GGCGGCTGCGCGCGACGTGCACCTTGGCGTGCAGGCCATCGCCGAAACGGTGCTGATTGTGTGCAAGGCGGCTATCCCGCCCGATGTGCTGGAGCACTTGCCCGCCGAGGGCGAGTGGCATTTTGCCCCGCCCGATATCTGGGACTATAAAGCCCGCGCCCGCGTGGTGGCCGTGCGCGATGAACCGGAGCAAGAGTGCCTGGTGGGATACGACGACGAAAATCCCGGCCAGCCCGTACGGGTGCGCTACAACCTGCCCGACCGCAACGACAACTTCAATCCCACCATCCGCCTGCTGCGCACGGTGTTCGGCTTTCCCGTTACCCTTAACCTGCTGGAGGTGGACGTGGATGCACAGGGCCACTACCGCCCGCGCGTGTTTGTGGTGGAGCCGGACTATCTGGTGGACGTGTCGGCGGTTTCCGAATGTTTCAAGGCCGACGGGGCGCAGCCGCTGGCGTATTTGGTCAAAAAATTTCTGCCCTACGAGTCCACACCCGCCATGCTGCTGGGAAACGTGGCCAACCATTTCCTCGACCGGCTGCTGAACGAACCTACTGCGGCGTTTCCCGATTTGCTGCGCGAAACGTTCCGGCTCTACCCGTTCGTGTACGCGCCGATGAAAGACGCCGAGGTGCGCGAAATTTCCCAAAAAGCCCAAAAACATTATTTAAACCTGAAAATGATGGCCCAAACGGGCCTCGCCCAGCAAAACATTGAACCCGAAAACTGCGTACTGGAGCCGACCTTTTACAGCGAGCAGTACGGTTTGCAAGGGCGGCTCGACCTGTTTTACCATACCGATGCGCGTGCGGCTATTGTGGAACTCAAAAGCGGCAGCGCATACCGCCCCAACAGCTACGGCATTTCGCGCAGCCATTTCACCCAAACCCTCCTCTACGACCTGCTCGTGCGCTCGGTGTTCGGCCCCGCCACCGACCCGGCCAAGTACATCCTGTATTCCGGCGCCGATGTGCAAGCCCTGCGTTTTGCCCCCACTGTGGCGCCCGAGCAGTGGGAGGCCCTGCAAGTACGCAACCACCTCGTGGGTATTGAGCGACTGTTGGCCCGCATCCGTCCAGGCGACCTCGATGTGCCGCTGCTCCAGCGCCTGCGCGCCGACAAATCCGATTCCCGCGATTTTTTGGCCCGCGACTTCGGTGTGTTCGAGGCTGCCTACGGCAAATTGAGTCCGCTGGAAAAAAAATACTTCAACGCCTTTGCCGGGTTCATTGCCCGCGAGCAGTGGCTTGCCAAGGTGGGGGAGGAAAACAGCGACGCGCTCAACGGCAACGCCGCCTTATGGCGCAGCAGTTTTTCGGAAAAACAGGAAGGCTTTGCCATCCTTAGTCACCTCGAAATCGCCGAAAACCGCGCCGACCAGCCCGACCCGGGCATTGTGTTCCGAAAAACAGAAAAAACCAATCCGCTGGCCAATTTTCGGGTGGGCGACATCGCCGTGCTCTACCCCGCCGCAACCGAGGAAAGCACCGTATTGGACCATCAGGTGATCAAATGCACTATTGTCGAACTCAGTGCCGGGCACGTGGCCGTGCAATTGCGCTACCGCCAATTCAACCTTAAACCCTTTGACACCGCCAGCTTGTGGAACCTGGAGCCCGATATGCTGGATACGGGTTTTGCGGCGATGTACCGGGGGCTGTTTGAGTGGGCGAGCGCCGGGGAGGAGGTGCGGGCGCGGATATTGGCCCCGGGGGCGGCGCGCGTTGGCCCCACCCCCAGCCCCT
>JBGSKO010000020.1:0-32541 GCA_041741155.1 Saprospiraceae bacterium | reverse complement strand
GCATGCGGGCCATCATCAGATTAGACGGCTTGCCTGCGCAGCAGTACGGCGTGCTGGAAGGGCGCATTGCGACCATGGCGCTGCTCCCGCAGCAGGAGGGCCAGGAAAAATACTACCAGCTGGACGTGTGCCTGCTACCCGTCCTGACCACCTCCACCGGGGTCACCGCCCCGTTTCGCCCGGAGATGACCGGCATCCTGCGCATCGCCACCGACGACCGGCGCGTGCTGGAGCGGGTATTTGGTGCGCTGCGGGATTTGTTGCGCCAAGGATAGTCAGTCCACCAGCGAAAAACAGCTGACCATTCAGGGCGGCGAAAAAAATTAAACTTTTTTTCGCCAGTGCCAGATTTTGGCAGTGGGGGAGCGCAGATTTGTGATGCTTTCTGATCTTTCGCAGTTCGCGCGAGCGGGGAGGGAGGGAAGCCGGGGGATGCTGAAAACCCGCCTGATGCTTTGTGCGTGAGGGTAAAAGAGAGTAGGTTATCAATTGAAAATTCTTCGTTATGACAAATTTGAAATTTTGGGCTTTAATTACTTTTGGGGCGCTCTTATCACTCCAATCCTGTGTACGAGAAAACTTGGAAGAGAAAACCCTGTTACCCGCGAAATCAGTGAAAGAAAAGGTAAGCGCACGTACAAGCGTAGCAGAAGAGATGTTTAGACAGTCACTTCAAGACCTGGTTGAACTATATGACGATGCCAATACGACATCTACCGGATCGCTGTCTACACTATTGAATGCTATAGGAAACGACCCTAAAGAAGATGCACTGGAAGATCTTGATGGTTCCGGTTTGATCAATATGACCTTGCTTGAGAGTACCATTGAAGATGCCGCAACTTACGAAGCCCTGCTAATTCAAGAGGAAGGCGCCAGTTATGTTGATGCTGTAATCGCGGAAGAAACCGGTACCATTCCGGAAAGGAGTGGGCGTCCTTTCTGGGGAAAAAGGCGCCACCCTTTGGGTATTGTCGGGGGGATTGGTGGTGCTCCCTGCTATCAGATGTATATTGAAACAACATATAGATTTTGGATTAACTGGGGATCAGAACCAGGACAGACGGAAGTTCCATGCCCATAACGTACTAAAAAAGTATATCCCTGTGCTTCTTTTAAGAAAGTAGTTTTCACGGTTTTGGCCCTTCGTGACTTTAAATAGATAATCATAGTCAGGAAAAGTTTCCAATATGCAATCTATGTAGAGTTACGAAGAGCCATATTCCTTAAAATTCAGAGCCATGCCAAAGCACAAGCACACAGCAATTATTTTACTGTTTTTACTTTTAAAAATAGGATTATTATCTCAAAATGTCTTTATCAAGGGGCTTATTCTCTCAAAAGACTCCATTCCTGTCCAGTATGCTACAATTTATGATGGTTCTTTAAAATCAGGTACATTTTCAGATAGTTTAGGGCGTTTTTCAATAATTATGCCGAGCAACATCAAAGAGTTACATATTTCTGCTATCGGCTACAAAAACAAAACAATAACCGTTGGCCAAAACGACAACTTATCTGATTTTCATATTGTATTATTGAACGACACCTTTTATTTGAAAGAGGTGGTGATATCATCAAAAATATTTAAACCTAAACAAGTAGTACTGGGGCCAAGAAAAAAAATAAAAGGCTACGCCGACCTTTGTGGACATTCTTATAGTCATGAGATCGGAACGTACATTCCAAACCACGAACAAATACATGGGGAGATAAAAAGTATTGAAGTTTACCTAAATAATCAAAGTGACGAAACCAAACATCTTCTCCGCTTGAGAATATATTCGGTTGATGAAGCATTAAAGCCTGCAAAAGATATGTTATTCGATAATATTTTATTGCAGGTGAAAAAATCAAAAAGAGACCAATTGGTTAAAATTAATCTGGAAAAATACAATATCCCTATTTCATCAAACGGGATTGTCGTTGCCTTTGAATCTATTCACAATACTCAGAAGGATAACTCAAATAACTTAAATGGCCAACATGCCGGAGTAGATAAATGCTCAGACGTTAAAACAGTACTCATAGATGACAAAACAAATATATTTATACAATGGAATAGGATAAATAAAGAAAATTGGCACAATATAGATTTTGCAAATAAATATAGGCAGCATGGCCTAAAAGTAACAAATCTGGTTCCTTATGTTAAATTAACGATCAATGAATATGCAGACCAGAAATAAATCCGACTATGTCCCACCCCGCCAATCCGCCCCAACCGGAGGAGATCGCCCTCAATGAGCGTACCCAGATGGAGTACCTGCTCGGCAATCCGCCCTCGTGGATGATGCGCTACGGCATCTCCGTGCTGGCGGGCTTTTTTTTCGTGCTGCTGGCCCTGGCCTGGTTTGTCCGGTATCCCGACATCGTCGAAGCGCCGGTGGTGCTCACCACCGCCAACCCGCCCATACGGGTCATAGCCAAATCGAGCGGGCGTGTCGACGACCGGCGCGTGCTGGAGCGGGTATTTGGTGCGCTGCGGGATTTGTTGTACTCCAAATAACCGGTATTTTTAAGAGTAAAACTGCCGGTCAACTACCCGATGCAGCAAATCACCCATCAAACGCACCAAACAATTAGCCGTGCGAATGGTCATGGATAACCGTGACACGCCATCAAAGAAACACCGGCGCACTAAAATGAAAATCCATCCCCTTTTCCTGTGCTTGATCTGTCTGATGACCGCCCACCTCGCTTGGGCGCAAAAAAGTATCCTTCGAAATGGCGGATTTGAGGAACATGGCGAGCAACAATGTTTGTCCTGTTACCAGTCGTCGGGCCAATACGGCGCGATCGTTTACCATTGGGACAACGGAGACTGGCACTGCATGCTTTGCAACAAAGACTACAAACAGAATTCAGATGACGTCAAAGGCGGGGTTTGTCCAATGGACCGGGTATCGCCCCAATCGGGCAAAGCAATGATTTCGATGGTCTATGCCCCGGGGACGAATGGAATTTTTGGCGGAGTCGAAGGGGCGTCTCATTTGTCTGCCCGAACGACGGAGCCTATGCGCGTCGGACGGCTGTACGAAGTCAGCCTTTGGCTGTATGTGGAAAACGCTAAACGGCACGATCCGGATTGGGGAAGCCACTTAGGCATCGCCTTGTTGCCGCAAAAATTCTCATTTTTCAATGGAAGAAATCCGCTTATCATCCCCTTCATCAGCGTTGACACACTGGTGTACGATCAGTGGTACCAAGTCAAATGGCGCGTCAGGCCCTTATGCACCAGTAATTATCTAATGATCGGCGTCTTTGCCGACCCACAATGGCCAAGATCGCGAGGCTATGCCGACGTGCGTTATTTCTTGGACAATGTATCCGTCCTTGAAATGCCGGAAGCGCCCGCTGTTTTGGACAGTTCTGTTTACTATTGCAGTCGTTACGACCCCGTGACCCTTGGCGTAACACCCTTGTTGGACATTCAAACGCTCTTGTATGAGAACGATGCGTTCGAGTTGACCAATGAGCACAAGGTCGTCCTGGATACGTTCGCAAGATTTGCAAACAAGTACCCGGATTTGGTTTTTGAATTGTCCGGGCATACCGACAGCATCGGGAATGACAATTTCGCCTTGTCGCAAAAACGTGTGGAGACGTTGCAGGAGTACCTGACTAAAGTGTTGCAGTTCCCGGCGTATCGTTTCTACACGGTTGCTTTGGCAGGTACTTCGCCATATCGTCCCAATAGTACCGAAGAAGGCCGCAGAGTGAACCGCCGTACCGAAATCAGACAAACCAGCCTGACACTGCCGATGATGTACTACCGCAACGCCCTTCAAGAGGTGGAATACAACAACAGGGCAGCGGCTTTTTCCTTCCTCAGCAAATGGATCGCGAAAGTGGAAAAGGGGGCGCTGATGCTCTTGTTTTTCGATCCCCGACTCGATTATCTTCGGTCGGACAAGCGCTGGGCTTTGATGGAAAAACAAGTCCGTGATGCCTACAAAAGCCTCCAATATCCAAAGGAGTCTTTTTTGATAGATTCGCTTCGGTTCGATGCCTGTAGCCTTGCCGGAGCGCCATTGGCAAGTATGCTGAACGGTCTTCCTGGCAACCTGCCGGATGCCAATAACTTCCCTGTGGAGATTTTTGGCGCGACCGAAGCTGCTGTCCGCAAGCGATACCAAACACATTTCAGTATGATCAGCCCGATATTAGACAAAAGAGGTTGGCCGAAAAAGGAAGCGTTTGGCGAGAGTACGGTGAACAATACTTTTCACCTGCTGCTCAATTCCGGCGACATAAACACGTACCAGAAATGGCTCCCCGTCTTGCTACAGGCCTGCGAAGCCGGCGAACTTCCCTGGATCGCGTACGCGAAATGCTACGACCAAAACATGCTCGGACAAGGCAAGCCGCAGCGATACCTGACGGACTACAACGTGCTGTACGATGGGAGCGTAATACTGCCCCCCTGGGAAGGCGATGAAGATACAATCAACGATTTAAGGGCAAAAATTGGCCTGCCATTGCTTCCGAAGAATGTATGTGAGGCCATTTTTTCCGGGCATTAGGGGAGCGCCGCCTGGGAACTATGCCCAAGTTTTGCCTCAACGTCTTCTTTATGTACTCGCCCGATCATAAAGAGGCCACCGGCCAGGATGAAGAGAAAAAACAGGGTAGTGGGTATGATTGAACTCCAATCGGGACCTTGTTCAACCTGCTCAACCGTATGTGTTGCGATTTCTTTTTTGAGTTCGCCGGGACCCAGTGCAAAATTGACGAACCCGTGTACAAGGCTGGCAACGATGATATTGCCTGTGCGCAAGAGCAATCCGCTAAAAAAAACGCCGATGCAAAGCGCAAAAAGAACCTGCCGGGTGACGCCCCAGATATTGTCCGGCTCTCTGAAAAGATTGATGAAATGTACGGTCCCGAATATCAATGCTGTCAGTGCTGCACTGGTGTATAACACGTACCGGCTTTTGGTATGCACGCGAATGAGCAATGGAAACAGGATGCCCCTGAACGAGATTTCTTCCACCAGACCGACCAATAACGCAGACAGTGTGAATAACACAAAAAGCAGTGTGTCTGCATGGACATAAATATCCCAATTGCTGAAAGCCCCTGCGGACAAGATGCCTACTGAAAGGATAAGGGCTTGAGGGTTTTGCACTGAAAAGGGCTTGTTCAATCCATTAAATTGCAAAAGATTGAATCTTTTCACCAGTGCCAATAGTATTGCCAATAGTACTGTCCGGACAATAACCCCTGCCAACAACTGATTTTGGATGCTGTTGTCGGAATAAAGGCCAAAGTATTCCCGAAGCGGTTTCTCCAACCAGAGCAACCCCAAAAAGCCAAAAAACACGAGGGTGATGTATTGGTATTCTTTTTTCAAGCTCTATTATTTAGGTATTTCTATATAAAGAACCGCCCCCTCAATGCCCGCACACGCACTTCGCCTCCTGGCAGGAGTGGGTCATGCCTGCACCGTTGATCTGGCTGCCCGGCATCTCGAACCAGAATTTGTCGCGTTTGCGGTCGTAGTTGCCCGTTTCGTTCAGGGTGTCGGCGTCGTACAGGCGGCCGTTCACCATGACGTAGCGGATGGCTTCGGTGTGGCGGATGTTTTCCAGCGGGTTTTTGTCCAGCACGATCAGGTCGGCGAGTTTGCCGGGGGCGAGAGAGCCGATTTCTTTGTCCATCCCGAGGTGTTTGGCGCCGTTCAGCGTTGCGCAGCGCAGGGCCTGCAGGTTGGTCATGCCGCCTTGGGCCAGCATCCAGAGCTCCCAGTGGGCGCCGAGTCCCTGCAATTGTCCGTGCGAACCAAGGTTGATGTTGATGCCCGCATCCTGCATTTTTTTGAGTTGCTTGCTCACGAGGATGTGGCCGTTTTCGTACTCCTCCTCGGGGATCATGGTGCGGTGCCGCGCCCGCTCGTCGAGGATGTGGCGCGGGGTAAAATTCAGCAAGCGCGTTTTTTTCCAGATGTCCTCTTTTTGATAAAAATAGTACTCCCCGCTCACGGCGCCGTAGCACACGATCAGGGTAGGCGTGTTGTGGGTTTTGGTTTTGCTCCAAAGCTGGATGACGTCGTCGTAGATTTTGGCCACGGGCAGGTTGTGCTCCACGCTCGTGTGGCCGTCCACCATCTGGGTGAGGTTGTGGTAAAAGAACGAACCACCTTCCGGCACCACTTCCATCTTCAGCTCGCGGGCGGCGGCGATGACCTGCTGGCGCTGGTCGCGGCGCGGCTGGTTGTAGCTTTTCACCGAAAAAGCGCCCCAGGCTTTGGTGCGACGTAGGGTGCTGCGCGCATCGTCGAGGCTGTTGATGGGCGCTTTGAAATCGCCGTCGGCGCCATACAGGATAGTGCCGGTGCTGAACAGACGCGGCCCTGTCATGCGGCCCGACTGGAGCATTTCGGCATTGGAAAACGCCATCTCGGAGTTCACCGAAGGGTCGTGCATGGTGGTTACGCCGTAGGCTAAGTTGGCGTAGTATTCCCACTGTTTTTGCGGATTGAGGCCGTAGCGGAAATTGCCGGTGTGCGCGTGCACATCCACGAAGCCGGGCAGGATGGTTTTGCCGCGGCAGTCTATTAGTTTTGGATTTTGGGTGTTGGATGCCGCGTCGCGTTTGTAGTCTGCTGCGCTGCCGACGAATACGATCTTGTTGTTCTGCACCACCAGCACGCCGTTTTCGAGCACGCGGTCGCCTTCCATGGTGATGATGCGGGCGTTTTGGAACACGAGGGTTCCTTCCGGGGCGTCGGTTTGCAGGGTGAGGCCTATTTTTTGTCCGGTTTCGGGCAGGGCCGGCAGGCTGTCTGGCGCGCCGGGCAGGAACGTGAAGCGGTTGGTGAGGTCAATGGAGAAGTACTCGTCGCCGAGGGTGTAGTGCACCCTTTTGCCGTCGGCGCTCCAGTGCAGGTTGTACCCGGCGTCTTTGGCGATCTGGCTGACGGGGAACGCCTTGGTTTCGGCGCTCAGGTCAACGGTTTGGCCGGGAGCAGGCATGGCGCACACGTAGCCTTTGTGCAGTTCGGTGAAGGCGAGCCACTTGCCGTCGGGCGAAGGCGCCCACTGGTTGGTGTATTTGCTTTTGAACAGTTCGCGGCGGTCCTGGCCGTTGAGGTCGAAGGAGACAAGTTTTTTGTCCAGAGCGCCGAACAGGTAGCCGCCGGTATTGACGAGGATGCGGTTGCCGTCGGGGCTGAATCGAGGGTTTTCGCCCTGGTCGGTGACAAAGTTCAGTTTGAATTGGCCGTTGATGTCGAAATAGTAAATACCGGTTTTTTCCACTTTGGACAGGCCGAGTTCGTCGTCGCCGTCCTGAAAACGGAAGGTAATTCTTTTGCCGTCGGGCGAAAACGCCGGGGTGCGGACGATGCCGCCGGTAACGGGCAGTTGTTCGGGTTTGCCGCCGGACAAATTAACCTTCCAGAGGCCGCCGCCGTACGCATCGTTCCAGGTGACAAACAAAACGGTGCGCCCGTTGGGCGTAAAACACGGCTCGAATTCGAGCATTTCCGGGTCGGTGACTTCCGTGCGGCCAAAATTGCTCCGGCCGTATTTGGTCTGTACCAGCAGTTCGGGTGTGCCGTCGGGCAGGGCTTTTTTGTACAATTTGCCGGCGGCATTGAACACGAGCGTTTTGCCGTCGGGGCTGGTGACGGCGTGGCGGATGGCGCGGGCATTGAATTCCGGCTGAAACACCTTGTTTTCGAAACGCACGGTTTCGGCCACCTTGGTCTTCACGGCGCAGCGGAAGGGGATTTCCTTAGAGGAAACGGCGGTGCGGTCGCTGAGGCGGGTCAGGTTGAAGTTGATTTGCCGGATTTTGCCGCCCGCCCAGATGACGATGCTGCGGTCGGTCAGACTATTGAACGGCATCCACGCGAAGCCGGGATATACGCCGAAGATCGTCCAGGCTTCCTGCTGGTCTTTGTCGAGGCCGTCGAAGATGGGGAATTCTTCGCCCGATGCGAGGTCGCGCACAAAGAGCGTGGTTTTGGTATCCACCCGGCGCAAGAAGGCGAGCCAGGCGCCGTCGGGGCTGATTTGGGGCCGAAATGCGCCGCCGGAGCCGCCGGTAATGTTTTCGATTTTACCTTCCTGCCGGTCGTAGCGGCGGACGGCAAAAATTTGTTTGAGCGGGTCTTTGTTGTACTGGAAAAATCCGCCGCCGTACAGGTCTTCGCTGAAATAAATGTAGCGTCCGTCGGGACTGACGGAAGGTTCATTCACGTCCTGCTGGTCGTTTTTGCGTTTGGTGAGCTGGATACCTTCGCCGCCGGCGAGGTGGTAAAGCCACATTTCGCCCGCGCCGAGGGATCGGCCGCTGGTGAAGTGTTTGCGGGCCACGAAGTACTGGCCGTCGGGCATCCAGGCGGGGTTGTTGAGCAGGCGGAAACTCTCGGTAGTCACCTGCCGGGGTTTGGCGCCGTCGGTGTTCATGACCCAGATGTTGTCGCCGCCGCCGGCGTCGCTGGTGAACAGGATTTGTTTGCCGTCGGGCGAAAAGCGGGGCTGCACCTCCCAGGCGATGCCGGAGCGCACACAGGTAGCATCGCCGCCGCTGGTGGGCATGGTGTAGATGTCGCCGAGCAAATCAAAAGCAATGGTTTTGCCGTCGGGACTCACGTCGAGGTTCATCCAGGTGCCCTCGGTGAGGGCGAATGCCACGTCGGTGTACGGGAGCCCTTCCGGAGCGGCGACGTCCCATTTTTTTTTGTCGGTTTGAGCAGAGAGGGTGGTGGTCAGGAGGAGGAAGGAGAGCGGGTACAGTAGTCGAGTCATGTGTGTGGTGCGGATGATTTTCGGGGGGCGAAAATAGGAAGTTTATTTTGGGAGGGGGGGAGATGGGCGGGGTAAACGCATCAAAATTGACAACGACCTCGGTACCGCCGAGCACGCCCTTCGCATATTCTGGGTACGCTACGTTTGTCATCCCTTCGCCCTGCTTGGTGTTTTCACCAAGCGGTTCTACGCGAGGCTGCTTGGTGAAAACACCAAGCAGGGCGAAAGGGAAGCGATGTATACTGCGAGGCGCCTATGCAGGCCGCAATTTTGGTATCAGGAGTATTGCAACGGTTAAAAACAGGAAAACCAGCCCGGTCAAAATGATGGGTGCAGGGTAGGTCCGAGTAGCCATGACGGCGAAGCATATTCCGAAAATCAGGAGGTTGGTCTGGAGCACAACGCGCAACAAGGTTTCGTCCGCACCGCGTTGCAAAAGACGGTAGTTGAGTATGGCGCCAAAGAAGTAGAGCAAGGAAAAACATGCGCCCAGTGCGGTGAACAAATTTTGCATGGTGACTTCCATACCGCCCATGTTGTACGGGTAATTTTGCATCAAATTGAACAGCTGTTTTTCTGTTTCATTGGCCGGTTTTGCGTCTATCAGTAAACTGAAAGGGTAAAAGGAGGCAGTAATCCATTGAAAAACAACGGCCGTCCACCACCATGTTTTATAGTTGCGCATAGCAGAGTTGGTATTTCGTATGAGAAAATACTATTTAGGTGCCTCTGTATTTTTGGTGTTTTCACCAAGCGGCTCCACATGCGGCCGCCTGGTGAAAACTCAAAACTCAAAACTCGAAACTCAAAACTGTTACTGTGCGTACCCGTTTTTCGCCCAGCAGGCGAGGCGGTCCAGAACAGCAGCCGACAGTTTGGTGCCGCCTTTGGGCATGGGCTCGCAGTCGCTGCCGTGGTTCACCGAGCAGAGAAGGTCTTGCGTTTGGAAGGCGGTTTTGGTGCCGGCGTACGTGGACAAGTCAACTCCCTGGGATTTGGTGCCGGCATCGTGGCAGCCGCCGAGCGCGCAACTGTTGTCCATAATGGATTTGATGGCGAGTGCATAGGTGTTCGTGTTGGCATCCACGGCGGTGCAATTGGCCTCGGAGATGTAGTCGGGGTTTTTGTCGTCCTTTCCGCATCCAGCCCAGGACAGGGCGACAATGAGGGCAAAAACCAGGCTAAGCGTGTGGTAGATTTTCATGTAAAATATATCGGTTTGGTGAAAAAATGAGACGCTAAAGTATTGGACTTGCGCCATGCTGCGGGAAAAATATTCCCATCCTGCTAAAAAAGGCAGACACGATGCTTAGTTTTGCTGCATGCAGCGCAACGACATTCTGGACGATTTCGATTTTGGCGAAAGCCCCTACTTTGAGGAAAATTCCGGCGAAGTGGTGGCAAAGTTCTATTCGGCCATGGAGGCGGATGTGGCTGCCGCCCGCTTGCGCGCCGAAGGAATTCCCTGCTTTTTGGCTAATAGCACGTCGCAGTCCCTGCTTCCGCATTTGCAGTTGCTTGTCCGGCTGCATGTGCGCCCGCAGGATGTGGACCGCGCCCGGGTACTGCTGGCCGAGGCGGCCATAGATACCGAAGACCCGCAGGATGAAAAAGCAGACAATCGCGCCCTGACGTTTTTGGCTGTACTGATCGGGCTTTTGCTGGCGGTGTTGCTGGCTCGAGCAGTGTTTTAGAGCTTGGGAATCTCTCCGTAGAGGTCGAACTCTTCGGCGCCGGTGATGCGCACATTGGCAAAATCGCCGATGCGCACGTAGTTGGTTTTGGCATCCACGAGCACTTCGTTGTCCACTTCGGGCGAGTCGGCTTCGGTGCGGCCAACAAAGTAGCGGCCCTCTTTGCGGTCGAACAGGGTTTTGAACACCCGACCCACCTTGGCTTCGTTTTTTTCCAAAGAAATTTCCTGCTGGGCATCCATGAGGCGCTGTGCGCGCTCGGCTTTCACCTCGGCGGGCACGTCGTCGGGCATTTCGTAGGCGCGGGTGCTCTCTTCGTGGGAATACTGGAACACTCCAACGCGCTCGAACCGTTGCTCCTGCACAAAGTCGAACAGGGTGTCGAAATCGGCTTCCGTTTCGCCGGGGTGGCCTACGAGGAACGTGGTGCGCAGGGCGATATCGGGAATTTTATTTCGGATTTGATCGAGCAGCAGGCGCGTCTCGTCGCGGGTGATCTGGCGGCGCATGGCAGCGAGCACGGGGTCGCTGGCGTGCTGGAGGGGCATGTCGAGGTAGTTGCAGATTTCGGGGCGCTCGGCCATGACGTCGAGAATTTCCAGCGGAAACTTGCTCGGGTAGGCGTAGTGCAGGCGGATCCATTCGATGCCTTCCACGTCGGCCAGGGCGTGCAGCAGCCGGGGCAGTTCGCGCTTTTTGTACAGGTCGAGGCCGTAGTAGGTCAGTTCCTGCGCAATGAGCATCAGTTCTTTCACCCCGCGGCGGGCGAGGTTGCGCGCCTCCAGCACGAGTTCCTCCACAGGGCGGCTGATGTGCAGCCCGCGCATGAGCGGGATGGCGCAGAAGGCACAAGTGCGGCTGCAACCTTCGGAAATTTTCAGGTAAGCGTAGTGGGGTAGGGTAGTGATCTGGCGTTCGCCGAGCAGTTCGTACTTGTAGTCGGCATCCAGGCGGGCCAGCAGAGCGGGCAGTTCGAGGGTGCCGAAATAGGCGTCCACCTCTGGAATTTCCTGTTCGAGGTCGTCTTTGTAGCGCTGGGACAGGCAGCCCGTGACGTACAGTTTTTCAATCTGGCCGGCGCTTTTCAGAGCGGCATGCTCCACGATGGTATCAATACTTTCCTGTTTAGCCAGGTCAATAAACCCGCAGGTATTGATAATCACGATATTGGCCTTGGCGTCGTCGCGCTCGTGGGTGACCTCATAGTCGTTGCCGCGCAACTGCGTGATGAGGTTTTCACTGTCCACCAGATTTTTGGAACAGCCGAGGGTAATGACATTAACCTTGTCCTTGCGAAGTGTCTTGGTTTTCATCTTTAAATTTTAACGGCGCAAAGGTCGGGTAAATCCGGCGATTGGGAATTAGGAATTGAGAATTAGGTGTCGGGTTCGGAAACGCTTGTACCTTTGGCGCCCTTATTCCAGTACCTGGTACCCAATCGCCTGCCAATCGCATGACACAACAAGAACTGCTTGACCAATTAGAAACCGACCTGCGTGCCGTGCTGGCTGTAGTGCGTGAAAAACTCGTTGGACTACCCGTAGAAGCCCTTCGCCAGCGCTCCAGCCCCGAATCCTGGAATATTTTGGAGTGCGTGGCGCACCTCAACCGCTACACGGACGACTACATTCCGCGCCTCCACCGCGCCATTCACCTCGCCAAAGCACGCCGCTGGGCGCCGGCTCCCGAGGTGCGCTACACTGCCCGTGGCCGCCGCCTGCTGCGCCGCGCCGATGCTGCCAACGGCAAGGCCTACAAAACTGCCAAGCGCTACAATTTCCTGAATTTGCCATTGGAGCAGCATGTACTCAAAGCGTTCATCATCAACTGCGAACAACTGCTGCGCATCCTCCAGGAAGCCCGGAAAGTTGATTTGAACCGCCCGACCGTCCGCAAAGTCAACGCGTGGTTTGCACGCTACACCCTCGGCAACCTGCTGGAATTTTTGGTGCAGCACAACAAAAAGCATGTCGCCCAGGCAGCAAAAAGTATTGTCTGATCCGCGCACCAACCCATCTAAACCCCAATCCACCTAAAACATAGTCTTTGGTTCCGCCTGGCCTGCCGGGCGGATGAAAAGGGAACCCGGTGCAAATCCGGGGCAGTCCCCGCTGCTGTAAGTTTCGAGTGCTGTTTGTAATAACGAAACACAAACCAGACTCAACGGTCGGGCAATACGCCACTTTTCCGCAAGGAATGGGAAGGCGCCCGCACCGGAAACGAGCCAGAAGACCTGCCAACGACTCTATTTTTTTCACCGGGCTTCGGGCGAAAGCCGGTTGGTACAGGTCGTTGACAATTTCGCGCCTTTCGTGCGGGTTGGCTGCGTCCCAAACCTTCCTTTTCTCCCGTTTGCCTTTCATTTTCACGTTTTTACCTTTTTTAAAATGAAAGTCAAACACATTATTATCCTCCTCCTCTGTGGCCTGCTTGGCCTGCAATCCTGCAAAAAAGACGATGGCCCCGCCGGCGCCGGCAACTACACCTCGGGCGTTTTTGTGGTGAACGAAGGTCCCTTCGGTGGCACGGGCAGCATCACCTGGCACAACCCCGAAACAGGTGAAACTGTGCAGGATGTTTTTGCGCAGGCCAACGGCGGCGCGGTGCTGGGCCAGTTCGTACAGTCGCTCACCTTGCACAATGGCAAAGGCTACATCGTGGTCAATGGCGCCAATAAAGTCTATGTGGTGGATGCCGTCACGTTCAAATATGTAGACACCATCGGGGGACTGGCACTGCCGCGGTTCCTGTTGCCGCTGGACAATAACCAGGCGCTCATCAGCCAGTGGGGCGCCGACGGGCTGACGGGCGGTGTCCTCAAAGTGGACCTGAATACGCTCCAGATTGTACAAGCCATAACCACCGGGAAAGGGCCGGACAAGATGATCCGCCAGTCCGATGGCTTGATTGTAGTGGCCAATTCCGGCGGCTTTGGCGTGGACTCCACCGTATCTATTCTGAACCTGAACAATACGGCCGAATTGAGCCGACTTGCCGTGCCGGGCAAAAACCCGGGATCGTTGGCCGTGGCGCCGTTTGCCGTTGGGCCGTTCGGGCCGTACACGGTCGTGCATTGCCGGGGCAATTATCTGGATGCCAACCCCGCCGGATGGGTGGGCGCCACGGCTGTCGCCGCCGGCATCAGTTATACTATTCCCGCATACGGCGACGACCTCGTAGCCGCTCCGGATGGCCAGACGCTTTTTTTCGCCGCAGGCGGCAAAATTTATGCGCTGGATAAAGACGGGCTCTCGGCTCGGTTTGACCAAACGGCATACGGGCTGGGTTGCGACCCGGCCACCGGCTACCTGTACTGCACCGATGCCAAAGATTTTAGTTCAGCCGGCGAAGTGGTGGTGTATAAACCGACCGGCGAGCGGATGGGGGCATTTCCGGCTGGTGTGGCGCCGGGCGAGGTGGTGTTTGTGCGATAAAAGAGCGAAAGGCAAGATTGCAAAAGACTAAGGGCAAAAGGCAAAAGGCAATGGCATACATTTGTCCCCAATAAATGAACCTATTCACTTTGGCCCCTACTCAAATAGTTGACCTTGCGGTCAGTGTTGTTCTCGGCTTAATTATGTTCGGCGTTGGGTTGTCGCTTACATTTGGCGACTTTGCGCGGGTTGTGCGGTATCCGCGGGCTTTTTTTGCGGCCTTGGGCATACAAATGCTGGGACTACCGGTTATCGCCATGGTGATCAATCTGATTGCCCCCTTGCCGGCAGCCCTCAAAGTGGGTTTTCTCATTTTAAGCGCCAGCCCCGGCGGGGCTACATCCGGTTTTTTGACCTACCTCTGGCGGGGTAATGTGGCACTGTCCTTGTCGCTTACTTCCATCAACAGCGTGCTCGCGCTGTTCTCGATTCCGCTGGTGGTCAACTTCGCCCTGCACGTATTTATGGGCAGGGAAACCGACTTGCATCTGCCTTTTTGGGACACGGTGGAGCAGGTTTTCTTCATTACCATCATCCCGGCTTCCATTGGCATTGCCTTCCGGCATTACTATCCCTACTATGCTCAGTTGATCAGCAAACCGGCCAAGTACATCATGCTGGTGCTGCTGGCCGTTGTATTTTTGGTGAAAATGTTTGCCAGTGAAAGCCAGGGCGGCGCCGGACTGGAATGGGCCGACTTTGTGCGCATCACGCCGGTAGCACTGATCCAAAACGCGTGTTGCCTGTTCGCCGGCTATTTTTTCCTGCGCTACATGAAGGAGCCTCATCCTTCCCGTCTGACGGCAGCCCTGGAGTGCGGCGTGCAAAATACTACCCTCGCGTTCCTCATCGCCAGTGTCATGCTCGGTAATCAGGAAATGGTCAAGCCGGCTCTGGTGTATTCCCTGTTCTCGTTTTGGACGGCCTGCTTGTTCGCGTATTTTTCAAATCGGGTGGCGACGCGGTGAGCGGGGGTTAGGGGATATTTTATGTGCCAATTGTCGCCCAGTGGCTGAGATGAGCGGGTAATTCAATGCCCTAAGCGGTCGGATACTGTTTTAGGTAGGTGTACCTTCGCCGCTCGTTTTCTTTTGCGTTATTGCTCACCAAACATTTGTTCCCGTCATTTTCATGAAACAACTACTGAAATTATTTGTGCCGGTCGTCCTTTTGATCGGCGCCCTGCCCCTTGTTGCCCAGGATTTTAACATTCAATTGCGCGGCACGTTCGATTACCCCGGACAAACCCTGGCCAACATCTGCGGCTACGCCCAAAACGGTCAGGAATATGCGCTCGTGGGCGCTTCCAAAGGGCTGTCTATCGTGAATGTTACGGATCCTGCAAACCCTGTGGAGATCGTCCAGATACCCGGTCCGAATAACCTGTGGAAAGAAATCAAAGTGTACAGCCACTATGCCTATATCACGTCCGAGGGCGGTGGCGGCGTACAAATCGTGGACATGAGCAAACTGCCCAGTGCCAATCTGGACTACCACAACTACACGGGCACCGGCGAAATAGCCGGCGAACTGGGTGCCATTCATGCCCTGCACATTGATGAGACCACGGGCTACCTGTACACCTACGGCGGCAACTTCAGCAGTGCCCGCGTGCACGACTTGAATGCCGACCCGTACAACCCGGTGTACGTGGGTAAGTTTGACCAACTCGGCTATATCCACGACGGGTACGTGGACAACGATACCCTCTACGCCTGCCACATCAACGCCGGCCTGATGTCGGTGGTGGATATGCGCGACAAAGCCAACCCCATTGTGCTCGGTACGGTGGAAACACCCGCCCGGTTTGCGCATAACTCCTGGATGCTCAGCGACCGCAAGACGGTGCTCACCACCGACGAGCGCATTCCTTCTTTCCTCACGGCCTACGACGTGAGCGACCCCGGCGATATCCGCGAACTCGACCGCTTTTCCACCAACGACGGCAACGGCTCGATTGGGCACAATACCCACATCCTCAACGACTGGGCCATCACGTCCTGGTACACCGACGGATTCAATATCGTGGACGCACACAAACCCGACAACCTCGTCATGGTAGGCCAATACGATACCTGGCCCTCTGGTACGGGACCTTCTTTCGATGGCTGCTGGGGCGTGTACCCCTATTTGCCTTCCGGCAATATACTAGCCACCAATATCCCCAATACCAATGGTGGAACAGGGCGACTTTTTGTGCTGAGTCCTGTTTACCAGCGCGCTTGCTACCTCGAAGGGCGTATTCTCGACGGTTGTACCGGAGCGCCTCTGGCCGGCGCTGAAATTGCAATCAACGGTTTCGGCGTAGCACCGGCTAAACTTACCAAAAATGACGGCACCTTCAAAACCGGACAAGCCCAGGCGGGTAATTTCTCCGTTACCGTCAGCAAGCCGGGTTTTGTTGCCCAAACGTTTGACGTGGTGCTTGTGCCCGGGCAAGTTGTTGATCTGAACATGACGTTGGAGCCCACGTCTGCTTTTGATGTAACCGGCAAAGCGCTGAACCAGGCATCCGGAGCCATTTTGGCCAACAAAACGATCACACTGGCAGGCCCTACACAGACATACCAGCGGCAAACCAACACCGATGGTACGTTTGATATCGCCTGCATGGGCGGCGGCGCTTACCGCGCCGGCACCTGGGGCTACCGGGTGGTCGACGTGACGATCGGCAGCGACGGACTCGTGACTATTCCGCTTGAACCGGCCTACTACGACGACTTTGAGCTCGACCTCGGCTGGAGCAAAACAGCTACTGGATCGGCGGGCTTCTGGGAACTTGGCGTGCCGGAGGGAACCGTTTTTCAAAACAACGCCAGCAACCCGGGCAACGACGTGAATTCCGACAACAACGAGCAATGCTATGTGACCGGAAACGGTGGCGGGCAGGCCGGCACCGATGATGTGGACAACGGCAACGTGACCCTCGCTTCCCCGGTGATGCAGTTGGCTGCCTACGCTGACGCCGTGTTAAAATTCAACTACTGGTTTTTCAACTCCGGTGGAGACGGCAACCCCAACGACCGGTTCGAGGTACGCGTGACCAATGGTCCGCAAACCGTCACGGTACTCACGGAGAGCGTTTCGGCCAGCGCCTGGCGCTATTCCGGCGAAATTCCACTGAAAAACTTCCTCCCGTTGACGGACAACATGCGTGTGCTGTTTGTCGCCTACGACGACAACCCCGGCCACCTCGTGGAAGCCGGAGTGGACGTATTCGAAGTGGTGCCTGGTCTTGTGTCGGTTTTTGAGTCGGAACAGACAGTGTCAATAATGCTCGCACCAAACCCTACGACGACGGACTTTTCGGTACAGTACAACTGGCCGAATGCCAAAAATGCCACACTCGAAGTGCGCAACCTGCTGGGGCAGTTGATGCTGACCAAACCGCTCGGCGCCGACAACGGAACGGTGCGCTTTGGCGAAGAACTACCCGAAGGCGTGTACCTGATTCAACTGCGCGCAGAGGGCAAACAAAGTGTACCGACCAAAGCTGTGAAAGCCGGTAAGCGGTAAACACGCGGTATTCAAGTAAATATCAAAAGTGGCTTTACGGATCAACATATTCGGCGCACCAGGCGCCGGGGTAACTACACTCGGCCGGGCGGTCGCCGCCCGGCTGGGTTGTAGTTGTTTTGATACCGACGACTACTACTGGTTCACGGATGATGCGCTGCCGTACCGGCGCAAGCGAAACCCGGAGCACCGCCTGCGGTTATTGACGGCTGATCTGGATCGGGAATCATCCTTTGTGGTGTCCGGAGCGCTGCTTGGGTGGGGCGATCCGTTGTTGAGCCGCTTCGATGCCGTGGTGTATCGTTGGCTGCCCGCACCGCTGCGGCTGGCCCGCATCCGGGAGCGGGAAACTGCCCGATACGGCGCGGAACGGCTGGCGCCGGGCGGCGACTTGCACGGCGTTTTTGAAAAATTTATGTTGTGGGCGGAAGGATACGACCAGTCGGCGGCGACGCAATGGCGGGGTCGGGCAGCCGAAACGGCATGGCTGGAGACTGAATGCCAAGTCCCCATATTATACCTGGAGGAAAATTTGCCGGTGGAAGCGCTGGCGGATAATGTACTGGATAAATTTTTACCGTAGATAGACTTTCCAGGTTTGAAAACCTGGAAAGTCTATAGCAGGAGCGGGGCAACGATTATTCGTTGTCCCGCTTCTTTTTTGCTTCTTCTTGCAGGCGTTGCAACTCGGCTTTCGCCTTTTCAATATCGGCCTTTACGGTGCTGAGTTGCTGCTGGGCTTGCGTGAGTTCCTGCTGTTTTTGCGTCAGTTTTTGTTGCTCTTCCCGGATTTTTTCAGCCACGTCCGCTTTGCTTTTGGCGATTTCGGCGGCGCCTTCCGCCTTGATGGTGGCGATGTGTTTGGCCTCATCGGCTTTGGTTTCGGCGATGCTGGCTGCTGCTGCCTGTTTGGCGGCATAAACGGACTCCGTGGCTTCCTTTTGTGCGCTGGCGGCTTCTTCAGCAGCGCGTTTGCGCGCCTGTTCGATTTCGGCGGCGTACAGTTGGCGTTTTTGTTCCGCCTCTTTGCGGGCTGTTGACACCTCGGCGGCGGCCTGGTTGCGCACCTCTTCCATTTCCTTGCGCGAGCGTTCCTGCGCATCGGAGACTTCCTTGGCGAAGGCGGCTTTTTTGTCGTCCGATTCTTTTTTGGCCAAGGCTACGGCTTCGAGGGCTTGTTGTTTGGTTGCGGCCACTTCACGGGCGGATGTTTCCTTGATTTTGGCGATCTCGCCGGCAGATTCCTCCCGGGATTTGGCGACGCTTTCGACACTTTCCTGGCGGGCGCGGGCGGCTGTTTCCTTGGCGGTTTTGACTTCTTCAGCGGCTTCCTGATTGGTTTTGGCTACCTCCTGGGCGGCGCGTTCGCGGGCTGTGGCAAGCTCGGAGGCGAGGCGCTGGCGCTCCTGGGCGGCGTTTTCGCGGGACATGCGGATGCTGTCGGCTTCGGCGGTGCGGATGGCGGCGATGGTTTGTGCGCTTTGGCGCTTGGCCTCGGCGGCGGTATTGGCGGCTTCTTGCTGCGCGCGCACCTGGGCTTCCTTGGCGGCGGCGATCTCTTTGGCTGCGCGCTCCTTGGCGGCAGCGATCTCGGCGGCAGCTTTTTCGCGAGAGGAGACAACCTCCTGCGCCGATGCGGAGGTGGTTTCCTGCTGTTTTTTCTTTGCCTCGGCGATGGTGGCTGCGGCTTCCGCCTGGATTTGCACCATGCGTTGCTCGGCAGTTTGTTTGGAGGAGTTCACCTCTTCGGCGTATTTCTTTTGGGCCTGGTCGGCGTTGGAATTGGCCGCCAGTACCTTGTTGCGGGCTTCTTCCTGAGCTTTTGTAATCTCCTGCTGGCTGCGTTCGCGGGCTTTCAGTACCTCATCGGCGCTTTCCTGCCGTATTTTGGCTTCTTTCTCTTTGGCGGCGGCGACGGTTTTGGCCAATTCTTCCTGAATTTTGAGAATTTCCTCGGCGGCGCGCTGGCGAGCCGTTAGTACCGTAGTGGCAATGGAGTCGCGCTGCGCCTGGGCGCGGGCCTGCGCATCGGCAATAGCTTTGGTGGCCTCGTCCTGTACTTGCTGGACGCTTTGGGCGGCGCGCTGGCGGCTTTCGGCCACGTCTTTGGCGATGTTCAACTTATCGGTTTCGGCCTTTTCCAGCTGGAATTGAACGTCTTTCCGGATTTGCTCGATTTCGTTGGCGGCGCGTTTTTTGGCTTCTGCAACTTCGAGTGCGCTGGATTCTTTTTGTCTGGCTACGCTTTCCCGAAGGTCGGCCACTTCGGAGGCATTGTTTTGTTCCAGAAGCGCTTTTTCTTCGGCGGCTTTGCGGCGCGATTCGGAGACTTCGTTGGCAAGGCGTTGTTTTTCCAGTACGGAGTTTTCGCGCATTTTGGCCACCTCATTGGCGGTTTCTTCCCGAATTTTCAGGATTTCTTCACCGGCGGTTCTTTTGGTGCCTTGTACATCCTCTGCGGTTTTGCCTTTTTCCTGTTCGGCTTTTTGACGCGCCTCGGTGATCGTGCGGGCATTCTCGTCGCGGATGCGCTTGAGCTCATCCTCGGCGTTTCCGCGAGCGGTAGATACTTCGTCGGCGTACTGGAGTTTGGCCTGGTCGAGGCGTTCCTTGATTTTGGTGAGTTCTGTAGCGGCATTATCACGCGCTTTCTGGATTTCCTCGGCAGAGGCCAGGCGGGCTTTTTGAATGTCTTCGCCGGCTTTGCGGCGTTCCTCCTCCACGTTCAGGTTGATACGGGCAACCACGGAGTCGGCCTTGAGGCGATTTTCGGTGATGATACTCTGGGTCTCGGCCTTGCTTTTTTCGATTTCGGCGAGGCTGGTTTTGCGGGCTTCGAGCACTTCGTTGGCATACTCGAGTTTTTTCTGGTTGGCGGCTTCCCGGGCGGAGGCCACCTCCTGTTGTAGCTGTGACTTGATGGCTTCGCCTTTTTCTTTTTCAGCCTTGATTTCGGCGCGGATGGTCTCTTTCGTTTTTTCCAGTTCGCTGCGCAAGTTGGTTACTTCGTCGTCGCTGACAGCGGCTGTGCTGGTTTTGCCCGGTTTGGCAGGGCCGCCAGCCGCTGGTTTAGCGGGTGTTGCAGCGCCTGGTTTGGCGGGCGTTTCGGCGGTTTCGGTAGTTCCTGGGCGGGGTTTTCGTTCGATTTCGGCGCCTGGCGTGTTTTTTACGGAGGTGATTTCCAGCGAATTATTAAAGCAGTTGCACAAGTTTCGGAACTCGGTCTGGCGATTTGGGTTGACCGTGAACTTGTATTTCTGGCGCTCGACGAAGTTGATAAAATGGATGTCGGTGATGGTCGTGCTGGCCAGCCATTGGATAGCGTCGAGGTCCAGTTGCAGATTGTTGCGGTGGGTGGGCACGTTGCCGGGCACTACCTCTCCGAGGGAGATAAACTTGTAGATGCGCTCTTTACCGGTGAAATCAATAAAAACAACCTGGTCGTCCTGATTGAACTCGGTGCCGCCGGTGGAGGTCATGCGGGCGTAAATACCTTTTTCGTCGGTGAAAAAGGTGAGGCTGTAGCTGTAGCCGCCGCGCACCACGATTGTAATGTTGTCGGTGCGGACGATTTGGATACCGGAAATTTTTTTGTTCTCTTTTATCGCGGCGGTACAGTCCTGTGCGTGGAGATTAAAGATTGAGAATAAGGCTATTAGGAGGGTCGGGAGGTAACGAAGGATTGGTGCCATGTACGGTTTGGGCAGTAGGTTGAAGATACGTTTTAGCAATAGCGCGGCAATTTAGATTTTTTCCTGCCAGCAAAAAAAAGATACGGGGCTTTGGTTTTGCATGCCCCAAACATTTTGGGTAGTTTGACGGGGCATAAAGTGTTGTTGGAAGCGGCGGCGGCGGTCATGGTTTCCGGTACAGTTCCAGCCAAACACCGCGCTGTTCCAGGCGTTTGAGGAGGGTCCATTCCCGGTTCAAAATAGTGTAGTCGGTTTCGTTAAAATCATTGAAAACATTGGAAGCCAGCATGTAGCGGTTTTGCAGGAAGTCTTTTTCGGCAAATTTACGCGTATCGCCGTTGAGCAGCAGGTGCTCGCCGGTATTGACGTTGGGAAACGCCGTTCCGATGCCTGAGAGGGGGATTTTTTCTTGTTCAATAAAATACAGCATATCGGCCCGAAGCCTGTGGTAGGGGCGGTGTGCCAGCGTGGCATCCCAGTCCATGGAAATTCCGCGCGGGTATATCCAGCAATTGCCCGTGCCGAGACCGATCAAAAGTGCGAAAAACAATACTTTTTTGAGTCGAAGTGTCAGGTTGGCGGTGTACAGCAGGTAGAAAACCAACAGGTGCAGGGCCAGAAACCCCGGCAGAAAATAGCGGTGTGCGGAGAGGTTTTGATACAGCAGCGCGGAAGGGGAGAGGAAAAAAACGAGGCAGGCGAATAGCAGAGCCAGGGTCGGCGCCAAGGCATCATGTTTGTTTATCGCCAGGACGCGAGGGATAACCGCAGAGACGCGGAGACGCAGAGGCTTTTTTCCTTCAATAATAGCATCTCTGCGTTTCTGCGTGTTTGCGATAACAAGAAATAGCAGTACGCCCCATTCTACAAAGCGCCCAAGGTCCGTCCAGCGCCAGCCCAGCACCAGGATATTTTTCAAAAAATCGCGCCCTGTGGCGGTCTCGAATGCGGGGGCCCAGGGCGAGCCGGCGTGGAACCCCGTCCAGCCGGTTGCCTGGTGGTGCCACCACAGGAACCCGGCGGCAAAGGCTACCCCAGGCAGAAAAACCAGGCTCGTGCGTACCAGTGCGGGCAAGCGGCGGCCGGCTGTTCCGTGTGCAAAAACTTGCCAGATAAATAGCCCTGCCGTGGTCATCATGCCGCGCGTACTGATGGCGCAAAGGCCCAGGATACCGATCATGGCCCATACGGGCCGTTCGCGGAAGAACGCCCAAACAGACAGAAGGAAGAAAAACGCCAAGGGGATGTCGGGGGCGATCAGGGCGCTTTGGCCTGCCAGAACAGGGTCGGAAAAAACCAGGAGCACCAGGCCAAGTGCCCAAACGTGCGTTTTCGCAGTTGCATCCCGTGTTTCTGCGGTGAGAATCCCCCCCAGCCGATACAGCAGCAGCGCAATGCCGGAGAGGAAGGGGAACATCGCCCAGTGGCTGACGGGCAGGGTTTTGCCGAAGAGCGTCCACACTACGGCGAGGTAGTACCCGAAAATTGGGGGGTGGCCACTGTCTATTGCGGCGGGCAGCGGGGTCCAGCGGAGCCCGTTTTCATAAAAATGGTGGGCGTGCTTACTGCCGAGCTGCACCGTATCCCAGAAAAACGGGTCGTGTTGGACAGTTGCTGTCCACGCGGCTATACAGCCCAGTATTAGCAGAGAAAACCGCAAGGATCAACAGGTAAAAGTCAATGGAGGGTAGAACTGATCAACCGGAGGAATTCGCCCCGGGTTTCGGCGTTTCGGAACTCTCCCGTGAACGCCGAGGTGGTGGTGACGCTGTTTTGTTTTTGCACGCCGCGCATCATCATGCACATGTGGCGGGCTTCGATGACCACGGCCACCCCCAGCGGTTTGAGGGTTTCCTGGATGATGTCGCGGATATCAATGGTGAGGCGCTCCTGTACTTGCAGGCGCCGGGCGAATACATCCACCACGCGGGGAATTTTGCTCAGGCCGACGATATGGCCGTTGGGAATGTAGGCTACGTGCGCTTTTCCGAAAAAGGGCAACAAGTGGTGTTCGCACAGGGAGTACACTTCGATATCCTTGACCAGAACCATCTCGCTGTAGTCTTCGCGGAACATAGCCGAGCGCAGGATGGCTTCGGGGTCTTGCTCGTAGCCCTGCGTGAGAAACTGCATGGCTTTGGCCGCGCGCTCCGGCGTTTTGAGGAGACCTTCCCGGTCCGACTGTTCGCCGATCTGGGTCAGGATGGATTCAAAATTTACGCGCAACTGGTCGGTTGTAGCAGACATACGTGGGATGTTTGTGCGGGGTTGAGGGGTCTATTTTTCGCCATAATACTCGGCGTAGATGGTTTCGGTTTCCCAGAGTTTGAGGGCGTGGAGTTGGCAGGGGAAGTCGTGAAGTGCGGTTTCGAGTCGCTGCCAGATGAGGATAACAAGGTTCTCCGTGGTTGGTTGCATGCCTTTGGGGATGAAGTCCACATCAAGGTTGAGGTTGCTGTGATCGAGATGGTCAATAACCTGTTCCTTGATGATGACGCTGAGGTGCTTCACGTCTATGATGAAACCGGTGACGGGATCGGGCATACCTTTGACCGTGACGTGCAGGTTGTAGTTGTGTCCGTGCCAGTTCTTGTTCGAGCACTTGCCAAAGACGGCTTTGTTTTGCTCCTCTGACCAGTCCTCCACCCAGAGTTTGTGGGCGGCGTTGAAGCGTTCAATTCGGGTGATATAGACCATATTGGGAAAAAGAAATTGTAGTCCGTTGAGAAGGGGTTAAGAAGGGGTTGAGGGGGTTGAGGGGGTTGAGGGTTGAGATGCTTTAGAAGGGTTGAGATGGTTGAGAACACTGCTAGTTGTAGAAACTGATTTTGGGGAGGGCAAAAGTACGGGCAAAACCGTTTCGCATCCGTGCTATTTCCAAATTTCCCGGGACCTGCGTATCCAGACTTTCCAGGTTTGAAAACCTGGAAAGTCTATCTCCCTTGGGGATGTAGTCAAATACTGCTCAACCCCCTTTTCATCCCGTCGGTTTTCCGGTTTATCTAAAATATGGCCAAGCCGGCCGGCCTTTACGTTCCTTCGCCCCTCAACTCCCTCAACTCCCTCAACCTAATCTCAACCTTCTCAACCTAATCTCAACCCTCTCAACCTAATCTCAACCTTCTCAACCTAATCTCAACCTTCTCAACCTAATCTCAACCCCCTCAACCAATAATCTCCACACAGCATGAAAGCCCAACGTCTTATAGATCGGCTCTACAACCTGCTGACACTCCGACCGGTGTACCACGCCTTGTTTTGGCTGGCGCTGTTCAGTCTGATGGTATGGTTTGGCTACCGCGAGCGCCACGATCTGTGGTTTGTGGTGGGAAACGAGCTGGTCAGTTTGTTCTTTTTTGCGGTGCTGGTGTACTTCAATCTTTTTTACCTCATCCCCAACTACCTGGCCCGCAACGTGTTGCTGTATCTGGGATTGGTACTGGCTGCTTGTGCGGTGGTGACGCCCATCAAAGTGCTGGTGCTGTATCTGAAATTTTCCGGTATGCCGAAGGTGCAGAACGATCTGGTGGAGGTGCAGGACTCGCTGTATCTCGGCAGTTTTTTTGTCACGCTAGCCTCTACCGTGCTCCGGGTTATCACCGACTGGTGGCGCTATCAACGCGAAAAACAAGAGCTACAGACCCAGACCATCCAGTCCGAACTGCGTTTTTTGAAAAGTCAGATCAACCCGCACTTCCTGTTCAATACCCTGAATAACCTTTATGCGCTGACCCTGAAAAAGAGCGATAAGGCGCCGGAGATCGTGCTGAAACTCTCGGAAATCATGCGCTACATGCTGTACGAGTGCAACGAAAAACAGGTGCTGCTCAGCAAGGAAATCCAGTATATACACAACTACCTCGACCTCGAACGCCTGCGCCAACCGGCAGGCGCGGATATCCAGTTTGTCACGGAGGGGCATGTGAGCGACCAATTGATCGCGCCGCTGTTGTTCGTTCCGTTTCTGGAAAACAGTTTCAAACACGGACTGAACCACCATGTACACCGGGGCGGATTTGTCCATATACACCTGAAAGTACAGGATGACGACCTGGAGTTTTTTGTCGAAAACAGCAAGGCCGAGCGCTTGCCCCGGCAAGAACACCCCCGCAGCGGCGGTATTGGCCTGGTCAATTTGCGCCAACGCCTGAACATTCTTTACCCCAATAAACACACCCTTGCCGTGGAAGATGAGCCGCACCGGTATGCCGCAACCCTGCTGCTGGAGTTGAATTGAAAAAAGTAAACCCGAATGCAAACTGAATTCTGAACAGAGCAATTACCTTTAAACCAACTTAACGAATTCACCTTCCCTATGTTGAACGTACTAATTGTTGACGACGAACCACTTGCCCTTGATGTGCTCGAAACCTACATCGAGCAAATGCCCGATCTCCGGCTCGTGCAACGCTGCTCCAACGCCCTGGAGGCAAACGAGGCGCTCAAGAACCACGACATTGACCTGATGTTTCTCGACATCCAGATGCCCCAACTCACGGGCATTGACTTTGTCAAAACCTTGACCAAGCCGCCCATGATCGTGTTCACCACGGCATACGCCAACTACGCTATTCAGGGCTTCGACCTGAATGCACTGGACTACCTGCTGAAGCCCATCTCTCTGGAACGTTTCATGAAAGCCGTCAACAAGGCTATGGATCAGGCCGACTTGCAGGACCGCGAAAACCACGTCCCGACCGGCATCGAATCCTCGGAATTTTTCTTTGTAAAGGCCGATAAAAAGCTCGTGAAGGTCAACTTCGACGACATCCTTTACATCGAGGGACTGAAAGATTACGTGATTATCCGGCTCAAAAACAGCCGCGTCATCACCCTGCAAACCATGAAAAGCCTGGAAGAAAAACTCCCGCATGGGCGCTTCAAACGCATCCACCGCTCCTACATCGTGGCCATGGACAAAATACTGGCCATCGAAGGCAACATGGTGGAAGTCATGGAAAAAGACAAACCCAAACTGCTGCCTATCGGCAAAAACTACCGCGATGAACTGCTGGAGATGATTGATAAAAACAGACTGTGAAATGGAGTAAGCAAAAGGCATAATGCACCATCCAAGCCCTGAATGGGCTATATGTCTACAGCATCGAAGTGTGGTACATTCAAAAACCCCGATACCGCCGAGCATGCCCTTCGCATATTCCGGGTACGTTTCGTTTGTCATCCCGAAGGGAACTGTCCGCTCTACGTATGGCAAACCCCGCAGTTTCGACCGTAGAGCGGACAGTTCCCTTCGGGATGACAAACGTAGAGCATGGAAACAATGCGCTGCTTACTTGGCTACTTTCGCCCCGCTTGCTGTTGTCACCAAGCGGCTCTACGGGAGGCTACTTGTGAAAACACCAGGAAGGGCGGTAAAACACTATTTGCCACTGAATTTCCCCATCAGCGCGTCTACGCCCGGCAAATGCCGCCAGTGGTACTGTCCCACTACTGCGCCGTCTTTCAGCACCACGAGGCCCGGGTTCGAGCGGATGATCGTCTTGAGTAGTTTGTCGTCGCCGTGGTAGAACGGATAGTCGGCGCCGACGCTCTTGCGGAACAGTTGATCCACTTCCGTATCCTGAAACGTGTTCACTTCAAAAACCTTCCAACCGGCTTTTTTTGCTGCGTCGGCCAGCGGATTGATCTGGTTGCGGAACAAGTCGCCGTACCAGGCTTCCGGGATATAGATGTCCCGCTGCACCTTTTTCGGCGTTACCTCGGCCACGCGCGGATCAATGCGCAGGGAATCCGTGCCGATCTTCAGCGTATCGTAGGCCCAGGTGGTATCCTGCACAACGATGGTCTCGGTGGTTTTTTCGCCGTAATATTTGTACGCGATGACCATCAGGCTGTAGCCCTTTTCGTTCAGGATTTCCTCCGTCACATCGCCGTCGGGGCTTTCGATGGCAAAATCGCTGATCTTGGTTTCCTCGATGCTGACGCGCTTGCCGTCTTTCTCGATGAACGGATCGGTCTTGATCTGGTCCTTGATTTTCCATGTGTCTTTCGGATACTGCGCCACGAGTTCCTTGTACTGCGACATCGGGATCATCACTTTTTTGACCTCGCCGGTGTTGGTGTTTTCCATCACCCAGCCGATGATTTCGATGTTGCCGCGGGCTTCTTCCTCCAGGGCCTTGCGCTCCCGGATATTGGCGTTCAGCTTGAACGGACGGAAGTCCACCACCGGCAGGTCGTAGTAGGTGCTGTACCAGCAAAAGACCAGCGACACTGCCGCGACGGCGCCCGTGATCCAATTGCGGAGTTTAGCTGTAAACAACTGGTGCATGTTTTTGCTGCGGAACAAAAAGACCAGTGCCGGCGCCATCAAAAACACATCCTTGAAGAAGGACACCTTGGGGTCCAGCTTGATAAAATCGCCGAAACACCCGCAGTCGGTCACCCGCATCTGGGTTTTTACATACGGTCCCCACTTGGCAAAATCGAAGAAATTGGCCTCTGCAGGCACAAAACCGGTGAGGTACGTAAAGCCTGTGAGGAAGGTGAAAAACAACACGATGATGAAAAACAACCAGGCGGTGAACCGGCGGGTGTAGCCCAGGATGAGCATGACGCCCAGGGCAATTTCCAGCACAATCATGAAGATGGAAAAACCCGCGCTGTACTTGGTCAGGGCCGGAAACATCGGCGCCAGTCCGGCAAATACATTTTGCAGTCCGGCAAAGGTGTTTTCGAAGGCCACAAAATAGTCCTCCATCTTGTACGCCGTACCGATGGGGTCAATGGCCTTCACCGCACCGGAAAAGAAAAACCAAACGCCGCAGAAGTATTGCAGGAAAGTTAAAAACAGGTTGTCCGTCTTTTTAGCCCAGCGGGTGAGTGCGGTCAGAACCACCGCGATGACGGCAAATGAAATGATCAGAGTAGGTAGTGATGTCATTTTATATTGATTCGATTGATTCAATTCTCCATGCGGATCAGGGCAAAAACGGCGTAGTTGATGATATCGCGGTAATTGGCTTCAAGGCCTTCGGAGACCTGAGTTTGGCCGGCGTTATCTTCGATTTGTTTGATGCGCAGCAGTTTTTGCAGGATCAGGTCGGTCATGCTGCTGATGCGCATCAGGCGCCAGGCTTCGTCGTAATCATGGTTTTTGGCGTACAAAAGCCGGATATTTTCTTCGATATGGTGGTCGTACAGGTTCTTGACTTGTTCGGTTTTGAGTTCTAGCGGCGCATCGGGGGAGAGTTCCAGTTGAATCAGCGCCAGCACACAGTAGTTGACTAAGCCGACAAACTCCGAGGCTACGCTGTCTTCCACCCGTTGTGTGCCCTTTTGTTCGATGCTTCGGATCCGCAAGGCCTTGATGTATAACTGGTCTGTAATACTCGCCGGGCGCAGGATACGCCAGGCTGTACCGTAGTCCTGAGTCTTTTTTAAAAACAAATCGCGGCATCGGGACACCACCGCGCGGAACTGTTGTTGGGTCTTTTCCATGATAGGCGGGGCAAAAATAGAAAAGTTGGCTGGGCTGTGCGCAAGTTTGCGAAATGTTAACGGCAGGGGGGCGCTTGTGGAGTGATGGGCCGCGGATGACACGCAGTGCGGATCGTGGTGTAATGGAACGCGGATGACACGGATGCTGCGCAGGGCTATTTAGGAAGGCGAAAAATCATTGATATCCAAGGGGCGGGCAGCGTTATGAACGGCGAGAATATCAATTCGTGTTGGAGAAACTACATAGTAAACAATTCGATATGAGCCTGCGATATGTTCCCGAATCTGGGGGTGTCCAAATTCCGGAACAACTCTGCCGCTGTTGGGGAATGTTTCCAGGATTTCCACTTTATCGAAAATCCGTTTTATTTGAAGGCGTGCAGCATTTTCTGAAACAGAGGCCCAATAGTCAATAATTTGCTCCATATCGCTGTCTGCCTTTTCTGTCCACGCTATCGCAACCATTTTTTGAATTTCTTTTTGACTTCTTCGTGCGGCTTCACCCGGGCTTCGCGGGATTGTTCCAGGCCCGTTTCCACATTATAGATAAATAGCAATTTTTCCATCAATTCGTCAATGGAAAAATTCTCAGGCATGGCCTTGATATGTTGTATAATTTCTTCGCGTGAGAGCATACCATGTTTTTGAACTACAAACTTACGAGAAAAACGCGAGAGCAGATTTCCCCAAAAAACAAATGGGCAAAAAACAAGGTTGCCCCCGCTTTTTGCCCATGTTGCTGTTTGCAAACCTGCAAACGTACCTTATACATTCTAACGGCCATCATCTTCCGTGTCTGCCTGCCTTGCGGCGTGGTCCGTTTGTACTAGAGCATGCCGGTTGCGTTGATTTTAGGGAGTCTTAAATAAAAAACATTTTGTTTTATTTGTACGGTAATCTACATTTGCCCAAACAAAACCTGTGCAGTATGCCCCGCAAAAAAAGCACGCACCGCACCTACCGTCGCCCCAAGGATAAGCCGCACGACGCGGTGTTCAAGGCCTTCTTCGGCGATGCCCGCATCGCCCGCAATTACCTGCTACACTACACCCCCGAGTCTGTGCATGCGGACATTGACTTGTCCCACTTCCAAAAAAGCGACACAGCTTACGTCAGTGGGCGCTTTGGCATCGCCTTCAGCGATGTGGTGTATGAAACCCGATTGGCCACCGGCGCGCCCGCTCGGCTGCTGTTCCTTTTCGAGCACAAAAGCACGTTGCCACAGCATCCCGTGCATTTGCAGTTGCTGGATTACCTGCTCCAAATCTGGGAGGACGACCTCAAGAACAAGCGGCCCCTGTCGTTCGTTATCCCCATCGTGGTGTACCACGGGCGGGCGGGCTGGGAGCAGCGCGCGTTCGGGGACTATTTCCCCGGTCTGCCGGAAAGTTGGCGCCCCTTTGTGCCGCATTTCGACTACCTGCTGACCGACCTGAGCCGCACACCCTTGGAGGCCATTCGCGCAAAGCGCGCGAGCGAGTACTTGCGCAACCTCTTCCTGGCGCTTAAATTTGCCGGGCAATTGGAGATGATCCGGCGGTACTGGGCCGAAATCCTGTCGTTCCGAACGACCCGACCCGATGCCGATCGCGACCGTATCCTCCTGCAAACCCTCACGCTTTATCTGGTAAATCTATACGATATGCAACCCACCGAAGTACAAGCACTCAGCCAGTCCCTACCCGAAGACGAGCGCGACTGGATAGACGAAATCCCGGCCATCTTTGGCAAAAAATGGAGACGCGAAGGCCTGCGCGAAGGTCGAGCGGAAGGTCGCGTGAAAGGCCTGGAAGAAGGCCGAGCGGAAGGCCGAGCGGAACAAAAGCGCGAATTTGCGATCCGCACGATCCGCGCCTTCCCGGACTGGAGCGACGAGCAGGTAGCCGAGTTCGTGAGCGTGCCGGCGGAACTCGTTCGTCAAATTCGGGAGACGTTGAAACCGGAATAGTTGGCTCGCTTGGTGTCCGCGTTTGTACTATTCGCATAGCCCCCTCCCCAAATCCAGTGCCCCTCCGTACCCTCTGTCACGACCACTCTACGGACAAAATGAAAAGTGGAACGCAGGCTGCCCCGCGCTCCACTTTTTTATTTAACATCTTGCTTTTTTACTTTCCTTACATTCTAACGGCCATCATCTTCCGCGTCTGCTTGCCTTGCGGCGTGGTCAGTTCGTAGTAGAGCATGCCGGTTGCATCAATTTCATTCAGGCGGAGCACCTCTTCGTTGTAGCCCGCCGGGTACGACTTGTCGGAGCGCCACAGTTCGCGGCCGCTGATGTCGAATACGCGCAGTTGTGCGTCGCAGGCTTCCGGCAGAATGAAGCCGATGGTCGTGCGGTCGCTGAACGGATTCGGACGGTTTTGCAGCAGGTCGAAGTCCTTGTTCGGGATTTCCACCTTGTTGTCTGTAGCGTATATACCCGTGTTCTTGTAGTCGGTGAAAATCAGTTGCACCTGCCGTTGAGCAAGTTCAGTTGTGTACGCTATAGCGCTCATGATCGCCGGATCAAACGACACGACATCGCTGAGTTTCATGCCGCCTTGCAGGGCGGTGAAACGCACGCGATACATGGGTTGTATGCCTGGCAGCGTGACACCTTGCGCGACCGACCACAACGTGCGCAACTCGCCCGCAGCGATCTGGTAGGCGCCGAAGTTACCTGCAGCATCCATTGGAATACCTGTGCCCGTGATGGCCACGTTCTGGTATTGCAACACTGACGGGTCGAAACGCATGCCGTGCTGGAATGCGGCGATGTCCGTGAAGTTAGTCACCGAGAAGTCCAGTTCCACCGTTTCGCCGGTTTTCAGGACCCGGTCGCGTACGCGCCAGATGAGCGGGCGAACAGATGGGTCGGGTTTGAGGGACGGATCAGCGATGCCTGGGCCTGGGTCAGGGAACCCTTCCTCCAGCACGTCGCCGGTTTTTACACCATAGAAATCCTGGCCGGGAACATCCATCGTTACGCCGGCAAGTTTGATTGTATCAAACAAGTTGTAAGCCGGCAGTGTGTATGGTCCTGCCGGATCCGGATATGCATAATTTTTGCGCACAAAGCGCCAGGCGCCTGTCGTATTCAGGATAGCTAATGCTGACGGATTTCCAAGAATACCCTGCCGGATAATGGCAGCATCTACTGTCGAAATTGAATTGCTTCTGTTCACGTCGGCAGCCAGAAGACGGAAAAAATCCGTAATAACCGGGCTTCCTGCCAAGTGCTGCTGTATCGCAGTAGCATCGGCAGCAGTCACGCCATTGAACATGTTGATGTTCTTCGTCGGTCTGATTACGAAGTCGTTGCCGATGTTCGCCTGCAGTTCGTAGTAGCCATTAATATCAGAATCGTCGCTATCGGAGGCATCGCCCGTGAGTACCACAGTAGCATCTTTTACGCCCAAGGCTCCATCGCCTTTCCAGAAGATAGTGCCGGTAATATTTAGACAAGAGTTGACCTCCACTGTAAATGAGCATTGG
This sequence comes from Saprospiraceae bacterium, assembly GCA_041741155.1. Taxonomy (GTDB): domain Bacteria; phylum Bacteroidota; class Bacteroidia; order Chitinophagales; family Saprospiraceae; genus M3007. The sequence continues at coordinate 511 of JBGSKO010000020.1, read as the reverse complement.
GCGGTATTGTTGCTCAAATCTGTTGCCATAGCCGTCACTGTTGTCATGCCAGCGGGGAACGTATACGGAAAGGAGATCGGGTTGCCACCGACGGTATAGTCAATGGTTGGAACGTCGCACCCATCCGATGCCGTAGCAGGCAAACTTAAGGTCGCACTGCAAGCGCCGGAATTAGGCGTGTACGGGTTAGCGGGAGTTGGGCAAGTGATGGTGGGATCGTCGTTGTCTGTTACCGTCACAGTCTGTTCGCAAGCGGCGGTGTTGCCGCTGCCGTCCGTCACCGTCCAGGTCACTATCGTGTTGCCCTGATCATAAGGCTCGGTAGCATTGTTGGTTGGAGAACCCATGGCTACGGAGCAGTTGTCACTGCTTATCGGAGTGCCCAGCGATACTCCGCTGGCCGTGCAGATTCCGGCGTCGGTGTCAACGGTGACATCGTCGGGGCATGTGATGGTCGGATCTTCATTGTCTTCCACCGTCACGGTTTGTTCGCAAGCCGAGGTGTTTCCGC
>JBGSKO010000019.1:0-30136 GCA_041741155.1 Saprospiraceae bacterium | reverse complement strand
CTGCCCGTCCAACATCGTGCTGAAAACCGGCGACGACGGCGGCGCGGACTGCGAAGTGACGGTGACCTACACCGCCCCGACGTTCTCCGATAACTGCGACGGCACGGGTACGGCAACGTACGTTTCCGGCCCCATCAGCGGCGCTTCGCTGAATGTCGGCGGCTCGCCGTACACGGTGGTGTACACGAAAACCGACCTGGCAGGCAATGCGGTGCTGACGAACTGCTCCTTCATGGTGACGGTGCAGGACAACACGAAGCCCACGCTCGCGGGCTGCCCGTCCAATATTTTGCTGAAAACGAACGACGACGGCGGCGCGGACTGCGCGGTGACGGTGACGTACACACCCCCAACCTTCTCCGACAACTGCGACGGCACGGGCACGGCGACCTGGGTGAGCGGCCCCATCAGCGGCGCTTCGCTGAATGTCGGCGGCTCGCCGTACACGGTGGTGTACACGAAAACCGACCTGGCGGGCAATGCGGTGGCGACCAACTGCTCCTTCACCGTGACGGTGCAGGACGACACGAAACCAACGCTTTCCAACCCGTTGGCGGATTGCGGCAGCCTGAACATCGCTGGCGTAAACGAATGCCTGAATACGGCGACGGCATTTGATGCCTCGACGCTCCAGTCCGCAGTTACAGCACTTTATTCGGACAACTGCAGCCCGGTAACAGCCACGCTGACAAGTACAACTCCCGGTGGGAGCAACTCGAACTGCTCGTGGAGTTTCGCGTACACCTACACCATCTCCGACGGTATCCCGGCAAACAACGTGACCTGCACCGTTACCCGCAGCGGTGGCGACCAGACCATTCCCGTCATTACGCTGACAGGCCTCAGTACGGTCGAGATTTGCCAGTATGCCACCTACACGGATGCGGGCGCTACGGCAATGGATAATTGCGGCGGGAATATTACAGGAAGCATCACGACGAACAATCCGGTGAACACCAATGTGCCGAATACCTACACGGTGACGTACAATGTGATGGACCCGTGTACGAACGCTGCCATACAGGTCACGCGTACGGTAATTGTAAAACCGGCGCCAACAGCCTCCGTCTCCGGCAATGTCCTCGTTTGCATCGCTGGCAGCATTCCGGTAAACGGCAACCCTGTCGGCGGGTCGGGCACGTACTCGGCGCACGCGTGGAGCCAGACTGGTGGCGCCGGAACGGTTAGTATTTCCAACAACAACGACGGTTCCGCGAGCATCACCGGGATAACCGCCGGAAGCGTCACGCTACAATACACCGTAACAGACGACGAAACCTGTACGGGCACGGCGATTTACAACATTACGGTAGTGGATTGCGGCAGCATTGTGCTGGTGAACGACCGCCAACCAAACGATCCCTGCTCGTGCAACAACGACCAGTCGGCCAACGGCGCCCAGGACGGCTCATTTGGCGAAACGGTATCTGTACTGCCGACGACGAACGGGGAGACCTGGACGGTAGTGGCGGTTGGTCGCCTGGCTGCAGTTGGTGGTTTGCCAACTGGTATTTCCGCTGGCAATACCTTGACGTACAACGCCGGTGGTTTCCACGAAATATCGTTCCAGCACGTGGATGACGGGGGGTACACCATTATTGTAGAAGGCCCGAACCCAGGAGTAGGCACACCAGGAAACCCGGTGCAGGGCAACAATCAATACACCTTGTCCAACATTTGCCAGTATCCGGTCATCGCGTTCGACCCGACGCTGCCGGACAACGTGTGCCTGAACAGCACACCGATTTCGCTGACGGTTTCAGAAGCGAACGGTTTTGCCGGGATGGCGACCTTCACGGTGAACGGCAACGCGGACACGCACTTCGACCCTTCCGCGCCGTTGACCCCGCCCGGACCGTATCCGGTGGTAGCAAATTTCACGGGTACGTTTGTGAGCAATACCAGCACCAATCCGGCTGCACCGGCTTTCCCGGGCTGTATGTCGAGCATTGCAGCCCAGATCGGCATCTACGCCGCGCCGACCGTTTCCTGCCCCGGCCCGGTCAATTTGACCACAGATTCGGATGACACGGGCGACTGCGATGTTGAGCAGTTGCTGAACCACCCGGATATCGGCACCCTGTGCGCGACTACGCTGGAAATCAGTTTTGCCAACGGCGCAGCCGTGCCCCCGTATTTGCCTTCCGGCGGTGTGGTAACGCCCAACGGTTCGGACACGTATGCCTTTGCTGCCGGCCAAACAGTGGTAACCTATACCGCCACCGACGCGGCCAACAACGTCACTTCGTGCATGTTCACGGTGACGGTAACCGACGACGAAGATCCGACGATTACTTGCCCAGGGCCGGTCACGGTTTCCTGCGCAAGTCTGCTGCCACAGCCCAACCCGAATCTGGTCAGTGGGCTGGACAACTGCGTTTCGATCACCAAACAGCACCTGTTCACGACTTTGCCATACGACGTGGACTGCGTAAATCGCTACAAGGTTACCCGGTACTACCAGGTCACGGACGGATCGAACAACACGGCGAGCTGCGCGCAGGTCATTACGGTGTTCGACAACACGCTGCCGACTTTCACTTTTGTACCGGCGAACGTGACGGTGCAGTGCAACAGCGTACCCGTCGTGGGTACGCCTGCGGCGACGGACAACTGCAATGGTTTTGTCAATATCACCTACAACGGCCAGACGAAAGTGGACGGCAGTTGCACGGATAGCTACATCCTTACCCGTCAATGGACGGCTGCCGATGCTTGCGGGAACACGCGCACGGCTACACAGCGTATCAACGTGATAGATTCGCAAAAACCGGCATTTGTCAATATGCCGGCGAACATTACGGTACAGTGCAGCGCCATTCCGCCGGCCACGGCGCCTGTGGCCACCGACAACTGTGATGCCCAGGTGGTTATCACGTACAATGGCCAGACCCAAACCAATGGCGCCTGCCTGAACGCCTACACGCTGACGCGGCGCTGGACGGCTATGGACAACTGTGGCAATACGGTCAGCATCTCGCAGCGTATCACGGTGGTGGACAACGGCAAGCCGACGCTCACCGTACCAGGCAATGTAACTATCGCCTGCAACGCTCCGATACCACCCGTGGGCGTGGCTACGGCAACTGACGGCTGTGCTGGCAACGTGACGATTGTTTACCTCGGTCAGTCCACCATGAACGCGACCTGCCCCGGTAACTACCAGATCCGGCGGACGTGGCGGGCCACCGATGCGTGCGGCAACACCACGGCCGCCACGCAGACGATCACGGTGACGGACAACCAGGCGCCGACCTTTACTGCGGTACCACCGAGTGTCACTATACAGTGCAGCCAGTCCATTCCGTCGCTGAGCAACCCCGTGGCCACGGATAACTGCGGCGGCTATGTGCAAATCACGTACCTCGGACAAGTGCGTACCAACGGCAACTGCCTGTACAACTACACGTTGACGCGCACGTGGCGCGCGACCGACTTGTGCGGCAATTCCACCATGACGGCACAAGTCATTGCGGTGCAGGATACGCAGGCGCCCACGTTCACCAACCCGCCGGCCAATGTGACGGTGGTGTGTGCGCCCGACGGTGTGCCGCCGCCAGTGACACCCAACGCGATAGACAATTGTGGTACGCCGACCGTGACGTTGCAGCAAACGCAATCGCCCGGCGACTGCTCCACGGGCTACACGGTGACGCGTACCTGGACGGCCACCGATCAGTGCGGCAACCCGACGGTGCATGTGCAGACGTATACCGTGCTGCCCACGCCGTTTGCAGCACCTGGCGCAGATCGCGATCAGGAACAGCTCAAAACGCAAAACGCAACACTCAAAACGGTGCAACTGACCCCCAACCCGACCACCGACCGGGTGCTTATCGGATTGGGCGATTTTGCAGATGAAACGGTCACGGTTTCGATTTACAGCGACCTGGGTCAGTTGATCTGGGAGCGCAACGTGGAAGCGGTGGCCGATCTGAAATTGCCGGTAAACCTGCGCGAAGCGGGCGCGGCGGCCGGGTTGTACACGGTGCGTGTGCGCGGCGATGGGCAAGTGGTGTCGAAACGGTTGATTCTTGTGGAATAATCAGTGGGGCGATTATAGCCCGCTTGGTCCTGAGTGACTATATTTTCGACGCAGGTCGTTCCCGGGTGCCGGGGGCGGCCTGCGTTGTTTTTTTGCCACGGCACTAGTGCCGCGTCTAGCCATAGAAAGTCTATTGAATAAATCCTCCCCAAAGGAAGCCTTCAAACAGGTTGTTGGGGTACCTGCCCACCACGAAGTTTTGTTCGATGCCGAGATTTTTAGACAAATTTTTAAGGTTTCTCAAATCGGTTTCGGCGCCGGTTTCCTTTACCTCGAAGGCGGTGTTTTTGTCCAAAATAAAATCAATTTCCTTTCCCGTTTTCAACTGGTAATACGATACGCTTCCAAAAGGAAGCAGCTGGTTGAATACGGCGTTTTCAAACTTCGCCCCGCTACCCAATTCCGCCGAAACAGCGGCGATACCATTATCCAGAAAATAAATTTTTCGCGCTTTGACGATTTCGCGCTCGGGGCTATTGGAGGTGACCGGAACCGTTCGAATCAAATACGATTGCTCAAAGAGTTCCAAATAGTTTTCAACCGTTTTCCGGCTCATCGTGGTCAGGCTTGTCAATTTCGAGATGTCTAATTTTGACCCTACCCGAACAGCCAGCAATTTGATGAGTTTGTATAGCTCCGTGGATTTTTGAAAATCAGACACCGCAGCGATGTCCAAATTGATGTAGGAGCTCAAAACATCCTGGATCAAATCCTTTTTATCGCGCGCAGAATTGGTCAGCACAACCTCGGGAAACCCGCCGAAGTTGATGTATTCTTCGTAAAAATGTTTCAACCGTTCATATTCAGCGGTAAGAAATGGGGTTTGGGTGAAATCACCGCCCGAGGTAAATGGCATGCCCTTAAAAGTTAATAATTCGTTGAATGCCAATGGATAGATTTCAAAAATCTTCTTTCGCCCGGCTAACGATTCATTAAAGCGGTTTTTCAAATAGTAAGAACTTGATCCCGTCAAAACAAACTTGATATCGTATTGATCGTACAAGTATTTCACTACACTGGGCAGGTTTGGGGCCAGCTGAATTTCATCAATGGCCACCAGCACTTTTTCCGAAAAATTTATCCCGCGCTGGGCTAATGCAAAAACGATGTTTTCGTAATTCTTTTCCGAAAAAAGGTCCCGGTTATCAATGCGCTCCAGATCGAAATAGACTTTTTGCCGAATTCCAGAGGTATCCATCAACTGTCTTACCAGCGTGGTTTTTCCGGTGCGCCGCATGCCTGTCAAAACCGTAACCTGTTTGTTTCCCAGGTGCTCCTGCAGAGCAGCAAAGATATTTCTTGGATAAATCATTATACTATTTTTTATTTTAAATGCAAATTTAGTATAACTTTTTTAATTTTTAAGGCAATCTTTCAAATCAATTTTGCCGATCGCGTCACAAGAATTGGCTTGACTCGTTTTTGGGAGATACAACCGAACAAGTTCAAATCTCCTACCTTTGCCTACCCCTGCCGCCCGTTTGCTCAAAATATTCTACGCTCTGCTTATGCGCTGTCTGTACCTGCTCTGTATCACTGCTGTTCTTTTATCCACCGCTACCCTCTCCGCACAGTGCCCCATCACCGTAAATGCCGGGGATGACATTTGGCTCTGTTCCCCGCCCTCGCCCACCCAACTGGACGGCTCCATTAGCGGGGACTATCTCAATTTTACCTGGTCGCCGCTGGTCGGTTTGCAGGGCGCCAACACCCTGAACCCCAACGTTACCGTCACCGGAAACGCCACGTATGTGCTCACCGCCCGGGCCGTGGACCTGAGCAACAACCTCATTACCAATGGTGATTTCGAGGGCGGAAACTCCGGTTTTTCGAGCGACTACGTTTTTAGCCCGGGCAATCTGGTACCCGAGGGCGTGTATAATATCGTGGATAACCCCCAAAACGACCACCCCGGTTTCGCCCCCTGCCCCGACCACACTTCCGGCAGCGGCAACATGATGGCCGTGAACGGCGCCGGGTCGCCCAACCAAAACGTCTGGTGCCAAACGGTAAACGTACAACCCAACACGCTCTACGCCTTTTCAGCATGGGTAACCACGCTGGTGGCGGCTTCGCCCGCCCTGCTCCAGTTCTCCATCAATGGCGGCGTCATCGGCCCCATCTTCAACGCCCCGTCGGGTACCTGCAACTGGGTCAATTTTTACACCACCTGGAACAGCGGCGCCAACAGCACCGCCACGATCTGTATCGTTAACCAAAATACCGTGCTCGGCGGCAACGACTTCGCGCTCGACGATATCGTGTTTTCCCCTGTTTGCGTCGAGACGGATACCGTTCAACTTTTTGTCGTCAATGTGCAGGCTGCCGCCAGCCCGGCCGTAAGCCTGATCCCCTGCGATGGAGCCAACATCACGCTCAGCGGCCTCGGTTCCAGCGTCGGGCCCAACATTTTTTACCAGTGGGATACCCCCGACGGCAACATCGTATCCGGCGGCACCACCCTCAACCCGGTAGTCAATTCCCCCGGCACATACACCCTCACCGTCACGTTCAACAATGGCTTTGTGGAATGCACCAAAACCGCCACAGTCAATGTCATTCTTAACCCGAACCAGCTTTTTACCTGGATCAACCCGCCTCTGCCGCTGGGCTGCGGCAACTCAACCGTACAACTCCTCGGATTCTCCAGCCAGCCGGGTTTTTCCACCTACCAGTGGACGTCAGACCCGGGCGGCAATTTTACCTCCGGCACCACCGGATCCACCGCTACCGTGGACGCGCCGGGCGAGTACACCCTGCTCGTAACCAACACGACCACCGGCTGTACTGCCGAAGCATCCGTGACGGTCATCGCTGCTACCGACCCGCCCACCGCCAATGCAACCGCCGGTATTTCGGTGTTCAATTGTGCCTCCACCACCTTTTCGCTCAGCGGGGCAGGCTCCAGCCAGGGGAATAACATTGCATACGCCTGGACCGCCCAAAACGGCGGCAACATCATCGCCGGCGCCAATACACAAAACGCCAACGCCGACACCTCCGGCACCTATATCCTCACCGTAACCAACACCAGCAACGGCTGCACCGCCGCCGACACCGTGCTCGTGACCCCGAACCTGACCCCACCCGTGGTGGCCATTGATACCCCCGGGATTTTTAACTGTGCCACGGATACCCTCACCCTGCTGGGCAACGTAAACGTAAATACCGCCCAAACAACCTGGCTAACAGCTTCCGGCGGCAGTTTCTCCGGCGATTCCAGCCTGCTGCAAATAACAGCGCTCACCCCCGGCGTGTATATCCTCACGGCGCTGGACACCGCCAATTTCTGCTTCGGCAGCGACACGGTGGTCGTGAACATAGATACCGTCGCGCCACTGGTTCAAATCGCCCCACCCGGCATGATCACTTGCCAAAACCCGAGTATTTCGCTTTCCGGAGCCGGTTCGTCGCAAGGAGCTGGAATTGGTTACCTGTGGACAGCTTCCGCAGGCGGCAATGTCGTGTCCGGGGAAACCACACTCGATCCCGTCGTGAATGCCGCCGGCGCCTACACCCTGCGCGTCACCAACACCGCCAACGGCTGCACCGCCGATAGCACCGTGTTCGTCACTGCCGACGCCGACGCCATCGTGGCCGTTGCCAACGCCCCCGACACGCTCACCTGCACCGTCCTCTCCGTGCTGCTCAACGCCAACGGTTCCAGCAATATCCCCGGCCTCACCTACGCCTGGACGACCACCAACGGCCTGCTCCTGAGCGGCGCCGACACCCCCACGCCAACGGCCGGTTTGCCGGGCACGTACTTCCTGCTGTTAACCAATCCGGCAAACGGCTGCACCGCCACCGACCAGGCCATTGTTGCACAAAACATCACCCCGCCCAACCTCGGCATCGCTGCGCCCGATACGCTCACTTGCGCCAACCCGACCTTGAGTTTGCAAGGCCAAAACAACGGGCCGGCGGGTAGTTTCACTTTCCTTTGGACGGCTTCGAACGGCGGCAATATCCTCAGCGGAGAAACCACGCTCAGCCCCACCGTGAACGCCGCCGGCACCTACACCCTCTCCGCTATCAACCTGATCAACGGCTGCACCGCTACGGTGTCCGCACAGGTCGCCATTGAAGCCGGCACGCCCGTGGCCTTAGCCACCGTGCCCGGCCCCATCACCTGCACCGATCCTACACAAACGCTCAGTACTGCCGGGTCTTCGTTTGGGCCCAATTTTACCTACAACTGGGTTGCGGGCGGCGGCGGCAACATCCTTTCCGGCCAAAACGGTCCCGCACCCGTGGTGGATGCGCCCGGCAATTATGCCCTCACCATCACCAACACGGCCAACGGTTGTACTGCCACAACAACTGTCTCCGTCGCCGAAGACACTGCTGCGCCGCCCGCCGACGCCGGCCCCGACGGGCTGCTCACCTGCACCGATCCGGTTTTTAGCCTGTCGGCAAATGGCGGGCAATCGAATAGTCTTCAGTTTATCTGGCAAACCTCCAACGGCGGATTTAGTGGAAACCCGAACAACGCGGATGTAAACACGACCCTGCCCGGCACCTATAACCTCACCGTTACAAACCCGCAAAACGGCTGCACCGCCACCGATACGGCCATCGTGACCGCCGACCAAACGCCGCCCGACGTGTCCATTTTGGCGCCGGCCTTGCTCACCTGCGTACAACTGACCGCCACGCTGAATACGACCGGCGGCGCACCGAATTTTGGTTTCCAATGGACGACTCCGGACGGGCAGTTCGTGTCCGGGCAGAACAGTCCCACCCCCGTGGTGGACGCACCCGGCCAGTACGACCTGCTCGTAACCAATACCGACAACGGTTGCACCACTGTGCTTTCGAGCACCGTCAATCAAAATATCGCGATCCCGCAAGCGGCCATTTCCCCTGCCCCAACCCTCACGTGTACGCTCTTGCAAACAACCCTGCAAGGCGCCGTGGAACCGGGCCCAGGCATCAACATCGCATGGACGGCCAGCGGCGGCGGCAACATCCTTTCCGGTGGCGACACGCCTAACCCTATTGTAGATCAGCCCGGCAACTACCTGCTGCTCGTGACCAACACCGCCAACGGCTGCACCAACACGGCCTCCATTTCAGTGTTGCAAAACATCCTTTCGCCTGCGGCAAATGCGGGGCAGCAGGCTACGTTGAGCTGCCTCATCAACAGCCTCACACTCAGCGGAAGCGGTTCGGCCAACGGTACGGCCGCATTTTCGTGGAGCGCCGCCGGAGGCGGAAATATCGTGTCCGGCGCCGGCACGCCGACCCCAACCGTGAACGCGCCCGGCCAGTACACCCTGCTTGTGACCGATCTGGATAACGGCTGTACCAGCAGCAGCACTGTTTTGGTGCAAAACGACGCCAATGCCCCCACGGCTGCCGTCGGCCAACCTGGTACGCTCACCTGCGCCGTCGCCCAACTGACCCTGCCGGGCAGCGGCAGTACGGGCGCCAACTTCGTGCCCGCCTGGACGGCCGGCAGTGGCGGCAACATCGTTTCCGGCGGCAACGGCCTCAGCCCCGTCGTAAACGCTCCCGGGGTGTACACCCTGACCGTCACGAACACCCAAAACGGCTGTACCGCTACCGCACAGAGTACTGTTTTGCAAAATATTACCCCGCCGCCGGTAAGCATCGCGGCGCCCGGCACGCTCACCTGCGCCACGCAAACACTCGCCCTGTCCGGCACTCCGACGGGTGCGGGGTTCACGTATCTCTGGCAAACAACGGGCGGGAATATCGTGTCTGGCGGCACCACGCCCGCACCCACCGTAAACCAGCCCGGCACGTACACCCTCCAGATGACCGACCTGGCGAATGGCTGCACCGCCACCGCTTCCACGCAGGTTAGCTCGAATACCGTCGTGCCCGCCATTGCTGCGGCTGCGCCGCAAACGCTCACCTGTGCCGTGGCGCAAGTGCCGCTCAGCGGAACCGTTAGCCAGCCCGCCAACGGTTTTTCTGTCGGCTGGACCACCCAGAACGGGCAAATTGTTTCGGGACAAAACACCCTTGCACCGATCGTGAGTGCGCCGGGCGCCTACTTGCTAACCGTGCAAAACCAGCAAAACGGCTGCACTGCCACCGCGACGGCAACGGTGTTGCAAAACATTACTCCGCCGGTAGCCAACGCCGGGCCGGCGCCCACGCTCACCTGCACCCAACCGCAGGCGGCACTCAGTGCAGCGGGGTCGTCGGGGCAAGGAACACTGGCGTACAGTTGGGCCGGCGGCCAAATCGTGAACGGCGGTAACACGCCCGCTCCGACTATTTCCCAGGCCGCAACCTACACCGTAACCGTGACCGACGGCGCCAACGGGTGTACGGCATCCGCATCGGTGACCGCGCTGAGCAACACCACGCCACCCGTGGCCGTCATCGCGCAGCCGCTCCCGCGAACCTGTGTCCGCGACACCGTGACGCTGAATGCTTCGGCGTCAAGTAGCGGACCGAATTTCAGCATCAACTGGACGACAACAAACGGACATTTTACCGGCGGCCAAACCACCCTGACTCCTCAGGCAAATGCTGCCGGAACATACATACTCTTGCTCACCAACACCCAAAACGGCTGCACCACCACCGCTTCCACCACCGTGACGGAGGATTTGGCTGCGCCAAACGCCGAGGCCGGACCCGCACAAGAACTGTATTGCGACCAGCCGCAGGCTACCCTTTCGGGCAGCAGCAGCACGGCGGGGACCATGTCATTTTCCTGGACAGCTGCACCCGGCGGCAACATCGTTGGCGGCGGTAACAGCGCCGGTCCGGTGGTGAATGCCCCCGGCGCCTACCTGCTCACCGTGACCAACCCGGCAAACGGCTGCACGGCTACCGACAACGTACTGGTGACCGAAATACCGCTGCCGACCTTCGTGCCGCAACCAACCCAGCCGAATTGTCACATCCAAACGGGCGCCATTGCCTTTGGCGCTGTTGCGGGCGGAGAGGCGCCCTTCCGATACTCCATCAATGGCGGACAGAGTTTTCAGGTGTCGCCGAATTTCAGCAACCTCCAGCCCGGGCCGTACGACCTGGTCGTCAGCGACGCCCTTGGTTGCACTGCGATCCAGCCGTTGGCAATTTCGCCGCCTTTCCTGCCCACCGTGACCCTCAGTGTCGGGCCTATTCTTGAACTGGGTGATTCCCTGCAATTACAGCCGATACTCAACCTGCCTGCGAACCAGGTAGCCGACTGGATCTGGACGCCTGCCGACGGGCTTTCCTGCACCGACTGCCCCATGCCCTGGGCGCGGCCGTTCCGGCCTACAGTGTATCGGCTGCGGATTCTTGACCTGGACGGCTGCCCGGCGGAAGCCAGTGTGCTGGTGCAGGTAAACCGCCGTCGGAACCTATACGCGCCCAACATCTTTTCGCCGGATGGGGACGGCCTGAACGACCGGTTCCTCCTGTACGGTCGGGGCGTGACGATTGTGCGTTCGCTGCGCATTTTCGACCGCTGGGGCAATCAGTTGTTCCTGAACGAAAACCTTCCGATCAACGAGGAATCGGCAGGCTGGGACGGCACGTTCCGCGGCCAGCAGATGCAGCCCGGCGTATATGTTTGGCAGGCCGAAGTGGAATTTGTGGATGGCGCCGTGGAGGTTTTCGCGGGGGATGTGACGGTGTATCGGTAAACAAGGGGAAAGAGCAAATTTGTTTTTTCACTCCCTTCTCCGGTTGAGGCGCGCCAGTTCTTCGATGTGGCTCGCTACGGCCTCTATTTTGGCCACCGAAACACTGGCCTGACTGCCGGGTACGGTCAGGTGGATGACGCCGTTTCGCCCGGTGCGTTCGAGCCGTTCGACAAAAGTCATATTTACCAAAAAACTGTGGTGGGTACGGCAAAAAAGCAGGTCCGGAAGTTCAGTTTCGTATTCGCCGAGGTTTCGGGAGGTGGTAACTTTTTCGATGGTGTCGTTTTTCCAGACATAAATATCGGTAAAGCTACCCCCTGCCTGGCAGTACACGATATTCCCCGATCGCAGCACCAGCGTGCCCTTCCGGCTGTCCTGCACAATGAGCGGCTGACGTCGGGCATGGTCCAGAATGGATATCCCCCTGATTCGGAGTTTGTTTTCGGCGACTTGCACAGCCTCCCGAAGTTCGGAAACGCTGTAGGGTTTGACCAAATATGCCCACGGCTGCGCCAACTTGATGGCATCTATGGCGTACTTTGGGTGCGCTGTGGTAAAAATAACCCCGGCATGAAAGGGCCCACACTGCTCCAGGACGTCGAATCCCTTGCCGAGCGGCGGCATTTAGATATCGAGAAAAAGCAGGTCCGGCTCTATTGACGTAACTGCCTGTACCGCCTCTTGCACAGACGAAGCCGTGCCTGCGATGAGCACTTGCGGGCAATACTGGCTCAACATACCGCGCAGGGTGTTGAGCGCTCCGAGTTCATCGTCAATCAGAAGCGCTACGATTTTGTTCAAGATGCCGGGTTCTGTTGAAGGCGTGCGGGTTTGGTGTTCCATGTACTATTTGGACGATAAGTGATAACAACCTGGGTGCCGGTACGTGCGGCATTTATATCGGACAAGTCCTCTATGTAGAGGGTAAGATCAAGGTGGTAGAGCAAATTGAGGAATTGGATTTTTTTGCGCAGCAGTTCCAGCCCTTTCGAGGTGCGTTCCGTTTCTTCGGTCTGCTTTTTTTGCTCCGAAGCGCGGATGCCAATACCGTTATCCGTTATGGCACAGCACAGGCGATCGCCTTCGAAAGAGAACTCGATTACAAGCACGGATATGCCGTTGGGAGCCAAGCCGTGCAGGGTTGCGTTTTCCAAAATCGGCTGCAACAGCATACTCGGAATGGGTGTGTCGGGCGGAACACCGTTGGCGCCCCGGATGGTATATTGAAACTTATTCTCGAAGCGGAGTTGTACCAACAGGAGATACTCGCGCAAGTAGGCTATTTCCTCCTCGAAGGCAATGATGGGGGTTTCCGAATAGAGCATGGTGCGTCGGAGCAATCGTACGAACAGGGAGATATACTCGCTTGCTTTTTCCGGGTTGGGCGGATGCAGGAACTGCTGGATGGCATTCACGGAATTTCCGATGAAATGGGGGTTCATTTGGGACTGCAGTGCTTGCAACTGGAGGGTCGCGGCGGCGGCGTTGATTTCCCGATACGCCAACCGCTCGCGGTACATGCGCCAGATGCCAAAGGATACCAGCCCCCAAGCCAACAAGAAAAACCACACTGTCTCGTACCAGTTCGGGTATTTGACCACCATCAACTGGTCGGGGTGGCGGCTACGCATACCGGACATCCGGACGGCGGTAGCCTGAATTTGATAACAGGCGGCCGGCACGCGCGCACCGAGACGAAAAGTACCCGACTCGACCCAAGAGGTATCCGAGCGGCCGGACAAGGCGGCGAGCATATTGCCAAATGTCCAGCAATACATTGGCAATAGTTTTTCTTTCTGTACAATCTCAAAGCGCAGATTGCCCCGGTGGCGATAGTCCAAACCAGCCAAGTCCAGCTCGAGCATGGAGGCATCCGGAGGCAGCTCAATACAGGTATCGTTTTGGGGTGTATCAAGCAAATGGCGGTAGATGGTTTGTTTGTCTTTTTGGTATTGTACACCTACCACGATTGTTTTAAAATCACCGGTTTCTTCTGGTTGCCGCAAAATCAAGCGCGACAACCCCGAAACAGTACCCACCCAGAGCGTGTCGTTGTGTACCAGCACGGCGTTGACATCATCGTCCGCCAGGCCATCATCAGATGTGAAATGGAGGACTGTCAGATTTTTATCCAAACCATATATTCCACGGTTGGTAGCCAGCCATACCCGCCCATCCGGCTCCACATAGAGTGATTGAATATTTTGAATTGGCGTTTTGAGGCGCCGGTTGATAACGTCCACATTGGTTACGGAGCCGGCGTTTACCGAAACCGAGAGCAGCCCGTCCTTTGGAGTCACTACCCACATCTTGTTTTGCTCCGCAGGGTGTATCGCCATAATCCGGTTTTTCAGTTCCGGAAAACGATTGCCCCAATTGAACTGAAAACTATCCTGTCGCGAGTAGAGGCCATCAATTCCGCCCGCCCAGATATTGCTGTCGGCATCAGCAGCCACCGCTGTAAAGCGTTGGATAATAATATCCTGCTTTTCTTTCGTGCGCATATCCACGGTACTGAGGACTGTAGCGGTAGCTGCCCAAACCTGTTGCCGGTGCAGGCACAACGATTTAAGGCTCCATCCATTCAGATAGTGCGCGACCTGGCGGGATGAAACATTGCATCGGGACAAACCTTCATCGGTAGCAGCCCAGATGATATCGTTCCCTACAGGGACAATGTGTCGTACCAGATTGAACCCATCCACAGATCCCAGCGCTAAAGATTGATGTGTACCGCCTTGAAGTATGTGGATATTGCCCGCGTCATCGCCTACAAATAAGTGACCGGCGGTATTTCGGGCGAGCGCCCGTATGTTTAGGGAGGGGAAATCTGATTTCTCTTTGAATTGTATAGGAGCATTCTGCTGGAGCACAAAAACGCCTTCGTTCAGCGTGCAGAACCACAGATTACGTTGTGCATCCTCAAATACCCTGTTTACTTTTTTGTCGGCCAAAAAGTAGGTAGGCGCATTTAAGTCGCCGGTTTGGTTATCAAATAACATTGCTCCGTGTGTTGGTGAACACACCCAAAAACGTCCGAGGTGATCCCCAAAAACCTGGCCGCTCAAGCCAGGCTTTTCCGACAATATCCGAATCTGGCCGTCACGCCATTCCAATAGTACCAAACCGCTTGGGTAAGCGTAAAGAATTCGGTTCCCAATCACGCCGACAGATGGTGTTCCGACATAAGCGGGATTCAACTTTAGTAACACCTCCGCTTGTCTGTCCGATCCGACGCGCATAATGGAACCTAAACCCATCGCCAGGTACATAGAATCACCCACTTGGTAGAAGCAGGATACATGATCCGGGAATATCACGGGAGCGACTTTGTCCTGAATAATGCGGAACGTCTTAAAGGATGCTTCCGCCAGCCAGATGTCCTGACCCCGGCGCTCGGACAAGGTGTAGGTCCCCGTTTGAAAATCAATACTGGCCAGAATCGGATCGTCTTTTTCTGTAAAAATGCGCCCATTGAGCAAGTAGCACGGTTTTTTCCGAAAACAGAACAGCCAAATACGTCCATGACTATCCTCCTGCATGTAGAGTACTTCCGGGTCGGGCAAGCCTTCGGCTACGCCATATACCCGAAAGCGGATACCGTCGAAACTGGCCAAACCCTTGTCGGTACCAAACCACAATAATCCTTTTTGGTCCTGTAGCCCGCAGTGAACGTAATTCCCGGGCAGCCCATCGCGCACGCTGTAGTGCAGGTAGGCAGGTGTTTGTGCAGCAAGCCGCGAAAGCCCAAGCAGTAGAGATATGATCCAGGCGGTGCGCATACTATTTTGAATTGCAGGCAAAAGGTACAACGCAAGAGCGGATTATGTGGGTGAAATTTCTCGATTTGCACGGTTATTGACTCAAACTACACAGTTATCGGTTGGCGCTTGATTGCTACCCGATTCAGCTGTTGCTTTGCATCGTTTCTTAAAAGAAATAACATTGCAGCTCGATTTTTGAAAACGTGCAGCCTTCAATACCAACCAGTGAATCCATACAGAATCCTGACTTTTTAAGTTCTGTGTGCAGGCTGCGACTAATCTCCTTCTTCAAGGGCCAGTAGTCCCCAAAGTACAATCAGTCGTTTCGGGTTAAACCTCGGAACGGCTTTTTTTGTGCTTATTGGACATCAGTGCTGCGTCGTGCATCGGGGTCAGATTGCTTTTTCAGTACCTTGCCGCCGGAAAAAAAAATGCACATGACTACTCCATCCGGTACCGGTATCATTATAGGACGCTTTCAGGTGTTTGAACTCAACCCGATACACGAACGGCTGATCCAGTCCGTCCGCCAGAAACACCAACAGGTGTATATTTTTCTTGGCTCGAATCCCGCGCCCAGCGACAGAAACCCCATGGAATGGGAGTTTCGCGGGCAGATGTTTTCTGATAAATACAACGACGAGGTATCCGTGGTCGAAATGCCGGACTTGCCGGACGACCGCATCTGGAGTCAGGAGCTCGACCGGCGGGTATTGGCCCTGCGGCCCGAGGGGGCAGTTACGCTGTACGGGAGCTCGGACGAGTTCGTGGAGCGCTACTCCGGGCGTTTCCCTGTTATCGCTTTGGATGCAGTGGAGGAAGACTTCCCGGACGAACCGGTGCGCGTAGAGTCCGAAAGCCCGCGGGACTTTCGCGCGGGCGTGCTGTATGCCACATTTTCACGCTACCCGACGGTGTATCCTACGGTGGATGTGGCCGTATTCCGGACCGGCTACCGCGAGCTGTTGCTTGCCCGCAAGGAAAACGAAACCCGATTCCGGCTTCCCGGCGGGTTTACCGACCCCGAAGATGATAGCTACGAAATGGCTGCCCTGCGCGAACTCGGCGAAGAATGTGGCGACATCGAAATAGACGAACTCACTTATCTCGGCTCTTGCCGAATAGACGACTGGCGCTACCGCGGCTCCTCCGACACCATTATGACCCACCTCTACGCGTGTATTCTCGTGGACGGCGAACCGGAGCCCCACGACGATATCGTTGAACTGCGCTGGTTTGACGTGGAAAAATTGCGCAGCAGCCACTTTGTGCCCGAACACCAGCCTTTGTTTGAAATGCTGGAAGCCTTCTGGCTGGAGGAACATTGATTTCGAGAGCCTACCATTCGTAGATTTCGCTTCTGCTGGCACTTAATTCGCCGGATTCCGTAACATTGCCGCACTTTGTTCAGCAAAACGATCCGACCTATGCGCCATTTTTTCTTTCTCCTCTGCTTTTTCCTCATCCTCACCCCGCTTTTTTCCCAAAAAAAGGACGAACCCAAAGACAAAAAAACTGAAAAACCCGCGCTACTTACTCCCGCTACATACAATGGCCTGACCTTTCGCAACCTCGGGCCGGCGGTCACCTCGGGCCGTATCAGCGATTTTGCCGTAAATCAGCGGAATTCCGCGGAATACTATGTGGCCTCATCCTCCGGCGGTGTATGGAAAACCGTCAACGCCGGCACGACCTACACGCCCATTTTCGACGGCCAGGGTTCGTACTCCATCGGCTGCGTCGTGCTCGACCCCTCCAACCCCAATACCGTGTGGGTGGGAACCGGCGAAAACAACAACCAGCGCTCGGTAGCCTACGGCGACGGCGTTTATAAAAGCGAAAACGGCGGCAAGACCTGGAAAAACATGGGGCTGAAAACCTCCGAACACATCGCCAACGTGGTGGTGGACCCCACCAATTCCAATACCGTATATGTGGCCGCCTACGGCCCGGTTTGGAGCGACGGCGGCGAGCGCGGCGTGTACAAATCCACCGACGGCGGCGAAACATGGACGTGCATCAAATCCGTCAGCGCCTATACCGGCTGCAACAACCTCATCATGGACCCACGCGACCCCAAGGTGCTGTACGCGGCCTTCCACCAGCGCCAGCGCAAAGTGTTCACCTACATCGGCGGCGGTCCGGAGTCGGCCCTGTTTAAAAGTACCGACGGCGGCGCTACCTGGAAAAAACTCGAAGGCGGTCTGCCCGGCGGCGAAGTCGGACGTATCGGCATTGATATTTCTCCTGCCAATCCCGACTACGTGTATGCTGTAGTGGAAGCCGGCGACAAAAAAGGCGGCATCTACCGCTCTACCGACCGTGGCGCCAGTTGGACCAAAATGAGCGACACCTATACCAGCGGCAACTACTACCAGGAAATGAACTGCGACCCCAAAAACATGAACCGAATTTTCATCACCGACACGTATTATAAAGTGAGTGACGACGGCGGAAAAACCACGCGTAACCTCGGCGAGCTGAATAAACACATTGACAACCACTGTATCTGGATAGACCCCAACGACACCGACCACCTGCGCGTAGGCTGCGACGGCGGCGTGTACGAATCCTGGGATTTTGCCAAAACCTGGGAGTTCAAGCACAACCTCCCGGTCACGCAGTTTTACAAAGTGTCCACCGACAACGCGTTCCCGTTTTACCACATCCACGGCGGCACACAAGACAACCTCAGCCTCGGCGGCCCGAGCCGTACCACCAGCGCCAACGGCATCCCC
Organism: Saprospiraceae bacterium; assembly: GCA_041741155.1. Lineage (GTDB taxonomy): Bacteria > Bacteroidota > Bacteroidia > Chitinophagales > Saprospiraceae > M3007. The sequence goes on along the minus strand of JBGSKO010000019.1, from coordinate 11,970 downwards.
AACTCCGACTGGTACGTAACCAGCACCGGCGACGGCTTCGAAACACAGGTGGACCCGACCAATCCCGACATCATTTACGCCCAAAGCCAATACGGCGGACTCGTGCGTTTTGACCGAAAAAGCGGCGAAATGCTACCCATTCAGCCACAACCCGGCGAAAATGAACCCGCCTACCGCTGGAACTGGGATGCCCCGCTCTCCATTTCCAGCCACTCCCCTACCCGCCTCTACTTCGGCGCCAACAAGGTATTCCGCACCGATGACCGCGGCAACTCCTGGCGCACCATCAGCCCCGACCTCTCCCGCGGTGTGGACCGCAATACCTTCGAAATCATGGGTAAAGTGTGGAGCGTGGATGCCATCGCCAAAAACGGCTCCACCGACATTTACGGCCAAACCACCAGCATCGCCGAAAGCAGCCTCGACGCCAATATCCTCTGGGTGGGCACCGACGACGGCCTGCTGTGGGTGACCCGCGACGGCGGCCAGAACTGGGAAAAAATGGATAACCTGCCCGGCGTGCCGGAGCGCTCGTATGTCCACCAGGTCATCGCTTCGCAAGCCGACAAAAACACCGCTTATGTCTGCTACAACCACCACCGCTACGGCGATTTCAAACCGTACCTCCTGAAAACTGCCGATGGCGGCAAAACGTGGAAATCCATTGCCGCTACCCTGCCCGAGCGCGGCAGCGTCTATTCCATCGCCGAAGACCACCTCGACCGCAACCTGCTGTTCTGCGGCACCGAGTTCGGCGTGTTTTTCAGCCCCGACGGCGGCGAAAACTGGGTACAACTGAAATCCGGCTTGCCCACCATCGCTGTGCGCGACATCGAAATCCAGCGCCGCGAAAACGACCTCGTGCTGGGCACCTTCGGACGCGGATTTTACGTCCTCGACGACTATTCCCCGCTGCGCAACCTCAAGCCCGAGACATTTGAAAAATCGGCGAATATCTTCCCAATCAAAGACTCCTGGATGTTCATTCCCAACAAACCGCTGGGCTTGCGCGACAAAGGACACCTCGGCAGCAGTTACTATGCTGCCGCCAATCCGCCCGTGGGCGCCGTGTTTACCTATTGGCTAAAAGAGGATGTAAAAACCCTCAAAGCCAGGCGTCAGGAGGCCGAAAAGGCCAAATTTGAGAAAAAGGAAACGGTGTATTACCCGGATATCGAAGCGCTGCGCAAAGAGGACGAGCAGCCCGAGCCATACCTGCTGTTCACCGTCACCGATGCTGCGGGCGATGTGGTACGCCACATCAAAACCAGCGCCACCAAGGGCCTGAAACGTATGGTGTGGGATTACCGCTACAACCCCGTAGCGCCGGTGACGAACCGCCGCGCCGTGGCGCCCGACCAGTTGTTTGGCGACCCCGACCAGGGCCACCTCGCGCTGCCGGGACAGTACAGCGTCACCCTGCACCAGTACGAAGACGGCGTGCTCACGCCGGTGGTCGGGCCGGTGCCGTTCACCGTGAAATCGCTGAACAACGCCACCCTGCCTGCCTCGGACAAACAAGCCTACCTCGATTTTTGTAAAAAAGTGAGTCGCCTGCGCAAGGCCGTCAGCGCCGCCGGCAATATCCGCAACGACCTGAACAGAAGCCTCGGCCACATCCAGACGGCGCTGCTCGACATGCCCGCGCCGCCGCAGGATTTGTTGAAAAAAACGTACGATCTCACGCGCCGCCTGAACGCCGTCAACCTGCAACTCAATGGTGACGCCACTCTTGCCCGCCGCGAGTTTGAAACAGAACCCGGCATCAATGGCCGCGTCGGTCTGCTGGAGTATAGCATGTGGAACACCACGAGCGCACCCACCCAGACCTTCGAAGACAACTACCGTATTGCGGCCAAACAGTTCGGCCCGGTACTGGAGGAACTAAAAGCTATTTCTCGCGAACTCGAAAGTATTGGTCGAGCAATGGAACAGGGCGGAGCGCCGGCTACACCGGGGCGTTGGCCGGACTGGAAAGGATAAACGGCAACACGTAGGCAGAGTAACTTATCCAAAACCATACTACCGGACATTTTCGCGGAAGGAGACTTTCCAGGTTTTTAAAACCTGGAAAGTCTGGAGTTCGGAATAAAAATGTCCAGTAGTATGGTCCAAAACAGTTTATCCTTGTGATACCAAACGCAACTGTACAAATGGAACAACCCGACGATATCGCTGCCATCATGCAGAAAATGCTGGCTGATAATGCCGCCGCTGCCGAGGCCCTGATAACGGGCGCCCGCACGGAGCGCGCTGCTGCGGCTGCCGAACGTACAGCTGCCCGGCAAGCCCTGCTCGATGCACAGAAAAATGCCGACAAGCTTTCTGCGGGTTTTTACAAAGAATACTACTCCCGGCTCGAAAAAGACCTCGGAGATAGCCTTACACGCGACTTCGCTGCCCGCCTGCTGCGCATAGGAAAATCGCCGGGCGAAGTAGCCGCTCTGCTGGATGCCCCGGATCCGCTGATCGCTGACGTGGCACGCTCGGTTGGCTATGTCCCGGTGAAATTGGCCGGGACAATAGAAGCAACCACTGCCAGAGCGACCTATGAAGACCAAGGCAGAGGTGGGTACCTTCAGTTGTATTGGGGCCAACACACTTGTCGGTTCTGGTTCGAAGCTGCCGCCCATCCGGCGTTGCTTCTGGTTGAGATTCCGCGTGAAGAACAATGGGAAGCGCAAACCTCTATTCCACTTGCCCAACGCCCGCATGCGCTCCAGTTCATGGCCGAAAGCATGGTGGCTGATCAAATGCCCGGACATCGCTACCGAATCGAAGTGAATTCCATCGTGATTTTTTAAACCGGAACTATGGACAACCAACAGCCCAATTTTGAAGAATACGCCCAAACCCTCGCCAAAACCATGGCCGATGCCATAGCCGCAGCAGAGGCGTTGCAAATAGAAGCGCATGCGGACCGTGCAGCAGCAACCGAAGATGCCGGAAAAATGCGCGAACTGCTTCACGAGCTGGAGGATACTGCCCAGCGTGCTGCAGAGGGCGAAACACTCCGCTTGCGCAAGCAAATGGGGCAGCAAATCGTCGCCACGATAGCCGCCAAACTGAAAAACGCAGGCCGGCCGGAGGAGGAAATTGCCACGCTGCTTGGCGCACTGGATGTTGATTCCTGACACGTACACTTTTACATTTTGTCATTTAACTTAAAAACCCATACCATGCTCCCACTTACTGTTTTTCTCGTCGTTCTTGCCGCCGTCGGCCTGTACGCAGCCGGCATTTACAACAACCTTGTGCGCATACGCAACGGCGCAGAGGAAGCGTTCAAATCCATTGACGTTTTCCTCAAACAACGGTACGACCTCATTCCCAACCTCATCAACACCATAAAAGGGTACACCCAGTACGAGAGCGGCACCCTGGAGAAAATCGTGGAGTTGCGCAGCCGGGCCATGTCGGCCGGCGGCAAAGACGGTGGCGCTGCCGAATCCGCACTATCCGGTGCGCTCAAATCGGTGTTCGCGCTGGCCGAGGGCTACCCGGACCTGAAAGCCAACCAGGAATTCCTGCAGTTGCAGCAAACCCTGACGACCCTGGAAGAAGGTATCCAACGCGCCCGCCGCTACTACAATGCCAGCGTACGCGATCTGAACAACGCCGTGGAAGTATTTCCGAGCAACCTGTTTGCCTCCATCTTCGGGTTCCAGCGCATGGAATATTTCGAAGTGGATGTTGCCGAAACCAAAAATGTAAACGTCCAATTCTGAGGCTATGACCAAGCGCTTGCTCCTGCTCCTGCTCCCGGTCTGGCTATTGGCAAACCGGGCGCATGCAGAGTATTTTATCATCACCAACTACCATATTACCGTGGCATTCACGGCGGAGGGGTACGCCGATTTTGAGGAGACGATCGAGGTGGAATTTTCCGAACCCCGACACGGGATTTTCCGGCACCTTCCCCTGCGCAGCGTAGTGAACGGGGAAACAGTGGACCGTCTCGTGCGGGATGTCGCGGTGGATGGCTTCAAATTTTCTACCTCCCACGAAAACAACAACCTCGTACTGAAAATCGGCGACGCGGATGTGTTCGTGGACGGGCGGCAAACCTACCGCATCCGGTATCGGGTACTCAATCCGCTGAATTTTTTCGAGGAGCACAGCGAGTTCTACTGGGATTTGCTGGGCATCTCGTGGCCGGTAGTAACGGAGTCCTGTTCGTTTGCCCTGAACTTCCCCGACAACGTGAGCCTGACAGAAACCGACGTGCGTTGCTTCACGGGGCAGGATGGCGCTACCGGGAAGAATGTCGAGCTCCAGGTTTTCCCCAACCGGGTAATTGGGCAGAGCATTCAAAAATTTATGCCCGAGGAAGGACTGACCGTAGCGGTTCGCCTGCCTGGCGCGGTATTCCGCCCCATGGATTCGTGGACCTACTTCGTAGAGCGGCACGGGCTGCTGCTGGCGCCGCTGTATTTCCTGATAGCCGGCTTCCTTGCTTTGTTTATGGCTCGCAACCAGCGGCAGACGATCATGACCGAGTTTTTCCCTCCAGATGGTATTTCGCCGGCCATCGCCGGCGGATTTGTGGACCACAGCGTGGACCAGAACGACGTACTCTGCCTGATCCCCCACCTGGCAAACCACGGCTATTTGCGGTTGGAGATGGAAGAGGGCGGTTTTTTGCAAAAAGACAACGTCATTTTTTTCAAACTCAAAGAAGCCGGGCCGGAATTAATGGCATTTGAAAAACAGTTCTTCGAGGCGTTGTTTTCCACCGGCGACCGCGTGGAGCTCAAGGATTTGCGAGACAAATTTTACGTCCACCTGAATAGCGTGCGCACCGCCGTTTCGGGCTGGATACAGGAACAGGGCTGGTACGAGCCCGACCAGAAAACGATGGGCTGTATCACTGCTTTGGCTGGGTTGGGCGCACTCATCTGGGGGGGATACGCTGTTTTTGGGCAAGAAAATCTGGATGGTATCGCGCTGATAGTCACAGGCATCGTACTATTTGTTTTCTCCGGGCGATTCAACAAACGCACGCCGCAGGGCAACGAAACCTATCGAAAACTGGAGGGATTCCGCCAGTTTGTCAAAAAGGCCGAACGCCCGGTGATCGAGCGCCTGATGAAAGACGACCCGCTGTACTACGACAAAACCATGCCGTACGCCCTCGCATTCGGGTACCTGAAACAATGGAACAACCTCTTCGACGGGTTGCTCACACAGCCGCCCTCGTGGTACGGCAGTCCGGGTATGATGCGAAGCGACCTGAATCGTTCTTTTGGAGCATTTGCTGAAAGTTTCCCCTCGGAGATAAACAATATTGGGTCGGTATTCAACAGTGCCCCGAGCAGCAGTTCGTCCGGTGGCGGTGGCGGGAGCAGTGGCGGCGGGAGCGGCGGCGGCGGCGGCGGAAGCTGGTAGGAAAACTAATGATGAATGATGAATGATGAATTGAATGTGAAAAAAACGCCATTTTTTCACTGCAAGAATAACTTGAACCGGCTGGAGCGCAGCTTCAGCCGGTTCACCACTCAACAAACCATGTACTAACCATGCCGCGCATTGTACAGTTGCTCATCGGCCCAGAATTGCTCTGGCTGTTCGTTTACCTGCTGGTTGTATTGACCATTAAAGTCAGTGGTTCATCCATCAAATCCATGGATGTTTTCTGGGAGAAACTGGCCTACCTCGTGCCGTTTATTGCCGTACCGCTCACCTTTGGGCTATACTGGACGCCGGGCGTGGAGCGGAGTTGGCTCCTGTTTCGCATCTGGGTGGCTGCTTTGGTGGGAACGCACTTTGTACTGGAAAAAGGTTTGGGAGCGTACAGCGAACAAGGGCCGGGTATCGGCATGGGGTATCTTACAGGAATCATTTTCGGGTTTCTCGTCTTGGGCGTCGGGAGTATTGTTGTACTTATCAAATTCTGAATTATGGACGCCGCACCGCGTAAATCAACTCGTCCAAAAACTCCCCGTTTTTGAATATGGTGCCTTTGAAATGCGCTTCCAGCACGAACCCGGCCTTTTTTAGCACCTGCTGCGAACCGATGTTTGGCCCATAGGCGCGGGCGTAAATCCGCGTGATATCGAAGGAGCGGAATCCATAGTCGGTCATTTGGGTCACGGCCCGCGTCATGATGCCCTTCCCCCAGAATGGCTGGGCCAGCCAGTAACCCAATTCCATGTTTTTGCGCTGCACATCTTGCTGGGAGTGCAGACCGATAGCGCCAATAGCCTGGCCGTCCAGGGCAATAGCCATGAAGCGAACGGGAGTTTCCTCCAACGCATGTTTGATGAAATTCATACCGTCGGCCTCGGTGTACGGGTGCGGGAACTTGTCGGTCAGGAATTTGGCGATTTCGAAGTTGTTGGCGAATTTGACCAAATTGGGCAGGTCGTCAAGGGACCAGTGGCGGAGCGTGAATGGTGTGTTCATTTTTAAAATTTATGTTTTGGAAACAACAGACAAACATCTGCCGCCGCTGTTTCGGTTCCAGGCCCTTTTGGGCTATTTTTGCCAAATACACCTTGCCACCCGCCATACAAACCTAAAGCACAATCTATGCGACAAACTAGACAAGCAAACAGGCTCAAAAACTGGGCAATTTGTTGCAAAGCAATGTTTGCAAGATGCTGCAAGCAGTATGCCCTCCTCCTATTCCCGTTGTTTTCTGCTGCGGCCACCCTGCCTCCTGGTTTCGTGGAAGTCCCCATTGCTACCGACCTCGATCCCACGGCTATGGCGCAAGCACCCGACGGTCGCATTTTCATCACCGAAAAATACGGCGCCGTGCGGATTGTAGAAAACGGAATACTACTACCCGATCCATTTTTACTGCTTTCTGTGGACAACTTCAATGAGCGCGGGCTGAGCGGTATCGCCTTCGACCCGGACTTTTCGCAAAATAGTTATATCTATTTGTACTATACCGTTGCTTCTGCCGGCAATAACCGCCTTGTACGCGTTCGGGCACTTGGCAACTATGCCATACCTGGCAGCGAGGAAGTGCTGCTGGAAATAGCACCAATGGCCGGCAATGTTCACAATGCCGGCGCCATGGTCTTCGGTCCTGACGGCAAACTCTACCTCGGCGTGGGGGAGGGTTCGGAAAGCATCAAAGCACCCGACCTTAACTCCTTGTTTGGAAAGGTTTTGCGCCTAAACCCCGACGGAACCATCCCGGATGACAATCCGTTTTACCAACAAACCACGGGTATTTACCGGGCGATTTACGCCGCCGGTTTCCGCAATCCCTTTTCCATGGCTGTTCAACCCGGTACCGGGCGCATTTTTGTTGGAGATGTGGGCAGCAACTTGTTTGAAGAAATCAACGATGTGCTGGCGGGTCGTGATTACGGTTGGAATCTGCTTGAGGGCATACGCAGCGATCAGCCCACGCCTCCGAATTACGAGAACCCGCTCTACGCTTACCCGCATACGTTCGGGTGTGCCGTTGTTGGCGGTGCATTTTACAACCCATCCATTCCACAATTTCCGACCAACTATACAGGTAAATTTTTCTTTAGCGACTATTGCACCGGAAAAATCCACATCCTAAATCCCGCCGGCGGGCAATACGAAAATGTCTTTGCCACTGGAATCAACCGCCCGCTCGCCCTCCTCACCGGCTTGGATGGCTCCCTGTATTACATTGCCCGTGGCGGCATGGGCGGCGGTTCAGAAGTGGACAATACCAGCTCGGGTAGTGGCGTGCTGTGGCGTGTGGAGTATGTGGGGCAGGGAGCCCCGGTATTCAGCACACAACCAACCAATGTATTGGTACCCGTTGGGGAGGATGCTGTATTCACCGCGCAAGCTAACGGCTCATCCACTATCATTTACCAGTGGCAGCGCAACGGTGCGGACATACCCGGCGCTAGCGACAACACCCTGACCATCAGTGCGACCATGCTGTCCGACAGCGGCGCTGTTTTCCAATGTATTGCCTATAATCCTTTTGGAGCGGTCAATAGTACAAGTGCTCTGCTACGTGTAACCACTAACCAGCGCCCTAAGCCCGTCATCCTCACGCCGGATGCCAGCCTTCAGTACGCAGCGGGGGACACCATCTGGTTTTCAGGTATAGCAACCGACCCCGAAACAGGCGCTCTGGATGCAGATAACCTCACCTGGCAACTTGATCTGCACCACGACAGCCACGCGCACCCTGGGACCGGACCGATACACGGCACGGCAAACGGCTACTATGCCGTGCCTCAAATCGGAGAAACAGACGACAACGTATGGCTGCGAATTTACCTCACCGTCCACGACCAAGTAGGTTTGGCACAGACCGTTTTTCGCGACATTTTTCCTAAAAAAACTACTCTGCGCATGGAGAGCAGTCCACCTGGGCTTCCCGTTCGTGTGGACGGCAAGACCTACACCACACCTGCAGAGGTGCCCAGTGTACAGGGCATGCTGCGGCAGATACAGGCACAACCGTCGTTCCATAACGGAAGAAACATGACTGCATTTGCGCAATGGGAGGATGGGAACCCCAATCCTAACCGCACATTGTATGCGGAAGCAGACCAACCTGTGATTCGGGCATTTTATGAAGACATTCCGCTATCGGGCAAAGGAATTTTCGGCTTGTACTACACCCTGTTGCCTGATACTACTTTTGGCAGAGTAGTTTTAACCCGAGTGGATTCAGTGGTGCACTTTAACTGGGGACAGGGCGCGCCGTCCAGCCGGATGACCAAGGATATGTTCGGAATACGCTGGCTGGGCTATATCGAGCCGGCATTTTCCGAGCTACGGTATTTTCATGTTGATTCCGACGACGGCTTCCGCCTGTGGGTGGATGGCCAATTAATTGCCGATGATTGGCGGGTGAAAGGTAGTGGCGAGGTTACAGCATCTATATTTTTGGAAAAAGGCCGACGTTACCCCATTCAGTTGGACTATTTCGAATACGGTGGAGGTGCTTCGGTGAAACTATCGTGGAGTGGTTTGTCCGTACCCAAAGCCGTGATCCCGCAGGAGCGGTTATTCCCAAGGTTGCCGGATAACCCAGGGGGCGTATCAGATCAGTTTCAAGTTAATATCCAGCCCAATCCTGTCGGCAATGTACTTCAGTTGTCTTTCGAGTCAGATTTCCAGGAGACCTTCGACCTGCGGGTATTTGATGCTGCAGGGCGTTTGGTGCGTTCGTGGCGGCAGCAAGCGGTAACCCTGGCTGGTGAGTTACTGACGTGGCCGGTGAGTGATTTGCACGCCGGGATGTACCGGGCCGAGATTGAGCGGGAGAGTAGGGTGCTAAAGGTGTTGTCTTTCATTAAAATATAACTGATCTGATAGAAGCGCTGCCCTACTGAAGCAGTTACATTAGAATTTGGGTGCAACGGGTTGGGCCATTATCCATACCTACAACTGCTCTTCCAACCGCTTCGCCTGGCTGTAAAACAGGTGTTCTGGATCCTGCAAAATATCGGTCAGTGCCCGATAGAACGCCCCTTTTTGAGCGGGCATTTGCTGGAGCATGGCCAAGGTAAGGCCCCATTCGGCGCGTTGAGCGTAGGGTTGTTTGCCGCTTGCGGCGATTTCACGAAAGGTGGCAGCGGCGTCGGCATAACGGTTGCTTTGGTAATGCGCGAGTGCCAGGAGCTCTTTTTGCTGAATGGCGTCGGTGCCGGTATCCGGAGCGAGATTGGGGTTGACTTTTGAAACGACATCGTTGTATTTCCCGTCCTGGAAATTTTTGAGCGCCTGGTTGTATGCTGTGGAGCCCGTTACGCCGCCTTTGCTGCCTTTGGGCAGAACGAAATCCCGCTCGCGGAAAAATTCATCGGCGAGTGCCGCATAGTCGGGGTCGTCCCCGGACGTCATTTCCTCAATGGGCGCCGGCGGCAGTTCTTGCCGGGCGAGTTCATCGGTGGACTCCCCGGGTATTGGTTCGTCGCGGCGCGGAATTGCCTGTTGCCGTTTCCGGACACTCGGGACGCGGGGTTTTATTTCCGGTTTTGTTTGTACGATAGGAGCTGGTTCGGGCGAGGTGGTATCGTCGCGCAGGAGCCAGTAACCGAGCGCTGCCAAGGTCAGTACTGCAGCGGCGCGCATCACCCAGGTCATCGGCCGCACCACGGCGCGGCGGGGCTGAAGTTGTTGAAACAGTTCCGTTTCGCGGTCCCACGCCTGCATTTTGCCGAGCAGGTCACGCTCTACGAGCAGCTCCAGTCCATGGCGCTCCACGCGGTGTTGGCGGACCAGGGCAGCCAGTTCGGGATCTGCTGCCAGTTCTACCTCGAACGTGTGCAGTTCCTCTGCGGTCATTTTACCTTGCAGGTAGCGTTCTATTTGATCGAAACGAGACACGTGTGTAAGATTTACGATTAACGATGTACTTGTTGCTTCTTGCCTTTTGCTCTGCTATTCCCGGAGCGCGCCGAATGCCGGGTTGTTTTCCAGTAGTTCGCGGAAGCGCATTCGGCAGCGGTACGCTTCTTTTTTAGCCACGTCGGCATTGCTGTACTGCATGAGTCGGGCAATTTCCTCCATGGAGTGGTCCAGTTGGTACAGTCGGAGCAGGTCGCGGCAGCGTTCGCCGATCTGTCCGAGTGCTTCCTGAAACAGTTGGCGATACTCGGTACGGATGGCTTCGGCTTCGGGACTTTCTACTTCGGCGTCGTATTGTGCCGGAGCGATGTCCGTATATCGGCCTTGCTGGCGGCGCACCGTCACCCAGCGCCATTTGGCGATGGCCACGAAGTAGGTACTCAGGGCACTTTTGCCCTCGAAGCGACCTTCGCGCAGGTTTCGGTCGAACAGCACCAGGGTTTCCTGAAAAATATCCTGAGCGTCCTGACGACTGCCTCCGTGATCCAGTATGTGTCGGATGACTGTTTCCCGCAATCCGGGCAACAAATAAATGCGCTTGAGCGCCTCCTCTCTGGCACTGCCGCCGGTTTGTATGCCGGCGATGAGTGCCTCGTCTGTCCAATCGGTATTTGCCATGTTTGTGCAGTTCGCAAGCGGGAGGTAACCAGTGAAGATGGGTTTTGTTGGAATTCTTTGGTGCGCGGCGGGTATGGGGCCAACAGAACACCGCTTCGACCTGGCAAAAGTACATTCTTCTTAGGTGTTCCAGCGACGCACGCCCCTGCCACCCTCCCAAATGTTACCATTTTCTTAAAAACAACAGATTGGTGGTTACCCTTTTCGAGCGGCCTGCACAAAGCTTCAAAACCGGTATTCATCGCATTTCAAAAACAACTGTCTTTATGAAAAATCTGATTTTGTTTCTCTGTGCCATCGCATGTGCTACGACCTTGAACGCCCAACTGAGCGGCATCGGCTTCCGCCCGATGGTCACCATCTCCAACTACAAACTGGCCAACGACCTTGATGATAACTACGATGTGAACATGCGCCCCGGTGGTGGGGCTGCCATCTTCGCCGAGTTCAACCTGGGTAGCCGCTTTACCTTCCAACCCGAGATTGCCTACATCCAGCGGGGCGGCAATTTTAAAAACGAGAGCCAGGTTTACTGGAATGGTGAGTTGTTTGGCTACTCCGCAGATCACAAAGTAGTCGGGCTGCGCCAAAAAGAAACGCTCCACTATCTGGATATTCCGCTCATGTTTGAGAAAAATTTCGGTGGTGGAAATGTAGGCGCTTACGTTGCTTTTGGTCCTGCCTTTTCGTTTGCCATTGCCAATGGTCAAGGTCTGGAAGAGCTGACCGTTGACCACCCTGGTTCGGAGGGAGAAGGGATCGTTACGTTTACCGATCGCGTCGAGTACACCATAGAAATGGGTAACGGCCGCAACGACGACTACAAGAAAAACGATTTCAGCGTCAATTTTGGATCGGGCCTGGTTTTTATCCTCGATAAAGGAGAGATCGGACTTGATGTGCGCTACTCCCATGGTCTGCGTAACATAGACGTTGGCGGCATCAAAAATCGGGGTTTCCAGATCGGACTTTCCTACATGCACTACTTCGGTAACTAACGTTTGGAGTTGTTGCGCTCCAAAAGAGCGGAACAAAAATAAA
>JBGSKO010000018.1:0-66143 GCA_041741155.1 Saprospiraceae bacterium | reverse complement strand
TTGATAGACTTAAAACCTTCTCTTACCAGTTTTATCAATTCGTCAATCATTCATCTTTTTGAACGAAAGGTATTGATATTCAAAGAACTCTGTCAAAGATTAAAAATTACATTATGAGTTTTTACAAAGCGAGAACCGCTGCATCTGCGCGTACCCGAACACCTGCTCTGGCGTGACGGCCGATCCCGATTTCATTGATGATTTCGAGTGCAACCGCAATGCCGCTTATGCCCTCGGTTGGGACAGCCTTTCGGTGGTCAAAAATCCGGCGCCCACAGGAGACAACAATTCTTCCAAAGTTGGCAAGTGGAATGATCCAGCCGGCCCCGGTACAGAATGGGCTGCTATGGTGATCGCTAATGCAGACCCGATTGACCTGAGTGTCCGCAATCAATTTTCGCTTCAAGTTTGGGCGCCCAAAACGGGCCGAATTTTGATAAAACTGGAAGGTGGTCCCAATCCGGCCAAGGAAATTTTCGTGGACATAACGGAAACGAACAAATGGGTAACCTACACCGGCGATTTCAGCGACCAGGTTGGCAAAGGTCACAAGAGCTGGGTACTATTTTTTAATGCCGGCGTAAACGGCGAGGCCGGCGATGTCTATTATTTCGATAACGTAAAACTCACCGCGCCGCCTGCCGCACCGCCGCTCGAAGACTTTGAAGCGGGTATTAGCCTCGGTTGGCAGCCCTTGGATCAGAATGGACCGATCCACGGTATTTTCAACGGTCCGACGCCCAACCCGAACCCGAACAATGTGAACAACTCCGCCAATGTGGGTTGCTACACCAAGGGCGCTTCCCAGTTTTCTACGTTGCAGGCCTTTTCGCTGAACAACTTCGACCTGTCCATTTATCCGCAATTCAACCTCGATGTCCTCAGCCCTGCCACCGGCGGAACGGTTACCATGCAGTTGAACTCGCTCATCGAGGGAAATAAAACAGCCACCGCTACGATCACCACACCCGGCGCGTGGGAAACCCTGAATTTTGATTTCTCGGCCTTCAACGCCATTACGGACTTTAGCGAATTGCGCCTGATTTTTAATGCCGGCACCGCAGCCGCAGGAGAAACATGGTGCATAGACAACCTGCGCCAGTCGGAAGCCACAGTGGACCCCTGTGCAGGCGTAGTCGCCATTCCTAATATTGTTGACGACTTTGAGTGTCAGCGCAACTACACGCAAATTTTCTACGGCGCCAGCGATGTCAAAGTGGTGAATAACCCGCACCTCGCCCCCGAAAATGGTTCGCTTAAAGTGGGTGAGTACACGGACCCCGCCGGAGCGGGTACCGAGTTTGCCGGTATCGGTTTCGAGTTCCCGGCTCCACCCGATCTGTCGCTCTACAACCAGTTGCAACTCCAGGTTTGGGCGCCGTTCGACAATGTGCCGTTCATGTTCAAACTGGAAGGCAGCGGACAGGGCATCGAAATTTTTGACACCCTCACGACCGGCAATAAATGGCACAAGTTCAATATTGATTTCAGCCAGTATGTCGGTACCCAGCACCCAAAGTTGATCATTTTCTTCAATGTGCTCAGCCCAACCGGTGGTGGCACCTACTTTGTGGACAATATCCGCTGGAATCGCGCCGGCTACAACGGCTGCGCCAACGACTACGAGACGCCGGCTACCACCATTTCCAACTTCAAGTACTTCGCTAACGGCGCGCTGGAAGCTGCCAACTACCAGTTCGAAGTGGTAAGCAACCCAAATCCTTCCGGTATCAACACGTCTGCTAACGTAGGCAAGTTTGTGAAAGCGGGCGATGCGCAATCTTTCGCGGGTATGTACGCCGACCTCGAAGCGCCTCTTGACTGGAAAGGTGTAAAAACCGCGCGGGCAAAAGTCCACATGGACCACATCGGCAACTTCACCATCAAAGTAGAGGGTGATGCCGTGAATGGCGCCTCTGCGGAAGTACCCGTTCCAAATACAGCTATCAATGCCTGGGAAGAACTGACCTTCAATTTTTCGGCGGTTCCCGACAATTCGGAGTTCAAACGCCTGACGGTTTTCTTCGACCTTGGCATTGACGCTACAGGCCAGGACGTGACGTCCTTCTTCGACGAAATTGTGATCGGCAACGGTTCCTGCAGCACAGTTGCAGTATTCCAGCCGCTGCCTCTGGAAGCGATGAAAGTATCGCCCAATCCGGTAACGGATCGGTTGCGGGTGGACAATTTCCAGAACGTAGCGCGTATTGAGATATCCGATATGCTGGGTCGCCGGGTAGCGGCGCTGAACACCTCCGGTGATCTGCGCACGGAAATAGATGTGACCCGTTTCCCGGCCGGCATGTACTCCCTGACGGGCTTCAACGGTCAGGGCCAGCCCATTGGCTACGCCAAGTTTGTGAAGCAGTAGATCGTTGAATAGAGGTTGAGAGGGGTTGAGAAAAGTTGAGGAGGTTGAGAGCAGCGCTTCTCACCCCTCTCAATCCTCTCAACCCCCTCAACTTTTCTCAACTCTTCTCAACCCTTCTCAACTCTTCTGGTTCATGTCCCGATTGCTGTTCCTGCTCTATCTCCTTTTATCTATAGCATTTACCCTTCCCGCCCAATCGCAGGCTCCGTTCAGCACGGATGAACTGCAGCGTCGTACGTTTTTGTTCTTCTGGGAGCAGGCGGATAGCAACGCCCAAATCCCCGACCGCTGGCCGACAAAAGCCTTTTCCAGCGTTGCGGCTACGGGCTTTGGCTTGAGTGGCTACATCGTGGGCGCCGAACGCGGGTGGATCACACGCGAACAGGCGGCAGAACGGGTACTGCGCACGGTGCGTGTTTTGCTGGAACTCCCCCAGGGCGATGCCGCCGCCGGTGTATCGGGCTACAGGGGCTTCTTTTACCACTTCCTCGACCATAAACACGCACACCGGTTCAAGGACGTGGAATTATCGAGTATTGACAGCGGTCTGCTCCTGGCCGGCATTCTTTCCTGCCAGACGTATTTTGACCGCAACAACCCCGTCGAAAATGCTATCCGGAAAACCACCGACGCCCTGTACCGACGGGTGGAATGGGACTGGATGCTGAACGCCAACAACCGCCTGAGTATGGGCTGGCGACCCGACCGGGGCTTCATTCAGGCCGAATGGTTCGGGTACACCGAGGCTATGATTTTATACGTCCTGGCACTCGGTTCGCCCACGCACACCATCCCCCCCGAATCCTGGGATTCCTGGTGCCAAAACTATTTTTGGGATACGTACCAGGGCCAACCGCATGTAAATTTCGGCCCCCTTTTCGGCCATCAGTACAGCCATGTCTGGCTCGATTTTCGAGGCATTCAGGATCGGTACATGCGGGCCAAGGGCATAGATTACTTTGAAAACAGCCGACGTGCCACACTGGCCAACCGAGCTTTCTGCCTCCAAAATCCAGGTAAATTCAAGGGATACACCGACAACATCTGGGGCCTGACTGCCTGCGACGGACCTGTAGATTTTTTAGCAAAAAACGACCCACAGCACCGCTGTAACGAAGACTGGCAGCGCTTCCGTGGCTACAGTGCCCGCGGTGCGGCTTCGGATTATGTGGAAGATGACGGCACGATCGCGCCAACTGCCGCCGGCGGTTCCGTGCCGTTTGCTCCTGAAGTATGTTTGCCGGCACTGGAAGCGATGTGGAATACCCACTACGACAGCCTCGTGGGGCAATACGGATTAAAAGATGCGTTCAATCTATCATTTACCGCTTGCGGCAAATTACCCGGTGGCTGGTTCGATACGGACTATCTGGGTATTGACCAGGGCCCCATTCTGCTCATGCTCGAAAACTACCGCAGTGGCCTGATTTGGGATATTATGAAACGAAACCCGTACATCCGAAAGGGCCTGCAACGCGCCGGCTTCGAGGGCGGCTGGCTGGGCAAATCTGCCGGGATTCACTCCCTTAGGCCGGCGGTACCCCCCAATCCCGAGGTGCCCTCCAACCCGCTGTTCTTTTTTGAACGCGCCACCTACCGCGAAAGCGAATCCGCAGCTTTGCCATACCGCTTCCTGCGCCCCGCCGACGGGCTGGCATCCAACGCCGTGCCGGGCCATGCGTGGGACGACAAAAACCAACTGCTGGATAGCCAGGGAAAACTCAAAAAACTCCCGCTCGTAGTGTTTCTGCACGGGTCCGGCGAGCGCGGACACGACAACGAGGCGCAACTGCGCAACGGCGTACTCGCCTTCACAGAACCTGAAAACTTTAGCCAAAACCCCTGTTTTGTGCTCGCGCCGCAGTGCCCTGAAAACGACCGCTGGTCCGGCGCGGATATCCGCACGGCAGCCACGTGGTCCGAAGCGCCCACGGAATCCATGCGCCTGCTCATCCAATTAATCGAAAAACTACTGCGCGAAAACCCCGCTATTGATCGCGACCGCATGTACCTGACCGGCTTGTCCATGGGCGGCGCCGGTACGTTCGACCTGCTCATGCGGCGGCCCGAATGGTTTGCTGCGGCCATGCCGTTGTGCGGCGGTGGCGATCCGCGGTTTGCTGAAAAAATAAAAAACGTGCCGATGTGGGTTTTCCACGGTCGCCGCGACGACGTGGTGCCCATACACCGCTCGCAGGCAATCGTACAGGCGTTGGAAAAAATAAAAGCCCCGGTGCGCTTCTCCGAGTACGCCACCCTCGGCCACGGAATTTGGCAGGAAACATACTATAACTCCGCGGTGCTGCAATGGCTGTTTGCCCAACGAAAACACTAAAACACACACAATCATCAAGATAATGTTTAGAATCAAACACTTCGCCCTAATCATGCTGCCGCTCACGGCGTTCGTCGCGTTCGGTTTTTTTTCAAAGAATAACTCCGTGGAAAAAGAGGATAGCCGCTACGCGCTCCGGGCAGATTCGCTCCTTGCCCGCATGACGATTGAGGAAAAAATCGGCCAGTTGTCGCTGTTTACCACCGACTGGGAGTCCACAGGTCCTACTATCCGCGAGGGGTACAAAGAGGATATCCGGCTGGGCCGTTGCGGAGCGCTGTTCAACAGCCATACCACGGCGTTCACCCGCGAACTCCAGCGCATTGCCGTCGAAGAAACCCGCCTGAAAATACCGTTGCTTTTTGGCTACGACGTCATTCACGGCTACAAAACTATTTTCCCGATCCCGCTGGGCGAAGCTGCCAGCTGGGATTTGCCGGCCATCGAACACTCGGCCCGTGTGGCGGCAACGGAGGCCGCCGCCGCCGGTCTGCACTGGACGTTCGCACCGATGGTGGATATTAGCCGCGACCCCCGATGGGGCCGCGTCATGGAGGGCGCCGGCGAAGATACCTGGCTCGGATGCCGCATCGCCGAGGCGCGCGTGCGGGGTATTCAAGGAAAACGTATCGGCGAAACCGATGCCGTGCTGGCCTGCGTGAAACACTACGCCGCCTACGGAGCACCCATGGCCGGCCGCGAATACGGCTCGGTGGACATGAGCGAACGTTACTTTCGCGAGTACTACCTCCCAACGTACGAAGCCGCCGTACGGGCCGGCGCTGCTACGGTGATGACCTCTTTCAACGACTACGATGGCGTGCCTGCTTCCGGCAGCCGCTACTTGCTCACCGATATTTTGCGCAAGGAATGGGACTTCCGGGGATTTGTAGTCACGGACTACACCGCCATCAATGAAATGACTACCCACGGTGTGGTGGTTGATGAGCAGGAGGCCGGCGAACTGGCCCTGCACGCCGGTGTGGACATGGACATGCAAGGCGGAGTTTTTCACAGTTATTTAAAAAAATCACTCGATGAGGGCAAGGTTACGGTAGCCGAGATAGACGCCAGTGTACGCCGTATCCTGCTGCTGAAATACGAACTCGGCCTGTTCGACGACCCGTACCGATTCTGCGATCCGGCCCGCGAGAAACGCCTCCTCCTTTCCGCCGAACACCGCGCCGCCGCCCGCGAGGTGGCCCGCAAGTCGGTCGTTTTGTTGAAAAATGAAAAAAATACGCTCCCGTTGTCCAAGTCTGCCCGGATTGCCGTGGTTGGACCGTTGGCCGACAACAAGACCGAACTCATCGGCAGCTGGTGCGCGGCCGGGAATTTCAACGACTGCATCAGCCTGCTCGAAGGACTGAAAGCCGCCGGCAAGGGCACGATCACGCATGCAAAAGGCTGTGCTATTGAAGGCGCCGACAAGAGCGGTTTCCCGGAGGCCGTAGCTGCTGCTCAAAAGGCGGATGTCGTGGTGGTGGCTATCGGTGAAACTGCCGGCATGAGTGGCGAGGCGGCGTCCCGAACAGACATCCGGGTGCCCGGCGTACAGGAAGACCTCGTGCGCGCACTCGTGGCCACCGGCAAACCGGTTGTGGTGGTGCTGATGAACGGCCGCCCCCTCGTTATCCCGGAACTGGCTGAACAGGCCACCGCTCTGGTGGAAGCCTGGTGGCTGGGCACCGAAACCGGCAGCGCACTGGCAGATATCCTGTTTGGCGACTACAACCCCGCTGGAAAATTGCCCATGACTTTCCCGCGCTCGGTTGGGCAGGTGCCCATTTTTTACAATGAAAAAAACACCGGCCGCGTATTCGACCCGAACAGCAAGTACACGAGCAAATACATAGACTCCCCCAATACCCCGCTGTTTCCGTTTGGTTACGGGTTGAGCTACACAACCTTCGAATATTCCACCCCCACAGTGCCCAAAGCGACCTTTAAACCTGGCGAAACCCTGCGCGTGCGCGTCAACGTGCGCAACTCGGGCAAGCGGGCCGGCGAAGAAGTTGTACAGCTGTATGTGCGCGATCTGGTCGGCAGCGTAACCAGGCCGGTGCGGGAGTTGAAAGGTTTTCAAAAGATCAGCCTCGACCCGGGGCAATCCCGTACCGTGGAGTTTTTGCTGACCGATCAGGACCTCCGTTTTTTCCGGAAAGACATGACGTTCGGCGCCGAACCCGGCACGTTTGACATCATGATCGGTGGAAATTCGGCGGATGTAAAAAGCGTACGTGTGACATTGACAAATTGAAATTTACAAAACCGTTCTTGTTATGAAACCAATTTTTACTTTTTTGCTCGTCCTCAGCGCCCTGGCGGCGCAGGCGCAGCACCGTGTTTCCGGTACCGTCCTGGATGCCGGTACCGGCGAGGCGCTCATCGGCGTAAGTGTGGCCGTTCAGGGCGCCGCGATCGGCGCTAATACCGACCTCAATGGCGCATACGCGCTATCTGCGCCGGACCCCAATGTCGTGCTGGTTTTTTCATACACGGGCTATGAAAAACAGGAAATTTCACTTCTCGGGCGCTCTGTGTTGGATGTCGGGCTTAGTCCCGCACAAAATCTGCTCAACGAGATTGTGGTTATCGGTTACGGCACCCAAAAAAAGAGCGACCTGACCGGTTCTGTCGGCACCATCAAGACAAAGGAAATCGAACGGATACCGACCGCTTCGGTGGATCAGGCCCTGCAGGGAAAAATCGCAGGGGTGTATGTCACCCCCGCCAGTGGCAGGCCTGGTGAAGGTGCGGTCATCCGTATCCGGGGCACCGGTACGCTCAACAACGCCAACCCGCTGTATGTGGTGGACGGGATGTTGCTCGATGATGCGTCCTTCGTGAATCCGCAGGACGTAGAGTCTATCGAAGTGTTGAAAGACGCCTCCGCCACGTCCATATACGGAAACCGGGGCGCCAACGGGGTCATTATGATCACCACCAAACGCGGAAAAGCGGCGGAAAAAGCGACGATCAGCCTCAGTTCCTACTACGGCTCGCAGGCGCTGACCCGTCAAATCCCGATGGCCAACGCTGCCGAATTTGGCCAGATGTACAACGAACTCATCGGGCAGACCTACTTCGCCGACCCGGCATCCCTCGGAACGGGCACCAACTGGCAGGATGTAGCATACCGCGATGCGCCTATGGCCAGTGTACAACTCAGCGCCAACGGCGGATCCGGCAAATATTCGTACAATGTCTCCGGAAACTACTTCAACCAGTCGGGAGTCCTGCGCGAATCGGAGTTCGAGCGCGTGACGGTCCGCCTCAACAACGAATATCAACTCAATCCGGCGATTCGGCTGGGCAACAACATCGCTTTTGCCAATTCCAAAAGCCAGAACCCGCCCGGTGTACTGCTCTCGACCCTGTGGATGCCGCCCGTGTATGCCGAGCGCGACTCGACGGGCGATTTCTCCGACCCGACATTTTTCGGAACGTCCATCGGAAATCCTGCCGCGGATTTGTTTTACAAAAGCAACAGCCACACCAAGACCAACCGCGTGGTGGGCACGGTGTACGCCGATATTAAATTGCTGAAATACTTCACGTTCCGTTCCAATTTTGGCCTGGATTATTCCAACTCCAAAAGCCGGTACTTCGAGCCGGCTTACGAGGTGTCGGTGTCGCAGCGCAACGTGAACGACCGGCTGGAAATAGGCTTCAACGAGAACCAGTCCTGGCTTTGGGAAAACACCCTGAACTTTGACCGGGAGTGGAAAAAATCCCGTATCAATGTGCTGGCCGGCTATACCGCACAGGAAAACCGGTTCGACTTTTTTGGCGCCAGCCGCAGCAATTTCCCTTCCGGCCAAGACGAACTTCTGTACCTCAACGCCGGCAACGACACCACGCAGTTGAACTACGGCGGCGCGGGCGATTGGGCTATGGCCAGTTACCTCGGACGGGTCAATTTTACCCTGTCCGACCGCTATTTGTTCACTGCCTCCATTCGTGCCGACGGCTCTTCGCGTTTTTCGCAGGATAACCGCTGGGGATATTTTCCGTCCGTAGCCTTTGGCTGGAATCTGGCGCAAGAACCGTTTATGGCACGTCAGCGCGTGTTCGACCGCCTGAAATTGCGCACGTCGTGGGGCGTGGTCGGCAATGACAAAACACAGTTATATCCCTCGTTCGGGATCATTCAGGGCAATTTGTACGCGATTTTCGGCCCCGGCGAATCGCTGAATACCGGCGCTACACTCGCCACACTGTCTAACCCGAATGTACGCTGGGAAGAGGCCACCCAAACCGATGTCGGCCTGGAACTGGCCGTTTTAAAAGGCCGCCTGACGGCTGAAATTGACTGGTACAACCGAACCACGTACGATATTCTGTACGAGCTGCCCATTCCCGACTATGTCGGCTCGGCCGGCAATCCTGTGGTAAACGTGGCCGACGTGCGCAACCAAGGCTGGGACATTACGCTCAACTGGCGCGAAACACGCAATACGATCACATATAATTTTACGGGAATCCTGTCCACTGTCAGCAACGAAGTAACCCAGCTGGACGCGCGTAAATCAGAAGTGCGGGGCGCCGGCACAGCCTCTGGGGATCCGGCTACACGTACGATTGTGGGCCGCTCCATCGGAGATTTCTACGGATACAAGGTGGCGGGTGTTTTCCAAAATGCCGATGAAGTAGCTGCTTCTCCTAAATTAGGCAATGAAAAACCTGGCGACTTCCGGTACCAGGATACCAATGGCGACGGCGTGATTACCGAGGCCGACAAGGTATTTCTCGGCAGTTCGATCCCGAAGGTGACGTACGGGTTTTCAGCAGGCGTGGAATTTTTCGGGATTGATATCGCCGCCGACTTTTTCGGTGTGAGCGGCAACAAGGTGGTAAACGCCAAAGCCATGTCGCGCTTCGGGGTGTATAACTGGGAAAAAGCGTTTTACGACGGCCGCTGGACGGGCGAGGGTACGAGCAATACCGTGCCGCGCGTCACCAATGGCGGGCACAACTACCGGATGTCTGATTTCTATGTGCAGGACGGTTCGTTCCTCCGCCTGCGCACGATCGTATTGGGCTATACCCTCCCGAAAACACTCACGGAGCGCATTGGCATCACCCGGGCGCGGGTGTACGGCAGCGGTACAAACCTGTGGACAAAACAAGCCTATACCGGCTATTCGCCGGAATTCCCCGGCGCCAATGTGTTCAGCGCGGGGGTGGATTTTGGTTCATATCCGATAGCGAAAACCATGCTGGTGGGGTTTGACGTTACATTTTAACTGCTCATAAAAAAGATTCCATTCTATGAAAAATATACATTTCTCCGCTGCGATAAAACCCCTCCTTTCGCTCTTGCTCGTCGTCTTTTTCGCCAACAGTTGCCAGAAAGAATTTCTCGACCGCAAACCGTTGGGGCAGTTGACCTACGAAAATTTTTTCCAAACCGCCGACCAGGCAGTGCAGGCGACCAACGCTGTGTACAACCAGTTCCGGGCCTGGGACTGTGTGGGCTTGCCCTATATCGGTTGCACGGATATCATCAGCGACGACTCGGATAAAGGCTCCACGCTCAACGACGGGCCGACCGTGCTGGAAATTGACGATTTCACATTTGATGCCTCCAACAGCAACTTTGCCGCGATTTGGCGGGGTTATTTCCGCGTAATTGCGCGGGCCAACGTGGCTATCAGCGAAATCCCGAAGGTGGATATGGATGCCGGCCTGCGCGACCGCCTGATCGGGGAAAGCAAATTCCTGCGGGCGTACAGTTATTTGCTGCTCGCACAGTGGTTTGGGCCATTGCCCATCATTACCCGCCCGCTCGACGGCGCGGAATACTACACCCAGGTGCGCCAGCCGCTGGAGGCGGTGTATGCACAGATTGAAAGTGATTTGCTGGATGCCGTTGCGGTGTTGCCGGAGAAATCCCAGTACTCCGCGTCCGAGTTGGGACGTGCCACCAAAGGCGCCGCCCGGGGGCTGTTGGCCAAGTTTTACCTGGTGAAAAAAGACTTCGTGAAAGCCGAGCTGTATGCACTGGAGGTGATTAATTCCAACCAGTACAGCCTGCTGACGCGCTATTCCGACAATTTCCTGCCTGTGGGCGAGAACGGTGTGGAATCCGTATTTGAAATCGGCGCCGCTGCATTGCCCACCGCTGTGGTCGGTCCCGGCGCTACACCGTACAACATGGTGCAGGGCGTACGCGGGACGCCAAATCTCGGATGGGGGTTCAACCGCCCGTCGGACAACCTCGTGTCGTCCTACGAAAACGGCGACCCGCGCCGCGAGGCCAGCGTCATCTATGTGGGAGAGGTACTACCCGACGGCTCCACGATCGTACAAGACAACCCCGAAATTATCGGCGAGCGGTACAACCAGAAAGCATGGGTGCCCGCGCACGCCGGACTACAGGACAACGGCCCCGGTAACATCCGTATCCTGCGCTACTCCGACGTACTGCTGATTGCTGCCGAAGCGCTCAACGAAAACGACAAGCCTGCCGACGCACAGAAATACCTCAACCAGGTACGCAAACGCGCCCGCGGCACCAATAACTTCATCTTGCCCGATGTGACGGTGACCGACAAAGTCCAGCTGCGCGATCGGATCTACCGGGAGCGCCGGGCCGAGTTGGCCATGGAGCAACAGCGCTGGTTCGACCTGCTGCGCTGGGGCCGTGCCGCTTCCGTAATGCAGGCTGTGGGTAAGACCGGTTTTACGACCGGCAAACACGAGTTGTTGCCTATTCCGCAAACCGAAATTGACTTGACAGAAGGGGGGATAGTACAAAATCCGATGTATTGATCAATATCCCAGGATAAACTCCGTCAGGTTGGCTTCTTCCGGCAGTCCCAGTTTTTTCCGCAGGCGGTAGCGTTTGTTTTCCACGCCGCGCACGGAGATGTTGAGCAGGGGGGCAATTTCTTTGGAAGAAAGGTTGAGTTTCAGGTAGGCTGCCAGGCGCAGATCGCCGGGCGTGAGTTCCGGGTATTCGAGCAGGAGTCGTTTGAAAAAGTCATTGTGAACCTGATTGAAAGCAGCCTCGAAGGTGTCCCAGTCGTGGTCGCCTTCGAGGTGCTGATCAATTTGGCGGGCGAGTTTTTGGAGGGCACGGGCATCATTGCCGGCTTGTAGCATTCCGTCGCGGAGGTGCTGGAGTGCCTCGTTTTTGCGGATGAGGCTCAGGGCTGCGTTGCTAAGTTCGCGGTTTTTGTTTTCCAGTTCGAGGGTAAATTTTTCGCGCTCCGCTTCGATGCGTTGCCGGGCCAGTTCTTGTTGTTTTTCCGCTTCGAGGTGTTGGCGCTGGCGCTGCAGCCGCGCCTGGCTGATTTTTTCCAGTACAAAGAGCGCTGCGAGCAGCAAAAGCGCATACATGCCGATCGCCCAACCGGTTCGGTACCAAGGCTCGAGGATTAAAAATGAAAGCGTCGCTTCTTTCCCGCCGGTATTGGCGCGCACGTGGAGTACGTATTTGCCTGGCGGCAGGTTGTCGAAGGATTTTTCAGAAATCTGTTCCCACGGCGACCAATCTGACGAAAACCCGTCGAGGCGCCAGGAAAACTGCGGTGATTGCTCGTAGAAGGGCAGCGTGAATTGGATGCGCAGGCTGTTTTGGCGGAAAGGGATTTTTAGTGTTGCGTTCAGTGGCAAGGCATTACCATCGGTTGTTTTCACACTTCGGATTTGTACTTGAGGCAGTTTGGAACGTCGAGACAACAGGCGCTGCTTGTCCAGGCGAGCAAAACCGTTTTCAAGACAAAAAAGGTATTCGTCGGGGCCAAGTGACACGATATTTTCATATCCCGGCACGAGGCGTACCGGTAAAGGAAATGCCTTGCCTTTGGTTTGTAGCGTGACGCCGCTGCTGTCGGCAGCGAAATAGTCGCCGTTTGCACCGCGCAGCCATTTTTGCCGGCGGCCTGTGGGACTGAGCGGGCGAAACAGTGTCCGATTTGCAGTGTCCACGATTTGCAACGGGACAGATTGGGCGTTTACAACTGCCATACCGTTTATGTCGGCCAGATCGAGTGCAAAATCGGTGGGAAGGCCATCTTCGCGCTGGAGTGTTTTTATTTCCAGTACCTGCGTCAGGTCGGTACTCAGCCGAAGCCGGTAAAATCCTTTGTTGGGGTGGGCGCCCCAGAGCGTGCCGGCATCGTCGAACAGGATTTTTTTCAACGGTTCGCCGAATCCGCCTACCCGGTGCAGCATACGCCACGTCCCGCCGGGTGGGCACTGAAAAACGACAAGGCCGGTGTAGGTACTTTGCAGCAGGAGATCTGGGCGATTTGGAACGGGCACAGTGCACCAGCCGCCTGTCACCTCGGACAGCCGCACAGCAGAACCGCCCAGTATCTGGAAAGTGCCGGCATTATGGCCACAAAGCAGTTGATCGGCAGCTATCCGGAGTTCCCATACCTGCCCCTGGGTGCCTTCAACCAATCGAAAACCGGCGTTTTTTCGTACAAAAACGCCCTGATTGGTGCCTATAAAGAGTTGGTCCTTCCATCGGGCGGCGGAATAGACGGCGCCGATTTTGCCGGTCAGGTCGTTGAAAAAGGTCATGGGTGTGTTGAGGGCTACCAGGTCAATACCGCGGTCGAGACCAAGCCAAAGGTTGCCGCTCTGGTCTTCGAGCAACGCCAGTACCGTGTTGTTTTGCAGGCCGTTTTCGCGGTGGAGCCGGTACCGGAGGATTTCGTTTTGGTCCAGAATATACGCACCGTTCAGGATCGTGCCGATTGCCCAGCCCCCGTCGCGCAGCGCCACGGCTTTGTTAAGTTGGCTTTTTTGAAAAACGGCATTTAACGGGTTTTGCCACGGGCGGCATGAGCCGTTGGCTATTTCAAAAATGCCGTGGTTGGTGCTTCCTGCCCAGATGCCGTCCGGGCCGTTCGGCACCAGAAATTGCACGATTTTGTCGGCCAACGGCTCGGTGCCGGGCACAAAACGGAAGGTGTTGTCGGGCAGCAATTCGTACAGGCCGCGCTCAATCACCGGCACGAGAATACGTCCATGCACCTGGTGGGCAAACATGATCGAATTGGGCGGCTGTAGTACCGTCGTTTTGGTAAAATCGTATTTGTAAATGGTGGAAAAGGACTGGAAGAGTACAAACTGGTCTGTGGCGAGAATGTGCCAGATTTCTTCCCGGTCGAGGTGCTCCGCGCGAACATTTTTGCTGAGCGAGTGGTACGTCATGGCGCCGGTGGCGTCGGGTTGCCAGTACCCGAATTCGGCAAAACCACCGCAGTACACCCGCCCGTCCGGACCAGCGGCTACTGCTCGAACGGTCTGGTTTTCCGGGAGCGGAAAAGCCTGCCAGCGCGCCCCGTCGCATTCCAGCAGCCCGCCGTTGTTGCCCACATATATCCAGCCTTTGGGCGTCTCCGCCAACGCCCAATTTTGGTTTTGGCCGCGGTATGCCTCCGGGGGGAAATTTCGGATGCGAGGAGCATCCTGAGCCGACAATCCAGCAACCAGTCCGCACAACAGGAACAAAAAAACAGAACGCATAGCGCGGCAAATATACCGAGTCGGTCCTTGGCTTGGCGCCAACATATCAAATCCGTTTCAACCAACCCGCAATACTCAGCCGGGGCCGATTGGCGGGCAGTACCTCGTGTTCCAGTTCGTCGGCTCGAAAAAAAACGGCACGACCACCTTCCGGGAGCACCTGTACGGGAGGCTGCCCTTCGGGATATAAAACCAGGCTGCCGGCATTATCGGGTGTCCAGTCTTCATTCAGATACATGACCAGGGAAAATTTGCGCCCCAGATCGCTTTTGAACTGATCGCGGTGGCGTTGATAAAAATGCCCGGTAGGGTAGAGCGCGTAATGAAATTCGTACGCATTGATCCCCGCGTAGCATGTGCGGTTTAGGTGTGAAACAAATGCTTCGATATAGTCCAGAAACATTTTTTCGGCGGCATTGTGTTGTTTTTCGAGCCAATGGATAACATCGCCGCGCACCTCCAGGTTTTGCGTGTAGGAATCCTGGCGACCAATGCCTGCGGGTTTCATCGCGCCGTTACTGAAGTTTTCCAGCAAATGATCCCGCAGTGCCGATACGAGTGCAGGCGGTATAAAATGGTCCACGGTACCGTAGTGGTGTTCCATGACGCCGTCAATCAGTGCTTCAAATTGAGATTCCATATTGGAGAGTGATGCGCGATGAGTGATGAGTTGTTTTTGCTCACCGTTTTTTGAAAGACCAGGTAATCCACACGCGGGCGGCCACCGTACCGTCCGGTAGTGTGCCGGTGGATGCCACCCGGATCGTTTGTGCGGTGCCGGTTTCTACGGCTTTATGTATTGTTTCTTCCAGCGCCTGTCCCTGGTCGCAGGTGAACAGCAGTGTGTCGGCGGCTTTTTTCAAAAATTCGGCCTCCAGGTGCACCACCAGCATAGATACCTGCTTGTGTTTTTGCAAGGCTGCCAGTGCCAGTATTCCGGTGGACATTTCGCCGGCGGCGCATTGGGCGGCAAAATAGGTGGAACGAAATGGATTCTGGGAGCGCCAACCGTACGACAACCGCACCACCGCCCGTTGTGCATCGCATTGCGCTACCCGAACGCCCATAAACGCGGCAGCGGGCAGTTTCCACCACAAGAAGAGGCGAAATCGCCAGGCAGAGTTGATCGTACGGAAAAATGACATATAGATGGGTTTATGTTAGGTTTGCGAGGTTTATGTGGTTTGGCGTTAGGTTCGGGAACATTTTGAGGCAAATCTACGGTTTAAGGAATTATTAAGTTTGAACATAAAAGCAAACGCAATTCCAGGTATTCTGCTAAATTTGACCCATTCCTGGTCATTGCTCAACAAGATACAACTATGTTTTGGAGAAGACTAAACGGACAGCGTATTGAACAACCCTTGCTCGAAGCTGTAGAGGAAACCATCCGTCGGGAAACGGCCGCCGGGTATCGCTTGAAAGTCTGTATCGGCACGGACTCGCAGGTTATCGGTGAAGAGGTGCATTTTGCCTCGGTCATCGTATTTCTGCGGGAAAAACGCGGCGGCTTCATGTTTATTTCCAATTATAAAAACGCGCGTAAGATGAGCCTGCGCGAGCGCATGATTCTCGAAGTCGGGCGCTCGGTGGAGGTTGCCTACTCGTTGTGCGAACTACTCGACCGCTACGATGTGGCCCTCGAAGTACACGCCGACATCAACACCGACCCGGCATTCGAGAGCAACACGGCACTTCGGGAGGCGATGGGCTACATCCTGAGCATGGGCTTTGTATTCAAGGCCAAACCGGATGCCTTTGCGTCGTCGTCCTGCGCAGACAAATTCGTGTGAGCGGCTGTTATCCGCCCTCCAGATGTGCGCGAATTTGTTCGGCCAGCCAGTCGCGGTGGAGTGTTTCCTGCGCTGGTGGTAACTGCTGGATCAATACCCGGAGTCGCTCTTTGTCGAAATCGGCAGTTTTGGCAAGTTTGGTTGTAATTTCTACGAATTTTTGCATTTGTCGTTTACGTCCGGTATCGAGCGTGCGGTTTCGGTGCAAGAAAATGCGTGTAGCTTCGAGGTAAGCCAGCAACAGCTCTGATTGGTCCGTCTCCCAATATATTTTAATGAGCAAGCTGCGTGCTGTGATGTTGAACACCACATTGGTGAATTCCACTTGTGCGAGTGCTTTTTGCGCAGCGTCATAGTTTTTCTGGTAGTAGTGGTATTGAGCAAGGTTGTATCGGAAAACATTTTCGGTGTGCTCTGGTGGCAGGTGTTTTCGGTGGTTGTGCATAAAATTCCATACCCAGTCGGGCTGCCCCACTTTCAGACCGACATTGACAAGATTGGTATAACGCCAGGGGGGGAGGATCGCTGCGTCAAAAATTAAACCGTTTTTCAGGAGTAGTTTGTTTATGTCCAGGTATTGCAGCCAGAAATGTTCATCGTTGTACCGGTTGATACGCAATGTACAGAAGTTCAGCAGCAGGGTATATATCTGGCGGAGTTCTTCGGGAGGGAAGGCTTGCTCATGTTGTCCCACGGCTTGCCTGGCCCGCTCGAACCAGGCCGGTTCCTCGGGGCTTTTCAGCAGCTGGACCAAGTGATAATAAACCCGTACCGGAGGTGCTTTTTCAAAAGCCGGCTCTTCCGCCCAACGCAAGATGTCTTTGATATGGGCCAATTTATACCGGATATTGAGCACTGTCTCGTAGTTGAGAATGTCGCAAGCATAGCGGAGTTTTTCGGCGACGTAAAAAATATCCAGAGCATCTGCAGCCAGTTGCAGATGCTCATTGTAGTCGAGTTGGTGTACGTCGCCATGTTCCAGGGCCATTTTTTCGGTGACGAGTTTTTTGAGAAAATAGTCTGCGTTTCGAAGGTCTGTTTTATCACAAAGAGATTCGGCTTCTGCCCGGGATGCCTTGTGGTGCTTCGGTAAGTTCAGTGCGTGAAATTGCCTTGTTGTCTGCATCTGTTGCTCCCAAGGATCGCGAAGGAACGCCTCCACAGCGAGGAATTTTCCGGCCAGGGACCACAGCTTTGCATTGAGTTGGGCGAGTGTTTTCTCTGTGAGCGGTTTTGCCGGTGCCAGCTTTTGCAGCACAGTTGTATGTGCCAGATTTTCATGCGAAAAATGAGGGGCATACTTTTGAAGATACTCGAAAAGGAGGATGCAGTCCTGGTTTTTGTTGAAATACGGGGATCGCAGGAAGTCGCCAAACCGCGATAACTGTTTCGGCGCCATTGCCCGAAGAAGCGTAATAAGTTTGCTGTTGGTCACCGTTGCATAAAAAATTTCCGAAAGTTCGCATTTGTTTTCCTAACCAACATTCATACTATGCGCCTGTACTCTTTTTTGTTTCCCGCCAGTCTGCTGCTCGCCGGTCTTGCCCCGGCCCAGCCCATCGTCCTGTTTCCTGGCGACACCAACAATGACGGTGTGGCCAACCACTACGACCTGCTGCCCATCGGCATGGCGTACGGCCAGGTCGGCCCGCCCCGTGTGCCGGCCATCCCCAACTGGATGCCGCAAATTTTGGAGGAACCCTGGCCAATGACCCTGCCCGTTAGCGGTATCAACCTCGGATTTATGGACAGTGACGGCAACGGGATCATTGACAGCCTGGATATTGCAGCGCCCGTGTTCAACTACGACAGCACTCAAAACCTCTCAATACCTCCGCCTATGTCGTATCCTGCACAGCTTACGGATACTTGCTTCAGTTGCCCCAAACCCGATTTTTTGATCACCTTCGATTCCGACACGATCATTACTCAGGAAGGTGTGCCCGACACATTTTTCGCTTACATCCAATATCTGTACCCTCCCAATATGCCCCAGCAAAATGGCGCCCTGGGTGTTGCCTTCGATGTGGAATACGACTACGATCCGGATAAGATCGTGGATGCGCAGACCGACGTATATCCCGACACGGTTCCCGGCAATATGAATATCATTGCAACCAGTACCGGTGCGCAGTTTTGGCGGCTGCCGGTGCCTGGCAGGATGGAGCTCGCAGCTGCAGGGCGCGGGCAAAACGTATTTTTTATCTCCGATACGCTTTTTGTTATCCGGTTTGTGATTGAGGATCTGATCGTCCGTGGAGGTATCGAAAATTTTTCCATCAATTTGACCAACTTCCTGATCGTCAATAACCTTGAGCAAATCGTATGCCCTGGGGATGTCAAACGGAGATCGGTGACCATTGTTTCCACCGAAGAGCAGCAAGAATCGTATCCGCAGGTGCTGCTGTCGCCCAACCCGGTGGGGGAGTCACTGGCAGTGGAATCCCCCGAGACAACGTTGGTACTGGTAGAGGTATGCGACCTCGGTGGCAGGTCAGTTGTGGCATTGCCTGCAGAGGGCCTGCAACGCTGCAAGGTCTCTGTGGCTACGCTCTCTCCAGGCGTGTGGCTGCTTAGGGTATGGACACGACAAGGTTTTGTTTTGAAAAAATTTGTGAAGGCGTAATAGATTTTTTTTACGAAAAATCAATTTTTGCGTACAAAGAAAAAATGGAAGTAATTACTTGTTTTTCAGTTCTTTGCAGTCTTGTAAATTTGAAAAACCCAAACCGAATACCTGAACTTGACTGAATAAAGCACAAGCAAGTGTACTGGACTGGGATGGAAGGATGCCGGCAGTTTTGCTGCATGTTTTACGCAAAACACCATTCGTATTCTTCACCATTTCAAAAAAGTTCAGACATGAAAAAGTACTGTTTTTCGCGTTCGTCATTTTCTCCAAAATCCCTGTGGCAATTCCTGATCGCCTGTGTGCTGACTTCGGGTTTCTTCGCTGTGTTGGTCACCAGTTGTAAAAAACAAGGTGACGATCTGGCCCCGCCTACCGCCGCTTTTGAACAATTGGCCAAGGATTTTTTGGCAAAATCAGCACTGCCCCTGAAATTGACCGGGCTAGACCTGGAAGGCGAGGTCCCACAGGACAGTTTGGCGCAAATGGCCAGCCGTGTCATTGAGGAGATAGTTTTTCTGGAAAAAGACCCGGCAACCGGTAAGATGCTGGCAAACAAAATCGTGGATGCCAAGTTGTCGGCGAAGACCCTGGACGGGTATGTAGTCGGTTTTTTAGCAGACAGCCTGCTCCTGGCCGGCGACCATCTCGTGCGGGTTCATTGGACAACAAACACTGGCCTGGTGTTTACCACCTTGGGCACGGTTGGCCCGGACGGTACCCCGCGATTTGAACCGATCCTGCATTTCAATGGTATCGAAAAAGTCGAAAGTACAGTCGCGACCTACCGCGATTGGACCTGGGGCCCCTGGAAGCGTTCCATTCAGAATGGTTTCGGATGTACCTGTGTGGAGGTGGAATGGACGGTAAAAATCGCGACCAGCCCCGACGGCTGCAACATCGTGGACCCCGGCCCACACGTCGAGATCACCAAGCAAATATCCAATTGCTGGGGCTGGGAGCAAAAAACCACCAAGGGAGAAACGCTGTGGTGCAACCCCGAACAAGACTGCAATTGCAGCGTATCGCAATCTGCCTACGGCGAGGATTGCATCAAGTGGGTTGTAATAACGTATGTGGCCACCGGATTGACCGAAATCAAGGTGGAAGCAGGCGCCTCCGGCGAGATACAGGGCGTAAAACTGGAATCCAAAATCAGTTTTGAATCCAGCCGATGGGGGGCTGAAGCGACTTACGAGACAATCCGAAGTTTGTGCGCGAAAAGTGGTTCAAAGTAGGTCGCACTCAAAACTGATGAAACCGCTCGTGGCATGCCCGCTCCAACGATTCACGGTCGTCGGGGTGGGCAATTTCAATAAGTGCCTTGGCGCGTTGCCGCAGGTTTTTTCCAAAAAGGAAGGCATGGCCATATTCCGTTACAATGTAATGGACGTGAGCCCGGGTAGTGACTACACCGGCTCCCGGCTTCAGAAACGGCACGATGCGGGGCACCCCTTTGGCGGTGCGTGACGTGAGCGCGATAATCGGTTTTCCGCCTTCGCTGAGTGCGGCCCCGCGCATGAAGTCCATTTGCCCGCCCACGCCGGAGTACTGATAGGTGCCAATGGAGTCGGCGCATACCTGTCCGGTGATGTCCACCTCGATGGCTGCGTTGATGGCTACTACTTTGGGATTGCGGCGGATGACGTGCGGCTCGTTCACATAGTCTATATCAAGAAATGCGAAGGCCGGGTTGTCATCCACATAGTCGTACAATGCCCGGGAGCCAAGCGCGAAGCCTGCTACGGTTCTGTTGGGGTGAATGGCTTTGTACTTGTTGTTGATGATATCGCTTTCAAACAACGGGATGAGGCCGTCGGAAAACATTTCGGTATGAACACCGAGGTCTTTGTGATTGGTCAGGCTGCTCAGTACGGCATCCGGAATGGCGCCGATGCCCATTTGCAAGGTGCTGCGGTCTTCGACGAGTTCGGCGATGTTGCGCCCGATCTGGCGTTCGACATCGGTCACCTTTTCTCCAAAATTGGCCTCGTGAATCGGCTCGTCGTGGAAAACAACACTTTGAAAACGCGTGCTGTGGATAAGACTGTCGCCATGGGTGCGCGGCACCTGCGGGTTTACCTGAGCGATGACGTAACGGGCGGTGTTAACTGCCGTTCGCGCGATGTCCACCGACGGTCCGAGGGAGCAATAGCCGTGCCGGTCGGGGGGAGAAACCTGTACGAGCGCCACATCTATCGGGAGGATACCGCGTTTGAAAAGCTCCGGGATTTCGCTCAAAAATACAGGGATATAATCGCCGTGACCTTCGTTTACGGCCTTTCGCACGGGCGCCGATACGAACATGGCATTGATATTAAAGGCATCGGCACAGTCCGGGCTATCCACGAAAACTTCGCCATACAAGCTGATGAATACGAGTTCTACGTCGCGCAGTTCATTTTTGCGGGCGGCCAGAAGTCGGAGTAGATTGGTGGGGGTGCAGGCGCTGCCGTGGATATAAACACGTTGGCCGGACTTGATGACGGAAAGTGCCTCTTCGGCAGAAACGTACGGGAGAAGTGGGTTCATGAATTGATTCTATTATTTCGATGGATTCGATGGATTTGATAGCCTGGTATTTTCCGGGCGCAAGTGTACGACGATGCGCTGGAATTGTCCACAAAAGGCATCGGCTTAGATTGCTATAAGATGGCGAAGTAGATCAGGCGCCGGCATGTTACAAAAAAACCGCTTCAATCCGCTCTCTACCCTCAACCGTCATAAGTTGGTCTAATCTGCCAACCGCTGGCAACCATAGCGATATTTTTGCCGTTCTAATCAGCAATTGCTGAAAAGACAACTGTGTTTTAACAAAAATTAAATTTTCACGCTACTATGACATTCAAACAATTCGCGGCAGTCCTTGCATTTTGCCTGCCTGCCTTATTTCTCTCTGCGCAATCCAAAGCGCCGGAAAACTGGTTCACCCTCGACCAAAAAACAGACAATGTGCAGGGCACGAGTGCCAACCAGGCTTTGGCCGCGCTAAAAGCCAAGGGCAAAAAAGGCCAGACCGTTATCGTGGCTGTGCTCGATTCCGGTGTGGACTATCTCCACGAAGACCTCAAAGACATCATGTGGGTCAATCCGGGCGAAATCCCGGGTAATGGTAAAGATGACGACGGCAACGGCTATGTGGACGATATCCACGGATGGAACTTCCTCGGTGGCCCTACCGGCGAAAGCGTGCTCCACGAGACGCTCGAACTGACCCGCGAGTATGTGCGCCTGAGCAAAAAATACGAAGGTTCTGAAAGCAA
This sequence comes from Saprospiraceae bacterium, assembly GCA_041741155.1. Taxonomy (GTDB): domain Bacteria; phylum Bacteroidota; class Bacteroidia; order Chitinophagales; family Saprospiraceae; genus M3007. The sequence continues at coordinate 44,263 of JBGSKO010000018.1, read as the reverse complement.
AAACTTGTACGGCGAGGCCAAAAAAGAGTTTGCTTATTATCAGGAGATTAAGGAAGCCTACGAGGAAGCCCGTACACAGGCAGAGTCCATGAAAACGCAGATTGAGGCCCAATTTGCAAAAGTCGAAGCTGCCTTTGCCGCTATCTCCAAAGCTACAGGAAAGGCTTCGTTTACGGCCGAAGATCTTGCAAAAATGGATGCTGGCTCCAACACAGAACTCAAAGATGCTATCGCTCTGGCACAGCGCGTTATGTCGCGTGGCCTCACGCCCGATAACCTCGCCGAGCAAAAAGAGGAAAGCGCATCCGGCCAACTCCGGTACAACCTCAACCCCGATTACAACCCCCGATCTATTGTCGGTGACAACCCCAATGACCTGACCAATCGTATCTACGGAAACAATGAATACCGCGGCCCCGAAGCCAGCCACGGCACCCACGTCGCCGGTATTATCGCCGCTATTCGAAACAATGGCATCGGTGTCAACGGTGTAGCCGACAACGTGCGCATCATGACCGTACGCTGTGTACCCGACGGCGACGAGCGCGACAAGGACGTGGCCAACGCAATCCGCTATGCTGTGGACAATGGCGCCAGCATCATCAACATGTCGTTTGGTAAAGGCTACAGCCCGGACAAAAAATATGTGGATGACGCCGTAAAATATGCAGCCGAGCATGATGTGTTGCTCGTGCATGCTGCCGGGAACGACTCGGAAAACAACGATACCAGCCCAAATTTTCCCAATGCCACCTATACGGAACCAGTGAAGAAGGGTTTGTTTAAAAAAGAAAAAATAGCCCCGAACTGGTTGGAAGTTGGCGCCCTTTCGTGGGTCGCCGGCGAGCGCCGTGTGGCTAATTTCTCCAACTACGGCAAGAAAAACGTGGATCTGTTTGCCCCCGGGTATCAACTTAACTCGACTGTGCCCGACAGCAAATACGCCGCTTTCAGCGGAACCTCCATGGCATCTCCTGCAGCTGCCGGTGTAGCCGCTATCATCCGGTCCTATTATCCGGAATTGTCCGCTGTGCAAGTCCGCAGTGTACTCGTCAATTCTGTTGTCAAACAGGATGACGGCGAGGTGTTTAAACCAGGAACGACGGAGAAGGTCAAATTCAGCGAACTGTGCGCCAGCGGTGGTGCAATCAGTGCCACCAATGCCGTGGCAATGGCGGAAACGACCAAGGCAAAGAAAAAGAGCAAAAAAGCGATCTGGCGTGAAGCTGGAACAGGAAAGGCTCCGAAACGCGAAAAGGTAGTGACTCCCTAAAGGAAATCATGGACTAAAAAAAACGGGCAACGGGATACAAATCTCGTTGCCCGCTTTTTTTATTACCGGTTTCGTACCCGGTCTTGTCGTTTGTTGCGGGCTTCTTGCAACTTGGTTACTAAACGCTCCCGAAACGCGCGTTCGGCGTGCGGGATTTGTGCAATTTTCCGCAGGGGCAGCACTTTGCGCAGTTTTTGGTACAGGTCTTTCTCCATGTCCAACTCGCGTTGTTTGACTTCGAAGTGGCGTTTGATTTGTTCCTCCACCTCGTTGTCATTCATGGCATCCAGTTGTTTTTTAGGTCGGAGGTCATCTTGTATCCGGTCGCGGTTTTCCAGATACTCATTGTAAACAGGCCAAAAGCCTTGTGCTTCATCGGCGGTAAGCCGCAGTACTTCGGTGTAAATGGCTACCCGGAAAGACCTGATGCGCTCGTCCCGACGGTCGGGGTCGGGCTGTGCCCAGGAGGTTGTGCCGAGCAGCAATAGTGCGGCAGTGAAAATAACATATCTCATGTCGTTTCTACTTTTTTTATTGAATTGAATAATGGTTAGGTCAGGCAAAAAATTAGAGTTCATGCAAATTGTTCAGTTCTTCGTCGGTCATATCGCGAAGCAGGAGTTCAAGGTCTTCGGGCGCTAACCGGATTCCCTCCTCCGTAGAATTTGATGCACCGTTTTCGAGCATGATGGCCGGTAATTGATCTTCCGGAAATACAACTGCCAGGTCTTCTGGCTCCAGTTCCATCGGGTTTTCCAACAAATAAGACGCGGCATCTTCTACACTTACCATCTGGTGTGTCAGTGGGGCTTGTAATCCATCGGTTGCCGGGCGGAACAGCCACCAGGCCGTTAATGCGACCGTGAATATGCCGGCAAAAGCCAGAGCAAGACGCGGTTGCCATAGACTTTGCAGCACTTGCCAGAGGCTGAGTCGGGGTTTGGGCGCCGGGGTATGGCGCGTGGCGCCGATAGCTTCCAACTGCCGAAACACCGAATCTTCGACCGACTCGAAGTAGCCGTCGGGTAACCGAAACCCGTCGTCCGCTTTTTTAAATGTCTGGAGGAAGGGCGCATGTTCGCTCCATTCGTCGGGCAATTCATCCTTCTTTTTCATAGTCCTTGAGTTGTGCCTTTAGGGGTTATTCAAAAATAATCCGCTTCGCGGAAATAGGTCTCGATTTTTTTGGCCGCATGGTGAAACGAAGCCTTCAGGGCACCCACGGAGGTATCCAGTACTCGGGACATTTCCTCGTAGGGCATTTCGTCGTAGTAGCGGAGATTAAAGACAGTGCGTTGTTTGTCCGGAAGTTGGGTAATGGCTTCCTGGAGTTGTTGTTGCACGGCATCGCCATCAAACCAGCTATCCGCGCGGAGCCGGGTGACTAATGGATTGTCCCCTTCGTCTATCCCGGTCGAGTAATGGCGTTTTCGATTTTGCAAAAAGGTGATTGCTTCGTTGGTAGCGATGCGATACAACCACGTGTACAACTTCGATTTCCCCTCAAATAGCAACACCCCCCGGTAGATTTTGACAAACGTATTCTGCAACACATCGTCGGCATCTTCGTGTACCAGCACCATGCGGCGGATATGCCAGTACAGACGCTCTTTGTAGGCGCTCATCAGCATCCGAAACCCTCGCTCAAACGTGCTGTCCGAGCGCAGTAGTTGTAGGATTTGTTCGTCTGAAGCGGGTTTGTTTGTTGGCAGCACCTGCAAATCATGTGAATTTGAACAATGAGACGAGAGAACGGGCTTGAGGTTTAATGGGGTAGTGTATTTACGTGTCGTCTTTTTTCGGATCGTTGCTATCCAGGGCCGGATCGTCGGAGGCAAGGTCCAACATCAAATCGTTTTCAAGCAGTTGCTCTTGCAACTCAATTTCTTCTTTGACGCTCAGTACATACTCAGCGCGGTTATGGCGGGTTTTGGCCAGTTTTTGCAGCGAGCGTTCGTCATACTGAATAAATTTTTGGCCTTGCCGGGTGGCGTTGTAGCGCTGCTGCCCCAACTGCACCAGGGCATCTACGCCGAGGTTTACGGCCGTGTAGAGTGTTTCCCGATAAATATTTTCCACACCATGTTCAATGAGTTCGTAGGCATCTGTCCTGTTTCGGGCGCGTGCGAAAATTTTCAGGTGTGGATAGTGTTTGCGCAGTGTTTCGATGATCCGGGCATTTGTTTCCGGTGAGTCAATAGCCGCGATGAACAGTTTCGCATTTTCGATCCCGGCAGCTTCCAGCATTTCTATACGCGTGGCATCCCCGTAGTAAACTTTGAAGCCCATTTTGCGCAGCAGATTCACCCGGTCGGAATCGTGATCCAAAATGGTGGTCTGAATGCCGTTGGCTCTGAGCAGGCGGCCAATCGTACTGCCAAAGTGCCCGAAACCGGCAATGATAACCGGATTTTGCTCATCAATCACATCGCCTTCGGCTGGATCAGCTATGGTTTTTACACCAAAGTACGGGTCTATCCAGCGTTCGTTTATCAGGAGCAAAAACGGCGTGGCGAACATGCTGATCGCTGTTATGGCCATCATCTGATTGGCCAACTCGCCCGGTATGAGGTTGATTTGCTGCGCAAAACTCAATAATACGAACGCGAACTCGCCCACCTGGCTCAGGCCAAACGCAAACAGCAGGTTTTGGTCATTGCTCAATTTGTAGATGCGCCCGATACCAAATAGTACAGAAAACTTGATGACTGTGACCACCGCACCCATCGCCATGATGAGCCAGGGGGATTGCATGATCAGGTAAAAATTGATGGAAGCGCCCACGCCGATAAAAAACAGACCCAGCAGCAGCCCTTTGAACGGTGCAATATCGCTCTCCAACTCATGCCGAAACTCGCTGTTGGCCAAAACAACGCCGGCAAGGAAGGCGCCTAAAGCAGGACTGAGGCCGACCGACTGCATCAAAAACGCAACCACCAGCACCAAAAGCAGCGCGGATGCGGTAAACAACTCATGCAGGCGCGTTTGGGCTACGATGCGCAACAACGGAACCACCAGGTACTTGCCGGAAACATACACCATGCCCACTGCCCCCAGTACCACCAGGGTTTGCAACCAGGCCGGCAGTTCATCAATCAGGGAATGGCCGGCGGACGCACCTGGTACCAGATCCGGAGTGGCCAGCAGGGGCAGTAACGCGAGGATGGGAATGATGGCAATATCCTGAAACAGCAACACCGCGAACGATGATTGCCCCATCACCGACTTGGTGTTGCCGCGTTCTTTAAGCGTCTGCAACACAATAGCTGTGGACGACATGGCGAACGACAACGCAACGACCAGACCTACCTGCCATGGCCAGCCAAGTACTCCAAAAAGCAGCGCCAGCAGCAAGGTCGTGATTCCCATTTGCAAGGATCCAAGCCCGGCAATTGCCTTGCGCATATTCCAGAATTGAGCGGGTTCCAGTTCCAGACCAATCAGGAATAACATCATCACCACACCAAACTCGGCGAAGTGCATCACATCCTCGCCGCGTTGCCCGATCAGCCCCAATACGAATGGACCAATGAGGATACCGGCAATCAGGTAACCCAAAATGGAACTCAACCCCAGCCGTTTGGCGATGGGCACGCACAGCACACCTGCTGCGAGAAAAACGATTGCCTGTGTCAGAAAACTACCAGCCATGTTGTGGATTTGAGGTATTCATGCAAATTGGATGTATGCTTTTGTTGCATGGTGCGCACAAATATACAGCACGCAACCTACCTTTCGCCCCACTGCTTCCCCCATGCGCGTTCTGCATCTTTTCGACTGGTACCTGCCCTCGACCCTGAGTTGGGTGAGTCGCCTCCTGCTACATTTGCAGGAAACAGATGTATCCGTGGGCGCTCCCTGGATCGTGCAAAACCAGTTTTGCCTGCCACAATTTCAATACCATCGCTTTCCGTTTCAGGCGCCGGGCATTTTTGATCCGGTATCGGAAACACAGTTTCCATTTTGGAGGTGGACACTGACCCGCTCGCAGCGGTTTTTGCCGACGTATCCGCTTTGGTTGGGGCGTCATTTGCAGCATGATCCGCCCGACATCCTGCACGCCCACTTTGGCCCTACCGGATGTTTGTATTTGCCGCTGGCAAAAAAACTGGACCGGCCTCTGGTGGTCACGTTTTACGGGTTTGACTACCAAAAACTGTTGCACCATCGGCCGGTTTTTCGAAAAAAATACCGGGAGTTGTTTGCGCAGGCGGCGCGCGTGGTGGCGGCAAGTCCGATCTGGCAGCGGGAACTGGAGGCTATGGGCTGCCCGCCTGAAAAAATCGCCGTGGTGCGCCCAAGCCCCGATTTGACGCAGTTCCCTTTTGCAACGCGCACCAAACACCCCGGTCGCCTCCAACTGGTGCAGGTCGCCACATTCACGCCCAAAAAAGGCCACCTGACCACACTGGAAGCCGTGCGGCTGGCTCGGCCGGACTGCCCGAACCTGCACCTGACCCTGGCCGGCGAACCCCACGACCCGGTACTGGCCCGGCAGGTCCGGGCGTTTATCCGGCAACACCAGATGGAACACTGCGTCACCTGGCTCGACCCGATTGACCACCAGCAAATGGCTGCGTTTTTGGCACAGTTCGATGCCTTTATTCACCCCAGCCAACGTACGCCCGACGGCGACCACGAGGCGGTCTGCGTGGTGCTGCTGGAAGCCCAGGCCACCGGCTTGCCCGTGCTGGCTACCCGCCACTACGATATCCCCGATGAAGTTCAACATACACAAACCGGGTTTCTGGTAGCGGAAGGCGATGCGCCGGCGCTTGCTGAGGCCATCCGAACCCTGTATAATATGGGAAATGAACCCTACCAGGTACTCAGCCACAACGCCCGTACGTGGGTAGAGCAAACCTTTGAGGTGCAGCAAAGCGCCCGCCAACTACACGCTATTTATACAGCAATCGGAACTCAAACCGCGCCACTCAAAACCCAAAACTCAAAACTCAAAATATAGAACCCTTGCGCCTCCTTCTAATCACCGCCTGGTACCATCCGTTCATCCATCCGCGGGCACACCGCTGGACGAGCATTGCCGAGTATTGGGCTGCCCAGGGGCATGAGGTACATGTGGTGTGTGCGCGTCGGCGCGACTGCCCTGATACGGCCGAAGTGAACGGTGTGCAGGTGCATCGCGCGGGTTTTGATTCCCTGAAGGAGGTTGCCTATTTTTTGTCCGGCTCCTCGGCAGGCAGGGGCAGGGTAGGGGCGGCGGTTCGACAACCCGGCCGCATCGAACGCTTGGCGATGTGGCTGTACCGCACTTTTTGGAAAAATATCTATTTCCCCGACGATGCCTGCTTGTGGTATTTCCCGGCACGGCGGAAGGTTCGGGCGCTGCTGGCAGCCCAACGGTTCGATGCAGTGGTGTCCGTTTCGTTGCCGTTTACGGGTCATCTGGTCGGGATGTCTGCCAAACAGTGTATGCCGGCCATACGCTGGCTGGCCGACATCGGGGACCCGTTCACCATACAAGCCGAACCGCTGAACAATCCTCTTTTGTACGCGCGCCTCAGTCGGCGACTGGAGCGCACCGTTTTGGAAAATGCCGATGCGGTGGTTGTGACCAATTCGGGGGCAGTGCGGGCCTACCGGCAAGTATTTGGGGACTTGGCAGCGAGGTTGGCGGTAGTGCCGCCGGTGTGGAACGAACCCCAATCGCGGCTCTGGCGGCATCGCGAGTTTGCTCATCAAACCGAGCAAACGGGAACTGCTAACCATTCAGCAGTCAGCAGTCAGCAGTCAGCATTCCAAATAGGGTACTTCGGTGCGCTATACGCCCCCGTTCGCACGCCCGATGCCTTTTTGGATCTGCTGGACAAAACGATTGCCGCGCGACCGGAACTGCTCGGGCGGTTGCAGGTCCATTTCTTTGGCGAGGTGTTTCCGGAATTTTTTCAAAAACTCCACTGCGCGCCAGGTGTGCAGTTGCACGGGCTGTGCGCGCGGGCCGAAGTGCAGGCTGCCATGCGGCAAATGGACGTGCTGGTCAATATCGGGAACACCACGGAGTACCAACTGCCCAGCAAAGTGGTGGACTATCTGGCTGCCGGAAAGCCCGTGCTGCACCTGTCCTACGTGGAGGCCGATCCGTTCCTCGATTTTTGGGGCGATACGCCCGGATTGCTGGCATTGCGGGTGCGCCACGACCGCGTGGCGGATGAGGATATCTTGCGCTGGCTGGCATTTTTGGAGGAAAAACACACTATACCGACTGCCGCCGAGTGCCTGCAGCGGGTGCAAACGTTCACGGTAGCGGCGGTGGCGACTGCTTACGAGGGTTTTCTTTTTCCGAAAAAAAATCATGGAGCAACGCCAGGTACTGCGGCAATACCACGGCATCGGCAAATTCCCGAAGCACCTTTTGGCGGCTGAACAGGCCCATCCGGGAACGGGTCTCTGCCGGAAGGGCAAGTATTCGGAGCATGATTTGGGCAAGCACATCGGCCTGTCGGGGCGGAAACAGAAAACCGTTTTTTCCTTCCTCCACGGTATCGCGACACCCCGGGGTGTCGGTTGTAACGATGATTTTTTGCATTGCCATGGCTTCCAGTACAGAGCGCGGCACGCCTTCGCGGTAGTACGAGGGCAGCACCAGCACATCGGCGTCGGCCAGGTGCGGGCGCACGTCATCGGCTGCACCCCAAAATTCCACGATGCCTTCCTGCTGCCAGGCATGTAGTTCTGCGGGCTCAATCGAGGCGGGGTTGCCCGGATCGGGACTGCCCACCACGCAAAACCGGGCAGCAACGCCAGTTTGCCGGACTTGCCGCGCAGCTTCGACAAACGTGCGGATGCCTTTTTCAGACAACAAGCGGCCGCAAAAAAGAAAGGTGGTTGTGGGTGGATGAGACTGCGCAGATGGCTGCGGTTGGAAGTGGTAGGGGTCAATACCCGGGCCGGGGATAATTTGCGCCTGTGTAGGCGTCGTTATTTTCTGCTCCAGAAACTCCTGCGCATCGTCCCGATTGAGAAAAATGACGCGGTGTACGCGTCGGAGCGCGAAGCGGTAGAGCGGAGCTGCCAGCCGGTGCCAGCGGGCGGCCGACGTGCCGCTGTGGCCCAGACCTTCCACAATGGACACGGTGGGCGTGCCGGTCATTCGTGCTGCCAGATTGCCCAGGATATTGGGTTTGATGGTAAAAAGCAATACGATGTCGGGGACTTCGAGCCGAAACAGGTGGAACAGCTCAATAAGCGCACGCAGGTTTTGAAAAATGGAAAAACTCCGGCGCGAGAGATGCTTTAGCGGCAAAAAACGGGCGTTGAGCCGTGGGCTGAATCGGTCGTCGGGCGCTGCCACCACGACCTCGTAGCCGGATTGTTGGAGGGCCTGGATCAGTGCCCGGCGGTAGTTCCATACGTTCCAGGCAGTATTGGCAACGAGCAGGATCTTTCTGGACTTAGCGGCTGGTAGCATGCATCCTCGACGAAGAGGAAGGTGCGGCGTTTGGCCCTTCAACCAAAGACGCTATTTGCTCGAGGGTGTACTGTTGTTTGACCAAATCGTACACGTCCAATGCTTGATCGCGGGTGATGGACGGGAACTCGTCCAAAAATTCGTTTACGCTGACGCCGATGCGGATGAAATCGTAAAAAGTCTCGACACGAACCCGCGTGCCGCTGAATACGGGCGCCCCGTCCTGAATTTCAGGATGTACAGTGATAGATTGGCATTGTCTCACGGTAGCTGCTGTTTAATGTTTTGATGGAAATGGTGCAGACAGAGCCGGTCAACTCAAGTGAGTTAGAAACGGTTGAATATGGATTAAATAATTACGGCGGCTAAAGTATGCAAACTATCCTGCGCACCAAACCTGATCCTGAAAAAAATTCCCAAACTCAAAGAAATGTTTCCCCAAAACGGGTATGTACCACCGATCTGACCTGTTTGATGGCTTGTTCTTCGGATTTTGGCCAGATCAGCAGCACATCGCCCTCATCCACTACGATGTAGCCGTCCAGGTTTTTTAGCACTATTAATTTACCCTGTGGTGCGCGTACCAGGCAGTTTTTTACATCAAGCGCCACAACAGATTGGCTTTGCAGCACATTGCCGTCGGCATCCTGCGGACACTCCGCGTGCAGGCTGGCCCAGGTGCCGAGATCCGACCATCCGAAGTCGGCGGGAATGGTAAACACGTTCGCCGCTTTTTCCATAATGGCAAAATCAACAGAGATGTCCGGTGTAGCAGGGTAGTGCGCTTCGATGAAATCCTGCTCGCCGGGCGTGTTGTAGTGCCCGCGTCCTTTTTCCAGGATTTGATAAATATTCGGTGCGAGGTTTTCGTACGCATGCAGGATGGTTTGCAGGTTCCAGACAAAAATGCCGGCATTCCAGAGGTATTGGCCGGACGCTACGAATGCCCGGGCGTTGTCGAGGTCGGGTTTTTCCGTGAAGCGCTCAACGGCGAAAATGCCCGGCTCGGCGGCACTGCCAAACTGGATGTAACCGTAGCCGGTATCCGGTCGGGACGGTTTGATGCCGAGGGTCACGAGGGCCTCCTGGCTGCCGGCAAAGGCGAGTGCCTGCTCGATTTTTTCACGAAAAACACCTTCCTGCAGCACGATATGGTCCGAAGGCGCCACCACCATGTTGGCATTGGGATCAAGTGCCGCGAGTTTGAGCGCCGTGTAGGCGATGCAAGGTGCCGTGTTGTTACGGCTCGGTTCCCCGATAATCTGGTTGTCGGAGAGTTCGGGAAGCTGCTGTTTGACTAAGTCGCGGTAGGCTGCATTGGTCACAATGAATATGTTGGACGCCGGGCATATCGGCAGAAAACGTTCGAAAGTGAGCCGCAGCAGGCTCTTACCCACGCCGAGCATATCGAGAAACTGCTTGGGGCGCGCCTCGCGGCTGCCGGGCCAAAAGCGGCTGCCCACGCCACCGGCCATGATGGCCACATACGTTGTATTGGAGGTATGCATATTTTGGGTTGGAAGGTTAGAAGGTTGCTGGTTGGAGGGTTAGAAGGTTGCTGGTTGGAGGGTTTCGGGTTGAATCGGGCCTCAAACGTACAGGGTTTCTTTTAATAATCGGGTAGGGGTTTACGGGTGTTTTTCCTGATATTCCTGATAAACTGCCCGTATGCCTTCCTCCAGTCCAATCGTTGCCTGCCAGCCCAATGCGGTCAGTTTTTCCACGTCCATCAGTTTGCGCGGGGTACCGTCGGGCTTGCTCCGGTCGTGGCGGATTTCGCCGGTATAGCCCACGATGCGCTGTACCAGTTGGGCCAGTTCGAGGATGGAAATGTCGGTACCCACGCCGACATTCACGAGACCCGGCTCGTCGTAGTGTTGCATGAGAAAATAGCAGGCGTCTGCGAGGTCGTCCACATGCAAAAACTCCCGGCGTGGCGTGCCGGTCCCCCAAAGGGTTACGAACGGCAAACCGTCGCGCCTGGCCTCGTGGAATTTGCGGAGCAGCGCCGGCAGAACGTGGCTGTTTTCGGGGTGGTAGTTGTCGTTTGGCCCGTACAGGTTGGTAGGCATAGCCGAAATAAAGGAACAACCGTACTGCGCCCGGTAGGCATCGCACAGTTTGATGCCGGCAATTTTAGCAATAGCATACGGCTCGTTGGTCGGCTCCAGCGGGCCCGTCAGCAGGTACTCTTCCCGCAGGGGTTGGGGGGCCAGTTTGGGATAAATGCACGAGGAGCCGAGAAACAACAGTTTGCGAACGCCATGCTGCCAGGCTGCGTGGATGACGTTGGCTTCGATCATCAGGTTGTCGTACAGAAACTCTGCCCGGTAGGTGTCGTTGGCCAAAATACCGCCCACCTTGGCTGCGGCGAGGAACACGTACTCCGGTTTTTCCTGCTGAAAAAATGCGTCTACGGCAGCCTGGTTGCGCAAGTCGAGTTCGCTGGATCGGCGCAGGGCGAAGTTTTCAAATCCTTCGGCCTGCAACTTGCGCAGGATCGCCGAGCCTACCATTCCGGCGTGGCCGGCTACATAGACTTTGTCGTTGTTATTCATCTTTTTTTGTGCTTTTTACGCGCCAAACGCGGAGACGCGTGCCGTCTTCGATCGTCAGGTCGCAAACGAGTTGTGTATCCTGGCCGCGAAAATACCGCTCAAACGCCGTTTCCGCCGCGCCGTTTTTTTTTCTCCAGTCCGCACTCTCCGAGCGGGTGATGAGGTGAGCGTAGCAGTTTTGAATGTTGGGTTCCGAGTTTGGAGTTGTTGGCAGCGGGATCAATTGCCGTCGCCCGTGCAGGGCATTGAGGTACTTGCGGCTTTCATCGGGGGTAAACGTGTAGTGCGTCGCAACGGGCAGCTGGAGCAGGGCGTCGGTGATGCGCTGCTGCCGACTGTTGTAGTTGTATCCCAGTATTTGTACCCCCGCGAACAGCACAAACGCCGCGACACCCATTCCAATTTGGAAACGCCGGGGAACCCTGGGCTTCGTTTCCGCCGCTGCAAGGGCCAGAAACGGCAGCAATGGCAACAAAAACCGGCCTTGCAGCACCACTGCTTTGTACCCGCTTTTGGCAAACGCATCGTATCCGTAACAGCCATAGACTGCGAGAAACAGCGCCACAGTTGCCGCTGTTTCCCATCGGTACGGTGAGCTGTTTTTTTTCAAAAAATACAACCCGCCCGGGGCCAGCACCAGCAGGGCCGGTACATAAAACATCAGGTTTTTGGGCAGATAAGCAACGGAAAACGCGATGCCGGAGTCGCGTACAAACAGCGGGTCACCGAAGAAAAACCAACCCCAGGCCAGTCGCAGGGCCATACCTGCTGCAAAACCCAGCCACAACATTCCCCGTGAAGTGTGTCCGCGCAACGCAGCGCCCAGCAAAAAAGGCATGGCCCACAGCACATTGGTTTCCCGAAACAACAAGCCTAGCCCGGCAACCAGGCCCGCCGCAGCCAGTCGGATTGGTTGGAGGGTTGGAGGGTTGGAAGGTTGCTGGTTGGAAGGTTGACTGGTAGATTGGTGTTTATTTTGGGGGATGTATAGCCACAAAAAGATACTTGCCAGGGCAAAACTTGGCAGATCGCTCATCAGCGTGCGGGTAAGCACTATGCCGGGGAGGAACAGCGCCAGGTACAGCGCCCAAATAACCGGTTTTTCAAGCCGGTGCAATAATAGCGCCAAGGCCCAAATCCCGACAAGCCATGCACCTATCCCTATCCAGAAAATGGCTTTCGGGCCAAAGAGGGCGATGCCCGCTGCCGCCAGCAGTGCTGTTCCCGGGGGGTAATCGCCGCCGGCATCGTTTCCCGCCCATGCGAGCGCCTGCTCGAAGTAGGCCACCTCGTCGGCAATCAGAAAATGGGTAGGGTAGGATAGCGCAAAAACAGCGAGTGCTGCGAGCGAGAACAGGAGTACGCTTGCAAAGGGGGATGTTGCTACGTGCTCATCGCTCATAACTCATCGTTCATAACTCATAACTCATCGCTCATCACTGATTTTGATGGCAAAGCCCGACTCGTGCAGGAGTTTGTCGCGGCGGAACAAATCGAGGTCGGCAGTCACCATTTCGGCTACCATCCCCTGGAGGGTGTGCGTGGGGGTCCAGCCGAGTTTTTCGCGGGCCTTGGTGGCATCGCCGATGAGCAGATCCACTTCGGTGGGGCGGTAATAGTGCGGGTCCACGGCCACCACCTCGGCGCCGGGGGGTAGTTGAAACTCCGGATTGGAACACGCCGTTACGACGCCCACCTCCTGGTCGCCCTGTCCGCGAAACTCCAGGGTGATGCCGGTTTCTGCAAATGCCATGCGCACGAAGTCGCGCACAGCGATGGTTTTTCCGGTGGCTACGACGAAATCCTCGGCTACGGGTTGCTGGAGCATCAGCCACATGGCCTCCACAAAGTCGCGGGCATGGCCCCAGTCGCGCTGGGCATCGAGGTTGCCGAGCCAGATTTTGTCCTGCATACCCAGAGCGATACGCGCTACTCCGCGGGTAATCTTGCGGGTCACGAAGGTCTCGCCGCGCAGGGGCGACTCGTGGTTGAACAGAATGCCGTTGCAAGCAAAAATGCCATAAGCCTCCCGGTAGTTGACGGTGATCCAGTAGGCGTACAGTTTGGCCACACCGTACGGCGAGCGCGGGTAAAACGGCGTGGTTTCCCGTTGCGGCACCTCCTGCACCATGCCGTACAATTCGGAGGTAGATGCCTGGTAAAACTTCGTTTTTTGCTCCAAACCCAGCAACCGGATGGCTTCCAGCAGCCGCAACGCGCCAAGAGCATCGGCGTTGGCGGTGTACTCCGGCGTTTCAAAACTCACTTTTACGTGGCTTTGTGCGCCGAGGTTGTAAATTTCGTCGGGCTGTACTTCCTGTACGATACGGATCAGGTTCGTGCTGTCGGTCAGGTCGCCGTAGTGGAGGATAAAGTTCCGGTTTGTCACGTGCGGATCCTGGTACAGGTGGTCTATCCGGTCGGTGTTGAACATCGAGCTCCGGCGTTTGATGCCATGCACGATGTAGCCTTTTTTCAACAAAAACTCGGCGAGGTAGGCGCCGTCTTGTCCGGTGATACCGGTTATGAGTGCTGTTTTCATCCTTTGTAGTGATGTGCGATGAGATGCAGGTTCAAGAGCAGAGTATGGTTGCGATACGCTCCGCCGCGTGTCCATCCCACAGCGGCGGCACGGTGCCGCGTTTTAAATTTCCGGCCAAAAGTAGTTCAATTTGGCGCTCCGCTGTTTCCAGGCTCAGGTTGGAAATAATTGTATTGGTGCCATATTGCACCGTGGACGGCCGTTCGGTGGTTTCCCGAAAGGTAATACAGGGCACTCCGAGCCAGGTCGTTTCTTCCTGCACGCCACCGGAGTCGGTCAGCACGAGCCGGGCATTTTGCATCAAATAAACCATTTCGGAGTAACAAACCGGCGGCAAAACATACACTTCCGGGCACTCCGAGAGGTAGTGGTCGAGCTGGTGTTGCCTGATTTTCTGGAGCGTACGCGGGTGCGCCGGAAACAGTACCGGCAGGTGGCGGCTTGTCCGCCGGATCAAATCGAGTACGCGCAGCAGCTCCGCTGGTTCATCTACATTGGCGATGCGGTGAAAGGTGCAGAGCGCGTAGTTGTTTTTTACGGCAGTGAAAAACCGCTGCTGCCAATCCACCTTCTCCGCCTTCGGCAAAATCGCACGCAGCGCGTCAATCAGCACATTTCCGACAAAATGTATGCGTTCGGGAGGGATCCCCTCGCGGCGCAAATTTTCGACCCCGGCTTCTTCGCTCGCAAACAGGAGGTCGGACAAATGATCCACAGCGATGCGGTTCAGTTCTTCCGGCATGCGCCGGTCGCCGCTGCGCAAACCCGCCTCCACGTGTGCAACCCGCAATCCCAATTGTTTGGCTGCCAATGCTCCTGCGAGGGTGGATGTGACATCGCCGATTACCACGACCCAGTCCGGTCGTCCGGCTTGCAGGACAGGCTCCAGTTCCAGCGCAATTTGAGCGGTTTCGCGTACCGGCGAAGAGGTATCTCCGGTCAGCATTACCGACGGTTCAGGTAGCCCCAGGTCTTGAAAAAAAACGGCGCTCATGGCTGCGTCCCGGTGCTGTCCGGTATGAATCAGATTCACCTGTACCCCCGGACAGCGCTGCAAGGCGTGCCACAACGGGGCTGCCTTGATCAAGTTGGGGCGCGTGCCGACAAGTATTGTGATGGTCATGAGAGGTGGTGTCAATTTGAAAAATCGGGCGTGGTTTTGTCCCACAAAAAAACGCCCCCGCCACCGAATACCGGTGGCGGGGGCAAGGTGTTTTTAAAAAATATACACAGACTCGGCTGCCCGAACAAAGGAAGTGGTTACCGCTGGATGACCACTTTCACTTGCAAGGCGCTCGTGCCGTTGTGAATTTGCAAGGAGTAGAGTCCTGCCGGCTGGTTGCTGTAGTCAAAGTTCTGCTTCAGCGTGCCGGTACCGAATGCCACGGTTTGGCGGTTAACCAACTGACCAAGGGCATCAAATAAGGTAAATTCCAGCTCCTGTGCAGCATGGCCGTTCATTTCTACCGTGAACAAACCGGTGCTGGGGTTGGGATATAGGCGGAACATATCGAGCCAGGTCACTTCGCCGGCACTGCTGATCAGGACAACCATCTGCTGGAGCGTCGTGGCGCCACAGTTGTTCAGTACGGTCAGACCTACGGTGTACGTGCCTGGATTGGCATAGATGTGTGTCGGGTTTTCCTGGTTGCTGGAATTGCCGTCGCCGAAGTTCCAGGTGTACGTATCGCCGTTCTGCGACTGGTTGTTGAACGTAACGACCAGGTTCGTGGCATTGAAGGTGAATGCAGCTGTGGGCAGGGCCAGTACCTCGATCAGGTTTTGCTGGGTGATGCTATTGCTGCCATACGCGTTAGTCGCCTCCAGCGTTACCGGGTAAATACCAGGCACGGAATAGGTTACAGACGGGTTTTGTGCGCTGGACGTCAGTGGGTTACCGCCGGGGAATGTCCAGCTCCACGCAGTCGGGTTTCCGGCAGACTGATCGGTGAACTGTACAGTGAAGGGCACGCAACCCAACGTCGCATTCGGCTTAAAGCCTGCAATGGGAGCTGCTCCCTGGATTTCGATATTCGAAGAGAATTCGGTTGCGCCACAAGCGTTTTCGGCCCGCAGGATGATGGTATAGTTGCCGGGCAGTGCATACGTGTGCGTCGGGTTTGCCTCGTTGCTGGTATTGCCGTCGCCAAAGTTCCAGGAATAGGTCGTCGCGTTTTGCGAGGTGTTCGACAATACCACGCCGAGTCCGGCATTTTGTACTGTAAATCCTGCTGTGGGCGGGCCTAAAACGGTTATTGTGGATGTGGTGGTGTTGCTGCCTGCGGCATTTCCGGCAGTCAGCGTCACGGTGTACACACCCGGCTGGTCGAATGTAACCACGGGATTGGCGGCGTTGCTCGTCGCGGGTGTTCCGCCTTCGAACGTCCAGTCATAGTCCGTAGCATCAGCACTGGACTGGTTGGTAAAGGTCACTTCGAGCGGGGCGCAACCCTCGGTCGTGCTGGCCGTGAAGGCCGCTTGCGGGGGCAACAAAATCGTCACCATTTGCATAGCGGTAGAACTGCCGCAGGCATTGGTCGCCGTGAGTGTTACGGTGTACGTTCCGCTGGCGTTGTAGACGTGTGACGGGTTCTCCTGTGTGCTGGAGCCGCCGTCGCCGAAGTCCCAAGAGTACCCGGTAGCGTCGTTGGTGTTGTTCGTAAAGGTGGCCGTATTACCCGATACACTGCCGTTGAAGCTGGCGGTGGGTACGGTCAAAACGGTGATATAATTGGTTTGAGTAGCCGAGTTGTTGCCGGCGGCATTGCCGGCGGTGAATGTCACCGAGTATGTTCCAGGCGCGTTGTACACCACGACGGGGTTTTCCGCAGTGGAGGTAGCCGGCGTCCCGCCGGGGAATTCCCAGAAGAAGTCCGTAGCGTTTGCGGAAGCGGTGCTGGTAAACTGCACCGTCAGCGAGGCACAACCACTGGTTGGACCGGCGGTGAAACCTGCCGTGGGCGGCGTGGTAATCGTGACGGTTTGAGTAGTCGTGCTGGCGCCGCAGGAATTGGAGGCCGTAAGCGTAACCGTGTAGGTGCCGTCGGTAGTGTAGGTGTGCGTCGGGTTTTCCGTTGTACTGGAGTTGCCGTCGCCGAAATCCCACAGGTACGTGGTGGCATTGGAGGACGTATTCGTAAACTGTACCGAAGCGCCGTTAGTCGTGCTGGTAAAGCTTGCAGCTGCGTCTTCAAATACTGTGATGTAGTTCGTTTGCGTGGCTGAATTGCTGCCCTGCGCATTGCTCACGGTCAGCGTGACGGAGTAGGTGCCGGGGGTGTTGTACACCACCACGGGATTTTGCGCGGTGGAGGTCGTTGGTGTTCCGCCAGGGAATTCCCAGAAAAAGTCGGTGCTGTTGGCCGAGGAAACACTGGTGAACTGCACCGTCAGCGGGCCGCAGTCGGCAGTCGGCGTAGCGGAGAATCCTGCCGTCGGTGGTGTGGCAATAGTGACGGTTTGGGTAAACGTACTGGTTCCGCAGGGGTTTGTGGCCGTCAGCGTCACCGTGTAGGTGCCGTCGGCGGAATAGGTATGCACGGGGTTGTTCTCCGTGCTGGAATTGCCGTCGCCAAAGTCCCACGCGTAGGAATTGGCATTTGCCGAGTTGTTTGTAAACGAAGCTGTGGCGCCGTTCACGCTACTCGTAAAGCCTGCGCTCGGATCGGCATTTACCGTAATGAAGTTGGTTTGTGTAGCGGAATTACTGCCGGCGGCGTTGCTCACCGTAAGCGTGACAGAGTAGGTGCCGGGCGTGTTGTAGGTTACAACCGGGTTTTCCGCAGTGGAGGTGTCGGGTGTTCCGCCCGGGAATGCCCAGAGGAAGCTGACGGCATTTGCCGAGGATGCGTTGGTGAACTGCACGGTCAGCGGGCCGCAGCCGCTCGTTGGGCTGGCTGTGAAACCTGCCGACGGCACGGTGACGATGGTGACCGTTTGGGTGGACGTGCTGGTGCCGCAAGTGCCGGTGGCCGTCAGCGTTACGGTGTACACCCCGTCTTGTCCGTACGTGTGCACCGGATTGTTTTCGGAGCTGGAGTTGCCGTCGCCAAAGCTCCAGTTATAGGTGTTGGCATTCGCCGAGTTGTTGGTGAAGGTAGCCGTTAAGCCGTTGGTTGTACTGGAAAAACCGGCGGTCGGGCCGGGGTTCACCGTAATGTAATTCGTTTGAGTGACCGTATTTCCACCGGCGCTGTTGGATGCGACCAACGTGACGGAATATGTTCCCGGTGTGGAGTACACCACGGTCGGGTTTTGCTGTGTAGAACTGCCTGGTGTGCCACCTGGAAACGACCAGTCGAAATTGGTCGCATTCGGCGAGGAAGCGTTGGTGAATTGCACGGTCAGCGGACCGCAACCGCTCGTCGGGCTGGCCGTAAACGCAGCCAAGGGAGGCGTGATGATGGTCACCGTTTGGCTGGCGGTGTTGGTGCCGCAGGGACCGGTAGCGGTCAGCGTGACGGTGTAGGTGCCGTCTTGTCCGTAGGTGTGCGTCGGGTTTTGTTGGGTACTGGAGTTGCCGTCTCCAAAGTTCCAGCTATACGTAGTGGCGTTCGAGGAATTGTTGGTGAACGATGCTGTGAAACCGTTTGTCGTGCTGGAAAACCCTGCCGTTGGCGGTGGCGTGATGACGATGAAATTGCTGATTGTCAGCGTGTCGTTGCCCAGGGCATTGGTGACGATGTGCGTGACGGCGTAGCTGCCCGGGGTGTTGTACGTCACGGTCGGGTTTTGATCGGTGGATGCACTGGGTGTGCCGCCAGGAAACTCCCAGGCGTAGGCAGTAGGGTTGCCCAGTGATTGGCTCGTGAACTGTACCGTGAGCGGGGCGCAACCGGAGGTAATGTCGGCCGTAAAGCCGGCTACAGGCAATGCAATCACCGTTACCGTTTTGGTCGTGGTGGTGTTTCCGCAAGCATTGGTAGCGGTGAGGGTTACGGTATAGGTGCCGCTTGCTGCGTAGGTATGAGTCGGGTTGGTCTGGTTACTGGTATTCCCGTCGCCGAAATCCCAGGAGAAGGAAGTGGCCCCGATCGAGTTGTTCGTAAACATTACCGTCAGGCTGTCCACCGAAAAACTGAAATTGGACGAGGGGATGTTTTGTACGGTGATGTAATTGGTTTTAATGATGGTGTTGGAGCCGGAGCCGTTTACAACCGTGAGTGTAACCGTATAAGTGCCGGAGGTTTGATAAACGGCAATCGGGTTCGCCTGGTTAGAGGACACCGGCGATGCGCCGGGGAACTGCCAGAGGAACGTAGAGGCATTGGCCGATGATTCGTTAGTGAACTGAACCGCGAGGGGGGCACACCCGATTGTCGGGTCGGCGGAGAATTCAGCGGTAGGGATGGTGTTGATCAGAACGGTTTTTACGGAAGTTCCGCAATCGTTCTCGGCGGTGAGCACGATCGTATAATTTCCGGATTGCTGGTAGGTATATACCGGGTTTTGGTCGGTACTGAAGCTGCCGTCACCAAAATCCCACAGGTAGCTCGTTGCATTTAGCGAGCTGTTGGTGAACGTGTACGTCAGGCCGCTGTAGGTGTAGGAAAAGTTGGCTGTTGGGGTGGGGTTAATCACGACGGGTTGCGTAATAGAAGCGGTGCCACCTACACCTGTGATGGTGAGGACAACATTGTAGGTGCCTGCATTTGCCCAGGTGACGGTCGGGTTTTGAGCGGTGGATGTGGGCGGCGTGCCACCGGGGAATACCCAGTTGCGACCGGTGATGTTTCCAACCGACATATCGGTGAATTGCACCGGTGTGGCACGGCAGGCCGGGTTAGGCGCCCAGTCAAAATCGGCGACCAGCGGTTGATTGGCGCCGCAGGGCTGGAAGCAGCCACTGTTGATGCGTGCGGTGATGTAGCCGCTAATCACGTTGATGGAGTTGCTGCTCCATTGATTACTGTTGCTCACAAACGGACACATGATGTAATTGGGCGGGCAACTGCCGCCACCTTGCGGGTCGTGCCCGGCCGACATATTGTGGCCGATTTCGTGCGAAGTCATGCAGCGCAGCAGTTCAGAGTTGCCGGTAAAGTCCTGCAGGCAGTGGTATTTGTTGCTGTTGCACATGCCGGGAACGTACGCGATACCGACGGTGCCGCCATCAAAATCGCGGTTGGTCCAGAGTTCGCCATTGTCGAATGGTACACCAAAATTGCCCGCTTGGCCCCAGTTGCGGAAGGAGCCCAACAGGGTGCCGGCATCGTTCGAGTTGGTCCAGGGGTCATTTCCGGTTACCACAAACTGGGTAACAATGACAAATTGAATATCGTGGTTGAATGCGCCGGTGTAGTCGCCCTGTACATCATTGAGAACGCCGATGTTGTGTGCTTCTACACCACTGACCGAACCATATTTGTTGAACATGGATTTGTCCGATGCGATGGCAATTTCAATTTCGTAACACCCGGCAAACTCCGGGGAGTCGCCTTTTTGTTTTGCTGCATCCAGGAGGTGGTCGAGGTCTTCCTCGCCGGCCAGCTCGATACAGGTTGCGTCCTGATCCCGGATGACGGCGCTAATCGGATAAAACAGAAATAAATCGCGTGCAACATCCGGTTGGTGGTGCCAGAGTGGTTCGATGTAGTAGCGTTCAGTGCCAACTTCAACAAAGCCGGTTATGAAATCTTTGTCCAGAGTCATGCGCACTTTGCCACCGTTGTTCGTTTCATAGCCTTTAAAGGCAATGTTTTCTTTGCGCTGGTAAGTTTGGATGCCTTTTTCGGTAGCTACCTGCACAAAATAATTTGGTGACAGGATATTGCTTGGTTGAAGTTGCAGGTTCCAGTGGTGGTTGCCAAGGTGCAATTGCATCGAGGAAGATTCAGCGCTGCTGTTGGCAAATTGCTTCATGGCCAAGGCGTCCAGCCGATATACTTTCCAGTCAGTCAGGACTTTTTTTACCGCATCGGAGACTTCTATCTGCTGCGGTTCGCCGATAAAATTCTGTGCATTTGCCGCAAATGGCAAAATTGCCGGCACCAGGAACACGACAAGCCGGAGGTACAGACGTAAGGAATTGAGCATAGTCAGGTTTGATTTGAAAACGATGATGATGGACATTATACGGAGCGGCCTTGCAGGTGGTTACGTACAGGTTGGTTCTCGGTTTTGGAATAAATGCCAACACGGTCTGACGGGGAAGAAGATGGAAACGCCGTTTATTTGCGGTCACTTCACTTTTCAGGCGGCGAATGTAGGGCTTGTTCTGTATAATCATTTTTGCAACCTTTGAAAATTGATAATTTGGTCAAAATTCCGACGGTTGGCAGCGATCCGAAACCCCAGACTTTTCAGGTTTTTTTTAACCTGGAAAGTCTAACGCCTGAAAAAAAATACCCACTACCAAGTTCAAAAACGTACCTTCTTGTAATCAAACTTTTTCAAACTATATTCTATGAAACTATTGCTTGTCAATTTCTTGTGTGCAGCCTTACTCCTGTCGGCTGCCGCGCTCTCCGGCCAATCCCTGGTAGTTGCTTCCCGTGCCGGCGCCGGTTTTTCGGCGCCCAAAGATGAAAAGGAGAAAACTTCCTTCAAAGACCACTTGTGGTATGGTGGGGGATTAAATCTCGGATTTTCTGCCGGGTCAGACATATTTGGCAGAAATTACAGTGTGTTCGGCTTTGGTATTTCGCCCATGGTCGGCTACAAAATCATTGGGCCGCTTTCGGCCGGGCCGCGGCTGTCTGTTTTCTACACCTCCCAGAAATACACCGGCATCGGGACGTATAATCTTTTTGATGTCGAACTCAGCCTTTTTGCCCGCTTGCGCGTGTACAGGGGCTTTTTCATTCAGGGAGAAGTGGGTACTCTCTCAGACCAATACGTGTATTTTGATGGGGCTTACGGCAAAGGCACCCGCACCCGCCCCTCGCAATACATAGGGGCCGGGTACAATTTCGCCAATGGCGAGGGTGGTATTGGACAGGAAATAGCCATCATGTACGATTTCTACGTCGGCAGTGATATCAATGCTTTCGAAAATCCGTGGCAGTACCGCTTCGCATTTACCTACGGGTTTTAGGTTTCCGGTTAGAGGGTTGGAAGGTTTCCGGTGGGAATCTTCTAACCCTTGCCTACAAAAGCATACCGGACAGTCCGCGTTTTTCGATACGTTTGCGCCCATGTTTCTCGAACCACATTTCAAGGGCCAACGCGCCGGCTGGATCGAAGTGATCTGCGGCTGTATGTTTTCCGGCAAAACGGAGGAGCTTATCCGCCGCCTGAAGCGCGCCCGCATCGCCGACCTTAAGGTGGAGGTATTCAAACCCCTGCTCGACACCCGCTACGACGAAACCAGTATCGTTTCGCACGACACCTCCTCCGTGCTGGCAGTTCCCGTCGAGTGTTCGGCCCAACTCCTGGACATCAATGCCGAAACCTCCGTGGTGGGGGTGGATGAAGCCCAGTTTTTCGATGCCGACCTGCCGGATGTGTGCCAGGAACTGGCGCTGCGCGGTGTGCGCGTGGTCTTAGCAGGCTTGGATATGGACTTTCGCGGCAAACCTTTTGGCCCCATACCCCACTTGCTTGCACTGGCGGAGTACGTCACCAAAGTACACGCGATCTGTGTACACTGTGGCAATCTGGCCACCCATTCCTACCGGCTGGCCACGGGCGACGAGGTGATCCTGCTCGGAGAAAAAGAGCAGTACGAGCCGCGCTGTCGGTCGTGTTATGCAAAGGGGAATATTTTAAGGTTGAAGTAAACCCGACATGGAACTATACCTCCTCTGCGCCTTTGCTTTTCTCGCCGGATTTATTGACAGCATCGTGGGCGGCGGCGGGCTGGTGCAAATACCGGCGTTCTTCGTGCTGTACCCTCAACTTTCGGTGCCCAATGTGATCGGAACCAACCGCCTGGCTTCGGCGGTAGGCACCTCGGTGGCGGCGTGGAATTACGCCCGGAGTGTACAAATCCCGTGGAAAACGGTGCTGTGGGCGGGACTTCCGGCAGCGCTCTGTTCGTACCTCGGAGCTACCGTACAAAGTCTGCTGCCCGCCTCCGTATTGAAGCCAATTATACTTTTTCTCATTATTGCCATTGCCATCTATACCTACGGAAAAAAGGATTTTGGGCACAAGGAGCATTTCAACGTTGCGCCGGAAAAGCTGGGTTGGTGGGCAGCGGGAGTCGGCGCCATATTGGGTTTTTACAACGGCGTGATCGGGCCCGGCACAGGAAGTTTGTTAGTATTCGGCTTTGTTAGTGTTATCGGCTACAGTTTTCTCCGTGCATCGGCCATTTCCAAAGTGGTCAATGTGGTGGCCGATGTTTCCTCCCTCATTTTTTTCATCATGAACAAACACGTGCTGTTTCATATGGCGCTCCCGATGATGGTCTGCAATGTAGCCGGGTCGTACCTCGGTAGCCATATCGCCGTCCTGCGCGGAAATGCGTTTATCCGCCGGGTTTTTCTGGTAGTAGTAGTGGGGATTGTGGCGCGGTTTGCGTGGGATGTGTTTGGGAAATAGAATAATGGCGTCAATCTGTATTTCGCAGCCGGAGTATGGCTTCACGCGCCCATTTTACCCAAAAAAATGCAATCGCGGGCGCTACCAGAAAGCTTCCCGGATTGTAGTAGAGGGCACTGTCCACATCCAAATGGATCAGGTGCATCACAGCCCGGGTCATACCACAGCCGAAACATTCCACATCAAAAAAGCGCTTTGACGGGCAAAACGCTTCGCCCTCGTCGAAGTAACCTGCCGGTAGCAGCAGTATGAGCAGCGGGAATAGTATCAGAAAAGCCAGCCAGGCCCAATCCAGGATTTTTGATTTCTTCATGCTTGAATGCGTTATAAAAAAAGGCGTGTGCAACGAACCGCTCTCCTTCAAAAGAGAAAAACAAGAGGTTCATTGCACGCGCCTTTTGAGTCAATAGTGCTTTACAGCGTTGACAATTATTTGTAGTAATCTTTCATTTTGATCAGCGCGTGAATGAGGCCAGGAAGCCAGCACAGCACCACGAGTAATAGATTAACGATCCAGTCGGATCCATTCCAGTCCGACTTGACACCCATGGCAAGCCATGCCAGACCCAGAATGGCCAGCAGGATGTACAGACCCTTGGTGATGCCGTCGCCGCCATCTTTACGCATCTCTTTTTTAAGTTGCTTCTGTGCAGCCTTCAGTTTGACGGTGTTTTTTAAACCCAACCGCTCGCCGGTGATTTCTTTGTAGCGGGAGGGTGTCAGGTTGACAAACTCGTCAACAGCCAACCGGAGCATTTCGGGCGAAAGCGCCTGCACTTCAGGAGCGGTGCTGGCGGCACCAACCGAGGTGGGAGCCATTTTCTCCATCGAAAAGGCACTGAAGAATGCCATAAGGCAAATTACTGTGGTGAAAAACCTCTTCATAAATAAATAAATAATGTTGGTTTACCGCCTACTCTGTCGGAGCTTTTCGGCTTCGGCTCGCTGCTCCAACATCGGATCAGCAGCAGCGAATGTATGGTGAAAATTTCTGCTTGAAAAAATCAATTCCCACAGAAATAATTTATTTGCTTTCGTTTGTGAGAGTCGAAATACAGAACGTATGTTTGCACCCGCTTTTGAGCAATGGGGGATTAGCTCAGTTGGCTAGAGCGCTTGCATGGCATGCAAGAGGTCACCGGTTCGAATCCGGTATTCTCCACAAAAAATGGCCTCACGTTCGCGTGAGGCCATTTTTGTTTTTTTACTCTTCCTCTGCATTCTTCATCTTCATCAGCAGGGCGTACGCATTTTTCAGCACCAGCCGGGCTTTCTCCAGATCAGTATCTCCGACCGGCATAACCTGAATGTACCCGTCAGCAGCCGTGCCGGACTCTACTTCCAGCATTTCATAACCACCATCGCCTTTCTCAGCAAAAATAAAATGGCGGTTTTCCCAGCGTACCACGGCGCTCTCGGGAACGGCAAGGGCGTCCTGAGTAAGTACCTCCACTTCGGCTTTCATGTACATGCCGGGAAAAAGTTTGGCATCGTAGCGGTCGAAATGGCAGTGCGCCTCCACGGAGCGGTCTGCGCCTACGTTGCGGCTGATAAGAATAATTTCGCCAGGGTGCGCGTCCTTGGGGCGGTCGTTGGTGTACGCGTTGATACGCTGACCAATGCGCAAGTACGGCACATCCTTTTCGAATACTTTCAGATTCAGGTGTATATCGCCGGGATTAACCAACTCAAACAGCACGTCCGTGGGCGCCACATATTTGCCAATATTGACATTTACTGCGCTCACAAAACCGTCAATCGGCGCCGGCACGCGCACACTGCGCGATAGGTTGTTCTCGTCGAGCGCCGTCGGGTTGATGCCGATAAGCAAAAGTTTTTCGCCAAGTGCCTTCTGCTGAATTTTAAGGGATTTGTATTCTGCCTGTGCCTGTTCCAGCACTTTGGCGCTGCCGGCTTGTCCGGTTTGCAGCGACTGCTGCCGATTCAGTTCGGCTTCGGCGTACTGCAGTTTGGCCTGGGCCGTCAGGTAGTCCTGCTGAAGCTGGATGTACTGCGGGTCTACCAGCACAGCGATGGTTTCGCCTTTTCGGACGTGCATACCGGGCAGCAGTTTGGTGGATTGCAGGTATCCGCCCAGTGGGAAACTGACCGACACCAGGCTCTGTGGTGGCACGTCCACGATACCGCTCACGCGCAGTTGCGTGCGCATGGCCCGCCGTTCCGCAAGGCCGGTTTCGATGCCGGCATTTTTGAGTTGCTCGGGGGTGAGGTGTACCAGCGTTTCCGTTTGCGGGGTATCCGCAGTTTCCGCTGGTTCTGGAGTATTGCCGCAAGAAGAGATTGCAAGGGCAAGGATCAATATGATGCTATTTTTCATGTCTGAATGTGTTGTTAGGTTGTTAGCGGACTGGGTTTACGGGTTAGGGCTTAATGTTTCTATTGACCGCCTCCCCAATATTCCACCTCAAATGCAGCTTCGTTACAGCGTTGCATGGCATCAAGGTGGCTCTGGCGAATGTCGAGGGCCTGGCGAACGATGAGCAGCCACTCCATATAGTTGATTTCACCCGCGCGCCATTGCCGGTCGGCGGTACCGAGCAAAGTAGCTGCATTGGGCAACAGGGTAGCTTCGTATTGCTGCACCTCGGCATCCAGCTGCCGGTAGCGTGCCACGGCAGTCCGATGTTCCTGCTCCAGTGCCTGGCCAAGTGCAGCCAATTGGGCCGATTCCTGCTGTTGCCGGATACCGGCGGCAGCTATTTTGTTTTTCTGTGCTTTTGTGAAAATCGGCACTTGTGCGCCCACCGATACGGTAGAGAAACGCTTGCCGGCATCAAAATACACGTCCGTGCCCGACCGGTCCTGCTGCCAGCCGACGATAGACATGTTGCCGTAACCCACCGAAAATGCGGGCAATAACTTGCTTTGCTCTACCTGTTGCGCAGCTGCGGCCATCGTTATGCGTTGCGCTTGCGCCTGTACCATCGGATGTTGTCCAAGCGCGGTCGAGTCGGGCAACACTGCCAAAGGATACCGCAGTGGGGCCGGACCGGGTCGGGGTGGGGTAGTGGCGTTCAGCAGCAGTTGCAAATGCCGGCGCGCGATGTCCAGATCGGCTTCTAAACGGTTTCGCTGCTGTACTGCGAGCAGACGCTGCGTTTCGGCGGCATTTTTTTCCAGAATATTCGTCTCGCCGCTGCGCAGGCGCAGGTCAGCTTTTTCCACAAAAACCGCATACAGGCTGTCGGTTTCCTGCAAGAGCCTTTGTTTCTCGAGGCCCAAAACCAGGGTGTAGTAGGCGGTTTTAACTTGCCAGAGCAATTCTTGTTCGTGTTGTCGTACGCCGGTTTGGCTCAACAGATATTCCTGTTCGAGCAGTTCCCGGCGCTGCCGATAAACGGTTGGCAATTGAAATGCCTGCCGCACGCCGAAGCGGGTATCAAAAAAACGTGTGTTCACCTGACCCAGTTCGGCGTCAAACTCTGTGGGCGGCAGTTCACGGGCCGTACTGCGCATTTTGTCGGCATGCTCCACACCAAGCCGGGTGGTTTGCAGCGAAAGGTTGTTTGTGCGGGCCTGTTCCAGCGCTTGTTCCAGGGAGATATTGGGCTGCGCCCAAACCACGTTTCCCAATAAAAAAAACAAGATGAACAGGGCGGTTGCCGGCGGTGGCGTGCGGCGCTTGTGGCGACGTTTGGCGGCGAAATGCTCAAACAGCACGTACAAAACAGGCAATACGATCAATGTTAGCAGGGTAGAACTGACCAGGCCGCCGATGACCACGGTAGCTAATGGGCGTTGTACTTCTGCCCCGGCGCCAAGGCTGAGGGCCATCGGAAGAAAGCCAAGCGAGGCCACGGCGGCGGTCATCAATACGGGCCGCAAGCGCGTTTGTGTGCCTTGCAAAACAATATGGCGTACGTCAATCAATCCGCCCTGGTGCAGGCGGTTGAACTCCGAAATGAGTACGATCCCGTTCAGTACCGAAATGCCGAACAAGGCGATAAAGCCCACGCCCGCCGAAATGCTGAACGGCATGTCGCGCAACCAAAGGGCCAGCACGCCGCCGATGGCCGAGAGCGGGATAGCGGAATAGATCAGCAGGCCGTATTTGACGGAATTGAAGGCAAAGTACAGGAGCAGAAAAATCAAGAGCAGGGCTACGGGCACAGCGATCCCGAGGCGTTGTTTGGCCTCCTGCAGGTTTTCGAATGCACCGCCGTAGGTGATGTAGTAACCCGGCGGGAAGGCGATCCGGCTTTCGATTTTGGTGTGCAGTTCGTCCACGATACTCTGCACATCGCGGCCGCGTACATTGAAACCCACCACAATACGGCGTTTGGCATCCTCGCGCTGGATCTGGCTGGGGCCTTCCACAATTTGTACGTCGGCGACCTGGCTGAGGGGGATTTGGGCCCCGCTCAAGGTCGGGATGAGCAGGTTTTGTACGTCGCTCAGGTCGCTCCGTTCTTCGGAGGCCATGCGCAGCACGAGATCGAACCGGCGCTCACCTTCGAACACGAGTCCGGCGCTTTCACCTGCGAAGGCGGTGTTGACCACCCGGTTTACGTCGCGGATGTGCAACCCGTATTTGGCTAAGGCGTCCCGGTGGTAATTCACCACAATCTGCGGCATACCCGTCACGCGCTCCACGTACAGGTCGCGGGCCCCTTCCACGGTGTTGATCAGGTCGCCGAGGCGGTGGGCATAGTTGGCAAGGGTATCGAGGTCTTCCCCGAAAATTTTGCACACCACGTCTTGCCGGGCGCCGGTCATCAGCTCGTTGAACCGCATTTGCACGGGGAACTGGAAACCGGTGGTTACGCCGGGGATTGCTTGTAGTTTCGCGCCCATTTTCTCGGCCAGTTCGTCAAAGGATTTGGCGGAGGTCCACTCTTTTTTATCCTTTAATATCACCATCATGTCGGCCGCCTCGATCGGCATGGGATCGGTGGGGATCTCTCCGGAGCCGATTTTGGTCACTACTTTTTCCACTTCCGGGAAATTTTCGAGCAGCACATGGGCTGTTTGCTGCGTAGCCTCAATGGTGGTGGTCAGGTTGCTGCCCGTGAGTACGCGGGTATCTACGGCGAAATCGCCCTCTTCCAGTTCGGGTATAAACTCGCCGCCGAGGGTACCGAGCAAGAGAACAGCAGCAACAAACATTGCCAGCGAAGCCGCCACTACGGTTTTGGGAAACTGGAGTACTCTGCCGAGCGTGATGTGGTGCCAGCGTTCGAGGTAGGTCATCATCCGATCGCTCCAGCTGGCTTTATGGCTAATTTTTTTATTCAGAAAAAAAGCGCTCATCATCGGCACGTAAGTCACCGATAACAACAGGGCGCCCAGTACGGCAAACGCTACCGTTTGGGCCATTGGCCGAAACATTTTACCCTCAATACCTTCCAGGGCAAGGATGGGCAGGTACACGATCAGGATGATGACCTGGCCAAAAACGGCGGCATTCATCATACGCCCTGCGGAACTGCGCACCTCGTTGTCCATTTGGGCTTGGGAAATGGCGCCCCCTTGCTCCACTTCCCGGTAGTGGTGGTGGGTAAGGCGGTGCATGACGGCCTCCACGACGATGACCGCGCCGTCCACGATGAGTCCGAAGTCAATGGCGCCGAGGCTCATGAGGTTGCCGCTCACGCCGAACAGGTTCATCATGCTCACGGCAAAAAGCATGGACAACGGGATGACGGTGGCTACGACCAGCCCTGCGCGGAAATTGCCCAGGAAAAACACCAGCACCAGCACGACGATCAGCGCTCCTTCGATCAGGTTGCGCTCCACGGTGGAAATGGCGTTGTTCACCATTTTGGTGCGGTCGAGGAACGGTTCTATTTCTACACCCTCAGGCAGGGTTTTGCTGATCTGCGCAATCCTTTCTTTTACCCGTTTGATGACGGCAGATGAGTTTTCGCCTTTGAGCATCATCACCACGGCCCCGGCTACTTCGCCTTCGTCGTTGAAACATACCGCCCCGTAGCGCATGGCAGTGCCGAAGCGCACTTCGGCTACGTCGCGCACCAGCACCGGCGTACCGTCGGGCAGGCTTTTGACCGGGATGGCGCGCAGGTCGTCCAGGTTTTGCGCCAGTCCCTCGGTGCGGATAAACAGCACGGTGGGGCCTTTTTCAATGTAGGCGCCTCCGGTGTTCTGGTTGTTGCGCTCGAGGGCGTCGAAAACGTCGGCAATAGTCAAACCGAAAGCCTGGAGGCGAGCCGGCTGCACGGCTACTTCGTACTGTTTTACCAATCCGCCAAAACTGCTGACGTCGGCTACGCCGGGCGTGCCGAGCAGTTGGCGGCGCACGATCCAGTCCTGAATGGTACGCAGTTCGGCGGCATCGTACCGGCTTTCATAACCGGGTTTGGGTTTTACAACGTACTGGAAAATTTCGCCCAGACCGGTGGTAACCGGCGCCAGTTCGGGCGAGCCGATCCCTGCGGGGATCTGGTTTTGAACCTGTTGCAGCCGCTCGCTGATTTGCTGCCGCGCCCAATAGACATCGGTAGCGTCGTCGAAAACGATGGTAACGAGCGACAAACCGAAGCGCGAAAAGCTGCGTATTTCCTTCAGGCCTGGAATGTTGCTGCATACCTGTTCGATGGGGAATGTGATGAGGCGCTCCACATCGGGGGCGCCGAGCGCCGGGGTAATGGTGATCACCTGCACCTGATTGTCGGTGATGTCCGGCACGGCATCTATGGGTAGCCGGGCGATTTGCAGGCTACCCCAGCCGACCAACGCCAGCACGAAGAGGCCGACGATGAGTTTGTTCCGGATGGAAAAATCTATGATGGATTGTAGCATTTTTTTAGTGGTAAGCGATGAGTAATATGTACTTGTACCGCGCTTGACTTTTCAACCAAGTACAGGGATAAGACCTCCGGCGTGCGGCGGAAACATACAGTATTTGACTTTCCAGGTTTCTAAAACCTGGAAAGTCCGGATATATAAGTTCTGGGAAAGATTGAGCAGAATTACGCTTCGGGCGGCTGGGCTGGCATCGCCACGAAAGGATTGGGCGGGAAAAGCAGAGATGCCGGCAAAATTTGCTTGCGTATCAGAGATGGGGTTGGTGCGTCGGATATTGCCCAGTCCGCAGGAGGCTGAACAAGTGCCAATACCGCAGAAGAAGCTTCGAAAGTCTTGAACGGCAGCTGCATATCACGGGAGTAATCCGCGTCCCGCTCGTTGCCGTTGAAATAATGGATGCGGAAAAAATCCAGCACTGAAATATCCGGGGATTCCTGCCGGTGTTCCTGAAAGTGCTCGAACAGGACGGGCACCTTGACCAATTCCGCCAAAGGAGTTGCTGTGGCCAGGTAGAGGACCAGAAGGAACAAGCCTGTGTTATAGCGGTTATTGGAAAACATCGGCGCAAAGTTAAGCCATTATCCGCGGTTTTTTAGTGTGCTTAAAAATGCCATTTCCTCCTTTTTGTTTGTTTGTTTGGATGCCTGAAAGCCAGCAGGTTACAGTTGGCGAGCAATTTTAAATACAATACTAAGTATCTGAAAATGTTTTATTTAGATTAACTGTTTTAAAAAAATAAAAAAAATTAAAACAAATAATTTGTGTTTAAAAAACAAACCGTTTAAGTTTGTCGCGTTTTTAAAACAATTCTTACTAAAACAGACGGCTATGGAACTGGAAGTTCTGCTCAGCAAACAAGGCACCAAGGTGGTGATCGCTTCCAACCTGTATCAGGTTTTGCAATTGTCCAGCACACAGTACGGCACGCAATTGCGGAAGTGGATGAAAGACCTGTATGAATTCCGCGACGGTATCCGCCGCCCGCAGCCCTTGCGCGACTATGCCCGGCGCCCGCGTCCCGGCGAACCGATAGAAGACTTCTACCTCACGCTCGAACTCGCCAAGTTGATCGCCCTGCGCACCAACAGTAAATACAAATTGAAATACGCCCGCCTGCTGGACGTAATCGAGCAAAACGGCCAGATGAACCTGTTTCAGCAAACGCCGACTGTTCCCGAGGCGGGCCGCTCCCGCCAGACGGCATAGCAGTAAGTAGCGGCGAACTTCAGTCCGGCGTACGTTTGGAATTTTTTCGGCGGACTAAAGTTTGCCGCTACCATAAAACAATCTATCAAAATAATGAAGCAACTCAATGTTTACCTCGCATTCCCAGGCACTTGCGAAGAGGCCCTGAACTTTTATAAAACCTGTTTTGGCGGTGAAATAACCTCCATGCAGCGCTTTGGCGACAGCCCGGTGGAGTCGTCGGAGGAACACAAACAAAAGATCATGCACGCGGAATTTAAGGCCGACGGTATGTATTTTATGGCTTCCGACGGCATGCCTGGTCAGCCCGTTCCTTCCGGGGAAATGGTGACACTGAGCATCAATCTGACGGACGGCGCCGAGCAGGAACGCATTTTTAATTGCCTGGCCGAAGGCGGAAAAGTAACCATGCCCCTTGGAGGAACCTTCTGGGGTGCGGTGTTCGGTATGGTGACGGACAAGTTTGGTATCCCCTGGATGCTGAACCGGGAGGTGTAACCTGAGTTAAACGCCTTAACTTCTAAAAGCAGCGGGGCGGTGGCTACCAGCCACCGCCCCGCTTTGCAGTTATTGCCGTAATTGCTTACTCCACAATTGTCACATCGCCTTTCATCAAAATCTTTTGCCCGCTGACGAGCTCGATCTCGGCCCACCACACAAATACAGCCGGGTTCATCGGCTTGCCGCGGAAGCGCCCGTCCCAACCATACTTCTCGTTGTTAGGTTCGATGTTTTCTTTGAAAAACACCTGATTGCCCCAGCGGTCGTAAATCTGCAGGGAGTTGATTTTGTTGACGGTATTTGGACCGGCAAAGAGCAGGAATACGTCGTTTTGTCCGTCTTCCTTGTTTGGGCTGATGGCGTTGGGCGCCCACAGGTTCGGGTCGCTCACCCGGACGATGATGGTGGCGCGGTCTTCACAACCCTCTTTGTTTACCACCCGCACGGTGTACTGGGTAGAGGTAAAGGGTCGGGCGATCACCACATTCGGCTTATCTGTCAGTGTCAGGCTTTCCATCGGAGACCAGATGATGGAGTCCACCTGATACAACGGGATATTAATCTGCGCCGTCAGTGTGGCAGACTCTCCGTAACTCAGGCTGATTTCCGGCCCGAAGATCACATCCGGCTCCACCGGAACCTGGAATGTGAGCGATTCCTCGTATTCGCAGCCATTCACGTCTTGCACCACCAACAGGTATTGTCCCGGATTCAGGTTTTCAAACTGGTTGGCTGTCAGGAAGGTGGACCCGCCGTCAATGGAGTACAGGTACGGACCCACACCACCTTGCACCTCAACGAAGCGAATGGTGCCCTTCCGGTCATCACAACTCGGTGGCTCGGTGAACAGGTTGAGGCTGCTCGGATAATTGGTGTTTTCCGTCACCACTACATTGTCAGTAGAAGTACAGCCTGTTTGCAGATTGGTCACCAGCAACGCATAAGTGCCGGGCGCGTTGACGGCAGGAGCAGCTGCCGTTGGCGCCGACAGGATATTGCCGGTTTGCGTGGACCACAGGTAACTGAATCCGGAACCTGCCGACGATCCAGCCGAACTCAACGTGCCTTCGTCCACCGAACAGGTCAGTTCAAAACCGTTTCCTGCTTCTGCGATGGGCAATTGCACGTTTTGCTGCACGGCAGCTGTGGCAGAGGCTGTGCAACCGTTCAGGTTGTTCACGATGGCCAGGCTATAAGAACCCGGTTGGTTCACCACCGGTACAAGCGACGACGTGCCGGACACAATGCCCGGGCCTGTCCAGGTGTAGCTATACTGGCTCCCCTGTGCACTCGCCGTTCCATCAAGGGTAACCTGAACTACCGCACAGGTAAGCAAGTTGGGCGCTGCGATGGCAATAGCCGGCGCCTGAGTATCTGTGGATACTGGAACCTGGGCGGTGTTGGTGCAGCCGTTGTACACGTCGGTTACGACCAGGTTGTACAAACCTCCGGCATTTACCGTCGGGTTAGCCGTGTTGGCGCCAATGGTGATGTTACCGTTTGTTGTAGTCCAGACATATCCTAGGCCCTGGCTGCCGCCTGTGCCAAACGCACTCAGAGATATGGATGTAGTAGCGCAGGTGATGGTATTGGCGGCATTGGTCACCACATCCGGCGGGACGATGTTTTGCGTAACCGTGACGTTTCGGATCGCCGTGCAACCATTTTGACTGTTAGTGACCAGCAACTGGTAGGTTCCCGGTGCGCCCACAGCGGGCTGTAGGGTTGTGCCGCCGCTCAGAATCTGCCCGTTGGCGGTGCTCCACTGGTAGCCGAAGTTTGATCCGACACTGCTGCCCGTGCCGTTGAGGGTCACCGTTTGCACCGTACACGTCAGTTCGCCAGGAGCAGCGGCCGTGGCGACCGGTGCACCGGCATCTTGCAGCACTTGTACATCGGCCTCTTTCGTGCAACCATTGGTAGCGTTTGTCACCAGGAGTGTGTACAGTCCGGGCGCTCCGATGGTGGGTTGCAAGGTGGATGCGCCGGAAAGAATGTCGCCATTCAGCGTACTCCACTCGTACGAATATTGATTGCCGGTGCTGCTACCCGCGCCGTTCAGTTGCAGGGTAGGCGTGGTGCAGGTGAGCGTGACGGTGTTGCCGGCTACGGCATCCGGCGGCGTGATATTTTGCGTAACCGTCACGCTGGCCGTTGTTGTACACTTGTTGTTGTTGTTCGTGACCGTGAGCACGTAGGTGCCGGGAGTATTCACCGTGGGCAGCAATGAGGTGGCGCCCGACAGAATATTTCCGCCCCCTTGGGCCACCCATTGATACGAGAAGAGTGCGCCGGAACTACTGCCGTTGCCATCCAGCGGAACGGTTGGTACCGCGCAAGTGAGCACAGGTGCTGCCGCTACAGCGGCCGTCGGCAGGTTCACATTTTCTGCAATCGCCACCTGGTCGGTTGCCGTACAGAAATTATCCAGGTTGGTGACGGTCAGGACGTAGATACCCGGAGCATCAATCATCGGATTAAGCGAATTGCTGCCCGAAACAATGTTGCCGTTTGACGTAGCCCAGGCATATTGTGCATTGCTGCCGCCGAGGTTACCGACTACGCCGTTGAGGGTCAGAAACGTGGTAATACAGTTCAGTTCCGCTGTGATACCCGCATCCGTGGTTGGTTGCAATACATTTTGTGTAACTACAGTAGACGCCGTAGTGGTACAGCCGTTTCCGGTGTTGGTAATCACGAGGTTGTAGGTGCCGGGCTTGTTCACCACGGGCGCCGGACTATTGGCGCCGGAGACGAAACCGCCGCCTACGGTAGTCCAGTTGTAGGTGAAATTGCTTCCCGTGCTGCTGCCGGTAGTGGAAAGCGCCGTTTGGGTCAGTTGGCAGTTCAGCACAGGTGGTGCAGCCACTACGGCCACAGGTGGTGCCACGTTTACAATCACATTGACGGCATCTACAGAGGTGCAGCCGTTGGTTGGGTTAGTGACTAAAAGGGTGTACTGCCCGGCGGCATTTACCACCGGGTTGAGGGTCGTTTCCCCGCTGACAATGTTTCCGCCACCGGCGGCCGTCCATTGGTACACAAAGTTTGGACCGACGCTGGTTCCGGCGCCGTTGAGAGCGATACTGTTGGCCACACAGGTCAGTTGTTGTTGCGGGCCGGCTTCTGCCTGCGGCGAATTTTGATCCAGTAAAATTTGCACCGACGCCGACGCTGTACAGCCGTTTTGGGTGTTGGTAACCACCAAAACATAGTTGCCAGAACGATCCACTTGGGGTGTGGTAGTTGTAGCGCCGGATACGATATTGCCGGTAACGGTACTCCATTGATAGGTGAAATTAGCGCCCTGGCTGGAAGCGCCTCCATTGAGCGTCAGCACCGGATTGGCGCAGGAAATAACCGCCGGAGCGCCGGCATTTGCGGCAGGCGCGGCCAGGTCTTGCGTCACGTTTACGGTAAACAACGCCTCGCAGTTGTTGGCCGAGTTGAACACGTTGAGCGTGTACTGCCCCGGCTGGTTCACCGTTGGGTTGAGTGTAGTGGCACCGGAGATAATGTTGCCGTTTGAAGTGCTCCAGTTGTACTGCAAGGTCGGACCAGTGGTGGTTCCGTTGCCGTTCAACTGAATCTGGGTCGTGGCGCAGGTCAGCGGGCCGGGAGCGATGGCTATAGCCACGGGTACGTTGGCGTCCTTGGCGACGGCGACAGCCGAGACCGCTGTGCAGCCGTTCATCGAGTTTGTTACCAGTAAATTATACGTGCCGGGCGCATCCACCACGGGGCTGAGCGTATTGGCCCCTGAAGCGATGCTGCCGTTGGGTGTCGTCCACAAATAGACAAAATCTTGTCCGGTACTGCCGCTGCCCGAGAGGGTCACGGTCGAGTTGGTACACGTGATGAGGCCGGGTGCGCCCGCGCTGGCTGTGGGAAGTGCCGTGTTCTGGGAAATACCTACCGCATCGGTGGCGGTGCAGCCATTGTATGTATTGGAAATCAGCAACGTATAGGTGCCGGGCTGGTCAATCTGCGGCATCAAGGTATTGGCGCCCGACAGGATATTGCCGCCCGGGGAGGCTGTCCACGCATACACAAACAGCGGTCCGGAACTGGAAGCATTTCCATTGATCGTCAGCACGGTATCTATGCAATTCAGCACGGCGGCATCGCCGGCTTCGGCGATGGGCAGCGCCACATCTGCCGGGATAACGACGTTGGAGCTGGCTGTGCAACCGTTCGAGGTATTCGTGATGGACAGTGCGTACGTACCGGGCATATTGATGGTTGGCGCGAGGGTGTTTCCGCCCGAAACGATGCCCGGGCCGGTCCAAGTATAGGTAAAATCAGCGCCCTGACTGGAGGCCGAACCGTCCAGGGTTATTTGAGTTACGGCGCACGTGAGCGTAGTTGCCGGTCCGGCGCTGGCGGTTGGTACACTGGCGTCGGCGGTCACAGTGGTGGAGGCAGTCGTGGTGCAGCCGTTGGTGGTGTTGGTTACCAGCAGTGAATAGGTGCCGGTGGCATCCACGATCGGGTTGAGTGTACCCTGGCCGGACACGATATTGCCCGCCGCAGTCGTCCAGTTGTAGGTGAAATTGCCGCCCGTGCTGGAGGCGGTTCCGTCAAGCGTCAGGGTAGAAACCGTGCAACTCAGCACACCGCCAGGTGCTACGGCAGCAACCGGATTGGTGGTATTTTGGGCCACCGATACGGAAGCTGTTGAGGTACAACCCGTTTGGGTGTTGACCACCGACAACTCGTATGTGCCCGGAGCATTGACTAATGGATTCAGCGTATTGCCCCCGGACACGATGTTGCCGTTTTGGGTGGTCCAAACATAGGTGTACTGCTGGCCTTGCGACGACCCGCTGCCATCAAGGTTCAACTGCTGGGCGGCGCAAGTGATCGTTTGCGCGGGACCGGCATTAGCGGTGGGAAAGGTCTGTTGCGTGATAACCTGCACTGTTGTTTGCGCCGTGCAGCCATTTTCGATATTGAAAACGGTGAGGGTGTAGGCGCCAACCTGGTTGACGATTGGGTTCAGGGTCAGGTTGCCGCTGACGATGTTGCCGTTTTGGGTCGTCCATTCGTAAAAGAACGGATAACCATCGGAGGACCCACTGCCGTTGAGCGTGGTTTGTGGCGACTGGCAGGTGATGGAGGCGGAGGGTACGGCTACGGCTACGGGCGGCGTAATGTCCTGTGTGACCGTGACGGATGCCGTGGCCGTACAACCGTTTCCGGTATTGGTTACCACCAGGTTATAGGTGCCCGTTTGGCCCACTTCCGGATTTTCGGTGCCCTGGCCGCTGAGGATAAGGCTGTTCGGCGTCCAGGCGAAAGCGAGGTTGTCGCCTGAAGATCCGCCGGCATCCAGTTCGACTGTTTCAAATACACAGTTGAGTTGTTGGGCCGGGAAAATACTGGCCACAGGATACACGATATTGTCGTCCACGAATACCTCGCTCTCGTCCGTACATCCATTGGCGGTGTTGGTAACAATGAGTGTGTAGTAACCGAACGAGTTGACGGTAGGCGTGAGGGTTGTTGCGCCCGAAACGATGTTGCCGGGGTTGGCCACCCATTGGTACGTGATGCCGTTGCCGGAAGTAGAACCAAATCCGTTCAATTGCACACTGGGTGCGGTGCACGTCAGTTCGGCGTCGCTGCCGGCGAATGCAGTGGGTGCATTTTGATCGGCCAGGATGTTGACGGTGCTTTCGCGCGAGCAGCCATTGGTGGTATTCGTTACCATCAGGGTGTACTGCCCGGGCGCGTCAATGACCGGATTGAGCGTGCTTTCTCCGCTGACGATGCTGCCACCGTTGGTCCACCATTCATAGATAAAATTGGGGCCGGAAGAGCCCGAACCGTTGAGGGTTAGCTGGGAAATGGTGCAACTGAGTGTGGCGCCCGGTCCGGCGTTGGCGTTTGGCAGCGTCAGATTTTGGAGCACAGTCATGGATGCCGTGGCTGTGCAGCCGCTGACAACATTGGAAACCAAAAGGTTGTAGGTACCGCCCTGATTTACGGTCAAGTTGGGTGTGCCTTGTCCGCCGATAATATTTCCATTGACTGTTGACCAGGTGTAAACGATGTCCGGGCCATCAGTGGAGGCGCTGGCATCCAGTTCGACCTCGGGTGTGTAGCAGTTGACGATATCCGGTGGCGCGATGCTCGCGACAGGCTGGTCGAAGTTGGCTTCGATTTGAACAAAATCCTCGGCAGTGCAGCCGTTGGCAGTGTTGGTCACCACGACATAATAAATGCCCGGCTGGTTGATCGTGGGCGCGTAGGTATTGGCGCCGCTGACGATGTTGCCGGGGTTAGCCGTCCACTGGATAACAAAACCGGGGCCGCTGCTGCCGGAGCCGTTCAGTTGAAGGGTTGGGTTCACGCAGTTGAGCAGGTATTCCGGACCGGCGCTCACATTGGGGAAATTTTGGTTGGAACTGACCGTAACCGTCGCCGTTCTCGTGCAACCATTGTCCTGATTGGTTACCACCAACGTGTACGTTCCCGGCTGATCAATAACCGGGTTGAGTGTGGTTTCACCACTGACGATGTTACCGTTGTTGGTCGTCCACTCGTATGTAAACTCCGGGCCTTGCGAGGAGCCGTTGCCGTTAAGCGTGATTTCCGGGTTTTGGCAGGTCAAAAGGCCCGGTGTGGTGGCGATAGCGGTTGGTTGGGCCAAATTGGCCGTAACGGTCACGCTGGAAGTGGCTGTACAACCACTTTCTGTATTGGTGACCACCAGGTTGTAGGTGCCGGGCTGGTTGACGGTAGGGTAGGGGGAGGCGCCGCCGCTTTGGATATTGCCGGGGTTGGCGGTCCAGAGGAAGGTATATTCCGGCCCCTGCGACGAGCCGCCGGCATCCAGTTCGATACTGGGATTGTAGCAGTTGATGACGAGGGGCGGTTCAATAGCGACTACCGGTACGTCGAAGTTGGACGTGATGGTCACCGCATCTTCATTGGTGCATCCGTTGGCGGTATTGGTCACAACCACATTGTAGGTGCCTGGTTGATTGACGATGGGCGAATAGGTATTGGCGCCACTGACGATATTTCCCGGATTAGCGGTCCATAAAATGGTGAACCCCGGCCCGCTGCTGCCGGAACCCTGTAGTTGTACCGTGGGGTGCAGGCAGTCCAGTTGCAACTCCGGCCCGGCGTTCACATTGGGGAAATTCTGGTTGGAACTCACATTTACCGTGGTCGAACTGGTGCATCCGTTGGCCTGGTTGGTCACGACGAGCGTGTATGCGCCGGCCTGGTCAACAACCGGGTTGAGGGTTGTTTCTCCGCTGACGATGTTGCCGTTTCCGGTTGTCCATTCGTAGGTGAAATCCGGTCCTTGCGAGGAGCCGTTTCCGTTGATGGTCACTTCCGGATTTTGGCAGGTGAGCAACGGCGGTGTGGCGGCTACCGCTACGGGCGGGGTCAGGTTGGAGGTAACGGTTACGCTGGACGTAGCCGTGCAGCCATTGTCGGTATTGGTGACG
This sequence comes from Saprospiraceae bacterium, assembly GCA_041741155.1. GTDB lineage: Bacteria > Bacteroidota > Bacteroidia > Chitinophagales > Saprospiraceae > M3007. Next base: position 5,016 of record JBGSKO010000018.1, on the reverse strand, counting down.
GTAATGGTGTAGGTGCCGGCCTGGTTAACGGTTGGGTTGGTGGAGTTTCCGCCGCCGGTGATATTACCGGGGTTGGCCGCCCAGTTGTAGGTAAATTCCGGTCCTTGAGAAGAGCCGCTGCCGTCAATCTCAATGGTGGGGTTGTTGCAATCCACGACTAACGGCGGGGCAATGACGGCTGTCGGCACGTCGAAGTTGGAGTCAATCGTCACTTCATCGGTGCTGGAACAGCCGTTGGTGGTGTTGGTTACGACGAGCGTGTAGGTTCCGGGCTGGTTGATCGTGGGCGAGTAGGTGTTGGCACCGCCGGTGATATTACCCGGGTTGGCCGACCACGCGATGACGATACCGTTTCCGCTGCTGCCGGAGCCCTGAAGTTGCAGGTTGGGGTTGGCGCAGTTCAGCGTGAGTGCCGGCCCGGCGTTGGCGTCGGGGTAGTTTTGGTTGGCATTCACGTTGACCGTAGTGGAGCTGGTACAGCCGTTGGCCTGGTTAGTCACGACGAGCGTGTACGAACCGGCCTCGTCTATAACCGGGTTCAGCGTGTTTTCTCCGCTGACGATGTTGCCGGGGTTGGCCGTCCATTCGTAGGTAAAATCCGGTCCTTGCGAGGAGCCGTTTCCGTTGATGGTTAGTTCCGGGTTGGCACAGGTCAGTATCGGTGGAGTAACTGCCACTGCCACGGGCGGCGTCAGGTTGGAGGTAACGGTTACGCTGGCAGTATCCGTACAGCCGCTTTCGGTATTGGTAACGACCAGAGTATAGGTGCCGGCCTGGTTGACGGTCGGGTTGGTAGAGTTGCCCCCGCCGGTGATGTTACCGGGGTTAGCCGTCCAGTTATAGGTAATTTCCGGTCCCTGGGTGGAGCCGCTGCCGTCAATCTCGATGGTGGGATTGTTGCAATCCACAACTAATGGCGGCTCAATCTGCGCTGTGGGGGTGTCGAAGTTGGCATCAATGGTCACTTCGTCGGTGCTGGAACAGCCGTTGTTGGTGTTGGTGACCACCAAAACATAGGTTCCGGGCTGGTTAATCGTGGGCGAGTAGGTGTTCGCGCCGCCGGTGATATTACCCGGGTTGGCCGTCCATTGGATCACAATACCGTTTCCGCTGCTGCCGGACCCCTGGAGTTGCAGGTTTGGCGTAGTGCAGTTCACGGTGAGGTCCGGTCCGGCATCGGCGTCGGGATTGTCCTGGTTCGAGGTTACGTTTACAGTGGTTGAACTGGTACAGCCATTGGCGTTATTGGTGACCACCAGCGTGTATGAACCGGCTTCGTCAATGACCGGGTTGAGGGTATTTTCTCCGCTGACGATATTGCCTGGGTTGGCGGTCCATTCGTAGGTGAAATCCGGCCCTTGCGAAGAGCCGTTTCCGTTGAGGGTCAGTTCCGGATCCTGGCAGGTGAGCGGCGGCGGGGTAGTGGCTACGGCTACGGGCGGCGTGAGGTTGGCCGCGACGGTTACGCTGGCTGTAGCGGTGCAATTGTTGTCGGTATTGGTCACCGTGATAGTGTAGGTACCGCCGGCATCAATGGTCGGGTTGGTTGTATCTCCGCCACTGACGATGTTGCCGCCGCCCCCGGCCGACCACTGGTAGGTAATGTTACCGCCCTGCGAAGAGCCGCTGGCATCAAGTTCGAGTTCAGGCATGTTGCAGTCCACGACTGCGGGCGGTGCGATGGTCGCAGTGGGGGGAGTGACGTCGCCGCTCACGGTTACTGTTGCCTCGGCGGTGCAGCCGTTGTTGGTGTTGGTCACCGATATCGTATAGGTTCCGGCCTGGTCTATCTGCGGGTTGAGCGTGTTGGTGCAGCAGGTGAAATTGCCGCCGTCAGTGGTCCATTCGAAGGTGAATCCGTTGCCGTTGGACGAACCGTTGCCGCTCAGGGTGAGTGTGGGCATGTTGCAACCGATTTCTTGCGGCGGTGCGATGACCGCGATGGGTGGCGTGGTGTTTTCCACGACGGTGACCGCGACGGTAGCAGTACATCCGTTGTCGCTGTTGGTGACGGTGAGGGTGTAGGTGCCGCCGGCATTGACCAGTGGTTCCAGGGTAGTTTCACAACAGACCAGTCCCGGACCATTCCATTCGTAGGTGAAATTTGGTCCCTGAGAGGAGCCGTTGCCGTTGATGGTGATTTCCGAGTTGATACAATTGATCTGGCCCGGAACGGTAGCGGCAGCTACAGGTGGTGTGAGGTTGGAAGTGATGGTTACCGAAGCCGTAACAGTGCAGTTGTTGTCGTCCGTCACGGTTACGGTATAGGTGCCGCCGGTGGTAAAGGTCGGGTTTTGGCCTCCCGATCCACCGCTCCAGTTGAAGGTATAGTCGGGTGTTCCGCCGCTTACATCCAGGTCGGCGCTACCGGTAGGGTTGTTGCAGTCTATGTTTCCGGTATTGGTAGTACTGGCGGTCAGCTGGGGTGGTTCGGTCAGGTCAACCGTTTCTTCCGCCGTACACCCTTGTGCATTGGTGGCCGTCACGGTGTAGGTACCGGGCGGCAGGCCAGTTTGGTTTGGTCCGGAGGGACCGTTGCTCCAGGCGTAGGTGAACGGCCCGTTTCCACCGGAGGCGGTAGCTTGCACGGAGCCGTTGTTGGCGCCAAAGCAGGTCGGATTATTAGCGGTTACATTTAGATCAACAGTAACCTCGCTGAGTACGACCGTGCCGGTGGCTGTACCCGGGCAGCCGGTTGAAGACTCCACACTGACCAGCGTGTAGGTGCCCGGGTCGCTGACGGTGTAGATCGTGGGGCTGTTGGTGAACGTCAGCGTTTCCGTGTTTCCGTTGTTATCCATCTCCACCGTCCAAGGGCCGGTGCCGGTGAATGTAAGGGTAAGGTCAACCGTAGGAGGTTGGCCGGTACAAAAAACGCCCGCACCGGAAAGCGTAGCGGTAGGCGCCGGCTCCAGCGTCACGGTAGCCTCGGCAGTGGAAGTGTCGCCGCAGGCGTCGGTCACCGTTACGGTGTAGGTGGTGGGGCCGGGACTGCTGATGGTGATGGTCTGTGTTGTGTCGCCGGTACTCCAGTCGTAGGACAGCGGGGGTACACCGGGGCTCAGGATATTGGGCGAGAGGGTCGTGCTCGGTACGCCACAGAGTTCAATGTCTTCCAGTTCGACTTCGAGGGGTTCTTTGTCCTGAATATAGAAGGTGAATTCTATCAGGTCGCAGGAGCAGGGGTTGTCCAGCGTGATCGTAATGGTTTCCTGGCCTTCGATGATGAGGTCCGCCAGGACATTGACCGGCATATCAATAAAGGTAGCGCCGGCAGGAATGGTTATCGTATTGGGCAATACATCATAGTCGTCGCCCGGATCGGCAGAGCCGCCAATGGTAAAATTGACAACAAGTGGTTCATTGATGTCTCCACCGGCGCGGATAAACCGGATAAAGCCGCCGTTGCAGCCTTCTATGACGTAGTTGAATCCGGCCGGGTAGGTCGGGTTGGCTTTCACTACACCACCTGCGTTGAACGAGTTTGCTTTCAGAAAAACTGCTGAAAAAAGTGCTCCGTCGGCGATGTCGGCAATAGCGAGTTTAATGTGGTAGGTTTCACAGGGTATCAGGTCGTCAATTGTTGCAGTGAGTACGGTTGTCCAGCCATCAAGGGCACATTCCGACGCACAGCAAGCGCCCACATTCTGGCAGGGGTTGAACGCGTTGTTGTTGACGTAGAAGGCGGTATTATCTACGTGGTTTACGTTGTTGATGGTTACCGGCGGGTTGCCGGCCACGGGCAGCAAGGCGACATTTTGATTACCCGTGATGCCGGGACCGCTGATAAAAAAGCCGAAGACGTCGTTAAAGTTTGAATTTGCAAATTCGCAGTACTCCTCCGAGCCGAAAACATACTGAAATGAGACCGATTCGGCTGTTGGCGTGAAGTCAAACTCCAGTTTGACGACATCCCACTGGTTGCCGTTGGTGAGCGTGGCCAGGTCCGCATCATCTGCACTGTTTTGGTTAAAACCTGCCGTGTTGGCGGAGGTATTGCTGGCGTTGTTCGGACCGGGCAGGCTGGCTACATTTCCGGTACACAGCACTACGCCGGTATTGATCCCGATATTCGTTAAGCCGTTGTTGAACGTCCCTCGTGATTGCGCGGGCCCAACAGAAGCGGCGTTTGCCACCTGAAAGCAGTTGCCCCCTATAAGGGTGGTAACCAATGAAGAGGCTGATACTCCTCCTGTGGTGGACAAGTTAGCCATGCCCATACTTTCCAACTGGTTCAGGAATTTTTCCATAAAAGCATTCGCCTCGGGGCAATCCACACAACTGACAGACAAGTAAATTGGCATTTTGCCGCTTTGCCGGCTGTTGTCCACCTGCAAGGAAAATTCCATGCAGGCATCCACAGCTAAAAACTGCCGGAGTTGTGGGCGGTCGGCGCGAGACATTTTTTTGGCCTCCTTTTCCAGGCCGGGCTCGGTCATAGTCAGTACCATCGGTGTTTTGTCGCCAACAATCCGCGGGACAGCCACGACCATATAGGTCGTTCCGGGAATCAGGCCGCAGACGCGAATTGTATTTTCGCCATAAGAAACATCCGTGGGGATGCGCTGACGTTGTTCATTCAATTGAAGGCTGACGGTATTTTGGGCGGCAAGATTTTGAAGGAATAAAAGTGACGTAAGCAGGAAGAGTGTAGTTCGGAAACCCATAGCAGCAGTATCGTTTTGTGTAAGCAGAAGAATTTGGCAAAGTGATTGGCCTTGCGGATAATCTTTGGATTAGCAGCGAAAAAAGTAGCGAAAATAAAATATAACGGAGGATTAGTTCCGGTTTTTCGAAACACAGCGGCGAATTTAAAACGGTTTATACCCCCTTTTCCGAAAGAGATTGAAAGTGGCGGAAAATGTCAAATTTTTACATTTAAGTACGTGGACAAAATTATTTAATAAAATTAGTAATATTGCCCCATCATGGGACGAAAAATATTGCTTCAGTTAAGCGAGACTCAACGAGAGGAATTGGAAGAAGGCTATCGGAATGGGCGGGGCCACACCTTTC
>JBGSKO010000017.1:0-16228 GCA_041741155.1 Saprospiraceae bacterium | reverse complement strand
GAAGCGCGCCCAAATCTTCTCAACCCCTCTCAACCTCCTCAACCCCTCTCAACTTTCAAAATATACCCGTTTTTAAACTGTGTATGAATCAGCTTGGTGTCGAAGTCCTTGTCCACTTTTTTTCGCAGGAAATTGACGTACACCTCAATAATATTGGTGCCGGTATCGAAGTCGAGGTTCCACACTTTTTCCGAGATTTCCTGTTTGGAAATCACGCGCATGGGGTTTTTCAGGAAATACTCCATGAGGGCAAACTCTTTGGGTGTGAGCGGAATCTTGCGTTCCGCCCGGTAGAATTCGCGGGTTTGCAGGTCCATAACCACATCGGCAAAGCGCAGTTCGGGCAGGGCCTGATAGCTGTCCACCGGACGGCGTGCGAGCGCCTGAACGCGCAGGAGCAGTTCGCGGAATTCGAAGGGTTTGGTCAGGTAGTCGTCGGCGCCGGCATCGAAGCCGGCCACCTTGTCGTCCATTTGGCCGAGGGCGGTGAGCAGGAGTACCGGTGTCCGGTTGCCTTCGTCGCGGATTTGGCGGGTCAGGTCAATACCGTTCATGCCGGGCATGACAACATCGGAGATGATCACGGCATATCCGCTGGACTGGGACATCCGCTTGCCGAGGAGGCCATCCTGAGCAAAATCCACGTCAATCTGGTGCTCCTCCAAACCTTTTTTGATGGAGCGTGCCAGTTTTGGCTCGTCTTCGATGAGTAGTATGCGCATAAGGGTGGCAAGTTTAGGTATTGGAAGGGAGAAATCCGTTCCATTTTTAGAGATTAGTCGGGCAGTACGCTACTTTTTAAGCACTTTTTAAAATGGAACGGAGCGAGTTGGCGCTACTTTTGATGATAGCATTACTATTATCCAAGTCATTATCACCAACCAATCTAATTTTATTCCGATGAACAATCTTCACATCACCCGCCTGCTGGCATTGTTAATAATCGCCACCGGGCTTTGGTCTTCTTGCGGTAAAGCAACATTTGACCCGCCGGCAAAAGGACTGAGTGTTTACAACCACGAAGCAGCTTCTTCCTGGAACCATCTTTTCCTTGATGTTGAATGTTATGCCCGGGTATCGCCCAGGTCCCGCTCCGCGTGCCTTAGGACTGATGGGTTTTGCTACGTATGAGGCATGCCTTCCCGGTATGCCGAATTACAACTCTCTTGCCGCGCTGTATGCAGGGCTGGATATTCCGGCTGCTGAAGATGCTGAATACCACTGGCCAACTGTGGTGAATGCCGTGTACGGGTACATGATGCCACGTTTTTTTCCGGATGTGCCGGCGGTGCAGGTTCAAAAAATTGCCACGTTGGAATCCTTCAACGAAAGCAAATACCAGGCCGAAGTATCGGCTGAAATCTTCGTCCGTTCTAAAAAACGCGGACAGGATGTAGCTGCTGCTGTTTGGGAGTGGTCCAAGACCGACCCGTATGGCCACGATTCGTACAAAGATCCTTTTGGCGACTACGACTGGCAGGCACACTACACCAAGCCTGGTGATTGGGTCCCTACTGTACCTGGACCGGGCAAAGGTATGGGGCCATATTTCGGCAAAGTACGCACCTGGGCATTGTCCGAAACAGCTAAGCTATCCAAACCGCCATTGAAACATAGCGACAGCCCCAATTCCGCTATCTATGGACAAGCTATCGAAGTATATGCTCAAAATACACCAACGTGGTCTTACGAAGCCGAGTGGATTGGCGAGTTTTGGAGCGATGACTTGATTGACCTCACATTCAGTCCCGGCCCGCGCTGGGTTGCTATTGCCAATCAGGTGATCGAATCCGAGCACAGCACACTGGAAACGGCTGTCGAAACATACGCCAAAGTGGGCATGGCCCTGAATGACGCCGCCGTTGGTTGCTGGCATTCCAAGTACCACTACAATGTGGAGCGCCCTGAAACCTACATTCAACGCGTAATTGATCCCAACTGGAAACCAGGTCTGGAGAACCCGCTAACCGGTGAAAAGGGCGTAACGCCATCGTTCCCGGCATATCCGTCCGGCCACTCCACCATGGGCGCTGCCGGTGCTGAAGCACTTGCCAGTGTGTTCGGATATTCTTACGCTATGACCGACTTTTGCCATGACGGTCGGGTAGAATTTAATGGTACGCCCCGTTCATTCGGCAGTTTTTATGAAATGGCCCTCGAAAACGCCTGGTCGCGTGTACCGCTGGGCGTGCATTTCCGCATGGATTGCGAAGAAGGTGTTCGTTTTGGTACCGTCATCGGTCGCCACGTGAACAACCTGCCCTGGAAGAAATAAAAACAGACTACGCGTATGCAGATATTTCAGGTTTTCAAAGCCTACGGTATGTTCACATCTTTTGGTTGGCTGTCAATAAGTTGATTAGAGTTATTGGTCAGACGACCTGCGGTCGTACAGACCAATTTATCCGACCTGCGGTCTGTACGACCGCAGGTCGTCTGACCGCTTCACTTTTCCCTATGCATACACAGGAATAGCGCTGAAAATCAAGCAAATATGCACACATACCATAGGTTTTGAAAACCTGGAAGGTCTTGTTATTCCCGTCGTCGTACACCCAATGCTCATGCGAAATATCATCCAGCTTCACGCATTTATCCTCGGGAGCCTCCTGTTCCTTTTTTCTTGCGAACAAACACCCCAAACACCCCAAACCATTGACAAAACAGAAAAATACGGCACCGGTGCCGGCTCCCGCCGTTACCAGGAAATCGGCGGAAAGAAGGAGGGGCTGATGACCGATTATTTCCCCGACGGCCGTGTCAAGGCCGAGCGCTGGTTTAAAAATGACCAACAAACCGGTCGCACCGTGCTGTATTACCCTGGCGGCGCGATCAAGGAGGTTCAATACTACCAAGAGGGCAAAAAGGAAGGCGGCGACACGCTTTTTTATGAAAACGGCCGCGTACAATTTGTTGTGGCGTTCCACCAGGAAAAGAAAAACGGCTACCTCCGCAAGTGGACGCCCGAAGGCGATCTGGTATTCGAGGCGAAATATGTCCTGGATTCCCTGGTAGAGGTGAAAGGTAAAGCGGTGCGGCCGGATTCGGTCGGGGTTAAGTGAACCCGCGGGTTTTGTACTATTTTTAAGCACACCTTAATCCCGCTTCTTCGGAGCCGCCGGGCAGCAGCAGTACCTTTGCCGCCACTTCATCCCGGTTTTGCAACTGCAAGACTACACTACTGGACTATGTTTAAACAACACGTACTGCTAATCCTGTCGGTCGTTGCAGTAGCTCCGCTTTTTGCACAATCGGCTTCGGACACCCTGCGCGACCAGATTCTTCGGGAAATTTCCGTAAAAACACAACGCGAAACTATCCTGCGCCTGCCTGCCATCCAGGGCGCCTACCTCTGGGCAGGGAAAAAAAACGAAGTGATCAGCCTGTCCAACATGGACGTGAACATTGCCGAAAAAACGCCGCGCCAGGTGTTTGCCAAAGTTCCCGGCGTGTTTGTGTACGACATGGACGGTACCGGCAATCAGACCAATATCTCCACGCGCAGCCTGGATCCGCACCGGGGCTGGGAATTCAATATCCGCACCAACGGCTTGATGACCAATTCCGACCTGTACGGTTATCCGGCCAGCCATTTCAGCCTGCCCTTCGAAGCCGTGGAGCGCATTGAACTGGTGCGCGGCACCGGCGCGCTGCAATACGGCGCCCAGTTTGGCGGCATGCTGAACTACGTGGTCAAACAAGCCGATACCACGCGGGCATTTGGCGCGGAGTCTATTAACTCCGCCGGTTCCTTCGGGTTGCTGAGTACCTACAATGCCGTGGGCGGCAAAGTAGGCAAGTGGCGGTACTACGCTTTTTATTCCCGGCGCGGGTCCGATGGTTACCGCGACAACAGCGCTTCGGACTATGACGGGCAAGGCCTGGTTTTGACCTACAAACCGTCGGAAAAATGGACCATCAAAGCGGAGGTATTCCGCTCCAACTACCTGTACCGCATTCCCGGTCCGCTGACGGATGCACAGTTTGCCGACAATCCGCGGCAGGCTACCCGCGCGCGCAACTACTTCAACCCCGAACTGGTGCTGCCCGCCTTGTCGGCCGAGTGGCAAATCGGCCCCGGAACCCGGCTCAGCTGGACAGCTTCGGGCCTGCTGGGCGAGCGCCGGAGTGTGCAGTTTGACCGGCCCGCCACCGTGCGCGACACCATCAGCCACAGCACTTTTGCGTACAGTGAACGGCAGGTGGATATTGACCGGTTTCAGAGTTTTACCACAGAACTGCGGCTGTTGCAGGAATACGCGTTGTTTGGAGAAACATCTTTCCTGTCCGCCGGTATTCAGTACATTCACAATGACATGAACCGCCGCCAGCAAGGCAAAGGAACCACCGGGTCGGACTTTGACCTGACCATTTCCGCAGCCGGTTGGGGCCGCGATTTGCTGTTCAAAACCCGCAATACGGCGGTGTTTGTGGAAAACAAATTTCAGGTAACGCCACAACTGTTTTTCAGTCCCGGCGTGCGCGTGGAACTCGGGTCGTCCGACATGACAGGAAACGTATCCTATCTGCCGCCGGTAGATGTGGCCACAACCATCAAGCGCAGTTTTCCGCTCTTTGGCGTAAACGCCGGCTACACGATCAATGCCTGGCAAAGCCTGTATGCCGGCTGGTCGCAGGCCTACCGTCCGGTGCTGTTCAAGGACATCATTCCGGGCAATTTTTATGAGCGCACGGATCCGGACATGAAAGACGCATCGGGCTACAACCTGGAGCTGGGCTGGCGTGGCACGGCCGGCGGATTCAAGTGGGACGTGAGCGCTTTCAGCCTGCGTTACAACAACCGCCCGGGCAGCCTGACTACTTATTCCGATCTGCTGGATACGGTTATTTTATTACGCACCAATATCGGCGACTCACGTACCCACGGACTTGAACTGTTCGCCGAGTACGGATTCCGTTTTTCCGAACACTGGTACGCCGGCGTTTTTACCTCCACTTCCTACATGGATGCCCGCTACCTCGGCGACTCTCTCCGCGTGAGCAGCGCCGAAAATCGCAGTATCAAGGGCAATCGCCTCGAAAGCGCCCCGCAGTGGATTAGCCGCAATGGACTGAACATCAAGTACAAAACATGGAGCGCCTCCTTGCTGTACAGCTACACCGCCGAATCGTACGCCGACCCACTGAGCACCCGCACGCCCAACGCCACCGGAGCGGTGGGCATCGTGCCGGCTTACGGGCTGCTTGATCTGAACGCCTCGTGCCGCCTGTTGCACAACCTGACCCTGCGCATGAGCGTGAACAACCTGACCGACCAGCAGTACTTCACCAAGCGCCCGGCCTTTTACCCCGGTCCGGGTGTGTGGCCGTCGGATGGGCGGAGTGTGGTGGTGACGGTGCAGGTAGGGATTTGAGTTTCAAGAGGCGAGTTTGCTAAGGGTAGCGGCGGGTTTTAACCCGCCGAATACTGTGTGAGGCATCCTACGGCCTCACGGCAACCGCAGCATCCTCGCCGGGTTTTAACAGCCGAATACTGCGAGGGGCAAAAGGCGAAGGGCCGCTCTCAGCGCTCCATAAAGCCCTCGCGGAGCATAAAAATTGAAATCATCAGCGTAGGCAAATAACTGATTAGAGCGAGTAATATGCCGTCGCGGGCGTTGGAGGGCGTCATTTGATCTTTGGAGGACAGCACGAGGCAGTCCACGATCACGCTGCCGGCCTGGTAGCCACCCCACAGCAGAAATGCCCAGCAAACCCAGCCATTTAGGCTGCGCAAAAATTCGGGAAACGGCGCCCCGGTACCGTAGAAGTACAGGTATGTGCCAATGAAGAGGCACATGTAGAGATAGGTGAGATTGAACATGGCTTGTCGTCGTTTTGGACTGAAAAACAGGGAGATCTTAGCGCCAGTTTGGGCGCATAATCAGGATCATGCCCATCCAAAGCAGATAGGGCAACGCCAGAACAACCGGGGCTGCTGCAATAATCAGTGCCGTCGTCGGACTTCCGTGGTTTTTGAAATAGATACTGCCAAACAAAATGGCCAAAATCACGGCAAGCAGCGCGACCCACATCAGAATGAAAGTGGGTGAAGGCGCACTATACTGGCCAAATACGCCCGCGAGGAATTCCCGGTGGGCATAAAGCGCCGCCAGTACATCAAGGAGCCAAAGCACCCAAAAGAGGATAAGTGTTGTTTTTGTCATGTTTTTATTGGTTGGAAACTCAGAACGGTATCAGTCCCACACCCGGGCCAGCATCTCCAACAGCCATTCTTTCATGCGGGCATCCTTGAAATCGTACCAGGTATCGCGCAGGGGCGAGTCCTCTACCGTAGCTCGAAAGTATCGGAACGGTTTTTTGCTGTTCAGCGCCTCCAGCAGGCGGTCGCGTAGTTGCTCGTCTTCTACGGTAAAGATGAAATCTTCCATGATATGGTAGCCGTCGCGCGGGTCGGGCGGGTCAATGACGACGAACATATCCGGTTCGGCTTCGGCGCGGGCTTTCACTTCCTCGATCAGGTCAATGAATTCGCTTTCACTCCAGCGTTGCGGGTCGGGGTAGGAGAGGATTTCCTTGGTTTGGCGGTGGAGGTACACGATTTCGCCATCGTCCAGCAAATCAATGATGTCAAAAAGTATGGTATCTTCCATGAGTAGTTGAAAAATCCGTGCTTATCGGTCGAGGAAGCCGAGGAGCTTGGCGGCTTCTTGTTCGGTCAGGGTTTTGTGTATTTTTTCTTTTTTGCAAAACGCTTCTACTTCTTGAGCGTGGCGAGTCGGCGCAAGATCGGTCAGGGCATTTTTTTTCAGGGATATTTTTTTGAAGGGCTGGTCTTTTTGTGTCTGGATGAAATACTCGGTTGCCATGCCCTCGTACCGGTCGTAGGGTAGCCCGGTGGTGTACACCCCGCGCTCTACAAAATTGGCTTTGACCAAAATTTTGCGTTCCTCTTTGACGAGCGTGAACTTCGTACCCTCGTACACCGGCTGATAAAACTGCACCGGGCCGGATGGTTCCAGACTGTATTTTTTGAACACCCAAGTCCGCCCGTCCGGGTGTCGCAAGTCTATCTGGCGGATGTAGTCGGCATATGGAATCACGGAGTCTCCGCCGATTTTTCGCGCCCAAACCTCTTTGTGGTAAGTGTCGAATTTGAACAAAAAAGAGTCGTTGGTTCGGGAGAGGTCGGACAGGATCAGGGAGCCGGGCACCCATTCGTCAAACAGGAAAGGTGAGCCTTTGGTCGCGTCCTTGAACCGGTCGTCGAAGGTTCGGACAAACTGGGACTTGTTGCCCGAGATGGCGCTGGACAATTCGGAGCCGACTACGAAGGAGCTGGCATTTTGCTGTGCGGTAGCGTTCAGAAGGGTGCACAGACAACACAAACAGACAAGTATATTTTTCATATTCCACCTGAATTATCCTGCGAAATAAAGGATTTGTGGCTAAACCACTCCTACGTTTGGCTGTTTAGATAACTTTGTCGCCTCTACCGCCTTGCAAAGGCTATATTTTAAACATAAAACACATCCAGCACCAATGTATCCGATAGCATTAGTAACACCGATGGCACAGGATCTGACCGACTACGGTTTTGAGCAGCTCAGCAGCCCCGCCGATGTAGAAAAAACCTTGGAAAGCCGGCAGGGCACGACGCTGCTGGTCGTCAACAGCGTTTGTGGCTGTGCAGCAGCCAATGCCCGCCCGGGCGCCAAAATGTCGCTGCAAGCCGAAAAACGTCCGGACAACTTAGTCACGGTATTTGCCGGTGTAGATGCCGACGCTACGGCCAAAGCCCGCGAATATCTTGCGCCGTACCCACCGTCCTCGCCGAGTATTGCGCTGTTCAAAGACGGAAAACTCGTGCATTTTCTGGAGCGCCGCCACATCGAAGGCCGCTCCGCACAGGTGATCGCCGAGAACTTGAAAATGGCGTACGAAACGTATTGTTAGTTTTGAGTTTTGAGAGGCTGTCTCATAAGTCGCGTTTTCCAATTCACCGCAGAGACGCAGAGATTTTGATAATCAAGTTTTTAAAACTCTGCGTCTCTGCGGTGAAAAAGTACTTATGAGACACCCTCTTTTGATTTTGAAATTTTGATTTGCCTCACTCAACCAGCACCACCCGGGTCGCCACTACCCCGCGTGCACTCCGCACGCTAACCGTGTAAATCCCCGCCGCAGCGCCCGCTTTGCGCAGGCTGATCTGTAGCTGCAAATCCTGCGCACGCCAGGTCCGCGTAATCGTATAGCTGTTTTCGCAACCGTTTCCGGTGGGCACATTGCCCAGGAACGTGATTTGTACGTACCCGCCGCAGACGTCCGATGCCGTCGGGTTCACCAAGGGCGGGACGGGCTGGTTGCACTCGACCGTTAGCGGGCCGGGTACCGTGACAAATACCGGTGCGCCGGTGTCCGACACCTGGATGGTTTGCGTGGCTGCCGTGGTATTGCCGCAGGCATCCGTGGCGCGCCAGGTGATGGTTTTGCGGTTGGTGCAGGTCTGGTTGTTGGTTGCGTCTCCATCGTGCGAAATTGTCGGTGCGCCACAGTTGTCGGCAGCCGACACGGCGGCGAGGTTGACGGCGGGCACCTGGCCGGCGCAGGTCACGGTGACCGGGCCGGGGCAAGTGATGCCCGGTAATTGCTCATCGGTGACCGTGACCGTGAACGCGCAGGACGTGGCGTTTCCGCCTGTGTCGGTGACGCTCCACGCTACATTTGTCATTCCCAACGATTAAAGCCTGGATCGAAGCCAACTTGGCCTGAGCCGGTTTCTGTTGCCTTGTTTCAGTCCTTCACCTTATCCGGAAAATACTTTTTTATCAGCGCCTTCCACTCCGTAGTGGCGCGCAGCATTGCGAGGTCTTCGTCACTTTCCAATTGCTCGAAGGTGCTGCCCTTGCTGATGGCTTGCTCCACATAGCCGATGGCTTCCTCCGTTTTTCCTTCAGCAGCGAGGAGGTAGGCCATGCCGAGCATCGCACCTGCATAGTTGGGGTTAAGTGCTATCGCTTTGAGAAAGTGATGCCGGGCTTCTTCGGGTCGCTTGGTCTTGAAATAGACCATGCCGAGGTGCTTGCGCGGGTAGGAAAACGTCGAATCGAGCGCAACGGATTTTTTAATAACCGGTTCCGCTTCGGTGTAGCGGCTGGTTTCGCTGTACATCAACCCGAGATCGTTCCAGAATGCTCCAAGCGTCGAATCGAGCAAGATGGCCTCTTTGATTTGTCGTTCAGCTTCGAGATAGTTTTTTTCACCATAATTGAAAACAGCCCATGCATGCAATACTAATGCTGAATTAGAATCTTTGCGGCTTGCCTGCTCCAGGAATAGCCTTGCCCGGTCTTGTCGCTTGAGTTTGTATGAAAAGTAAAAAGCGACATCGGTACAGGGTAATACCCAGTTAGGATAAATCTCCATTGCCAATCGGGCATGGTGCTCCAGCGAATCGGGCTGCAAGAGATTCCAGCCGAATACACTGCTCATCTGCCAATAGACCTGCGGCTGCTCCGGCTGCCATGCGAGCGACTGGCGGAACAGGGCTAGAGCCTGCTCACCCAGTTCCGAGTTGGGATTCCGGTTGGAATTTGCAAGCAGGAAGCCCTCAAAAAAATACTTCCGGGCTTTCAGGGCTGCGTACATGTAGTGTTTACTGCCCAGCAATTCGGCAGCCCGGTCAAGGCAGCGGGGATACGACCTGACCTTCTCCGTGAATACTTTCTTCGTCAGGCGACCGTTGATGGCGGCATCAAGGGATGCTTCCTGGCTGGTTTTTAGCCACCCGTTCAGGGTTTGCTGGGCATCGTCCTGCAAAGCCGCCGCATAGTTGCGAGTCATCATACCGCGCAGGGGGGGCAGCGCCTCCACCGCGATGAGCCGGGTGTAAAGTACATCGGCCGGTTGAACGTCGGCGAGGTTTGGAACCTCGCCGACGTTTTCGAAAAACCGCTTCTCCAGCACAGCCAGCTTGAAGGCCCGGTACATCTCGCGGATACTCGTGTCCACCTTGGCCAGCACCTCGTCCTCGAAGCCCCGGCTCTCGGTAGCGGTAAAAACGGGCATCCCGCCCGCCTTGTTCTTTTGCAAATCCGCCAGCACGGCGGCGTTCACCGTCGCCAGCCGATCGGTTTTGTTGCCCAAAAGCATCGGCACCTGGCTCTGCGGGGCAGCCTCTGCGGTCACTTTGTCCTCCAGGTAGCGGTCTATCTCGCCGACAGAGACTGTGCCGTCGCCGTTCCGGTCGGCCAATCCGAACAGCCCATCCACAAGGTGGTAGCTGAACACCCCACGCCCGCCGCCCCACTGCTCGCCTTCCAGGCTGAACTCGTTGGGCTGGCAAAAAAGGATTTTGACCTCGTTGGCGTATTGCTTGGCGAGGTTGACGCTGGTGAGCTGCGCCCCACCGATCTGGCTGCCGGAGAGTTTCCCGGCATGGCAGGCATCGGTGATGACGGTGACCTTGGCCTTGTTCTGTGTGGATAGTGTGGTGACGACCTCCTGCAAGAAAGCCAGCGAATAGGTGCCGCCACCCATGTACACCCGAGTAGGGGCATCCCAGGCGAGCAGGAAGCCCGGCTGCGAGACGGTCTTGCGCTCCACGTCGCCGTGGCCGCTGAAATATATAATGACCTGGTCGCCCGCCGCCGCCTGTTCGATGAGGCCGTCAAGCGCTTCGGCAATGCGCCCGGCGGTGGCGTTCTGGTTGGTCAAAACCTTCAGGTGGTCACCGTCCAGCGAGCCGCCCGCCGGGGAGCGCAGGAAGTTGGCGAAGGCCTCGGCGTCCCGGTCGGCGAAGCGCAGGTCGGGGATATCCTTGTCCTGGTAGTCGGAGATGCCGACGACGACGGCACGAACCTCCCCCCGGCCCCCTCCTGAAGGAAGGGGAGTGGTGAGGCACCTTTTTCTCCCCTTTGGAGGGCGGGAGAGGTAGTTTGGGCGAAAGCCCTGAAAGGCAGAGCGAGCAGGAAGAGATAAGGAAGAACGATTCTCATAGATTGGTTTTAAAAACAGTTCATGCGGCAATGAATACCAAGCGTACGATCAGGTTCTCAGGGGGAATCTGTTTTTTTTCATTTTTTATATATTTAAAAGTGCCGCAGGAAATTCGGCTTGGATGGAAACAGGCTGTTATCCAATAGGTAAATCAGGCGCTTCGCAACACCCTGCCCCGCCTCAAACAGAAAACATCCGTACATTCGTCCACGAAATCTGCGCCGCGTATCCGGCCGCTCAAATACCACTACCATGCTCGACAAACGCATCATTGACCTCTACGACGAGTACACCCACCACCCTCTTTCCCGCAAGGAATTCCTCCGGCGACTGACCTGGCTGGTCGGCAGCACAGCGGCCGCCATGTCGGTGTTGCCGCTGCTGGAGTCGGCCGCCGCGCTGCCCGGACGCACGCCGACCAACGGCCTTTTCACCGAATACATCACCTGGCCGGGCGTGAACGGCGACATGAAAGCCTACGTAGCCCGGCCGGAGGAAGCGAAGCCGTACCCGACCGTGGTGGTTATCCATGAAAACCGGGGCCTGAACGCGCACATCGAGGATGTGACCCGGCGGGCAGCAGCAGCAGGGTACCTGGCCGTAGCCCCGAATGCGCTCGCTCCCTCGGGCGGTACGCCGGCCGACACCGATGAGGCGCGTAAATTGTTCAGCGAACTGAATGCAGAAGAAACCCTGGAAAATTTTGTCCGGGCGTTCGGGGCATTGCGCCAACGCGCCGACTGCAACGGGCGCTTCGGCTGCGTGGGCTTCTGCTGGGGCGGCGCCATGGCCAACAACCTCGCCGTGAACGTGCCCGAACTGCGCGCTGCCGTCGTGTTTTATGGCCGCCAACCGGCCCTGGAACGTGTGCCGAATATCAAAGCCGCCGTGCAACTGCACTATGCCGGCCTCGACGAACGAGTGAACGCCGGTATGATCGCGTATGAAGAAGCCCTAAAAAGCGCCGGCGTCGAATACGAACAGTACCTGTACGAAGGCATCAACCATGCCTTCCACAACGACACCTCCGCCGCCCGCTACGACGAGGCCGCCGCCAAATTAGCCTGGGAACGCACCCTGGAGTTTTTCAGGAAATATCTGGGCGCGTAAACGTACCGGGGCTGCCTGGCAAGTCACACTACTCACCCCATCCTCCCCACCGCCATCCAGTAATACTCCAATTCAAAGAAGTCAACCTGCTCAACGCCCGCAACGCCCTCCAGTTTTTCCAGCAAAAACGCCTGCGTCGGGAAGTTTTTCAGCACCAGATGTTCCGAGCCGTCTTCGAGGTAGCGGGTTTGCCAGGTATTGCCGGCAGCATCGGTGTGGCTGACGGGAAGGCTGTTGCCGGCCACAAAACGGTTGTCCACAAAAACCAGTACCCCGCCGGGCAAAACCCGCCGCGCTGCATTCGCGAGAAAAGTATTGAGTTGTTCCTGTAAAATGTGCGACCAGATAAACCCGCCGAACAAGCCTTCGAACTGCTGGTCATCATCGGGGTGCTGCAACACATCTTCCAACCGAAACGCAGCATTGATCTTCGGGTAGTTTTTGCCTGCGGCAAGGTCCAGCACGGTCTGGTTGATGTCGGTGGCCAAAATGGAGCCGGCCGTTTGGGCGATGCGCTCGGTCCAGTAGCCCGTTCCACAGGCTATTTCGAGCAGGTGTTTGTCCCGAAAAATATCCTGCAGGATTGCCTTCAGGCGGGCAAGATCGCGCCGGCGTTCCGATTTAGCGAAGACTTGTTCGTACTCGGCAGCGCGGTCGCGGTAGTAGGTGACGAGGTCGGTGTTCATGCAAAGGCTTTGAGCGGCAAAAGTAGCGTTGGTATCCCCGCAAACAGCCAACTTTTTTCCGGACTTTTGCGCCAAATTTTGGCTATGAAACACTTTTTACTCTCCCTTTTCGTCCTCGCGGCGGGGACACTGTGCGCCCAAATGGAGCTACCGGAAACGCCGGTGGACCTCGTCACCCGCAACGAAGTTTCCGGGAAAAAACCCGACGGACTGCGCATTCGAAAAGCCGACGCTCCCGTGCAGGTGGACGGTATCCTCGACGAGGCCGCCTGGCAAAACGCACAGGTAGCTGTGGATTTCAGCAAACAATTTCCCGTGGATACCGGCCTCGCCGATGCCCGTACCGAAGTGCTGCTCACCTTCGATGAGCGCAACCTGTACATCGGTATCGTATGCTGGCAAAACCGCGAAGACTATACCGTGCCGAGCCTCAAACGCGATTTCCCCAACGGCACCAGCGACGGCATCAACATCCTGCTCAGTCCCTCGCGCGACGGCCTCAACGGTTTCCTCTTTAGCCTCAACCCGCTCAACGTGCAGCGCGAAGCACTCGTGGACAACGGCACGACCCTCTCCTTCGAGTGGGACAACCGCTGGTCCTCCTCCGTCACCAACCACGATGACCGCTGGGTAGCCGAAGTAGCCATACCGTTCAAAACCCTGCGCTACACCGTAGCCGAGGGCGAAAACACCTGGTCGGTCAATTTTGTGCGGGTCCTCCTCAAAGGCTGGGAGGTCAGTACCTGGCGGCCCGTGCCCCGGCAATACGCAGCCAACAACCTCGCGTTTTGCCACGAACTGCGCTGGGACAACCCGCCGCCCGACCCCGGCGCCAGCATCTCCCTCATTCCGTATGCCAATGCCCGCACCGAGACGGACTACCGCCGCAACCCCGCCACGCTGGACGTGACCAGCCGGCCCAACCGGACGAACGTCAACTTCGGCGGCGACGCCAAAATCGGGATCACGCCCGCCCTGAACCTCGACCTGACCATCAACCCCGACTTCTCGCAGGTGGAGGTGGACCGACAGGTGGCCAACCTCAGCCGATTCGAATTGTTTTTCCCCGAACGGCGGCAGTTTTTTCTGGAAAACCGCGACCTGTTCGCCATGTTCGGTTTCCCCAGCACCCGCCCGTTCTTCTCCCGCCGCATCGGTCTGGCCCGCAACCCCGTAACCGGCCTGAACGAAACCGTGCCCATCCTCGCTGGCGCCCGCCTGAGCGGCAAACTGAACGACGACTGGCGCGTTGGCCTGCTCAATATGCAAACCGATCGGATCAACTGGGACACTGCCAGCGTACTGCCCGCCGCCAATTTCACCGTGGCTACCCTACAGCGCAAGATGTTTCAGCGCAGCGCCCTGAGCGCCATTCTGGTTAACAAGGAAAATTTTATCGGCAAACTCTCTGAAGGTCAAAAAGCCGGTATCCAGCCCTGGAACCGCGTAGCCGGCCTGGAGTACAACCTCTACAGTGCCGACAACCGCTGGGAAGGCGAGTGGTACTACCACCGCTCCTTTTCCCCCGACCCGAAAAAACGCGGGCAAACGCTGGCCAACTTCCTCGGCTATTTCGACCGTAACTACAACGCCCGCATCGGTTACATCCTCGTGGACTCCTTCTACAACGCCGAGGCAGGATTTGTCCCCCGCGTGGGCTACCAGAGTTTTTTTCCGGGTGGAGGACTTACGTTTTACCCCGACAGCAAGCGGATCAACAACTGGTCCGTCGGACTGGATGGCGACATAACCTACTCCCTCGGATTCAAGGAAACCGACCGCGACCTCGGCGCATACCTGACCGTGAACCTGAAAGACCAGACGTACCTGAACGCGGTGCTCATCAACAGCTACACCTACCTGTTTGAGGATTTTGATCCGACCAACCTGTACCGCCCCGGCACACAGCCGCTGCCCGGCAAACAAGGTTACCACTACAACAGCCTGCGCCTGCGCATGACCAGTAGCACTACGTACAACCTGCAAGGACGTGTGGATGTCCGGTTCGGACAGTTTTTCAACGGATACGCCCAGGCCGTGGAGGGCGAAATCGGCTACCGCTGGCAGCCTGTCGGTACGTTCACGATGAGCTACAGCTACAACCGCATCCGCTTGCCCGAGCCGTACGCATCGGCCGATTTCTGGATACTTGGCCCAAGAGCGGAGCTGTCATTTTCGCGTACGCTGTTTGCCAGCGCCTTTTTCCAGTGGAACACCCAGGCCAATAATTTCAACATCAATACCCGGCTGCAGTGGCGTTTTGCACCGGTGTCCGACCTGTTTTTGGTGTACACCGACAACTCGTTCGCCGAGGCGGTGCCCAATACGCAAGCGCGATTTTTGTCGCCCAAAAACCGCGCGCTGGTGCTGAAAATCGTGTATTGGCTGAACGTGTAGGGAGGGGCCTACCAAAAGAATTTGACCGCCGAAATGGCCACGATAGCAATCAGAAGCCGGTAAATCCACACATTGGCATTGGGTATCCGCGCTGCAAACCAAACGCCAAACCACGCGCCGATGCCCTGGAAAACTGCCATGAGTATGCCATAACCCATGTGTACCTGCTCGTGCCAGAAGAAAACCAGCGTGGCAGGTATCGTCAGGGCAAGCACAATCAACAACTTGATGCCGTTGCCGGCTTTGAGGCTGTAGTGGCTGATGAGCACCAGCCCGGACAGCAGGAAAATACCTACTCCGGCCTGAATAAAGCCACCGTATATTCCGATCAGGAAAAACACAAGCACGGTCAGCGGGTGCTTGTTGCGCCGGGCATCCACCCTCGATTCGCGGATCCAGCGCTCGGGTTTCAGCAGCAGCACGAAGAACATGAACACCATCAGCCCGCCGAGCGTGTAGTTCATCCAACGTTCGTTCAGCTCGACCGCGATAAGCGAACCGACGATACCGCCCACCACTGCAGGCCCCACCAACCACGCGGACCCCTCAAAATCCGTGGCGCCCATCTTTCGAAAACCACGTACTGCCACGACGTTCTGGAGCAGCACGCCGATGCGGTTGGTGCCGTTGGCCACCGGCGCCGGCAGCCCGCAGATAAAAACGAAAATAGGCAACGTGATGAGCGACCCACTACCCGCCAGGGTGTTGATAATGCCCGAAGCAATACCGCCTGCCGCAAACAGCAGGAATTCGACAAGGGTGAGGTCCATACAAAGTGTGTTTATCCCAGTAGCGGCGGGTTTTAACCCGCCGAAGCAATATGTAGCGGCGGGTTTTAACCCGCCGAAGCAATATGTAGCGGCGGGTTTTAACCCGCCGAAGTAATATGTAGCGGCGGGTTTTAACCCGCCGAATCAATATGTAGCGGCGGGTTTTAACCCGCCGAAGTAATATGTAGCGGCGGGTTTTAACCCGCCGAATCGTCACTGTGCTGCAGGATATTAGCCGCCGCCTAATAACAGCGGGTTAAAACCTGCTGCTACCCGCTACCGCACTCATAGGGTTCGGCGGGTTAA
>JBGSKO010000016.1:0-3574 GCA_041741155.1 Saprospiraceae bacterium | reverse complement strand
CAGAAAACAGAAGCCGCCATCAAGGTGGCCATATTGAATAAATTTATTCAGATCGCCGCGCCTATAGCCGTAAAAGTCGCCTGACCTTTAATTGGGTTGGGGGAAGCCGGCTCCGCCGGCTGATTCATGCAACAAAGCCGGAAAACGGCGTCGAAGATTTGGGTCAGGATATAGCTGATATAGGTTCGCTGATTAAAAACACTAAGATTACTCAAGTGGGCGAATCCATCCGATATTTTGGTGCCTTAATTAGATATACAGGATTTGGCCGATGGGCAGAGGAAAGGGCATTTGCGTCGGGGATTAATAACAGTGCAGGCAGATATAATAAAAAATAGTTATGGTATTTGGTCATGTGAATCTATTATTATAAATACATCTACCGCATCAAATTCTTCATAGCTGTAGAAACAAAATAAATCTTTCACTCATGAAAGGGATGTTGATAATAGTAAGAATTGCTTTTTTAGTAGTATTTTCTATCATAACCACTACACATTGTGCAGCCCAAGACCCTTGTGGAGAAGGCGATGTGCGGGGCGATTTCGGCTGTCCTCTTTTGATTTTTTTGGGTCTAAAACCACCACTTCCGGGGTCCCCCATCAACATCCCCCGCCTCCACGCCGTGGACCCCAACGAAATCACCGGACCCATCGGCTATGAAGCGCCCCGCTGGGTGGCCCGCAAGGATCGGTTGGGCTACACCATTCTTTTTGAAAACGACCCGGACTTCGCTACGGCGCCCGCGCAGATCGTGCGGGTCAACCTGCCGGTGCACCCGCACCTAAATATCAACACCGTACGGCTGGGTACCTTCGGCTTCGGGGCATTCGTATTCGATGTGCCGCCCAATACCAGTTTCTACAGTAAACGCCTCGATGTGCGGGATTCCCTTCAGGTGTATGTGGACGTGACTGCCGGCATAGACGTCGTGAAAAAAGAAGTCTTCTGGATTTTTGAATCCATAGACCCGCTCACGGGTCTGCCGCCCGAAGCCGGCGACGTGGGTTTTTTGCCGGTGAACGATACCACCGTCAATATTTACAACGACACCCTGCCCAAAAGAGGCGAAGGGTATGTCACGTTTACCATTGTTCCCGCCAACAGTACCGTCACCGGCGACACGGCTTTCGCGCAGGCTTCCATTGTTTTCGATATCAACGAGGCTATCCTGACCAATACCTGGACCAACCTGATAGATGCTTTTCCGCCCACCAGTACGCTCGATACGCTGCCGGCAACAGTGCCTTCCGACAGCATACTTGTTATTACCTGGACGGCGCAGGACGATCCGGGTGGGGTAGGGGTGCGCGATTATGACCTGTATGCCTCCCGCGACGCCGGGCCATTTCTCTTAGTTGCAGAAAAAATAGACACCACCCGGTATGTGTTCACCGGGGTGCCCGGGGCTACCTATTCCTTCTACACCCGTGCTACCGACCATGTGGGCAATACCGAGGAACCCAAATTTGCCGGGGAACAAACTGTGTTTTTCGAGAGCACCCTGTCGGGGTTGCAAGTCAGCGCCCGTGTCCTCCTGCAAGGCCCGTACGTTTCCGCTGCTCAGCTCATGCACGACAGCCTGCGCGTACAAAACCGCATCCCGCTGACGGAGCCATACACCGGATTAAACACATTTACCCATACCGGCGGCGGTGGCGGCGAACAGACCACGCCTGCCGTGCTGGCCGTTTCCGGCCCCAATGCTATTGTGGACTGGGTGTTTCTCGAACTGCGCAGCGCCACCAGTGCAGCGCAGGTAGTGGCTACCCGCGCCGCACTGCTCCAGCGCGACGGCGATGTGGTGGATGTGGATGGCGTATCGCCGGTAACATTTGCACCATCCGTCAATGCGGCGAACTATTACCTGACCGTGCGGCACCGCAACCATTTGGGCGTGCAACTCGGTGCGAGTAAATTTTATGCCCGCGGCTCGGTGGTAGCAACAGATTTTACAACCCTCCCCCCCGAAGGTTTCTATTCCCACAACGGACTCAGCCAACCGCAACGCCTTATCAGCGGAAAATACACCCTCTGGGCCGGCAACGGCCGCATAGACCCCCAACTTAAATACAACGGCAGCAACAACGACCGCACGGCGATTCTCAGCGTGGTGGGCCTGACTACCCCCAATGCCTCAATACCCGGCTATCGGCTCCAGGACTATAATCTGGACGGAGTGGTGAAATACAACGGCGCGGCCAACGACCGAAATGTATTGTTGGGGAACGCGGGGATAACGACGCCGAGTGCGGTGGTGGAGGAGCAGGTAGCGCGGTAGAGGTTAGATGCCCGAAGTAGCATTTTTTTCATGTTCGGGAGGCGGGATAGCATATAAATAGCATATATCTTGTGCCCCGTAATACCACATTTGGTTTTTGCCAGATGTGGTATTTGATTTGCCCCCTGGACACATTGCTTTATTTATTTTCCGAATTTCATGAAACAAACACTACGGTTTTCGGTCCCTGTTTTCCTGTTTTTTAGCCTCTTGTGCGCTACCCAACTCTTGGCAGATGCGCCTGCTGAAGTAGATGCTGCACCTCCTGCAAATGATGACTGCGTCAATGCTATTTCACTTACGGTAAACACGGATTTGGCGTGCGGTATCGTGCTGAATGCGACGACGGTGGATGCGACTGCGTCTGTTCCCGCAATTGGCGGTTGCTCCAGTTCAGCAGACGATGATGTCTGGTTCAAGTTTGTAGCCACTGGGTCGAGCCACCGCATCAAAATTTCAGGTGCGGCAAACCGAATGGTTTTGCAAGCCTTTTCTGGCGTGTGTGGAAGTTTAGTTTCCCTTGTTTGCAACGATCCGTTTAGCCCGAACATCGAACAGCAATTAAACGGATTAACGGCCGGCTCTACCTATTACATTCGCGTTTATTCCCGGGAGAATTTGGTGTACGGCACGTTCACCATTTGCATCGGTACGCCGCCGCCGGCGCCGGCCAACGACGATTGTGCCGGTGCGATAGCCTTGACGGTGAATACGGATTTGAATTGTGGCGTGGCCTTGAGTACATCAACATCGGGAGGCACTCCATCAAATCCCGCAATTCCGGGGTGTTCCAGTTCGCCGGACGAAGATGTGTGGTATACGTTTGTGGCCACGGGACCGAGTCATCGGATAAAAGTTATTGGAACGGTACACCGAATGGTTTTGCAAGTTTTTTCGGGTACTTGCGGGAGTTTGGTTTCGCTGGCTTGCAACGATCCATTTAGCCCAAACATTGAGGTGCAATTAAATGGTTTGACGGCAGGCACAACGTATTACATTCGAGTCTATACACGGGAAAATTTGGTGTACGATAACTTCACTATTTGCATTGGCACGCCGCCACCGGCACCGCCAAATGACGAATGTGCAAATGCAACGCTGTTGACGGTGAACCCCGACTTGAATTGCGGAACCGTACTGGCAGCTACAACTGCCGGCGGATTGCAATCTCAACCCGGCTGTACGGCTACCGCCGACGACGACGTGTGGTTCAAGTTTGTGGCGACGGCTCCCAGTCATCGGGTGCGCGTGACCGGGATATCGTTATGGTCTGTTTTGCAGCCATTTTCTGGA
>JBGSKO010000015.1:0-12477 GCA_041741155.1 Saprospiraceae bacterium | reverse complement strand
CCGAAAGGTGTGGCCCCGCCCATTCCGATAGCCTTCTTCCAATTCCTCTCGTTGAGTCTCGCTTAACTGAAGCAATATTTTTCGTCCCATGATGGGGCAATATTACTAATTTTATTAAATAATTTTGTCCACGTACTTAGTCAATGGAAATGACCTGGAACGGGAAGTAGTGGTAAATGTTGGCGTCGCCGTAAATCTTGCGGTCGAGTTGGGCCGCTGTGCTGGAACGGATGATTTCGGCTTCTATGCCAAATTTGTCCAGCAGTTCCTGTTTCCATTGTTCGCACAAATGGGGCAGGCATACCACGGCAAAACGTTTAATCTCGCCACGGTCGAGCATTTCCCGAACGATCATCAGCGCTTCGATGGTTTTGCCGATACCCACGTCGTCGGCGATCAAGAGGCGCACCGGGTTTTCCTGTCGCAACGCCATGATCAGGGGCACCATTTGGTAAGCACGGGGGCGAAAGGAGAATTTGCCGATAGAACGAAAGGGACCGGCCGCATTTCGGAACGACAAACGCGAAGCATTGAACAAGAGCCGGGCCGAGGCGAAGTCGCCCAGGTCGGCATTGCCCGGCAGCGGGAAAGTGGCGGGCTTGGGTTGCTCATCGCCGGCCTGCAAAGGCAGATAAACGCCGGTCAGTTCATCTTCCGTGCCGCCCAGGGGCTTGAGCAGCAGCAGGTCCGTATCGGCAGACGGCATTACAATCCAGTCGCGCTGGCGCAGTCGAACAAGGGAGCCGGGATTGAATTGCATAAGGTTCAGGATTTTACTTTGTGGAAAATATCGGGGCGTTTCTGAATAAAGGCTTCAATGGGTTCGTCGTAGCGCCACACCAACACTTGCCAGCCGGCATTGCGGAGGGCTTTGCGTTTTACCTCATCGTCGGCCCGTACATCGGGTTTGTCGTGTACGCTGCCGTCCACGAAAATAGCAACATTGGGCTCGTACACAAAATCCGGCTGTATGTAAAGGCCATTCACCTGCGACATCATCACCTGTGTTTGGTCCGGCATGCGCAGCCCGTTTTGATGCAGGTAATGGATGAATTTTTGTTCCAGCGTGGAATTCGGATCGCTTTCTGCTACCAGTACCGCTTGCTGATGCTCCAGGCTCTGATAAATGGCCTTGGGTGGCAACACGATCCGGCAATGCAGCAGCAATTCGAGGGCTTCCTTGATATCGAAACGGTTGATCTTGTCGTGGTCGCGCTGGTTGTAGTACGACAGCAGGTCGTCGTACGAGGCCACCGGCGCATTGGGCGCCAGCGGATGCACATCTTCTCCGTTTTCAAACCAACACACTTTATAGGCCTCTTTTACAATTTCCATAAATGCCTGCGGATCGCGGGCGAGTTGTGATAAAATACCCAAACTGCCTTCGGCTGCTTCAAACAGCAAAATGTTGGGGTGTTCGGTTTCGCCCATCACGTGCGCGCCGATTTCATTGGATTCTACCTGGTAGAGGTTCTCTACTGCGCGTTTCAGTGCGTATAGCAGCGTAGATGTGGCACTGGCTTCCAGGTTGAGCCTGCTGACCGGTTGGATATACAAAGAGTCGGCATTGCCGGTGGTGTAGGGCATGATGCGGCGAATTTCCTCCGCATTCGGTCCGGGCGTTTCCATTTCTTTTTCCCGCTTCCAGAAGCCGGTGCGCAGGCCCATCGGGAAACCCTTGGTTTTGGAGCGCCGCCAACGGGTATTGACCTGGATAATGTTGGCCGTTGGGATGAAATACATGCGCAATAGCAGATCATCCTCGTGGTACACTTCCACTGGCTTGGTCTGTTCGAAGCCGCCGGTAACAGAGAAATAGGTTTTTATGTCAAAACCGGTGGAAGTGCGCTCTTCTTCCTCGCAGGAAATGCGTTCCTGTACGTCCCCAGTTGTTTCGGCCATAGGGATCAGGTCGGCAAACAAATCGCGGTGTGCGTCACCGTCTAATTGAGTGTGAGTCACCGGGCACAAATTGGCGTTATAATCATCGCCCGTAAAGAAGTAACCGGAGTGTTTAGACGTTTTGGCTTTGACCAATTTCGAGGTGGCGTCCATCGTATTCATCCGTCCGATATTGAACTTGGCGCCGTTGTGGTACACAATATTCCGGGGGCCAAATTCCCGCAGCGCCAAAAACCTCGGCCGGCTGATGTACTCACCATCCAATTTACCACCGGAAAGGAATGCCCGTAGCGGCAGTCGGGTAAAGTTGTAACCCGGCAGAAAACCTTCAGAGGCTAAGTAGCGGTACGGGTAGAATTCCGAGAGGTTATTGCCGCGATTGCCCGATTCATTGCGCAACAGGTCGAGTTGCCGGACGGCTTGTTTCTCCAGGTTCCAGGCGTTTCTGCGTTCTTCCGAGTTCGGGCCGTACACAGGATTGCTCAGGATGCCTTGTGCCCGCACCAGTTGCTCCTGCGCGCTCCGGTACAGTTCACGCCAGCGGTTTATTGCCGCGTCAAAAACCTGGGGTATGTTGCGAATATGGCCGGTCAAAAACGCCTCGGAATACCAATTGGTCAACTGTAATTGATTCAAAATGCCTTCCAGTACGGCACGGCTCGTTTTTAATACTTCATTACAGCGGTCGTCATGGCCATCCCGAAACTTTTCCAAGACTTCTTTTTTAAGCGGCATTTGCGGGTATTGTTGCAAATCGACGATTTCTGCAATGGAGCGTTCGATACCACCCAATCCGAGTGCAGCCAGGTATAAGGCGTTGATGTGCGAAAGCAGCAATTCACGATTAAGCAGGTCCATACGCGGCGGCGCCACCACGCCGGCGATCATATCCTCTTTGTGCTTGAAAAAATGCCGGTCGTGCGGTGCAAAAGAGGAACAATAGGTAAATACCAGGGCGCCTTGTCCACTGCGGCCGGCGCGTCCGCTGCGTTGGGCGTAGTTGGCAGGACTGGGCGGCACGTTGCGCATGTGTACTACATTCAGGTTGGCAATGTCGATGCCCAATTCCATTGTCGGGGAACAAAACAAGGCGCTGATATCGCCTTTTCGGAATTTGTCTTCCCGTTCTATACGGTCGGCATAACCCAATTGGCCGGTATGTTCGCGCCCTTCCAACTGTTTCATCTCACGGAACTCCTGCATGTAAAGCTGCTTGAAATAGGCATTTGGCTGGAGTTCAAAATCCTCTTTGTAAGAGATCATCCGCACGGCATCCCGTTTTACAGATTTGCCATCACCGAGGGTCCACAGGATTTTTGAAACGTCGAGTTGCCACAGTGAATACGAGCTGTCTTCTTTGCCGCTGTTGTTTTCGCGTTTGAGATAACCGCAGTCGGCTAATTTGCCCAATAGATTTTCAACAAACTCTAGGTATGCCCCGCTTTTCAGGTCGATATTGAATGGTTTGAGTTCGTATTTGATATACTTACCAAGGGCGCTATTGGAGCCAATACTGTTGGTGAAAATCCCACGATGGTGCCCCTCCGGTAGCTTTCCCAATCTCAAGTAAGGTGGAATGTCCAGGTCTTCGTTGAAATCCAACGACCAGGGTTGTTTTAGTTTTTGCCGAAAGGCGTCCTGAAGTGCACGGAGATTGCCGAGTTTATGGTAGAAAATGGCGTAGGACGTTCGGAAAAAATCCAGGATATTTTCCAGAAACCGGAATCTTGTCTCTGCCGTCATTTGGTTGACGCCATCCACATCGGCCCAGAAACCGGGGTCGCCGGCATCTTCGTCAAGGTATTTGTAGGTAAGATTCAGCAGCCCGCATTGTTCCAGGTTGGGCATAATCACCCGCCAGCCGCGTTTGAGATCGAGTAAAATGCGGGTCATCAGAAACTCTTTCAGGGCATCTTCATTATCTCGTCTGGCCCCCGGCGCCGTGGCAGGACTGATGGCATATTCAGATTGTGGCAAGTCGAGCGCGGCAAACACACCGTCCGGAATATTCGTGTAATCCAGTGTGGTCGATGGTGCTTGTCTAAGCGCATGATAAATAGCCGACCGCACCTGAACGACTTGAAGGAAATCATTGAAGTGCCCCGCCTGGAGTGCTGCGTCTTGCCGGTTATCGGTAAAGCTCAATACTTTTTGATCAGCGTAGGGGACTTTGCCATGATGCAGTTCATTTACAATGGCATAAGAAAGAATCGTAGTAGCAGAGCTGCGCCCTTCGTTGCCAAGGGTCATCAACTTGGTGTTTTCTTTCGTTTTAGGGTCATAAAAGGTACCACTGGTGGGGTCAAACAAGATTTTGGCGGGCATATACCAGCCCCAACTTTCAAGCGGCTCCTTTTCCGAAAAACGTCCGGTTCCATCGAAGTAAATCTTCTGCGGCAGCCGGTTTCGGTAATTGGGTTTCGCTTCCACGGCTTGTCGCTTAGTGGAGTATTGAGTCCAGGCATCCGGAAGGAGTTCAATTTGCGAATCTTCCCAGATCACCTCATCTCCATGCGGAATGATCAGGTAGCCTGCCTCGATATTTTCTTCATCGAGTTCTTCGATGAGCGTATCGTGAAAAGCCCTGGGTTCTAAGCGACTTTGTTCCTTGTTTTTGCGCACACAGACAAATTCGTGTCCGGAGATTCGGCTAAATACGACCGGATAAATGGGTTTTTGGGCATCACCTCCCGCATTGATATAGTACCCCGGTTCCAGCGAAATAACCCTGCTCTCCATAGGATCAAGCGAAACATATACGCTACCGGTCTGGGAGATGAATTGATGCAGTTTGAAAGGGAAAATACTTCGGTTGCTTTTGGCAGCGCTCAGGGCTTCGGACCAATTGAGCAATTCAAGGAGTTGCCGTTCACATTTTGATACAGGTTCGCGGCTATCTACTGCCAATAAATCAGAAATGGCGCGTAGAGACAGTGGCTTCCCCCGCCGAATCCAGTCGCCTTTACGTTCCAGCACTACCCGGTTTTCCAGCCAGATGGCCAGGGCATTCAATTGTAGTTTTCCCTCCGGGTCATCGGGATTAATGCGGATGTTGAGGGCTTCCTGGAGTGCAAAAGCACCGGGCAACTGACCGGTAAATGGAGTTTGTACCTTCAGGGATTCATTGATCACTTGCTCCGGCAGGAAGGGTTTACCAAAGATTAATTCTGCCAGTTCTGCTACGCGTTGTTTTTGTTCCTGAAGGTTATCGCCGGAAACCAGTGTTGCAGAGGTGCCCATAAACCGCAGCGTTTTTTTGGCTTTGGCTTGCATTCGTCTAATGAGCATAGCAATATCGCTACCCTGGCGCCCGCGGTAAGTATGCAATTCATCAAATGCCAAAAACTCAAGATGCTCCTGCAAATTTTCCCGGAGATAAGCTTCCCCCGATCGGGTCATGATGAGTTCCAACATCATGTAGTTGGTAAGAAGGACATGCGGCGGATTGTTTTTAATCCGTTGTTTTTCTTCCTCACTTTCCTGACCCGTGTATTGGGCATAGTCAATCGGGAAGGAGTGTTCGCCGTGTTTGGCTTCGAACCGATCGCGATACTTGTTAAATTCTTCCTTTTGTGAATTAATGAGCGCATTCATCGGGTACACGATGATGGCCCGGACACCTTTCGTTTTGTTGGGTTGCCGAAGGATGTGGTTAAAAATGGTAGCAATATAGGTCAGCGATTTACCCGATCCTGTTCCAGAGGTCACCACGAAGTCTTTTTCTTTCGCCCCCAAATCAATGGCTTCCAACTGGTGCTTGTAGAGTTTGTAACCAGAGAAAATATCTCCCATACGAGACTCAAGCATCCCTGCGCGGCACAGTTCCTCCACCGATCCGGCTTCCTGATAGGCAGGATTGAACTGTACCAGTGGTTCCGGCAGTAATTTCCCTTCTTTCAAGGCGCTTTCAACTTGCTCCCGGATGGCTGTATTCTTGATCCGAATGAAGCTGCTGAGAAACGACTGGTATTGATCGAGAATTTTGTTCTGGAGGGTAAAGACTTTCATAAATGGTGTCTTGTTTATCAGGCAATATTAATTTCTTTTATATGACTTGTAAAAACAAATCAACTGCATTTGATAAAACCAGGGCCATTTGTGAAAATTCTTCAAAGAAGGTCTTAAGGGCCGAACGGTTTTCTAACTTTTTAGGGAATATCTGATTCCTTGCCAAAGAAAAAAATTTCTGGAATCGCCCTTCAACATCTGCCCGTTCGACGCTGTTTTTTCCTGGTTTTCCGCTTTTCATTTGGTTAAATATCCAAACCTGTGCCAAGTCTTCTTGAGAACGTTGTAATCTCAAACTTTATACTGTTTTCTTTATTCAATCAATGGCGAAGATGTGTATTCCCAACGGTTTTAAGAGTTTTCTGGCAGGTAATATTCCGGTGGAATCAGTGCGACCACCGCATCATACCTGTGGCGCCGCTGCGCATATCGCAGCATTTTGACCTGATCTAAAGAAATCTCCCGAAACGCATTGCCAAAAATGAGATCGAGTTCCCCCTGCTGCGCCCGAAACAGATTCGGCTCGGCGACGATGTCCACCAACATTTTCTCCGGCGCTGCGGTGGTGAATTTTCCAACCGGTAGGGTCAATGCTCTGGAAAGTAGCGGTTTGATGATAATTGCCTCGTGGTGTTGCAGGACGTATAAATCCACTACTTTCCGATCAGGCTCAAGAAAAACCGCTTTGGCAATATCGGTAAGCCTGTAAAAAACGGCTTCAAGGACTTCTCTTTCGGTTTCTACGATGATCCAGTTGGAAGGTGGTTGCAGGTTCATCCACCCGTGGAGCCATCGGGTTTCCCAGATGCAGGTTTTTACGAGGGGGAGTTCGTCGGCGAGGTAGTCAACGATGCGTACAGCCGAATCGCTGAGTACTGGAATCTTTCTGTTATTTTCCATGAAGGCTTTGGATTTAGAATATAGGTGCGATGCTGCCTCAACAAGAATTGTCTTATAATCGTCACCGACCCCGAAAAAATAATCCTGTGGGTGCTTTCAAACTTTTACAAATAGGCGCTATATTTGCAACATGAAACCCTGCA
Organism: Saprospiraceae bacterium; assembly: GCA_041741155.1. Classification (GTDB taxonomy): domain Bacteria; phylum Bacteroidota; class Bacteroidia; order Chitinophagales; family Saprospiraceae; genus M3007. Next base: position 5,524 of record JBGSKO010000015.1, on the reverse strand, counting down.
CCCCAACCCGCAAATCGCAGAAACGACCACCCACCGTCCCGCCCAACTACCGCGACCTCAAATCCCTCCGCCGCCAAACCAACCTCTACGACCCTTTCGATTTCAGGGACTACCTCCAAACCCGGCTGCGCAGGCTGAAACCGGAAACGGTAAAAGCCATCGCCAAATACCACCGCATGAAACGCCCGGTGGCCGATCCGGAAATGGTCGCCCTGTGGCTGGCCGAAACCATCTTTGAAAAAACTGCCTGGCCATGAACCCCATTCCCTTCCTGCCCGGCAAAAAAACGGTCATCTACCTGCCCAATGGAGAGCAACACCAGGGGCAGTTTGCCGTCGTGGACCTGGCCCACATCAAAGCCAGCCACGACGAGCAGACCTTTGCCGATACGCTGGGCTACCCGCGCAACTCCGCCGGTGGCAACGTCAACGACCGCAACTACGCCGGCGACATGGGCGCCCAGGCCCTGGTGGATGAATACGCCCGCAACCTGGAGCCGGGCCTGCTCGTCAGCACCGGCCGTACCCCGGAGGGCACACCTATTATAAATAAGGAGGGTTTCGTGGTCAGCGGGAACAACCGGACGATGTCCACCAAACTCGCCCGGATGAAATACCCGGCCCGTTACCAGGCGTACCGGGATTTCCTGCAAGAAGAACTTTCCGCGTTCGGAATCGGGGAAAAGGATTTTGCCGACCGCACCGTTTTTGCCGGCCGGGATGGACAGATCGAAGCGCCGTTCCTGGTCCGCATCGACTACGATATTCCGGCGCTCACCACCGAGGAACTGGCCAAATACAACCAGGCCAGCACCAAATCCGAGCGGCCGGTAGACAAGACCGTCAAACTATCGAACATCCTGCGCGAAAACACCGCCTGCGGCAAACAAATCCCCAAACTGTTCGAGGACGACGACACCATGAGCGCGTTTTACGCGGACGCCAACGCGCAGAAACAACTGCTCGACATGCTGCTCTCCTGCAACCTGCTCACCCGCCAGCAGGTGCCGGAATATTACACCGACGGGCATTTTACCGAAGCCGGTAAATATTTCGTGGAGATGGCCCTGGCCGCCATTGTGCTGCGCCCGCCCGCTTTACAGGCCGCCGAAACCGATGGTGTAGTCAGCCTGCGCAAGGCCATCGTCAATGCCCTGCCCGTCCTTATGGACAATATCGCCCTCCCGGCACCCGGCGCCCGGCTGATCGACGCGATCAACGCCGCCGTGGTGTTCCAGCAAAAAATGAAGGCGTCCAAACTTTCCTTCGCGGATTTCATCGGCCAGCAAAACCTGCTGGAAACCGGGCCGTATTCCCGCGAAATGCTGGTACTAAACCGCCTGATGAATACCGGCCAGCGGGCGTTCAAATTCGCTATCGCCCGGTACAACGAGACTGTGAAGGCCAACCAAGGCGAGTCCCTGTTCGGCGAGGAGCACAAGGTAAGTCCGACAGAAGCCTTCGAGCGGATCATTGTTGAGGCTCTGGATACCGGGGAGCAAAAGGTGATCGGGCAGTACCTCAAACAGGTGGAAAGTCCAAATGCTCCCGTTGAAACAGACCCCACCCAAAGTATCGAAGCGTACACCAACGGCGTTCAACAGGCTTTCCGGGAAGGCAAAAAACTGACCGTCACCGGACTGCGCAAAATTGCCGCCGCCGCCGGCATAGACACCGGCAACGAAAAATACCTCTGGGAACTGACCGAACTCTGCTGGGTAAACTGGTACCGGAAACTGGTGGGCGCCCACATTTTCGAGGAGGACAAAACCGCCGCCTTCGATGCCGTGGTTGACTTCTACCGGCGCGTTCAACCCACCTACACCGGCCTCGACAGCCACAAAAAGGTGTTCCAGCAATACAGCACCAGTGCGCCGATTGCCTGGCTGGCCGGCTGGTTTACCTACGACCGCGACACGAAAAGCGTGTTCGAGCCTTCTGCCGGTAACGGCTTGCTGACCATCTTCTACCCGGAGGAAATGACAGTGGTCAATGAAATTGACCCGGTGCGGTATGCCCACCTGAAAACCCAACCTTTCCGGGAGATTCACCACCTGGATGCGTCCATGCCGTTTCCGGACCGGTTCCACCGCACCTTCGATGCCGTGCTCACCAATCCGCCCTTTGGCCGCCTGGCCGAGGTCAACCGCGATTTCGGGTATCCGTTCAAAGCGCTCGATCACGTCATGGTCGCCCACGCGCTGGCATGTATGCGCGATACCGGCCGTGCCGCCATCATCATCGGCGGCCACACGGAAATCAACACCGGCGGTCAGATCGCCAGTCACCGGCAGTTTTTCAACTGGCTGTACCGGCATTACCGGGTGGTGGCCATGCTGAACATCGACGCAGCCAAACTTTACCACAAACAAGGCACCGACTTCCCGCTCCGGCTGATCCTAGTCGCCGGACGCAAAAAAGAGCCTTTCGGCGCCGCGCCTACCGTCAAAGAATACCCGCAATTAATCCAGGTGACCGGCTCCTTCGAAGCCTTGTTCGACCTGGTGCGGGCCGCCCGGGAATCCGCCAACCTGCGCGAAGAAACCCTGACCCAAAAACTGGAACGGGAACTCCAAAAAGTAAAAATCGAATCCGTATGATATTCCAACACGCCAAAATTCACCGCGAAGAATCTCTTAAATGCCTATGCGTCGCCTGCTACGAAGGGGAAATTCTCAACTACGGAGATCACGTCTTCGCCATTTCCTGCTGCATCGCCACCCTGATCCAGGACGCCCGCGACCGGGGCGTGGCCGTGGAACCGCTCCTCCGGGAATACCTGGGCGCCGAGCCGGAACCCGGCCTTACGCCCGCACAACTTTTTGACACCGCTATTGCTGGCAGCGACGCCTGGTCGCACGTAGCCGCCCGCCTGCGCGAAGCCTGGCAGGAAGTGACGCCGGCGGAAATGCGGGAGCATTATCGGCGCAGTATGGCCGAAGGTATTTCAAACCTTCCCGAGGAGGAAGGATTGCCGTTCGGGGATGAGGAGTTTGATTGTATGACGTTGGAGGAGTGGGTGGAAAGGTTGAGTGCGGTGGTAGAAATGCAGTAAATCCGTCAGATTCGTTCAATCAATTCGGTCTTGACTAACTCATAGGCAGCCAATGGGTTATAGGGCAATTCCGGGCGGATCAGTGCCGTGAGATCACCCAGGAACTCCGAGTCTTTCATTTTGGCCTCCATATTTTGGATAAACTCCTGCCGACTTGGCGGTTCATCCACAGAGAATGCCATGTATGCCTTGTATGTCCGGATAAGTGCGGCTTTATCCAATTCCGGTCTTTGTGATAATGCGATGTACAAGTCGTACAAATCGCGGCCCTTACGACGCTGGTACAATGCCCGGAGTTTTGTGCCAAGCAGTTCCTCCAGCATATAAGTCGTTAGTTCACACCTTCCGGAAAACCAGGAGGATTGTACCTCAAAGGGAATTTTTTGATACCCGAGTACGGTAAAGTGCTCCCTGCAATTGGTTTCCACTTTCAGCCGTAACGTTTGAACAGGTGGGAACTCCGACTCAAACCGGTAGTATAGCGTGTTGTTGTTCGCTTTTTGTTTCCGCTGCGGAATCCCCAGGAACGCCAGATGGTCTCTTATCCTGTCGATCACCGGGCCAAACGGCCCGGCATCAATTTGAACGAGGTCAATATCTTCGGAATAGCGCGGTTGGGGAGCCAAATACAATTTGTGCAGCGCCGTACCGCCTCGGAAAGCCAATCGCTTTGCCAGCCAATCATCTGAAAATATTTCGACCAGGGCGCGGCAGATGACCAAATCTTGCTCGACCTGCTCGTTGGTTGTCCAGGGTACTTGTTGGCTCCATTCGGTGATATACGCCCGTGGGATCATTCGTCGATTTCAATTTCTGTGTTTGCAATCACCTTCCAGCGGTTTTCCGAAGAAAATCCATGCGTTTCACCGGAAGCTTTCAGCGGTATTCGAAAGCAGTTAATTTGATACTTTACCATTGCTTCGTACAATGCTTCTGCGAGTTCGGTTTTGTGGCAAGCAAACTCCAAAAGATAACCCAGGCGTTGCAAGACTGTTGCAGAGGCATATTCCAACAGGGCGGTATCAAAATCGGATGGATGGATCATCTCGGCCAATTCGTCCAAAACGGTTGCCGCCCGGTTGAGGCCGCCGATTCTCCTTTCGAACTGGATCAGATCGGTTGCCGTAAGCACGGGCTTAGACACATTCAGGTATCCAGCCTCTGTTTTGCGTTGTTCGACCAAGTTTTCTGGGATATGCTCTACGCTGATGTAGTTAATCTTCATACCCTTTTTTTGCGTCGCCCGCAACACCGGGAAATTGGTCATCACAAAATATTCTTGCGGCTGTTGGTGGGAAGCCCCGTGATAGGCTGCCGCATTTAACAAGGCGACATAATAGGGCCTGTCCAGAAATTTCATAAAGGCATCCAGAAACAAGGGAGGAGGCAATATTCCTTTACCGGCGTACTGGGCAGGCAATATGAGGTAGTAGCCTTTGTGTACGGACAGGATTTTGCCTTTGTCTACCAAACGCTTTAGGGCAAACTTGAGAGCGGTATCGGTATGACCGTGTAAATCTTTCCGCAGAGCGGATAACGCAAATCCATACCTCCCCAAGGATAGTTGTTGCTCTACCCATTTTTCGAGACCCTGGTTTGATTTTACGTCGCCCAAAAGAGTGAAATTTTGCGCAAGGTAGTGTTTTTCGATACTTTTCGCAAAAAATATCTTTTGTTGGTGATCGGACGCCAGCGGAAATGCGGGAGCACTACCGGTGCAGCATGGCCGAGGGTATTGCTCACCTACCCGAGACGGATGGGCTGCCGTTTGGAGATGAGGAGTTTGATTGTATGACGTTGGAGGAGTGGGTGGAACGGTTGAGCGAGGTGGTAGAGATGCTTTAAGATTCACCTAAGCCGAATAAGGCTTTTTGTTAATTTTCAATCGTTAATACTGAGAGGTATCATGGTAAAAGAATTCGATAATCTTTCAGACCATCTAAAAGTAAAAATTCAGACGGCGCTGCATCCGAAATACCGCCTTGCGCATTAAATCTTTGTGTGCTATGCAATAAAACACAGCACTTTTTAGCTCTTGTTAAACCAACATAGTGAAGATTAAAGTTTTCATGCAAAGTCTTTTCATCTAATTTCCACTGACCATCAATTTTTGTTTTTCGGGGCAATATGAAACTGTATAAATCACAATGAAATATTAAATCAAATTCTAATCCTTTTGACTTATGTAGTGTTAAGATTTGCACTTCATCGTCCCTTGGAGGTAGATAATTTGCTAATTTCGCTTCACTTGATATTACTGAATTTAACAATTCCAATGATTTTTTACTGAATGCTCTTGGATATATCAATCTTGCAATGTCCTCAAAAGTTGTACAGCGGTTCTCGCTTTGTAAAAACTCATAATGTAATTTTTAATCTTTGACAGAGTTCTTTGAATATCAATACCTTTCGTTCAAAAAGATGAATGATTGACGAATTGATAAAACTGGTAAGAGAAGGTTTTAAGTCT
>JBGSKO010000014.1:0-9901 GCA_041741155.1 Saprospiraceae bacterium | reverse complement strand
TTCGTAACTCAAATTTACACTTACCGGCTTACTTTTTACCCCCCCCCACTCAAAATCCTAATCAGTTCATGCCAAAGTAGGCCCGGATCCGCCGATTGGGTAGCATGGGCCGGGGAGGCTGGGATTCATGCAACAAAGCCTCGCGTCGCCGTTAATACTCCCCTCCAAACAGGGCTAAAAGTAATCGATGCGCTTATTCCAATTGGCCGTGGACAACGAGAATTGATCTTGGGCGACCGGCAAACGGGCAAAACGGCCATCGCCCTTGATACGATCCTCAATCAACACGATAAAAAAGTGATCTGTGTCTATTGTGCTATAGGACAACGGGCCTCCTCCATTGCCAAAGTAATAGCCAAGCTCGAAGCAAACGGGGCTATGGATTATACAGTGGTAGTGGCTACGGAAGGAAATGATGCACCGGGTTTGAAATATATTGCGCCTTATGCAGCCACCAGTATTGCGGAATATTTTATGGAACAAGGTCATGATGTGCTCATTATTTATGATGACCTCACGCAACATGCCCGCGCTTATCGCGAGATTTCTCTTTTGCTGCGGCGGCCACCGGGGCGGGAAGCGTTCCCGGGCGATATTTTTTACATACACTCCAGATTATTGGAACGCGCCACGCACTTAAATAAAGCACGCCAAGGAGGTTCGCTGACCGCTTTGCCGATCATAGAAACAGAGGCACAAAACATTTCAGCCTATATCCCTACCAATCTTATTTCTATTACAGACGGACAGATATACCTCTCGCCCAAGCTATTTGAATTGGGCATTTTGCCGGCAGTGGATGTGGGAAAATCAGTGTCACGGGTAGGCGGCGCTGCCCAATTACCCGCCTATCGTTCTATTACCGGCAATTTGAAATTGGCTTATGCTCAATTTGAAGAATTAGAAACCTTTGCCCGCTTCGGTACGCGATTGGATGAACATACCCGTAAAATCATTGAACACGGCAAGCGGATCAGGGTCTGCCTTAAACAACACGAACTCCAACCCATGGGAGCCCCAGAGCAGATCATCGTGCTCCTTGCGTTGACTGAGGGCTTGTTTGATGCCATCCCTCTCCGTAAAATGCAGGAGGCGGAGGCTGCACTTCAATCAAATACTGCATTTTCCTATGTCATTCTGAGCAATTTGAGTGCTACTGAAGACTTGAGTGATTCGATCCGAAAGGATATCTTGCGTGTTGCAGATAAGATACTTGCTCCATTTCGGGAGCAGCCCGAAGATATAAACGAGTACACGCCATAGCCATGGATACCTTAGCAAACTTGCGCAGAAAACTGGAAGGCGCCGAAGACATCAAATCGGTGGTCCGCACCATGAAGGCGCTGGCAGCCTCTAATATTGGGCAATATGAAACGGCGGTTGCCGCTCTGGGCGATTATTACCGAACCATTGCCTTGGGCATTATTGCTTATCTCCGTGCAGCGCATATTGATACCATCAACGATCATACGACGCCTGATAATCAATCAAAAAAGATTGTTTGTGCCATCGTATTCGGGTCTGATCAGGGGCTGGTCGGGCAATTTAATGACACCCTTGCTGAATTTGTATCTCAAACACTCCATGCCTTGCCGGGAGAAAAAAACATCTGGGCTGTTGGCGAACGGGTTCAATTACTGTTGTCCGATATGGGGTATATAAATTCAACCCCTTTCCCTGTTCCAACGTCAGTAAGCGCTATTACATCGCTTGTTGAGCAGATTTTACTGAAAAGTGAGGAAGGTTATGAAGTGGGAGGAATCAAAGAAATCTATATCTTTTATAATCAACCGAATTCCGGATCCGGTTATGTGCCGATAAGCCAACGATTGTTACCCCTGGATGAACAATGGAGGCAGACCATTTCCGAATATACCTGGCCTACTAAATTGTTGCCGCAGATCGCTGGAGGGACAAAACCGACCTTATTGGCGCTTATACAGGAGTATTTGTTTGTCTCGTTATTCAGGGCCTGTGCGGAATCCTTAGCCAGCGAAAACGCGAGCCGTTTGGCTGCTATGCAACGAGCAGAGAAGAACATAGAAGAATTGCTCGAAGGACTTAGCCTTAAATTTCATAGCCTGCGCCAGAGCACCATTGATGAAGAACTGTTCGATGTGGTATCTGGGTTTGAAGCATTGAAGGTGGATTAGTAAGCAGATTGCAATCCCTTTCGGGTTTTCATACACAACTTTACTAAGGCTTTGCCCACAGGAGGCTACTCCTCCACCAGCTCCATCTCAATCTGCCGCCGCGACAAATCTACCGACGTGACGCGGATGCGCACTTTGTCGCCCATCTTGATCGTATGCCCGGATCGGCGGGCCTTGGCGCGCAGGTTGCCCTCTTCGAGTTGGTACGTGTCGGCTAAGTGGCGGAATTCCACAAGCCCCTCGGCTAAGGAACCGGGCAACTCTACAAAGAAGCCGCGCTCGATCATGCCGCTCACATAGCCTTCGAACTCCTCGCCGATATGGCGGCGCAGGAGTTCGGCTTGTTTGTACTTGATGCTCTCGCGTTCGGCGTCGGCAGCTTTTTTCTCCTGGTTGCTGATGTGTTTGCACTGCTCTTCCAGTTTGGCTTTGTCCATGCGGAAGATGCGCCCGTCGAGGTTGCGTTCCAGCAGGCGGTGCGCCAGCACGTCGGCGTAGCGGCGGATCGGGGAAGTGAAGTGCGCATAGTGCGAAAATCCGAGTCCGTAGTGGCCGATGTTGTTGGTGGAATACACCGCCTTGGCCATCGTGCGGATCGCCAGCGGTTCCAGTATTTTCAGCCGATCATCCTTTTGGGCGGCGCGCATGAGGGCATTGTACGACTCGGCAATCTGCTTGGGCGTGTTGACTTTCATCGGGTGGCCCATTTCGTAAGCAAAGCGCGAGAACTCAGCCACTTTTTCCATGTTGGGCAGGTCGTGTACGCGATAGACAAACGGAATCTCCTGTTTGGCTTCCGCCTGTTTTTCAATAAACAGCGCGACCTCTTTGTTCGCCAGCAACATGAAATCCTCAATGAGCAAGTGGGCGTCTTTGCGCTCTTTCACATACGCTTCGATAGGGCTGCCGTCCTCGTCCAGGCGGAAACGCACCTCTTCGGAGTCAAAACCAATGGCGCCGTTGCGCTCGCGCTCGCGGCGCATGATTTTGGACAACCGGTCGAGCGTTTTGACGGCCCATTCCAGCTGCGGATAAATCGTGAGCAGGCGCAGACCTTCGCTCGGCTGCCCGTCCAGAATGGTCTGGGCTTCCTCGTAACTGAAGCGCTTGGCGGAGTGAATGACGGTTTTGCCAAACCAGCGCGACACGATTTTGTCTTTTGCATCAAAGGTGAACACCGCCGAGAACGTGAGGCGGTCGGCATAAGGCACCAGCGAACAAAGGTTGTTGGATAGTTTTTCGGGCAGCATGGGGTTCACGCGGTCCACGAGATAGACGGAGGTGCTGCGGCGCAGGGCCTCTTCATCCATAGGGCTGCCGGGCTTGAGGTAGTGAGTCACGTCGGCGATATGTACGCCGATTTCGAGGTTGCCGTTTTCCAATGTCCGGATACTGAGCGCATCGTCAAAGTCCTTGGCGTCTTCCGGGTCAATAGTGAAGGTAAGCACGTCGCGGAAGTCGCGTCGGCGCTCGATTTCCTGCGCCGGGATGGTTTCCGGGATGGATGCTGCCTCCGCCATGGCCGCTTCCGAATGGATTAGCTCAAAACCCGCATTGATGAGGATTTTTTTCATCTCGAAGTCGTTTCCGCCCGCCTCGCCGAGCGTTTGGGTCACTTTCCCGATGGGCACCCGGCCTTTGCCTTCCTGCCAGTCGGTGATGCGCACCACTACTTTTTCGCCATCGCGGGCATCGCCGCAACCTTCCAGCGGGACGTAAATGTCCACTGGCATATTGGGGTTGTCGGGCAGGACGAGGGCGTATTTGCGGCTCTTGCGCAGGGTACCGATAAAAAACTCGTTGGCGCGTTTCAGCACCTTGAGTACTTCGCCTTCGGGTTTGCGTTCGGCACGGCCGCGGCGGGGTTGTGTAGGAAAGAGCAGTACGCTCACCGTGTCGCCGTTCAGCGCGCCGTTGATGTACTTGGGCGCGATATAGACGTCGGTATCCAGGCTTTCCGTTACGATGTATGCCGCGCCGGTGCGGGTCATATCCACCCGGCCTTCGATCATTTTTTGTAAACTGGTAGCCGAGCGCCGTTGCAGCGGCGTCTTTTTTTCCTCTTTTTTGGGAGCAGGTGCCTCGGGAGCCTCGTCTATTACGGTCAGACGCTCCAGCGCAATACCGAATTTGCCGTCTTTAAATATGTTAACGGAACCGGCATGCACCAACTGATGCAGGGCATAAATGACAGAGTCCTTGTTGTTTTCGAGACGAAGCACCGCAGCCAATTGCATGGGTGCGTACTGCTTCTTGGGCTGGGTGAGCAGAAATTTGAGGATTTCGATTTGCAGATTCTTGGCGGACAACTTTTTGTCGCCACTTTTTTTCTTTTTGGTCATAAAAAACTGAAAAATAGGGTCCTGCACCGTGCAGGAGTGGGTGTTGGTTTGTTTTGTAATGCGTATTAAACGCGAGCGTCGGGCAAAAAGTTGCCGGCGTGTATGCCGGCATACGAGACCGTTCAAGATTGCCAAACAGGAATGGTCTGTCCCGGCCCGGCGTACATTTGCGAATCTTTAACCTGCTCATACACAACCGAAGGGCTGACTTTACCGTTTCAGGCCGCGATTACTTTCCCCTTACAACGCATCGTTCATCATTCGTCACTAATGAAAAAAATACTGTTTTTCGCTCTTTTCGCGTCGTTCACGCTTGCTCTGAACGCCCAAACTGCCGCACCTGCTGAAAAAGTGGACCCAGAAGCCAAAAAGGTACTCGACCGCATCCGCAAAAAATACGAGGGCTACAAAACCCTGGAGGCTGCGTTTACGCTCACCATCGAAGTGCCTGGACAACCCAAGGAGGTGCAAAAAGGAACCATCGCGCAGGACGGCAACAAGTTCCGCCTCGAAATGGACCAACAGATCATCGCCAGCGACGGCAAGGCTACGTGGATTTATCTGAAAAACAACAAGGAAATCCAGATTACTGATGCCGAACCCGACGGTGAGAGCGGTTTTCTTACGCCTCGGGACCTGCTGCGGCGCTACCAAAAAGGTGATTTTCTGTATGCCATCACCGACAAGGTTGCCGAAAAAACGCGCGTGTTAACCCAGATTGAATTCAAGCCAACCGACAAAAAATCGGAGTACTCCAAACTGCGCGTCAGTGTGAATGAGAAAGCCTCCACGATTGAGAGCATCAAGGCGTTTGCTAAAGACGGCTCCCGATACGCTTTTGAGATCACGCGCCTCACGCCGGGAAAATCGTTCTCCTCCGATCATTTCCAACTCAAAGGCAAGGACTACCCCGGTGTGCATGTGGAGGACTTACGGATGTAAATTTACTTCGGAATAACCTCTGTTTTTTCACCAAAATAGTGCGCGAACTTGGCGAGTTCTTCCGCCAATTCTTTGTTCTGGGTGGCACGCAGGTATGTTTGGCCGAGCGAACGCAGGATTTGGTACATGAACCGATCCATTTCCTGTACCTGCATTTCCTTGGTCCACAGGTCAATGCGCAGGGTGTCGCGGTGATCCTTATCGAACAGTGCCACAGCCATAGCCTTACACTCGTCCATTTTGCCCGCTTCGTGCATGTCCGTGGCCGACCATTCGATCTTGGTGGGCACCCGGTCCTGGTCCAGGGCTACACGGATGGTGATGTCACTTATTTTGGAGGTATCGTTCGCTTCCATTTTTTATAAAAAGTAGTGTTCACTAATAGGCCGCAAAAGTAGGCCAATATCGGCAGGCTTTGTTGCGGGCAAACAAAAAACGGCGTTCCGCTTTAAGCCGAACGCCGTTTTTTTGGAGGTAGAAGCCTCAGGCAAGCAACGCATTGATTTTGTTCTGAAGCGTTTGCTTCGTTTGCGCGCCAACGATTTTCTCTTTCAGCTCTCCGTTTTTGAACAACAGGAACGTAGGTATGCCGCGCACGTTATATTGGGTGGGCACTTCCGGGTTGTCATCTACATTGAGTTTTCCGATCACCGCACGGTCTTTGTACTCCGCAGAGAGTTCTTCTACGATCGGGGTCATCATGCGGCAGGGACCGCACCATTCTGCCCACAGGTCAATCAAGGTTACTTTGTCGCTTTGGATGACTTCCTGCTGGAAGGTTGCATCCGTGAATTCATGTGCCATCGCTGCAAAAAATTTATGAAGGGATAAATATGCGTTTCCGCTGATATTGAATGTTGAAACACCCTTTCGGGAAATTGGTTGCAAAGGTACTGTGCTTTGTTTCCGCGCAGCGGGATAAGCTGCAAAAATGTCCCGGCGCCAACATTACGAGAACAAGGAGCCGAGCCAGCCGGTCAACTGGTCAATAAATGCCAGAAGCAGGACCGGTTTGAGTGCAATGGGGAACAAAAAGCCGAAGACCGCCCCGTAAAAGTGCGCGACGTGGTCAATTCCGTCGCCGCCGCGGTTGGCTTCGCGAGAAGAATACCACAGGTAAAAGATGCCGTACACAAATCCGGGGATCGGAATGGGGATGAACATCAGGTACAGGCTCATGGTCGGATTCAGCAAAATGGAGGCAAACAGCACCGCCGATACGGCTCCTGAAGCGCCTATGCTGGCAAAACTTTGCACATCCCGGTATTTGTAGTACGTGGCCAGTGAGGCTGCTACAATGGCGATGAGGTAAAAAAACAAGTACAAAAACGGGCCAACTCCCGGAAACAGCACGCCAAACCATTCCTCCACCACTCGGCCGAAAAAGTACAGAGTGATCATATTGAACAACAGGTGCATGTTGTCGCCGTGCAGGAAGCCTCCGGTGAGCCAGCGGTAATATTCCCCGCTGCGGGCCTCTGCGTAGGGCCAGTGTTTGAATTTGTAAATAACGTCGTGGTTGTTGAAGGCCCAAAGTGAAAAGAGGACGGTAAAGCCGATGATGATGAAGGTAATTGCCATTATTCGTTGTGGTATGGTTCGTTGCGCAAGATGGTCATAGCGCGGTACAATTGTTCCAAAAAAAACAGCCGCGCCATTTGGTGCGAAAAGGTAAGGCGGCTCAGGGAAATCTGCGCATTGGCACGGGTATAAACCTCCTGGGAAAACCCAAAAGCACCACCGATAAGAAATATCAAACGCCGGTTCGACGCACTCAGGCGCTGTTCCATCCAGCGGGCCAACTCAACAGAGCTGTGCTGCTGGCCGCGTTCGTCGAGCAGAACCAGGTAGTCGTCCGGGTTCAATTTGGCGAGCACGAGCTTGGCCTCCTCCAGTTTCAGTACGGTACCTTCGGTGGATTTTACCTTGGCGTTTGGCAGCACCGTCCAGGCAAAGGGCAGGTAATTTTTCAGGCGTTTTTCGAATATCCCGATGCCTGTTTCGAGATAGGATTCTGTTGTTTTGCCGATGGCCCAAACTTCAACTTTCATACGGTAACGGTAGTGTTCAGCATTAAAAAAGGGGGGTCCGTTTGGTTTTTGGAAATATTTCCGCCAGTTCCTCGGGCAATGCCTGTCGGTCGGGGAATCGTGCGATCAATGCAGCCACGATTTCTCCCGCGAGGGCATTTTGGCCTTTTCGAATCAACCCGGCAAGCTGGTCGCGTATGTATTCGGCTGCTTGTTTGCCAAAGTGCTCCGCCAGGTGCTCGGACAGTCTCGAAACGTAATAGTCGCGCACAAAAGCAGTACGGGCAGGCCAAAACAGGTGCTCAAATAGCCGCAGGGCTGCCAGGTCATGTTGGTGCTCCAAATGCGCGGCCAGCGCATCCAGGTCACCCTCGGCAGCCAGCAACGGTGCTATTTTGGCATCATCTCCGGCGGCACGCAGTTCGGTCAGGAGTCGTTTTTGTTCCTCCGGCCAGTCGGGACCGGCGAGTATTTTCAGGCGTTCCAGTACAGACTCGTTCCCGTACTGCCGGTAGCGCTGGCGGAGGTACGCCGTGTGCCGCGGTCGGTCTCCCGCTTTCTCTGCGGCGGCGAGCAGCATATCCTCTACCTCCCGGCGATGACCGGCAGTGAGCAGGTTTTTTTCTAAAAAATATTCACCGGAAGACAACGCGGCCTCCCAGTAATGCAACTGGTAAAGGGTAAAAATCGCATCCCGGGCTTGTGCCGGTCGGTCGGCATAATCCTGGAGCACCCGCGCGGCGCCCTCCGGTCGTTTGCGTTGCGCAAGAGCTGCCAGAAACAAGTGCAACAGCACGGACGGGGCAGGGTAGGGTGTGTGATCAAACAGGTTCCGGATGTCAAGGAAGAAGGCATCGTCGGCTGCTGCCTGCGCTAAAAAAGGTAAAATAATGCGCTCCAGCGCCGCTGGGCATGCCCCAAGAGTCAGGTAGTCGAGGAGAAACGTACGTCGCTTTTCGCGCAAATCCGGAGCGAGGTGTTCCGTAGACAACTGGATCAGATGCTGGACGGCTAGATGGCAATACTGCGATAATTGCTCCTGGCGCTTCTCCCCCATTTTTGCCAAAAGAGGTGTTGTTTTTTGCAGAATGGCTGTCGAAATCTGGAAAACCAGCGACGCATTGACAGTCGTAGCGGCGTTTTTTAGTTGGTTTTCAAGGTCGTTGAGGGTGTTGCGCAAACGGCGTACTTCTGGTGTTTGCAGCGGGCGTGTAGCGACGTGACGCGGCAGGGCGGCATCCAGCACCAGCAGGTAAGGATTGTCGTTGTCGGTGATGGTGCCGGCAAACCATGTTTTCAGCGCCAGCGCGAAATCGCGATCGCGGCGGGAATATGCCCGCACAAACGCACTCAGTTCATCCGCAGGAGCATTTTTAAGCACGTTTTGCACGGTTAATCTACTCGATTTTTCGTGCTGTTCGGTTTGGACCTTGGCTTGCCTTGCCTCGGTTTTTTGCTCCAAAAACTGTCGAATTTTAAACAGGGCAGCCGCTATGTGCGGACACATCAGGCGCCGTCCCTCGGCCCAGCATTCGCAGGTAAAAGCCTTGATTTTATTCGGTGTGATGATGGTTTCCACTTCGTATTGTGCTATACCATCCACCACAGTAGCCACCCAGAAGTGTTTTTCTACTTCCTGCAGACTACGGACGGCTCCGGCCAGCACCAAATCCTGGGCGGCGTTCCAGGTGTTTGGACTGATCTGGAATTCAAAGTTTTTGAGCCAGAGTTTTTGCACAGCGCGCTTTTTGGATGCGTTTCGATTTTTGGAATGAAAAATCCGGCAAAACTACAGGAATTGCCTCGTCAAGCCAAGTACAAGCGGTAAGAAACAAGGCCCCTGCCATTTTACAATGACAGGGGCCTTGAGCAATCAAAACACAGAAGATCAATAATTTCGGAGGAGCGTTACATCTCCTTTGTAGAGGATAACTTCTCCGTCAATAAATTCGATTTCAGCGAAGTAAGTATAAACGCCGACATGACCTTTGGAACCTCTGACGGAACCATCCCAACCGACAGCGGGGTCGTTGGGGTAGAAGTTAAATCGTTCGAAGACGGCATTACCCCAGCGGTCGAAGATCCGGAAGGACTTGATACCGGTAACGTGGTTGGGGAATTTGGCGGAGATATACAGCAGTGCGTTGGTATTGGGCGCACCGGGGTCGAATACGTTCGGAATGTACACGTACCGTGTCTTGTCCACGATAACGGTTCGGTTGTCGGTAGCCCTGCAGCCGTTGGAATCAATAACGGTGAGGAAGTAGCGGAAGGACGTAAGCGGCTTGAACGTCGGGTCATTGAACACGGTATCGAGGTAGGACGGATCGAGGCTGACGGTCAGCGTGCTGTCTGGGACGTTGACGACATTATCTATGGATAGGCGAATGGAGTCACCAAGCGCGATAGTGGTGTCCGGGCCGAGTTCGATAAG
>JBGSKO010000013.1:0-26106 GCA_041741155.1 Saprospiraceae bacterium | reverse complement strand
CGGTCCGGTGAACGGCTATGTTGGCAACCCGAACGTGGGCAATGCCTTGCTGGAAAATGACTTGCTGAACGGCGTACAGGTAGATTTGACGGAAATCACAGCCACGGTGCTGACGCCGGCTACGCCGATCAACGGCGGACCGGTACCTGCATTGAACCCGGTGACGGGTGTGGTGAGCGTACCGGCGGGTACTCCTGCGGGCATCTACACGATAGACTACCAAATCTGCGAGAACCTGAACCCGATGAACTGCGACCCGGCGACTATTACGGTGGACGTTGCTCCGGCCCCGATTGTGGCTGAAGACGACAACTACGGTCCGGTGAACGGCTATGTTGGCAACCCGAACGTGGGCAATGCCTTGCTGGAAAATGACTTGCTGAACGGCGTACAGGTAGATTTGACGGAAATCACGGCCACGGTGCTGACGCCGGCTACGCCGATCAACGGCGGACCGGTACCGGTACTGAACCCGGTGACGGGTGTGGTGAGCGTACCGGCGGGTACTCCTGCGGGCATCTACACGATAGACTACCAAATCTGCGAGAACCTGAACCCGACGAACTGCGACCCGGCGACTATTACGGTGACGGTTGTGCCACCGGTGATCGAGGCGAACGACGACACGTACGGTCCGTTGACAGCTTGTGTGGCCAATCCGAACATGGGCAATGCGTTTGTAAACGACGAGTTGAACGGCGCTCTGGTGAACCCGGCGGAAGTGACCTTGTCGGTCGTGACCCCGGCGACTCCGGTGGCCCCGGGCGACCCGGTGCCGAGCGTTGATCCGGCTACAGGTATTGTAAGTATGCCTGCGGGTACACCTCCAAGTGTTTACACGATCCAATATCGGATATGTGAAAACCTGAACCCGCAGAACTGCGACGATGCAACAATCACCGTTACGGTGCAAGATGTACTGCCGCCATCAATTACCTGTCCGCCGGCTGTGACGTTGAATTGCAATCTTTCTTTGCCGAATCCTGCCAATGTCATAGTTTCGGATAACTGCACGGTCCAGTCGGTTGAGTTCGTCAGCGACGTATTCCTGGATCCGCCATCGTCTTGTATGACAGGCCGCCGGGTTGTGCGTACCTACATAGCTACGGATGCCTCGAATAATACCGCTACGTGTACACAGCAAATCACATTGATAGACAATTCAGCGCCAATATTCACTTTTGTCCCGGCCAACGTAACCGTTCAGTGCAACAGTGTTCCCGCACCGGGCACACCTGTGGCCAACGACAATTGCGGTGGCAATGTGACGATCGTGTACAACGGACAGACCAAGACCAATGGTGCTTGCACGGACTCGTACATTCTGGTACGCCAGTGGACAGCTTCGGATGCTTGCGGCAACACCCGTACGGCCACGCAACGCATCAATGTGATTGACACGCAGAAACCGGATTTTGTGAACCCGCCGGCCAATATCACGGTACAGTGCGATGCCATTCCGAATCCGGCAACCCCCGTGGCTACGGACAACTGCGACGCCAATGTGGCCATCACGTACGTCGGTCAGACGCGTACGAACGGCACTTGCACGAACCGCTACACGCTAACCCGCCGCTGGGTAGCTTCGGACAACTGCAATAACACGCGCTCGATCTCGCAACGCATCTCGGTGGTGGACAACGGCAAGCCGGTGTTTACATCCGTGCCGGGCAATGTAACGCTCGCGTGTACCGACCCGATTCCACCCATGGGTGCAGCAACGGCCTCGGACGGCTGTGGCGGCACTGTAACCGTAGTGCCCGTTGGTTCGTGGAATATGAACGCTACTTGCCCCGGTAGTTACCAGATCATGCGTACCTGGAAAGCGACAGACGCGTGCGGCAACAGTACTACCGCCGCACAGATCATTACGATTCAGGACAACTCGGCGCCGACATTCACGTCGTTCCCGAACAACGTGACGGTGCAGTGCAGCCAGCCCTTGCCGGCGCTAACCAATCCGGTAGCAACCGACGGATGCGGTGGGTATGTGCAGATCACCTATCTTGGTCAGGTGCGTACCAACGGCAACTGCCTGTATAACTACACGCTGACGCGTACTTGGCGGGCACAGGACCTGTGTGGAAATGCGACCACCAGGGCGCAAGTCATCACGGTACAGGACACGCAGGCGCCGAACTTCACGGGCAACCTGCCTGCCAGCACAACGGTAGTATGTGCACCGAACTGCGTACCGCTTGCGCCGACGCTAACGGCTACAGACAACTGCGGCTCGGCCACAGTTACGATGCAGCAGACGCAGACGGCAGGTGACTGCGCCACCGGCTACACGGTAACGCGCACGTGGACGGCAACGGACCAGTGCGGCAACGCGAAGCAACACACCCAGACGTACACGGTATTGCCGACGCCTTTTGCGCCGATGCAGGACCGCACGGACGAGATGGATCAACTCGAAACTCGAAACGCAACTCTCAAAACGGTCATACTGCTTCCCAACCCGACAGCTGACTGGGTAAGCATCGGATTGAGCGACTTTGCGGGCGAGACTGTTGTAGTCTCGATCCACAACGAACTGGGTCAGTTGATTTGGGAGCAGCGCATACCCACGGTGGAAGAATCTCTGTTGCGGGTGAACCTGCGTCAGGCAGGGGCTGCGGCCGGATTGCACACGGTATCGGTGCGCGCAAGCGGCCAGGTGTACACGAAGCGTTTGATTTTGATGGATTAAGGAATCGGGCGGGCGTTGTCCCGTTCTCGACCAAAAGTGCTTTCATTTTGAACGCAGGTCGTTCCGGGGTGCCGGAACGGCCTGCGTTGTTTTTGGGTGTGTGTAGCAACGTGTGTCAACGTACAGTACTGGGCATTTTTGCAACAAGAGCCGTCAAGTTTGTCCAACCTGGAAGGCAATTCCAAAAAATCCATGGAAGAGGCAGCTTAAAGCGAAAAGTTTAGACTTACATTTGCGTATCTTTTTTTAATCCGCTTATATTGATAATCTCATGACAGCTTTGGCATCAGGCTTTTTCCATTGGTTTTTTCCCACTTTTGGAATACGCTCCCTCCTGATCCGTTGCCGAAAAAATTTTCAGATTTTCTTTTTTTCGGCTTTCCAAGATGTCATTTTATTCGAAATCCTAGATATTCAACTGATTTAAATTCAGCTGATTGTCCGGTTTTTATCAAAAACCGCAGTGTGTAATGTACCGGAACAGGTACGCCTGGCAGGTGCCGGGCGGGACTTGTCTTCCGGCTTTAATATTTTATTTATTCCGGTCCATCAACTCATGAGAAGAATGTACACAAATTACACCTCTTGCCTGCTTGCATCCTTGCGGGGAATTCAACAGAGCGCAGTTCGCGCGTTCGTTCTGACGGGATTCGGCCTTTTTGGCCTTTTCGCGCAGAGCCTGCAAGCGCAGATCACGGTCACCGCTACGGGTGGCAACATGAACGCCGGCTACACTACGCTGGCGGATGCGATCACCGCGATCAACAACGGTGTTCACACGGGCACGATCACGGTAAACGTGGTGGCCGGGCATACGGAGACGCTTGCTGCGCGGATTAATCTGACCGCTACGGGTACTATGGCCAACCCGATTACCATTCAAAAAAGTGGCGCCGGTGCCAATCCCTTGCTTACGGCTTACACGGGTGCCAACACACCTTCCAGCCAGGAGCGCGATGGTTTATTTAGCCTGTCGGGTAGTGATTGGGTGACCATTGACGGGATTGATTTGCAGGAAAATCCGGCGAATACGGATGTAACTACCTGGATGGAATATGGATATGGCCTGTTCAAGAATTCTGATACGGACGGCTGTCAAAACAACACCATCAAGAACTGTACGATTACGCTAACCCGCGATAATGTCGCCGCCGGTGCCGGTGTTTGGCATCCCGGTTCGAACGGTATTGTAGTACTGTGGTGTTCGGCGACGAGCAATGCAGGTATTACACCGACGACTTCGGCTGGTACGAACTCGTTCAATAAGTTTTTCTCCAATACCATCCAGAACGTACAGCAAGGGATTTCATTTATCTCCTATTCGGCACCAACGCCGTTCACATTGGCGGATACCGGCAATGACGTGGGCGGTATCGCAGCCTCTACAGGCAATACGATCATTAACTACGGTGGTGGTGCAGCAACAACGGCAACTGCCGATGCTCTTTTTGTCAACAATCAGTGGGATTTCAACTGCTCGTTCAATACGATCAACAACAATAACGGGGGAGGAGTGAATCACCCGAATGTCCTTTACGGCATCTGGTGTAACTCGTCTTCGACCAGCGCCAGCGCTACGATCAATAATAACAATGTCACGGTCAAAGGTGCAGGTACCACACAGGTGGTTGCGGCTATTCGCAACGAGTTGGGGGCTACGCCTGCCGGCAATACGGTCAGCATTAATAACAACACCATCACGGGTGAATACCTGACGGCTACAACCGGAGGCTTTTATGGTATCTGGACCTCTGCGACTGCGGCGAACCTGAATATGAACGGCAACACGGTGTCGAACATGTCTTACAGTGCTCCGGCACTGACGGGAACAGGTGTTTTTTACGGCATACACAACAGTGTTAGTAATGCTGCTATGACGGTCAATGCGCGTAATAATACGGTGAGCAACCTGAGCCGTACAGGCACTACGGGCGGCACCACCATTGGTATCGCTTTTACTGTTGGCATTGCCGGTATGAACGTAGCCATCAACAGCAACACGGTTCAAAACCTGAGCATTGACGGAACAGGTACCACGAGTACCATGTACGGTATTCAGGCGTCCACAGGCACTATAGTAGTGGACAGCAACACGGTGAATAACCTGACCTGCATCAAGACGACAGGTTCAGGTGTGTTGTATGGTATTTACAATATCTCTTCGCCGGTTAACGAGAACTACAACTACAATACCGTTTCGAACCTGACACACAGCGGAACAGGGACTACGTACGGTATCTACGCATTCTCTACTACTGGAACGCGAACGGTATCGAATAACCTGGTCTTCAATGTTGTGACAGCCGGTACGACCGTGGCGGGCATCAACCAAGCCAGTAGTTCGCCAACTATTTTCAATAACAAAATATACAATATACGGAGCACCTCTACCGGAGCACCGACCGTCTCCGGTCTTTTGCTTGGCAGTTTGGGTACAGCTGGTATGTATAATGTTTACAACAACCTTATTGGGGACCTGTCAGCACCCAATGCCAGTTCGTCCTCGGCTACAGCTCCAACCCTTCGTGGGATTAATGTGACGACGACGACGGCCAGCACGATGGTCAATTTGTCGTACAATACCGTATATGTCAACGGTTCTACAGTAGGCGCCAACTTTGCTACGGCAGCCCTTTTTGTAACGACCTCAACGACCGCTACCACGGCCAATCTTACCTTACGCAACAATATTTTTGTCAATCTTTCTACGCCAGCAGGTACAGGTTTTACTGTTGCTTACCAGCGCTCCAGTACGGCACTGAACAATTACAACACGGCTTCGAACAATAATATGTTCTACGCCGGCACTCCTGGCGCAAGCAACCTGATCTTTTTTGACGGCACCAACGCCGACCAGGCAATTACGGCCTTTAAGAATCGCGTTGCTCCTGCAGATGCCAACTCCGTCACAGAAAATCCAACCTTCCTGAGTACTGCGGGTGCGTCGTCCAACTTCCTCCACCTGGATCCGGCCGTGCCAACACAAGCGGAAAGCGGCGGTATAAATGTGGCCGGAATTGAAGATGACTATGACGGAAATATCCGCGCTGGCAACCCTGGTTACATGGGTATGGGATTTGCCCCGGATATGGGCGCCGACGAAGGCGGATTCATTGCAGTTGACTTGTCTGGTCCGGCTATTGCGTACACGGATATTACAAACTCCATTTGTACTACTCCGGTCTCCCTGAGTGCAACGATCACCGATGCTACCGGCGTGAATACAGCGGGTGGGACCAAACCGAGAATCTGGTTTAAAAAATCTACGGAAGACAATGTGCTTCCAGCAACGAATACTTCCGCCGACAACGGTTGGAAATATGTGGAGGCGGGAAACAGCAGCTCGCCATTTTCCTTCGCCTTGAACTATAGTTTGCTGACCAGCGCTGTGGTGTCAGGCGATGTGATAGAGTATTTTGTTGTCGCCCAGGATATTGTCGTGCCGACCAATGTTGGTACCAGCATCGCCATTTATCCTGCTGGTTTCACACCGGCAAGTGTAGCATTGGCCGCCGGAGCATTCCCGGTGAGTGGCGTCAAGTCCTACACTATTTTAGCTTCGCCAACCACTGTTACGGCATCGGCTGTACCCAACGCCATTTGCCTTGTGGGTAATGTGCAGCTATCCTTGGGCGGCGATCCTTCTACCGGTGCAGAGTATCAATGGCAGAGTTCGCCGGCCGGCGCCAATACCTGGACACCGATTGCAGGTGCTACGACACCCACGTATACCGTGATAGGTATTACAGCGTCAACGGATTTCCGTTGTGTTGTTACGTGTGGCGGTGTGCCGATTGCTGCATCGCCGTCCTCCACGGCTTCTGTTATAGTGAACAGCCCGGCTGTTCTGACGACGGCGCCTGGATCGGCATGCGGGCCTGGTCCTGTTTCGGTACAACTTGGCGCTACCGCCAGCGCAGGCGCTACGTTGAGCTGGTATGTGGCCTCTTCAGGCGGTCAACCTGTTGGAACAGGTAATACCTTCAATACGCCACCACTTACCACTACGACTACCTATTATGTTGGTGCAAATGAGGGTGGTAGTCTCGAGAGCGCCGCGAAACCAACGTATCTCACAACGCTCAATACGAGCGGTAACCAATGGGGACTTGTATTCAATGTGGTTAATACTGATGTAACAATCAATACCGTTGACATTTATTCCGTAGCCGCAGCCGGTGGCACGATCAGTGTTGAGTTACAGAATAGCGCCGGCACTGTATTGGCTACTGCCGGACCATTTACCTTTCCTGCAGGCAGCACGGGCAGTCCGGTATTGGTTACTATCCCGGTAAATTTCGATGTGCCGGTCGGTACCGGTTATCGGATGGTTTCTGCCGCAATGACCGGAAATCTTATTCGCGAAACTTCGGGAAATACCTATCCCTACACTTCCGCTAGCGGTAATGTCGTAGTTACAAGCGGTTTTATTACCAATCCGGGAAGTGCTACGTACTACTGGTTCTACAACTGGCAAGTTAGCACGGGTTGTGAATCGGATCGTGAACCGGTCGTCGCTACCATCCAAAATGATCCTCCTATATGCCCAAGCAGCTTTTCAGTCTGTCTCAACGACCCAGCCTTTGCGCTTGCGGGTGCTACTCCTGCTGGTGGAGCATATAGCGGCAATGGTGTAAGCGCCGGCATGTTCAATCCTGCTGTTGCAGGTGTAGGCACACATACCATTACCTATACGCTCTGTGCACTTACCTGCACGTTCGATATCACGGTAGAAGCACTTCCAGCGGCTGCTATTTCCATTTCGGAAACATCTGGAATATCAGACAATGACGGCATTCTGTGCTCGGGAGCCTCGGCGACCTTGACGGCAAGTGGCGGCAATACCTACCTCTGGAGCACTGGCGCAACAGCTGATGCTATCAGTGTTTCAGTTGCTGATACATATACGGTTACCGTTACGAATGCAGCGGGGTGCACAACAACATCTGCTGCTACAATTGTTGTAAATCCACTCCCTGTTGCAGCAATTACACCTTCCAATAGTACTATCTGTTCCAATGAATTGGCAACGTTGACGGCTTCCGGCGGCCTTACTTTCCTCTGGGCGCCAGGTGGTGAAACTACAGAGTCAATCTCAACCAATACTGCTGGCCAGTATTCCGTAATTGTTACCGATGGAAATGGTTGTACTGCAGGAGCTGCGGCGATGGTTTCTGTTCTTCCTGCTCCGGAACTGACGGAAACCCATGTTGAACCTACTTCCTGCGTGTCCTTCAATGGTTCGATAAATCTAACCGTAGCAGGCGGCGCAGCCCCCTTCACCTATAACTGGTTTACGCCTAACGGCGCTGGGCTGGTTCAAGGCCAGGAAGACCAGAGTGGTTTGACGGTGGGTACTTATCTTGTTACAGTGACCGGGGCCAATGCCTGCACCACCACGCTACAGGTTTCGCTGCTTGGCCCCGGCGGCTGCGATGCTTGTCCGGTAGTTGGCGCTTTGGCTGCCACTCCTACCGGTGTCTGCATCAACGAACAGGTTACGCTTACGGCATCTAACCTGATTGACATGGGTTCGACCTACGGCATTACGTTCAAATATTACGATGCACCGACTGCCACTCCGTATATCGGCGGCACGGTGATCGCTACGGTGGACAATAGCGGCTTGGGCAACGGCGGAACGACAGCCGAGACCACTACGTCCTTTGCCACTGGTGACACGTATTACATCTACGCCATTCTCGACCTGCTGCCCACGGACCCATCCTGCCGCCCGTCGGCTACGGTTGCACTCATCGTGGTGGACATTCCTTCGGTGAATCCGGTATCCAGCCAAACGGTTTGTGCCGCTTCCAATACAGCCGCAGTCAACTTCAGCGGCCCGGTTCCAGGTACGGTGTACAACTGGACGAACGACAACCCTGCTATTGGCCTCGCGGCATCGGGCACGGGCAATATCGCTGCTTTCGCCGCAATCAATAGCGGCAATGCACCTGCCGTAGCCACGATCACGGTAACCCCGGTGACCGACCCCTCCACGGGGGCTGTTTGCACGGGCGCACCGATCACGTTTACGATCACGGTGAACCCGGTTCCCTCGGTGAACGCAGTATCCAACCAGACCTACTGCAACGGCGCTGCTGTTCCGTCGGTAGTGTTCACAAGCAATGTTCCCGGCGCCACCTTCGCGTGGTCGCGTACCAACCAGGCGATTGGCCTTGGCGTAACGAGCGGCTCCGGTAATGTTCCGGCATTTACGGCTGCGAATGCCACGAATGCGCCGCTGACGAGCACATTCACGGTGGTAGCATCCTATACAAACAATGGCATAACCTGCACGGGCGCACCGATCACGTTTACGATCACGGTAAACCCGACGCCGACGGTAGGTGCAACGCCTTCCATACAAACCGTGTGCAACGGCGCCCCGACGACGACGGTCAACTTCACCGGCACGGTAACGGGTACGGTGTTCAACTGGACGAATAACAACACGACGATTGGTCTTGCCGCAAGCGGTACGAGCAACAGCATTCCGTCATTCACGGCGATCAACAACGGTGGCGCACCGGTAACGGCGACGATCACGGTAACGCCGACCTACACCAACAACGGGGTGTTCTGTTCGGGTACGCCGGTTATAGTGACAATCATAGTGAACCCGACCGCGCAGGTAAACCAGCCCGCCAATGTAAATGCATGCAGTGGCTCGCTGACGACGGTTGCCTTCACGACGACCACTACAGGCACCACGTACTCCTGGACCAACAACAACACCGCAATCGGTCTTGCTGCTTCGGGTACGGGCAACATCTCCTTCACGGCAGCGACTGTGCTCGTTGCCACGACGGGTACGATCACGGTGACGCCGAACTACACCAACAACGGCGTGAGCTGCCCGGGTACTCCGCGGACGTTCACGATCACGGTGAACCCGAACCCGACAGTAAACGCGGTGCCGAACCAGCCTGCACTGTGCAGCGGTGAAGCGACCAACGCGATCACCTTTAGCGGCAACTTCCCCGCTACGGTGTACAACTGGACGAACAGCAATACCTCGATTGGTCTTGCTGCAAGTGGTACGGGCAACATCCCGTCGTTCATAACCCTGAACAGCGGCACGACAATCCAAACCGCAACGATCACGGTTACGCCGTCTCTGACAACGGGCGCCACGACCTGCAACGGCACACCGATCACGTTCACGTACACAGTGTATCCGCGTCCGCAGGTAAATATCGGACCGGATGTTGCGATCTGCCAAAACCAGGTAGCAACGCTGACGGCAACCCTTGGTGGCGGAGCCACCGGCGGCACGTGGAGCGGTGGAGTAGGGCAGTTCGTGACACCAAACACCGCGACAACGACCTACATACCGGCAGTGAGCGAATACGGCACGACAGTAGCATTGCGCTTCACGAGCAACGACCCAACAGGTCCCTGCCCGGCCGTATCAGATACCCTGTTGCTGACGATCAACACCCTTCCGCTGGTATTCGCGGGCAACGATATCAAAGTATGCCCCGGCTCCACGCTGGACCTGTCGCTGCTGAATGCCACGATCACGGCCAACGGTAGCGGTGTGACCACGGGCTCGTGGGCAACCTCCGGCACGGGCACATTCCAGCCGAATGCCTCGTTCCCCGGCGCGACAACATACGTACCGAGCGCAGCAGACTACGCCGCGGGCTTCGTCCTGCTGACGCTGACGAGCGCAGACCCGACCGGGCCTTGCGGTTCGGTGAGCGATATCGTACGCTTAGGCTTCAAACAAAGCGCAGCGCCGGTGTGCAACGACAATGTACAAGTGTCGCTGGATACGGCGGGTATTGCAGTAATTGAATCGGATATGGTGCTGGAAGGCACCTATGAATACGAATTCTACACGGTATCGGTGCTTCAAAACAACCAGAGCATCGGCAATACAGTGGACTGCTCGCACATTGGCAAGACCCTGCAAGTACGGATAACCGACATCTGCACAGGCAACATCTGCTGGGGCACCATCAAGGTGGAAGACAAACTGCCACCAAAAATGACGTGCAACAACTACAACCTGGTGTGTGTAGTGGACAACTACGATCCGAACTACATTCTCAATACACTTGGTGTGCAAAATGCCTTCCCGACGGTTCAGGAAAACTGTCCGCCGGCTACGCTGGAATATGTGGACGACTACACGGATCTCGATTGCACGCAACAGTTCAGCGCACGCCTGCGCCGCACGTGGACGGCAACGGACGGTAGCGGCAACAAGAGTTCCTGCATCCAGACGATCAACTTCGAACGCCGCGGGATCAACAACGTACTGTTCCCATCCGACGTGACGCTCTCGTGCTCCGCCGCCGGCGTGAACACAACCCCGGCAGCTACGGGCGCTCCGTACTTCACGGCGTTCAACCAGAACTGGCTGATCCTTCCGACGGTAGGCGCTTGCGAGATTCAAACAGCCCACGTGGACCAGGTACTCCCGGTATGCGACGGCACGTACAAAATCCTGCGCACCTGGACGGTGTACGACTGGTGCTTACCGACCAGCCCGACCCCGCCGAACCAGAACCCGCAATACTTCATCCAGGTGATCAAAGTGGAAGATGTCACCGGCCCGGCGCTGTCGTGCCCTGCGAACCTGACCGTCGGCACCGATGCTAACGGCTGCTGCGCTTCGACGGACCTTCCGGATGTCATCGTAGAAGATGCCTGCTCGCGGATCAACAATGCCACGGCGCGCATCGTGGTACGCGATCCGGTTACGAACATGGTGCTGAACACGTACGAATTCATCGGTTCGCTGCAAGATTTTTCGGGCAACAACCACTGGACACCGGATACGCTGGTTGCTTTCGGCCTGACGGAGTGTTTGCCCTTAGGCGCACACACGGTGACGTATTCGGTAGAAGATGCTTGTGCCAACATTCGCACATGCACGTTCCGCCTGACGGTGGACGACCGGACCCCTCCGGTACCGGCATGCGACGAGTTCACCAACGTATCGCTGGGCGTTAGCGGCGAAGCATATGTAAATGCGACGACGTTCGACGACGGCTCGTACGACAACTGTGGCACGGTATCGTTCAAAGCCCGCCGGATGAATTCCAACGGCTGCCAGTCGAATAGCCAGTTCCACGACCAGGTGCTGTTCTGCTGCGAAGACATCGGCGACACGATCATGGTCGTGCTGCGGGTGTACGACCTGGTTGCCCAAACGGGCTCGGTATCGCTGACATACGAAGAACTGAACGCGAACGACTGTATGGTACAGGTGTTCGTGGAAGATAAGATCAAGCCGTTCTGCAAACCACCGGCAAACGTGGCGGTAACTTGCGAGAACTTCGACGCGACCTTGTGGGCGTACGGCTTCGCTACGGCAGAAGACAATTGCTGCGTGGACACGATCACGGAGACGCGCAACATTGCGCTGTTCGATACGGTGTGTAACCGCGGCACGATCACGCGGACCTTCCGCGCATTTGACTGCGGCGGGCAATCAAGCACGTGCACGCAACGCGTCATAGTGAGCTACAACCAGAACTACTTTGTACGATTCCCGAACGACGTGATCGTGACGGTGTGCGACGGCACAGGCAACTACGGCGAACCAACATTCTTCGGTGAAGACTGTGAGTTGCTGGGTGTATCGCATGTGGACGAAGTATTCACGGTAGTCCCGGATGCGTGCTACAAAATCGAGCGGACGTGGACGGTGATCAACTGGTGTACCTACGACCCGAATATTGGTTGTACGGTAGTTCCAAATCCGAATCCGAACCCGGCAACGAACCACCCGTCGAACCTGCCCGGCCCGATCGTATCGGCGCCCGGCACGCCGGCGCCGTGGGCTCCGACAGTAGTTGCGATCCTTCCTGGCCAGACGCCGACCAACTACGGTGTAGCGTACTGGAATGCAAACGCAAACTGCTACAAATACAAGCAGATTATCAAAATCATAGACACGCAGAAACCGGTGGTGGACAACTGTCCGTCCAGCCCGCAGGAAGTATGCGACCTGACGCCGAACGCTGGCGACCTGTGGAATGAGATGTTCTGGTGGGACAACACGATCGGCAGCCACGACCTGTGCGAAGGCCCGACGGACCTGTCTATCACAGCTACAGACCTGTGCTCAGGCTCCAACATCAATATCCGCTACCTGTTGTTCCTGGACCTGAACGGCGACGGTACGATGGAGACGGTAATCAACAGTAACCAAACAGGCATCGCCGGTCTGGGCTGGAACGCCGTACCGTACAACAACGTCATAACTGCGGGTACGAACCAAGCGTTTGATGAACGGCCGGTACCGGGCAACCAGAAATACGGCTTCGCGATCCAGACGACGGTGAGCGGCGACAGCAAGACGGCTTCTGTTCGCTGGAACACGCAGCAGACACAGACCAACTATGTGATCCCGGAACTGCCATACGGCAAGCACAAGATCAAGTGGCTGATCGAAGACGGCTGCGGCAACGAACAGACGTGCGAGTATGAGTTTGAAGTAAAGGATTGCAAGAAACCTACGGTGGTATGCCTCAATGGCCTGAGCGTGAACATCATGCCGACCAAGATGGTATCGCTGTGGGATACGGACTTCCTGCAATACACGGAAGACAACTGCACGCCGGCGAACAAACTGGTGACGGCTATCCGCAAGGCAGGCCAGGGCACAGGCTTCCCGCGCAACCCGGACAATACGCCGCAGAAAAACGTAACGTTCACGTGCCTGGAACTGGGCAAGCAGAACGTAGAACTGTGGTCCATTGACCTTGCCGGCAACGCGGACTACTGCCTGACATTTGTAGATGTACAAGACAACATGAACAACTGTTCGGTCACGCACGGCACGGTAGCCGGAGCGCTGACGACGGAATCGGGATCGGGTCTGGAAGACGCCTCGGTGGCACTGGAAGGTACGGTACCGCCGGTGAGCATGACGGCTACGACGGACGCCTCGGGTCAGTTTGCGCTGCAAGGCGTACCGTTCCTGGGTGACTACACGGTGACGCCGCTGAAGGACAACGATCCGCTGAACGGCGTTTCGACGTTTGACCTGGTGCTGATCAACAAACACATTTTGGGTCTTGACCCGCTGAATACGCCGTACAAGATGATCGCTGCGGATGCGAACAACAGCCGCTCGATCACGACGTTCGACATCGTGGAACTGCGTAAGTTGATCCTCGGTATCTACACGGAGCTTCCGAACAACACCTCATGGCGCTTTGTGGACAAGGCGTTCAGCTTCCCGAACCAGTCGAATCCGTTCCAGACGCTGTTCCCGGAAACGAAGCAGATCGCGAACATGGCAACGAACCAGTTGGCAGAAGACTTCTGGTCGGTGAAAGTGGGCGACGTGAACGGCAATGCCGTGACGAGCAGCCTGGTGAGCACGGACGACCGCACGGCAGGAACCTTGTTATTCGATATTCAGGACCGCACTGTGAAATCCGGCGAGACGTTCACGGTGACGTTCAAAGCAGTTGAGAAAGTACAAGGCTACCAGTTCACGCTGAACCACGCTGGTTTGGAACTGGTGGACGTGACGCCGGGTGCTAACATGAGCATGGCCAACTTCGGTATATTTGCAGCCGAGCAGGCCGTGACGACGAGCTGGGACGGCGACGTTCAAGGCGAGTTCTCGTTGACGTTCCGCGCAACTGCAGCCGGCGAACTGAGCCGCATGTTGGGTGTATCGGGCCGTATCACGAAAGCTGAGGCTTACAATGCCGGTGCAGAGCGCCTGCAAGTGGGCTTCCGCTTCAACGGTGCGAACGGTTCCACGATCACGGGCCTTGGCTTCGAGTTGTACCAGAACCAGCCGAACCCGTTTGTGAGCAAGACGCAGATTGGCTTCCACCTGCCGGAGGCAACGACAGCGACGCTGACGATCTTCGACGAAACGGGTCGCACGATCTTCACACAAAAAGGCGACTTTGGCAAGGGCCAGAACGCGGTGACGGTGGATCGTTCGGTGCTGAATACGACGGGTGTACTGTTCTACAAACTGGAAACAGCGAAAGACAGCGCCGTGAAGACGATGATTCAGATGAAGTAAACAAGAAGAAGTAAACAAAATAGAAGGGGTAACCGTCATAGGACAGTTGCCCCTTTCGTTTGCAAACTTGCCTAAAAGTAAAATGCTCTGTTCCGAATTTCCGGAGCAGAGCATTTTTTTTAGACTTTGGACACCTTCGGCGTCCACTCAGAGAAAAAGTTCATTGAAAAAGCAGAACCGTGTACCGATATTGGAGTGTGAACAACGAACAACAAACACTCCGATTCTGCCATGCTCTTTTGCGGTATGGGGTCAATCGTTGCCGTACGATGGCCAATTTTGTAATGAGTTTAGCCAGCAGTGCATCGGTTACTCATCCGGTAGCGTTGTCGGCCAGTCCTTTTTGCCACTACCTCTGACGAAGATGCTCAGATCAGTAAGGATTTACACGGTAGACTGTCCACTGGCTACCGTACTCCGCCCATCTCCTCCGCCGTCCACGCCTCGATGTTTTTGGTTTGGCTGGAAAAGTTGACCCCCACACCCACGACCGGTTTGCCAAGGTTCCAGAACGCCTGGTGGTAGCGTTTGCGGCGGATTTGCTCCAGGGCGGCCTCGGCGCTCTGATCGAGTTTGAATTCCAGAACGTACACCCGTTTGGAGGTTTCCACCACGGCATCGGCGCGGCCCTCGGCGGTGCACACCTCGCTGTGGACCCGCAGGCCCATGTAACTGAACAGCAGGTGAAGCGCGGCGTGGTAGAAGCGCTCGGGCGTTTTTTCGTACAACTGGAACGGGACGCCGCTGAACATGCCGCGCAGGATGTGCACCACTTGTTCGAGGTCGTCGTTTTCGAAGGCTTTTTCGAGGCGCAGCGCGATTACGAGACCGGAGCCTTTGGGCACGCCGCCGAAGGCCTCCAGCAGGTAGGCCAGCATGGAGTTTTCGACCTCGTAGTTGGGGTAGCCGAGTTGGTATATGCCGTACTCGTCGCGGCCGAGGATGGTGAGGTAACCCGTTTGGTAGAGCAGGCCATGCGGGCGCAGGTCTTCGAGGTCGAAACTGTCGAAGGATATTTGGGACTGTTCGTTCAGTTTGAAATCGTACAAGCCCTGCTGTTTGAGCAGGTTGATGAGGAAGGTGGGGGTGCCGGTGGCGAACCAGAAGTTCTCGAACTTGTTTCGGTCGAAAAACAGGTTGCAGGACACTGGATTATAGACACTTGCCGAATTTTCCTCAAATCGGTAGCCGTTGTACCAGTATCGCATTTTTTCCAGAAGTTCTCCCCGGTCAAGTTGGAGATGTACAGCCGCTGCGGCGATTTCTTCAGCGAAATTGGCCTCCAGTTCCTGCTGGGTATAGCCCAGCATGGTGGCGAAGGCCGGGTGCATACTGATGTCCTGGAGGTTGTTGAGTCCGGAGAAGATGCCGACTTTGGAAAACTTGCTGACGCCGGTGAGGAAGACCAGTTCGAGGTGGGCATCCATATCTTTCAGAACGGAATAGAACTCCTTAAGCGTTTCCCGGCTTTGGTAAGCCAGGTCAATGTCTTTGCCAAGGTAGTTGATGATAGGTGCGTCGTATTCGTCAATGAGGACCACAACTTTTCCTTGTTGATTGGCAAGGTTCGTCAACAGTTCCTTGAACATAGGGCTGGTACCCTCCTGGCTAAGGGTTAGTCCATGCGTTTTGGCGAGTGCCCGCAACTCCTGTTCCAGCGCAGCCGTCAGCCCCAGACTTTGATAACCGATAGCCGTAAAGGAAATCCGCACCACCGGATGCTTTTTGCCCCAGTCCCAGTTGTCTTCGATCCAAAGCCCCTGAAACAGTTCCCGACTGCCGGAGTACAGTTCGTGCAGCGTAGCAATGGTAATGGACTTGCCGAAACGCCTCGGGCGGGAGAGGAAGAAGAATTTGCCGCTCGTGACGAGGCTGTGGATGTACCGGGTCTTATCCACATATTTATATCCGTCTTCGATGACGGTTCGAAAATCCTGTATCCCGATGGGAAGTTTCTGAAGAGCCATGTGCAGCGGTTTTGAAGGCAAAGGTACGGCTTGGGCAGGGCGGATTAAAAACAATAAACCCGACCACTTCTTTAGAGCGGCCAGGTATTTGTTGTCGCTGCCCCGGAAAGTTATTTTTATCAATTAATAGCCGATACCTGCATGGCCCTCTGCGCTCCCGCCAATAAACCTTTTCTTCGCACCCAAATTGAAGTGTCTTTAATACCGTAAATAATACTTTTCATGAAAAGACGATTTGCTGCCGGTAGTTTTTTGCTGGCTGTGGGCCTATTATTGGGCGCGCCCACTACAATTTTGGCGCAAACGCATATTTCCATGCCGTACAACAACGGCCCGCTGACGGTTTCTTTGCTTCCCCCGGGTACTTGCTCCTACACTTTTTCCGACGATGGCGGTACTGCCAATCCATATTCTGCACCATCCGGCGCCGGCTCGGTCGTGACGTTTTTGCCCTCGGCAGCGGGTAACAAAATCGTTATTCAGTTTACTTCTTTTGATACCGAAGAAGGCTTCGATGCGCTGTTTGTGTACGACGGGATAAACGTTTCAGCTCCGCAAATCACCTCGGGCGCGGCCGTGCTCCTTGGTTTACCCAATCCGTTTTCCGGTGGGGTAGGGGGCTGGCAGGGGACTGTTGCGCCGTTCAACGTGGCGCCTGGCACGGTTCGGGCCACCACCGCCAATACTTCCGGCGCGCTTACGCTTGCGTTTGACAGCGATCAAAGTCTGAATGCGGGCGGCTGGACGGCCATTGTATCCGAAGTGCCTGCCGGGGCCTGCTCTTTGTTGGCTTCGGGCACCATGAACATTTCGACCCCTGTCGGAACCTGTTTCGCAGACGCGCAAGTGCCGGCGCCGGGTATCGCGCCGGGATGTGCACCGACGCTGAATTTGCATTACCGCCTCAATGGCGGACCATCTGTCAGCATTCCGCAGCCTGTTCCGCCGGTCATCACCATTCCCGGGGTGCCGTTGGGAACACACGTTATCACCTGGCAACTCACGGAACCCTGCGCGGGTGGTTTGGCGGCAAGCACTACGCAAATGCTTGTGGTGGCCGATACTACCCCCCCTTCACTGTCTGTCCCCCCCAATGTAGTCCTTGACCTGGCGCCCGGCGCCTGCTCGGCTACTTACGCATACACCGTGACGGCTCAGGACGACTGCGCATTCGCGCAAACATCCAACCCGGAGCAAACACAGGGTTTGCCCTCCGGGTCAAAATTCCCCATCGGTACCACGGTCAATATTTTCAAAAGCACGGACTTGTCGGGGAATACCGCAACGGCTTCGTTTTCGGTGACGGTAAACCAATACGCTACGCCTTCCCCCTCGCTGCTTTGCGCTGGGGCAGTGAATATTTCACTGGGGCCGGACTGTGGCACAACGCTCGGCGCAGATGATATCCTGCTTGGCGGACCATACCGCTGCTACGACACCTATACGGTGCAAATAGACAAAATTCCGCCTTTCAACGATGGCCCCTGGGTGCCGGCAGTGCTCACCAGCGCCGACCTCGGAAAAACCTACGGGGTGCGCGTATCCAATCCGGTGAATAATAACTTTTGCCTGAGCAATGTGCTGGTGGAAGATAAATTACCACCAGTACTCACGGGCGCCGACGTGGATTTGCCCTGCAATTTCAACACCGCACCTACCCACAGCGCTTCGGTGTCGGTGGTGGAAGAGTTTTTACCAATCGATACCTTCCCGATCAGTATTTCGGACTACCAAACCGCGCAACTGACTATTCCCATCGCCGTGCCGCCGGATGCTCAAGTGGCGGATTTGGATGTTTACCTCCGGGTGGAAGGCGATGTTTTTGAAAAAAACCTGCGCATCGAACTGGAAGGCCCCGACGGTACGACCGTGATCTTGTGGAATCGGCAAACCGGGTGCAGCGGCCCACTGCGCGTGTACTTTGACGACGAAGCCGCAGCCGGCACCGGGTGCAGCCAATACACCGACAACATGCGCGCCCGTATCCCGTCTGGCGGCGGCGCGCTCGCTGCATTTTATGGCAAAGCAGCCAATGGAACCTGGAAGCTGCGCGTGCGCGACCTGAATGGATTCAACAACTCGGCGAGCATAGCCGAAGCGTCCTTGCGGATGCGCTACAACGCGACTTTTTCGGCAGGATTCCCCAACGATTTGAAATTTCCAGGGCAGATTACCCAAATTTCACCGACCGGGTTTTCTGTGCCCGCGCCGCTGCTCGACGGGTGTAGTACCGTTGCATTGAGCTATACCGACGAAACGATGGTGCAACCCTGCTCCTCGGACGTGACGATGATTATCAAGCGCACCTGGACGGCAAAAGACGCCAGCAACAACGCGACCTCCTGGGTACAAACGATCAACCTGATGCGCCCCGACCTCGACGATGTGACGCTCCCGCCAAACTACGACGACATGGCGGTGCCTGCGTTCGAGTGCGGCAGCCCGTACCCCTCGCCGGCATGGATCGAAAGCCAGGGCAAACAAGGCGCACCCTACGTTTTTGGTCGCCCGATCGGCTGCTCCATCAACTGGTCGTACTCGGACGTAGCGGTCGCAGCTTGTGGCGGCGGCTTCACGATCAACCGAAACTGGACGGTGGTTGACCCCTGCAAATCCAAGTCTATCCAGTTTACTCAACTGATTCAGGTACTCGACCGGCAGGCGCCGCAACTGGCTTGCCCCGCCGACCTGTCTGTTTCGACCGACTTGTACACTTGCTGCGCCACCGTCAACCTGCCCGATATTGTGGCCGACGACGCCTGCTCCAACATGACCGATCTGAGCGCCAAAGTGGTGGTTTTTAACCAGTACTCGAATGATACGGTACAGGTGCAAACCGTCGGTGGCACGCTGACAACATTCCCAGGAAACAACCCCGCCGACCCGGATACCCTGGCGGCGTTTGGTGTCACCACCTGTTTGCCCGTGGGCACACACCACGTGTATTACCGCGTGGACGATGCCTGCGGCAACACCGCGACCTGCTCGTTCCGGCTGAGTGTGCGCGACTACACCCCGCCCGTGGCGGTAGGGCGCCAACTTACGGTGGTTTCTCTCAATGCCGACGACCTGAACGACTGCTACGAACCCGACCCCGCCAAGGGGCGATTTGCCGGCGTAGTGATCGTGCCGGCCACTGTTTTTAACGATGGGTCGTACGACAATTGCAATTTTATGAAGCTGACGGTACAGCGCCGGCCACCATATTCCCCTGTGATTCAGGCGCTGAACAACCAAAACGGCGCTCCGCCCTGCTTCGACGGTTTCCCCGATTTAAAGAGCGAATACGCCCGAGCTACCGGCGAGGCGGACTCCATCAAGTTTTATTGCGCCGAGGCCGGCACTACGCAAAAACTCGTCTTGCGGTGCTACCAGTTGGATGCGTTAGGCAACTTTAGCCTGGGCGCAAACGGCCAGCCGCTTTACAACGAGGCGGTTGTGGAGGTACAGGTGCAGGATAAACTCAAGCCCGGTTGCCAGCCTCCGGCGAATGTGGCCATTACCTGCGAGAACTTCGATTCCGGGCTGGAACCGTACGGCCTGCCCACACTGGCGGACAACTGCTGCCTCGACACCACCAAAACATACCAGGGGCAGTACGGCCTGACGAGTACGCTCGATCTGTCGCAATTCGATACCCTGTGCAACCGGGGTACGCTGACGCGCACGTTTACCGTGTTCGATTGCCAGGGGCAAACCAGTTCATGCACACAGCAGATCGTGGTGGCGCATGACCCGAAGTACGCCATTCGTTTTCCCGATGATGTGGTGATCACCGCGTGCAACGCTTCCGGGTATTACGGCGAGCCGGAGTTTTATGGGAAAGGTTGTACGTCCATCGCGGTGTCGTTCACCGATGCCATCCTGACGGTGGTGCCCGACGCCTGCTATGGTATCGAACGCACCTGGAAGATCATCAATTGGTGCGATTACGTCCCCGGCGGCGCTTGTGTGCAGGTGCCCAATCCCACGCCAAATGCCGGGGTAAACCACCCCGATAACTTAGCCGGCCCCATCGTGTCTGCGCCCGGCACCCTCGCGCCGTGGACGGCCACGGTGGCGAAACTGACCCCGGGCGCTGCCCAAACGACCAATTTCGCGACGTTCTGGAACCCCGTGGTCAACTGCTACGAGTACCGCCAAATCATAAAAATCCTGGATGGCCAGGCGCCGCTGGTAGAACAATGTCCCGTCAGTGCCATGGAAATTGGCGACCAGACGATCAATTCCGTTGAACTCTGGAACGCCGCGCATTGGTACGATAACACCATTTCGAGCCACAACATGGCCGACGGCCCCTCCGAACTGAGCATTACCGCCACCGACCTGTGCTCGAAAGGAAATTTGCAGGTGCGTTACCTGTTGTTTCTGGACCTCGACGACAACGGTTCGATGGAAACGGTGGTCAACAGCTCCAACCCGCCTGCCGCCAGCACCGTGCTGTTTGATAATGCCGCCACCCCGAACTACACGGGCGGCCTCGCCCGCGGCTTCGATGAACGCGCTGTAGCCGCCGACGGCAAATACCGGTTTGCGTTGGAAACGA
Source organism: Saprospiraceae bacterium (assembly GCA_041741155.1). GTDB lineage: Bacteria > Bacteroidota > Bacteroidia > Chitinophagales > Saprospiraceae > M3007. Next base: position 4,888 of record JBGSKO010000013.1, on the reverse strand, counting down.
GCACAAACGACCTGAAAATGACGGCATCTGTGCGTTGGAATACTGAGGCCGAACCGAATACCTACGTGAAACCGGAACTGCCCTACGGGACGCACAAGGTGAAATGGATCGTGGCCGACGGCTGTGGAAACGAGCAGGTATGCGAGTACGCGTTTACGGTGGACGATACCAAGCCACCCACGGCGGTGTGTATCACCGGGTTGGGCGTCAACATCATGCCCTCGAAGACCATTGAGTTGTACGCCATTGATTTTCTCCACTATGCGGAGGACAATTACACGCCTACCGACCAGTTGAAATTTGCCATTCGCCGTGCGGATTCCTCGGCCACGGGGTTTCCGTACCTGCCCGATGGCGTGACCCCGCAGAGCAGTGTGGTTTTTGACTGCACCGATCTCGTCGGCGCACAGGAGGTGGAACTATGGGTGCTGGATGCCTCCGGCAATGCCGATTTTTGCAAGACCTCGGTTGTTGTGCAGGACAATGCGCTCAATTGCACCACGAACGGCGCGTTCGCTACCGTCTCCGGCTCTCTGAAAACGGAGGCAGGTAGCGGGTTGGAGGATGCTTCCGTGGAAATCAGCGGCACACACCCGACGCTGCCGCCCCACAACCAGGTGACCGTGACCGACGACACCGGCCTGTTCCAGTTTTTCCTGGTGCCGCTATTGGGCGACTACACTGTAACGCCGGAAAAAGACAACGACCCGCTTAACGGCGTGTCCACGTTCGACCTGGTATTGATCAATAAACATATCCTGGGTCTGGAGCCCCTGAACAACCCGTACAAAATGATCGCGGCGGATGCCAACGACAGCAAGTCCATCACCACTTTCGATATTGTGGAACTGCGCAAACTGATTCTCGGCCTGTACACCGAGTTGCCGAGCAACACGTCATGGCGTTTTGTGGACAAGGCGTTTGTTTTTCCGAACCTTTCGAATCCGTTCCAGACGCTTTTTCCGGAAAAAACGCAACTGGTAAACCTGACGCCGCAGTTTTTGACGGAGCAAAAATTTGTGGCGGTGAAGGTCGGCGACGTGAACGGCAATGCCTTGACGAGCAACCTGACCGATACAGACGACCGGACGGCGGGTATGCTTTTGTTTGACGTAAACCCCAACCGGGACGGCGGTCTCACGGTTAAAGCCGGCGAAACGTTCACGGTGACATTCAGCGCTGCGGAGCAAGTGCAGGGCTACCAGTTCACGTTGAACCACGCCGGCCTCGAACTGCTGGACGTGACGCCGGGCGCGCAGATGAGCCTGGCCAATTTCGGTGTTTTTCCTGCCGAGCAGGCGCTGACGACGAGTTGGGACGGCAATACGCAGGCCGGGTTCGCGCTGACGTTCCGCGCTACGGCATCGGGCGATTTAAGCCGCATGCTGGGTGTATCGAGCCGTATTACGAAGGCGGAGGCGTACACAACCGCCGCCGAACGGCAGGAAGTGGGCTTACGGTTCAATGGCACGACGATCACGGCCCTCGGTTTTGAATTGTACCAGAACCAGCCGAACCCGTTCGAGCACAAGACGCAAATCGGCTTTCACCTGCCCGAGGCAACGGAGGCAACGCTGACGATCTTCGACGAGACCGGCCGCACGCTTTTCGTGCAACGCGGCGATTTTGGCAAGGGGTACAATGCCGTAACGGTGGACCGCTCGGTGCTACACGCTGCGGGGGTACTGTTTTACAAATTGGAAACGGCGAAGGCCAGCGCGGTGCGCAAGATGATTCAGGTGAAATAGGCGGACTCGAAAGCAGGAGCCTATAATTTTTTGATTGTTGACATCGTAATATGCCCGGTTTCGGCATAACAATCGGTGCAAGTTTTTGTCCCGACTACTCGCCATCCTCTTGGTGTAGCCTGAGGACAGATATCCAGGGTTGTTCCGGATGGCATGTTGGCTATACATTTTATTGTTGGCATATTAGCAATGCCAGTAACGCCACAACACCCCGCGCAGGCTCGGTAACTGATAACCACCCAATCGCGTGGTGTTCTTTGGGGGCAAATCTCTAAAGTTGTTCCAGCGGCGGAATTGATGATTTTTTTTATTGTTGGCATATTCACGATTCCTGTGTTCCCGCAGCAGCCGGCTGTCGGGCGATAGCTGATAACGATCCAACCCCATGGTATTTTTTGGGGGCAAATTTCTATCGTGGAGCCCTCCGGAATATTATCCAGATTTTTTATAGTAGGAATTTGAACAAGGCTTGTTTCTCCACAACAACCGGCGCATGGTCTGTAGGAAACGATCGCCCAGCCAGTCGGTATTTTCTCTCCGGGGCATACCTCCCGTTCCTGGCAATTCGCAGCGTAGGTTACAGTGAAAAGTAAAAGAATCAATATGAATTTCATCAATGATGGTTCTAAGTATGCCCTACTGCTTGCCCGAACACGGTATGCCGTCATCTTTTTTCCCGTTGCAGTCGTTGTCCAGACCGTCACAGGTTTCCGGGGCGCCGGGGTGCACGGCGGGGTTGGTATCGTCGCAATCTTCGTAGCTGCGGTAACCGTCGCGGTCGCGGTCTTCGTAAAAGTAGTTCTGCGCGAACCTGAAAGCTTCCGTGCCGATTCTGGCGCCGATGAGCCGGCCGGGTATGTCATCGAACGGCGGGTTGGTGCCCGCCCAAATACGGGACAGGCTCGCCTCGTCGGCGGCATCGCGGTACGTGGCCCATTGCAGGGTGACGTCCACGCCGGGGCCTTTTTCCAGGAGGAAATTGCTGTTGGCTTTGACGGAAAAATCGCCCATTCCGCCGGGGAAATAGGCGTCGCCGGTGAGCAGGGTAAGCGCTTCCGCCGCCGAGCGGGAAAACGCGGAATGCTCGGAAATGTAACCGGCAAAGGGTGGCGTAATGAATGTTTTGGATTGATAAGGGTACCAGTTTTCGGCCAGAATCCACCCGGTACCCGCCGTTTGAGTCGCAGTGTCCGGCACCGCAAACGGGCCTTTCCAGGCGTAAAATTTGATTTTGCCGACGTGTTCTTTCTTGTTGCCGGCCAGCGGATCTCCCTTTTTGACCAATTCTATCCGACCGGGCAGGAGGGGTATGCCCGCCGGATGATACGCCGGAAGTTTTAGGTTGGTGCTTTGACCGAGGCCGGCCATGTAGCGCAGTGCCGAAACGGGGCGTATGCTATTGTACCAGCGCTTGATGCCCCACGTCGCAATGGCTGCATCGTGCAGGGCGCCGCCGAGCACAAAGTAGGCCTTGACATCCCACTCCAAATCGCTCAGGACAGGGCCTTTGCCGTTGAATTTTTTTACCAGACCGGGCTGGTCGCTGACATAGTTGAGCAGGACAAACCAGTGCCCCGGCAAGGTTTCGTGGTTCGGCCCTTCGGCCCAAAACTGCGCAGCCACTCGGGTGTAGTCGCCGCGCGGTACTATTTGGGGCGCGTACGGCTGTCCGGTGCGGGGGTTGATCGGGTGCCCTGCGCCGGCATCGCGTCCGGTATTCAGGTTGTAAAAATCGCGCAGTTCCGTCAGGTTTTGGGGGTAGTGCTGCACGTTGCCGGTGCTGCGCGGAGATACGTCCCACAATACCCCGTCAGTGGGATCAAGATGTGCTGACCAGGCGGCTACGAGAGCAAAGTTCCATGCATAGTCCGGCGAAGTACCGCTGCCTTTTACGGCATCCAGGCGTGGCAGAAAGCCGGCGCCGGGGTCGTGATACACCCTGTGCTCGTTTCCGTCGCGTTGGTAAACGCTCAAGTCCTGTTTGCGCAGGGCGAAGGGTTGTACGTGTCCCCACTTCGGGCACTGGAAGATTTGGGTTGTTGTAACCGGTCGCCCGCCCGGGTCAACGGAGCCGTCATACTCGATAAGCGGCTTCCCTCCGCACTTGCACTCCAGCATCTGATGGCCATCCTGGTCTATGGCGACTTTCAGTTTGAGCGGCTGCCAACTGTTCGGATCCAGGAGGGTCGGGGCGCCGGGTGTGGCGATATTCAGGGGCGGGTTCGCCGCTGTGTAGGATGGGTCGCGGTAGTTACCCTGTTCGTTTGCGCCGTCCAGTTGGCCCATTTGGAGGATGCACTGGGCCAGATAGTTGCCCAGGGCTGCGGGGGATCCGGAGGCATAGTCGAACGAGTAGTCCCGAAAATCGTATCCGTGTTTTTGCATGATATCCCGGAACCGGGTCAGTGCCCCGCCGCCGCTTGGCGAATGGGTAAAGCTGGCCGTCAGCAGCCTGTACGCGGCGAAACTCATGGCCTCTTTGCGGGCCGCTTCGATATCTTTTGGTACGGGCACATCCTTGCACGGGCAGGTAAAACCTCCAACGGTTTTGCCAAGCAGGTAGGTGTCGGCTTCTTTGTCGTAGGCCGCCCAGCTGTCGTAGAGGGCTACGGAGAAATGAAAAAGGTTGCGGGCCTGCACAGCCGGCCGGGCGAGGTCTTCCCGGATGGTTTGAAGGACGGCCTCGTTCCATTCGCGCGCGATGGAGTGCTGCGCAGCAAGGGATTGGGAAAGAAACAAGAGGAAAATGGGCACGAGCAATCGTGTAATTGGCATGTTGCGCATAATGGAGTAATTAGATGCTCGTAGTGATGTTATCAATTTCAATGTCATATTTATCTAAAAGCCCTGAAACGCCAGGTAGCGAAAACTTTGCTTTCTTGATTCGGTTCTGCTCCGGGTCAATGGTGTAGTTGTATGCTGTCCGAAAGTCTGCCTTTTCAATCGTTGTATTATCAAAAGTGGCTCGGGTCAGATCACAGTTATCAAATATAGAACTTGTTATACCCAGCGGAAAGTGGTTTGCGAAAAACCATTATAGCCCGGCAATACGAAATTTGAGCGTCAGGAGAGACTCCAGCGCTTGTTTATGCTCTTTGATATTTTTGAAAAAGTCGAGTATGGCCTGTCGAAATTCGGCA
>JBGSKO010000012.1:0-60025 GCA_041741155.1 Saprospiraceae bacterium | reverse complement strand
ACAGTTTTCTGAACACTCCCAATTTTTTAAGGAAACAAGGACATCGGAAAAACATGCGCCGGCATTGGGTGCAAAAACATCCCGCCCAATACGCGCCGGATATCTCGAAAAAAGAGCGATTCAACTGTTTTCAAAATTCGGGATGACTCATATTTTGGCGCTTGCTGCCGCCGGAATTGCCGAATGTCAGGATTGGGCGGTAATTATCTGTACACGGCATAGGGGTTTACCGTGTATTTGCACTCTATTTCTGAAATTACTTTTCCTGACCTTTCTCCGTCTGTTTGCTCATGCTGAAAAAACACCTTTTGCTCGCGATTTGTGGGCTGCTCGCCCTGCAGGCTGCTGCCCAATCGGTTTTTAACGATATTCCGGAATCTGCCATTCCGCAAAAATTTGAACGCCGCAGCACATTGCAGCGCTACCGGACCGTCAAACTCGACGCTGCTGCCCTCCAAACTGCGCTTGCCGCTGCGCCGGCACGATTCGACGTGCAGCGCTCGACCGATCCGCTACCCGTAGTGACTTTCCCCCTGCCCGATGGAAGTGTTGCGCCGTTCCGGCTCACCGAAGCCTCCGTTATGGCTCCGGATTTGCAGCGCCGCTACCCGAATATCCGCAGTTATACGGGCTACAGCTCCGACGATCCGACGGCAGTGATCAAGTGCGACTGGACGCCTTACGGTTTGCATGCCATGCTGATTTCGAATCGGTGGGGCACGGTTTTTATCGAACCGTACCAGTTGGGCGAGGCGGACTACTACGTGGTTTACCGCAAACAAGACTACGTGCCGGAGGCAAAAAAACATACGTTTAGTTGCGGCGTGGAAACTGCAGAAACTGCGCTGGAAAATCCGGGATCAGGTGTTTCGGCGCGCAGTGAAGAAGATGGCAACCTGCGCCAATATCGGCTGGCATTGGCTTGTACCGGAGAATATGCAAACTTTCACGGCGGACAAAAACCGCTGATACTGGCCGCGATGGTCGTCTCCATAAACCGGATCAATGGCGTGTACGAACGCGAGTTTGCGGCAACACTGCAACTGATTGCCACCAACGACTCCCTGATTTTTCTGGATGCCGCTTCCGATCCGTACAACAACAACAACGGCGGCGCGATGCTAAACCAGAACCGAACCGTGTGCAACAACCTTATCGGCGCTGCCAACTACGATATCGGGCATGTATTCAGCACCGGCGGCGGCGGTATAGCCAGCCTCGGCTCTGTTTGTACCAGTGAAAAAGCCATGGGCGTCACCGGACAGAACGCACCGATTGGCGACCCCTTTGATATTGACTTCGTAGCCCATGAAATGGGACACCAGTTTAATGCCAACCATACCCAAAACAACAACTGTAACCGCAATGGCCTGACTGCGGTGGAACCGGGAAGTGGTTCCACCATCATGGCTTATGCCGGTATTTGCAACCCTAATGTGCAAAACAACAGCCACGATTATTTCCACGGAATCAACCTGGCCGAGATCAAACAGTTTATCACGGACGATGCCGGCAACAACTGCGCGCTGCTCGTGCCGACCAACAACGGCGCACCTGCGGTGCTCGCCGGATCGAACTACACCATCCCGAAGTCCACACCGTTCGTGCTGCGTGCACTGGCCGATGACCCCGATACCGACGATCTGCTGACCTATTGCTGGGAGCAGATGGACAATCAAACCGCCATTATGCCACCCAATGCCAACAGCGCATCCGGGCCGCTGTTCCGCTCCTTCGAGCCCGATACCCTGCCCGACCGTTATTTCCCCAGCCTTGCCACGCTGGTGCCGGGCGCCGGCTCAACCTGGGAGAAACTCCCGGCTGCCGGCAGGAACCTCAAATTCCGAGTTACTGTTCGCGATAATAACCCTGTCGGTGGCAGAACAGCGCAAGATGACATGGTCGTAACCGTGGCCGCTACAGCCGGGCCGTTTGTGGTCACCAACCCAAACACAGCTGCTACCTGGCACACAGGCGAATATCAGATCATCACCTGGGATGTAGCCAACACGGATAAATCCCCGGTTTTTTGCCCCACAGTGAACATACGCCTGAGCACTGACGGTGGATACACCTATCCCGTATTGCTGGCTGCCGAAGTGCCGAATACCGGCCAATACTGTATTCAGGTGCCGGATGTGGCGACGAGTAAGGCTCGTATCATAGTAGAAGCTGGAAATAATATTTTCTTCGATATTTCAGACACGGACCTCGAGATCGGGCCGCCCCAGGCGTCATCGTTTTCAATCTGTGTAGCGCAGCCTTTGGCGCAAGTGTGCCTGCCCCAAACATTCAGCACAACAATCGCCACCAGTGCCTTGCTGGGGCTCACGGATCCTGTTGATCTAGCGGTGTCCGGGTTGCCTGCCGGCGCTACGGCGCTGCTCAGCCCCAATCCGATTTTGCCTGGGGAAGCGGCACAACTGGATATTTCATTGCCGAACGGACTATCCGAGGGCGTTTTGGATATCCAGGTCCGCGGAGTGGTAGGCGCCGACACGATTGCATTCCCGATGTCCCTGACGGTGATTTCAAACAATTTTGAAAATTTAGCCTTGCTTGCACCCGCAAATGGTGCAAGCGGCCTGAATCAAACCCCTGTACTGTACTGGCAGGCGGTGTCCGATGCCGATGTGTACGATGTGGAACTGGCGGTCAATCCGGTTTTCGACAACGTGTTGGTGTCGAGGGAGAATATACTGGTGGATAGCCTGAAAATACCGCTGCTCCTGGAAAAAGGTACAGTGTACTACTGGCGCGTCCGACCGAAAAACGAATGTGGCGCAGGCAAATGGGTAGGCCCCTTTGCGTTTGCCACGGTAGTGAATATCTGTTCCACACTGGAGGCTTTTGATTTGCCCAAGAATATTTCTGCCAGCCAGGCCGGGACAGTAGAAACCAAAGTAACCGTAGCCGCCAACAGCATCGTGAGCGATGTAAATGTGTCCAAACTGCAGGGGAGCCACCAGTTTTTTCGCGATTTGGAAGTGCGCTTGATCAGCCCTGCCGGCACCGATGTATTGCTTTTCAAGGATAAATGCGGGAGCTACAACGGAAATTTCAATCTCGGTTTTGACGACAGCGCCTTGAATGCCATGACCTGCCCACCGGCAAACAATGGCAATGTATTCTTGCCTGCAACCGTCCTGAGCGCGTTCAACGGGGAGAATACTGCCGGCGACTGGACGCTGCGGGTGCGCGATAATGTGGTCAGTTCGGGCGGCACGCTCGCTGCCTTTGCGCTGGATATTTGTTCCAGCAGCGCCTTGTTCCCGCCGGTCATCGTTACCAATATTCCCATGTTGCTGGATCCGGGCAACAATAAAGTCGTTGGAACGGATTTGCTGAAATCCGAGGATGCCGACAACTCTGATGCCGAACTGACCTACACCCTGATGACCGTGCCCGAGCATGGGCAGTTGCAACTGTTCTGGACGGGCGAAATGCAGGTGGGCGCCAAATTTACCCAGGCTGACCTGAACAACGGTGGTCTGCGGTATTTCCACTACGGCACGAACGCGCTCACCGATCAGTTTTGTTTCACGGTAACCGACAGCACGGGTGGCCTCGCGCAAGGTTGTTTCACCGTGCAGCCCAACCCGCTCAGTACCCGCGAAGCCCGCGCACTCGACTTCCTGCTGTCGCCCAACCCGGCCACCGAAACGGTACAATTGGCCTTTGGCGAACCACTCCGTTCGGATGCCCGGGTGCGCCTGTTCGATACGGCCGGTCGGTTGGTGCAAACCCAGGTATTGGCCAACGGCCAAATTGGGCTGCTGCTGCACGTGGCCAATTTTCCCAAGGGCATCTATGCGCTTGCGGTGGATAGTGCAGAGGGGAGTGGCGTGCGCAAGTTGGTAGTACGGTAGGTTTTTCACCGCAGAGACGTAGAGAATTTTCACCGCAGAGACGCGGAGACGCAGAGTTTTTGACCGCTCTGTGGTTAAAAAAACCTCTGCGGTGAAACGCCTCTGCGGTGAAAACTACTCTACGCCTCCGCGTCTCCGCGTCTCTGCGGTGAAAAACCCTTTACGGTGAAAAAGCTCTGCGCCTCTGCGGTAAAAAAAACTCTACGGTAAAAAACTCTGCGTCCCTGCGTCTCTGCGGTAAAAAAACCGACGCACTTTTGCGCCATGCGCCTTTCCGTTATCATCGTCAACTACAATGTGCGCGCCTTTCTGGAGCAGGCCTTGCTCTCGGTGCGCAAGGCCATGCAGGGTATCGCGGGCGACGTATGGGTGGTAGACAACAACTCCTCGGACGATTCGGTGCGTATGGTCCGCGAGCGATTCCCCGAGGTGCGGCTCATCGCCAACGCGGGCAATCCGGGGTTTGCCGTAGCAAACAACCAGGCGATCCGCCAAAGCGCCGGCGAGTATGTGCTGCTGCTCAATCCCGATACGGTGGTGGAGGAGGATACGTTTCAAAAGTGCCTCGCCTTCATGGATGCGCACCCCGATGCCGGTGCATTGGGTGTACAATTGCTCGACGGCAGCGGCCGGTTTTTGCCCGAGAGCAAGCGCGGTTTTCCGTCACCCTGGGTAGCGTTTTGCAAGACAATCGGCCTCGGGCATTTTTTTCCGAAAAGCCGCAGCCTCAACGGTTACTACCTCGGGCATCTCAACCCGAACGACACCAATCCGGTGGAGGTGCTGGCCGGTTGTTTCATGTTTATGCGTCGGGCGGCGCTCGACAAGTCCGGGCTGCTCGACGAGGCGTTTTTTATGTATGGAGAGGATATTGATTTATCGTTCCGCATTCAGCAGGCGGGCTACAAAAACTATTATTTTCCCGAAACGCGCATCATCCACTATAAGGGCGAAAGCACCAAAAAGGGCAGCCTGAACTACGTGCGTACGTTTTACCAGGCCATGATTATTTTTACCCGCAAACACTTCAGCGGGAGCAGGGCAGGACTGTTTATTCTGATGCTGCAGGCGGCAATCTGGCTGCGGGCGGGGCTGACCCTGCTGGCCAATGCAGTCCACAGAGTGTGGTTGCCTTTTTTGGATGCGGCACTGCTTTACGGCGGGTTATTTTTTCTTAAAGACTTTTGGGCCAACTACTATTACAAGGACCCGGATTATTTTAAATCGGCGGTGCTATGGTTCAATTTCCCCCTTTACACGCTCGTATGGCTGCTTTCGGTATGGCTAAGCGGGGGCTACGATCGGCGTTACGATCTGCGGCGACTCCTTCGGGGTATCGGGGGGGGCACGTTGTTGCTGGCGGCTATCTACGGATTTTTAGACCTGGAGTACCGTCCGTCGCGGGCTTTACTGCTATTGGGTGGCGCCTGGGCGGCGCTGGCGTTGGCGGCGCTGCGGGTATTGTTGCACCTGATCGAATTTCGGAACCTGCACATCGGCCAGGAACGGGTAAAAAACCTGCTTATCGCCGGAAGTCCGGAGGAAAGTATGCGCGTGCAGCACCTGTTGAGCAAGGCAGGTGTGGTGGTAAATTTGATCGGAACGGTGGCGCCTTCGGAGGGCGAACGGCTGCCCGCACTCGTTCGGATTTTTCAGGCGGATGAAATCATTTTCTGTTCCAGAGATATATCGGTGCGGGATATTTTGGACTGGATGACCTGCCTGGGGCCTCGAATTTCGTACAAAATAGTGCCCGAAGGCAGCCAAAGCATTATTGGCAGCAGCAGCAAGGACGCGCCGGGCGAACTGTACACTACCGATACGCGCTACAACATTGCCCAGCCGGGGCAACGCCGCAACAAACGCGTGTTCGATCTGGCGCTTTGCCTGCTGCTGCTTCCGGCGCTGCCGTTATGGGTGTTTTTTGCCAAATCCAAAAAAGCGCTGGTGCAAAACTGGTGGCCGGTGCTGGCAGGCCGAAAACACTGGGTGGGCTATGCGTCCGCACCGGGCAACGACACACTCCCGCAGCTGGCCCCGGGCGTTTTTTCGCCGACGAGCGGTTGGGGCAATTTGTCCCTGTCCGGGGAAATGACGGAGCGGCTCAATTTCCTGTACGCTAAAGACTGGAATGTGTGGAAAGATGCCGGGGTGGTATGGCGGGTGGTGTAGGCTTACTTCTGCGCCCTGCTCACCAGCCAAATCGCGACCAAGCCGAAAATGATATTCGGAATCCACATGCCGAGGAGTACCGGCACCGTGCCGCTGGAGGCAAAGGACACGGCGAATTTGGACAACAGAATGTACCCAGCACCCAGTCCGATACCAATAGCGAGGTGCAGTCCCATGCCGCCGCGCACTTTGCGACCGGCCACCGCCAGCCCGATGATCGTCAGGATCAGGATGGTGAATGAGTCGGCGGTGCGGCGATACCGTTCGATTTCGTAATTGCGGGAGGTAAGCAAGCCGCGGCCACGGTCGCGGGCTATGGCCTCCCGAAGTTCGAATGAGGTCATCTCCTCACTTTGGTTGTGGTACCAGATAAAATCCTGAGGGGTCAGGTTGATGGTGGTGTCAAGCGGGGTGTTGAAGCGCTGGTACGTTTCGCGCAAACCGTCGAAGGTGCGGATGGAATAATTATTCAGTTGCCATTTGTTGGGCTCGCCCTTCCAGGCGGCGTTTTGGGCATCAAGCATGCTGACGAGGCGGTTGTTTTTGAATTGCTCGAGGCGCAGCCCGGTGGCGGTTTTGTTGTTTTTGTCAAAACCCTGGACATATACTTTCGTTTCGGGGCCGATCAGGAAATGCACATTGCTCTTTTTTCCTTTTTCCGAATCGGTCCACACATAGTCGCGTTCAAATTTGAGGCGCGACTTGTTTGCGATGGGGATCAAAAAGTGGTTGAGCGACAAGTGCAGCAGGGCCACTGCTCCTCCGGCTATCAGGTAGGGGCGCATGAGTCGCCGGAAACTCACTCCGGCGTTCAGGATGGACAGTATTTCGGAATTGAAAGCCATCCGCGAGGTAAAAAACACCACAGCGATCAGGACATACAGTGGCAGTAATAATCCGCCCATGTACAGCACAAAACCGGTGTAATAATCGAACAGGATTTCGCCGGCGGTACAGGGTTTTTCAATGAAGGATTTCACCTTTTCGCTGAAATCAATGGCCATGGAAATGATCGTGAAGATCAGCACCGCGAAGAAAAACGTGGACAGATACTTTCGGATCAGGTAGCGGTCGAGGGTCTTGAGCATGGCTTTGATACCTAAGCGGTTATGGTCAATTTTATGAGGTCTATTTTCCGGTTATCGGCGGCTGCGATGGTGAGTCGGTAGCGATCCAGATCTATAACGGTGGCGGCCGGCGGAATGTCGCCTTTGATTTCGAGTGCCAGTCCGGCGAGGGTATCTGCGTTTCCACGTACGTCGTCGAAAGCGCTCGGGGCAATGTTGGCAATTCGGCATACATCGTTGAGCAGTGTCTGGCCTTCGAAGAGGTAGTTGTGGTCGTCTAATTTGCGGTAGCGAAGTTCATTTTCCTCGTCAAACTCGTCGCGGATCTCGCCTGTGATTTCCTCCAGAATATCCTCCAGCGTGACGATCCCAGAGCAGCCGCCGTACTCGTCCACGACGAGGGCAATATGTTGCCGGTTGCGCTTGAAGTCCCGCAACATTTCACTAGCTGCCTTGGCTTCCGGCACAAAATGGGGGTTGGCACGGATCAGCGCTTGCCACTCAAAATCGTCTGGTTTATCCAGGTGGGGCACGAGATCCTTCACATACAGAATGCCGGTTGCGTTGTCCAGATCTTCGTCAAATATCGGTATGCGGGAAAACTCGGCTTCGCGCACGGTGCGCAGCAGGTCGCCAAAACCAGTGCGAAAATCAACTGCTACAACTTTGGAGCGGGGCTGCATGACCTGTTTTATGGTCACGTCGCTAAATTTGACGATGCTTTTCAAAAGCTCGATATCGTGTGGCCGGTCATCAGGCGTGGGACTTACGGAAATGAGTGGCGCCGTATCGCCTATGCCAACGGGTACGTCTTCGTTTTTATCTGCCTTGGCGATGGCGGGTAGAAAAGGCCAAAAAAGAATTTTCCAGAACAAAAAAAACGGAACGAGGAATTGAAGGCCGGTCCGTGCCAGGTTGCCGTTGAGCGTTGGCCAGTGGATTTTTTTTAATACCCAAAGCAAGGTGGCCAGCGCGACGACCAACACTCCTGCACCTAAAGCCCAGATGACCGTTCCGGATAATCCGCTGGATTCCGACACCTGGTACAGGCCTGTGCGGACTGGCTCGTATCGCATTAGCGTGTCGGCCACAAAAACCGAAAGTATGATTTTGAGCAGCACCCGAGCCAATAATAAGGCTGCGAAAGCCGGCCGCACCTGTCGGGCAAGTCGGTATGCCTGTTGTGCCTGCCATGTCTGCGTCGTGCGCAGTTGCTCGATATCGTGCGCGGTCACACCGACCAGTATGCGCTCGGAGAGCAGCACCAGAAAGTAAACCAAAAAACCGAGGAAAAACCAGGCCATGATGTGAGGGCGGGATACCGCTTGACAAAAGTACGGCGAGTTGGCAATTGGCTGTTGGTTATTGTCCGTTGCCTTTCGACAGGGCTGGTTGTGCGGTTGGGTTGGTTCTTTGAAACCTGCCAGGGTTTACCACGCCTGGCAGGTTTTTTATCGAAGTATATCAGAACGGGAGGTCGTTGTCATTGCCCGATGCGGACTCCACTGGAGGCGCGGTCACCGGGATGTCAGAGCCCTTGCTGGCAGGTGCGTTTTCGGCGGGCGGGAAGCGATTGTCCTGGCCACCTTCACGGCGTTCGAGCAAGCGGAAGACATTCGCTACGATATCCGTGACCGAGCGCTCCTGTCCTTCCTGAGTAGTGTATTTCCGGTAGGAAATCCGGCCTTCTACATAGACGAGGGAGCCTTTTTTCAGCATACGTTCCGCGCGTTCGGCTGCCTCGCGCCACACCACGACGTTGTGCCAATCGGTGATGGTTTGGAAGTTGCCGTCTTTGTCTTTGTAATTTTCGTTGGTAGCCAGTGAAAAACGGGCTACAGCAACGCCGCCTTCGAGGCGCCGCACCTCCGGGTCTCCCCCGAGGTGGCCGATGAGGGTTACTTTGTTAATCATGATTCAAGCAATTTTTAAAAATGAACGATTCAAATTGAACCTAAAGCTACGGGCTTTTCCCGCCAAAACCACGCAACAACCCGTGGCACAGCAAGTATTTTTTTTAATTTAAAGTGTTCGATCCAGTGGCTTTTTTTTAAACTATCATTTTGAAAATCAGCAGATTCGATATTCTCCGAAAAATAAAATTCACAAAAAACGGCTGTTACAATTCGGTGCGAAAGGGTTTGGCGGTAGGGCTTGGAAATGCTGCGCAAGACGGTTCCGGGCGGGGCGCCGTTTGGAAAAAAATGCTCCAGCAGCAGGGCCGGCAGGGTGGTCGTGTCGGCCGGCGCCGTAGGCAGTTCGAGCAATGGGAACTCGTATAAATTTTTCCAAATATCGTTTTCGCTGCGCTGTTGCACCAGCACGGAATCGCGGTGGTAACAAACGGCGTATGCAAAAAAACGCGCCTGTTTGGGCATCGCCTTCGTTTTGATGGGCAGGAGATCCACCTTGCCGGTCTGATACGCAACGCATTGGGCTGCCAGCGGACAGGTGGCGCACGCCGGCTGCCTCGGCGTGCAGAGCCCGGCTCCGAAATCCATGATCGCCTGGTTATAGGCGCCGGGATGTGCAGTATCGAGCAGTTGCTGGGCCAGGGCCGCAAACTCCCGCTTGGCTGCGGGGGTGTTCGTGGGCGTTTCGATGCCGAAAAACCGCGCCAGTACCCGATAGACGTTGCCGTCGAGCACCGAATATGGCAAATCAAACGCAAAAGCGGCAATGGCCGCAGCCGTATAGTCGCCTACGCCTTTCAGCTCCCGGATACCCGCGTAGGTATCCGGGAAGATGCCGCCAAGATCAAGGGCGATGTGTTTGGCGGCGGCGTGCAGGTTTCGGGCGCGGGAGTAGTAGCCCAGCCCTTCCCAGTGTTTGAAAACCTCGTCCTGAGGCGCCTCTGCCAAATGGCGTACGGTAGGGTAGGCGGCCACAAAACGCTCGTAGTACGGCAGCCCCTGCTCCACCCGTGTCTGCTGGAGAATCACCTCGGAAAGCCACACCTTGTATGGGTCCCGTTCGCCTTTCCAGGGCATGGGCCGCAGGTGATTCACATGCCATGCCAAAAGATTTTTACGGAAAAAGTCCGTTTTGTGCATTACCGTTCTTTGACAAAAAAGCCCGCAGGATAAACCAAACGGCCAAATTTGATTTTTTTTAAAATTTTTTGTTCACCCAATCGCGTTAGAAAGAAGTTGGCACGAAATTTTAATCCACGACTAACAGGTTTTATACCAAACTCACGATTATGAAAGTATTAATCAGCGTCAGCATCCCCCTCGTTGCTCTGTTCGCTGCCGGTACCTGGGGCATGAACCGCCCCGCAGCACTGCGCACGACCGCCCTTCCGGCCAAAACACCCGTCACAACCTCTGCGGCGGACAAGACGGCCAAGATGTGGTCGAACACCACCACCCTCTACAAAAACGAGACGCTCAAATTGCATTTTGCTGCACCGAACGCTCCGTACCTCGGCGTGGTTGATCCGGCTGGACACTTTTTTTACATGGTGTTCCCCAGCGAAACCATAGCGGGACAACTAACTCCTCTTGTGGACAGCAAGCGTTTCGCTTCTATGACTTCCCTGACCATCAACTCCGGCACCCTGAAGGCTGACCCGTACATCTACGGTGTTTATCAAAATCAGCAAGTATTCACTCAAAGCGGGACGTACACCTTCATCCTCGGCGAAAATCTGCACGTGGACGACCCTGATTTGGTGCAAAAGATGACAATCAAGTATATCCACAAGACGCGTCCGGCCTCCGACCCGGTGGTGGTGGCGATGAATTAATTTATTTACCGCAGCGCGGTCGAGTTTTTTAAATCAAATCGAACGCCGCGCTGCGGTAAAAAATCATTTCAACGAAATCAGGTTGGCAAACAACCGATATGCCCCGGGCACGCCCGCCGGGAACTGGCGGAAAAACGCCAGTCCGGTATAGACAAAATGCCCCTGGCCGTACTTGGCTACGAGCAAGGAACCATCGGCTCCTGCTTCACCGGGGTCGTTGCCGCCCAACAGCGCGGCGTATTGGCCGTCCCATTTGCTGGGAAAATACAGCCCACGCTCCTGCACCCAGCCGTCAAAATCCCTGGAAGTAATTTTATTGGGCGTGTTGAGCGCGGGGTGGTCGGGTAGCAGGAAACGGATTTCAGCCGTTTCGTCAGTCACCCGGGTGCGGCCCAGTTGCAAGGGCAGTGGCGCCACGTCTTTTGTCACCAGATCGAAATTGTTGTTGTACTGGGTCACCAGCGTGCCACCATTTTGCACGTATTCGAACAATTTGGACTGGTGTTGTTTCAGGCTCTCCTTCGTGTTGTAGGCCCGGATGCCGAGTACCACGGCATCGAATTTTTTCAGGTTTTCGGTTGTAAAGTCCTTGTCCTCCAGATTGGTCACCGTGCAGCCTAATCGGCGCAGCGCTGGTGGGCCGTCGTCGCCGGCGCCCATGTAGTAACCCACGTTTTTAGCGCCAACCTTCAGGTCGAGTCGGGCAGCGCGGGCCTCGGCGGGCAACAGCACATACTGCTGCGGAATGTGGTCGTATTTGATAGTGACGAGCCGGTTGGTGTATGTTTTATTGCCAATTTCGACGCCGGCGGTCAGCGTTACCTGATCGGGGCCGGAGGAGGCTTCCAGCTGGAAGGTATATTCCCGCTCTTCGCCTTTTTTGGCAAGAACGAATTCCGGCGGATTGGCTTCGGAATAGGCGTTTGGCCAGCCGGCCGGGCTTAGCAGCTTCAGGCGGCAGGTAATACTGTCGCGATTGGCTTTCACCCGTACGGTCACTGGAATTTTGCCTTCGTTGACCAAATAGCACGATTCGGTGAGTTCGACAAAGGCCGGCGGCAGGATATCGAACGGTCGCCACACCTCGCCAATGGCGGGTTCCTCGATTTTATAGGCCACCTCGGTTTCGTAGTCCAGCGGTGTGCCGTTCACGGTGACCGTCCAGCGCACCTTGAACTGGCGGGGTGTTTCAGGCTGGCCGCGCAGGAGCTGGTCTTCTACGGTGTACATACCGCTGGAATAGGATTGGCGGAGCCAATAGGGCGCGGTGGAGCCGATTGTCTCGGGCAATTGCACGGTTTTGTTAACCACCCAGTTTTTGTTTCGGTCCAGCGATTGGGTCATGGTGGTGTCGAATATACCAGGCAGCACGGATAGCTTGCTGAGCGCGACGGCGCCACCGGCAGGCAGCGTGCCGCGGTAGATGCACTCCAGGCGCAGGGCCACCGGGTCGCCGGGGGTTGCGGTGGTCTCGGCGGCGGTGGCTTCGAGGTAGAGGCCAAGGCATCCGCGGATGACCTCTTTGATTTCGGCGCGTTTGATTTTTTTCCAATGTCCTTCGGGGAGCGCTTCGACGAGTTTCAGGGCGCGGAGCAGGTCGGGCACGGAAGCCGCGGGGTTGTCGGGACGGTAATTTTTTTCCACGTCGGCGAGCAGTTTGCCGATGGGTGCGCCGCCGGAAATACGTGTCCAGGTAGTGTTGATGCCCTCGAACAGATCGTTGGTTTTGGGTTTGTCACCGGCTGCAATGTCGAAATACTCCAGCGCTTCGCCGCGGCTGCTCATGGCGCCAAAGCCCTGGCAGCGGTGCATGGAGCGCGCTTCGGCGGCTACCTCGGAGTTGCTCTTGCCTTTCAGGGGCAGGTACACGCCGCCGTCAATAGAGAACAGGTGGCTTTTGTCCATCTTGTCAAACGCTTCGCGTCCGCCGAAGAAAAACCAGGAGGTGTTGAAAAACACGCGTCTGGGTTGCCAGGGTGTGGTGAATTTCAGTTGGTCGGGATACACATCGGATTTGCCGGCAAGGTCGAACCCTTCCACGGAAAGCATGGCGGAAGCGGTGTGGTGGCCGTGTGTACGAATGCTTTTATCGTTGGAAAAACGATTGACGATCACATCGGGCTGGGTTTCGCGGATAGCCCAGACGAGGTCGGAAAGCACGGCATCCTTGTTCCAGATGGTCAGTGTTTCGTCGGGGGTTTTGGAGTAGCCGAAGTCGTTGGCACGGCTGAAACGCTGGCGGCCGCCGTCAATGGAGCGGGCCATGAGCAGTTCCTGCGTACGCAATACGCCGAGCAGTTCGCTCAGTTCGGAGCCGATCAGGTTTTGGCCACCGTCGCCGCGGGTGAGGGAGAGGTAGGTGACGTTGAAGCGTTTTTCGTTGGCGCAGTAGGAAATGAAGCGCTGGTTTTCGTCGTCGGGGTGAGCGGCTACGTACAGTACGGAGCCAAGTACATTGAGTTTTTTGATAGCCTCGTGCAGGTCGGCGGCGGAAGGTTTGGCCGGGCGCTGGGCAGCAAGGGTAGCGGAAAAATGGAATACCGCAAAGAGCAAAACGGCAAAATGCAAAAGGACGGGACGGATAATGCTTGCTTTATTCATGTGTTGACAGGATGGTTGAGCGGGCGAAAATAGGGCAATTATTTGGCGCACCCCTCCATCATGGCCGTAGTTCCATTAGATCATCCGTATGCAGTCTCACGTCATTTGGAAATATGGCTGTCAGTATAAAAATCCGAACAGCCACAGGGGCAACTTGTTTCCCGGGCCGATCGTGGTAGAAGGCCGACTCAAAAAAATCCGCACTTTGCCCCACCTTTGTGCCCATGAATCGCGTCGGTTTTTTTTTTACCCGCCTCGTGGTGGAGATGTTTCGTTTTATGCCTTTCTGGCTGTTGTACCGCCTGTCCGACGGACTTGCGTTCCTCCTGCATCGGGTCGTCGGATACCGGCGACAGGTGGTATGGGACAACCTGCGGCGGTCGTTTCCCGAAAAAACGGATACTGAACTGGCCGGTATCGCCCGCAAATCGTACCGCAACCTGACGGACGTGATGCTCGAAGCCCTGAAATCCTACACCCTGCCGGTACAGGAAATCAACCGCCGCTGCCCGGTACTGAACCCGGAGATGATCAACCAGTTCCTGGATCGCAAGCAGTCGGTCATCCTCAGCGGCGCCCATTACGGCAACTGGGAATACACCGGCATCACCATGCCACCGCTGTTTCACGGCACTGCCGTGACGGCGTTCAAGGCCATCGCAAATCCGTACATGGACGCTTATGTGAACCAAACCCGCGAACGCACGGGCATGGTTATGGTCAGCATGGACGACACGTTTGCGGCCATGCGCCGGCGCGAACAGGAGGGGCTGCCTTCGGTGTATATTTTGTTGGCCGATCAGTCGCCCTCCAACCGGAAAGGCGCCCACTGGGTGGAGTTTCTGGGGCAGGACACCGCTTCGTTGCCCGGCGTGGATGTGCTGGCCCGTCGGTTCAAGTTTCCGGTGTTGTTTTACGAGGTGCGGCGCGTGCGGCGCGGGTTTTACGAAGTCGTATTTTCAGAAATCTGCACCGATCCGGCGGCGGCAACGGAGGCGAGCATCACGCGGGCATTTGCCCAAACTCTGGAAACTGTGATTCGGAAACAGCCGGAAAATTGGTTGTGGAGCCACAAACGATGGAAGATGAAGCGGTGAGGGGAGGGATTTTGTCAACTTGTCGTATCCACCCGTTTTCCTACCTTTGCCCGCCTTCACAATCGGGCGCGCTCCATTTTGCAATCCACACCCGTACGTTTCCAGGTCATCGTGCCATGTTACAACCCGCCCGAGGGTTGGGAGCAGGCCTTGGCCGACAAGTTTGCTGCGTTTGCGGCTGCTATCAGCGATCTGGGCGGTGGGGCAGGCCTGATTGTGGTGAATGACGGCTCGGCGCACAATACCACGGAAAAAAATTTTAAAACACTTCAGGCACTGGCGCCTGCGGCACAGGTGGTTTCCTACGAAAAAAACCGCGGCAAGGGCTATGCGCTCCGGCAAGGCGTGTTGGCTTCGAACGCAGATTTTATCCTGGTGACCGACATTGATTTTCCGTACACCATCGCCAGTATGCGCCGGATTGCGGAGATACTGCAAAACACCGGCGGTATTGCTGCCGGAAATCGCGACACGGCCTACTACGCACACGTTCCGGCATTTCGGCGCCGGTTATCGCAGGGGCTGCGCTGGTTGTTGCGCAATGTATTGCGCCAGCCCATAGACGACTCGCAGTGCGGCCTAAAGGGATTTGACCGGGCCGGAAAGGCTGTTTTTTTGGAGACTACGATTGATCGTTTTTTGTTTGACCTCGAATTTTTGATGCTGGCCAATGGTCGCGTAGCGGTCCATCCGGTGCCGGCTGAACTGCGCCCCGGCGTAGTGTTTAGTAGTGTAGGCTGGAAAATTCTGCTCACGGAGGGCGGCAATTTTTTAAGGCTGTTTTTTCGACAATTGTAAATACGCTTTCGTGGCCGACAAACGGACACGGGCAGATTTTGGAATATGCGCCAACTTGAACATACGCTTCAAAACCTGACTTCGCCGAAACGCTCCCACACTTTCTGGGGGCTTCTGGCCGTATTGACGGTGTGTTTCGCCCTGCTCTGGCTGAAGCATGGGCACTGGCTGAATGCCCCCAATGACCGGATGCTGGGCGCCTCGCCGGATAGTTTCAAAAACTACATGACCAGCCTGTGGCATGTGCGTCACGACTCCAGCGCGGTGCATTACCGGGGTATGAACTATCCGTACGGAGAACACGTATTGTTTACCGACAACCAGCCCATCCTTACAGCTGCCCTGCAATGGTGGAGCCAAAACGTATCGGACCTGACCGGGCACACCGTTGGCGTGATCAATATTTCCCAGATTATCTCCGTGTTGCTGGGCTGTGCGGTGCTGTTTTTGCTGCTACGCAGACTACATATCCCGGTCTGGTATGCGAGTTTGGTAACGCTGGGTATGGTATTTTTGAACCCGCAGTGGGGCCGTTTCGACGCACACTTCGGGTTGTCGCATACCTGGATTTTTCCGCTGCTGCTGCTGCTGCTGAGCAACTATGAAGAACGCTACAGCCGGCGTTACCAAAGTTTGCAGATCGGCGCATTGGTGTGGGTTGCAGCACAGTTTCATTTTTATTATTTCGGAATATGTGCCCTGTTTTTGGGACTATACACGGCCTACCAGCTGGTGCGAGACCCCTCAATGCGTAACTGGCGAGTGCGTATAAGCCACCTGATTGTTATGGTCGTGCTGCCGTTTGCCCTGCTCAATATCTGGATTCACTGGGCCGATTATGCCTCCGACCGACCGGCGAATCCGTATGGGTTCCTGACCTATATCGGGGAGTGGGAGGGCGTATTTTTGCCCTACGAGGACTTTCCGCTGTTTCAGTGGATTGACCAGCACCTCGTGTCCATCCGCCGCGTAAACGGCGAAGCCAAGGCTTATGCCGGGGCGCTGTCGTTTTTGTTCACATTGTGGCTACTTGTGTCCGGTTTCCGGATGTTTGACAAATCGTGGGAAGATGCCGCCTACCACCGGGTACACAAGCGCTACCTGCAAGGCATTTTCACCGCTGCGCTGCTGCTGCTGCTCTTTGCGTGCGGATTCCCGTTTGCGATCAAGGGCCTGGACTGGATGGTGGATTATATGGGGCCGTTGCGGCAGTTCCGCGGACTCGGGCGGTTCACGTGGGCTTTTTTCTATGTCATCAATGTGCTGGCATTTTATAGCCTGTGGAACTGGAGCGTCCGCTTCAAAGGCTTCCGGAATGGCCGCGCACAGTGGTTTCGCTGGGTCATTGCCCTGGCGCCGGTGTTACTTTTGGCATGGGATGCCTACACGTTTCAGCGGTTGCGTCCCGTGACGCTGATGGACAATATGGAAAATCGCGCGATAGCCGCGCCGTCGCCCGACCATTGGATTAACAAAGTAGATTTTTCCAAATTTCAGGCGTTTTTGCCCCTGCCGTACTACCATATCGGTTCGGAAAATATTTGGCTGGAGTCCGATTTCGGGCAGTTTATCCGAAACCAGACCACGGCGCTGCACACCGGATTGCCCGATATGGGCGTGAACATGAGTCGCACGTCTTGCAGCCAGACGGTCAGCTCGATTCAGTTTGTGCTGCAGCCCTGCCGAATGCCCTCCATGCTCAACGAACTGCTGGACAACCGCCCGATAGCCGTGTTCGTACACGGACCTGCCTGGGACGACGTGCAACGGCGCTATCCCCACCTCGTCAGTCGGGCTACGCCGGTGTATGACAGTCCGGATATGAAAATTTTGTCGCTCTCGGTCACCAATGTCCGCGACTTTGTGCGCGAACAAAATGCAGCGGTGGAACAGGAGCGCCTTTCCCGGAGCCTCGTGCAGCGGGGGAAATGGCAGGTGTCGCAGCCCAACAGTTTTGTACACTACCAGTCCTTCGATTCGCTCGCTACGGCCAGGCGTATATTTCAGGGCAAAGGCGCATACTCCGGCGAAATGGGCGACACGACCTGGATTTGGCGCGAAGCGCTACCCAAAGGGCAGTATGTGCTCAGTTTCTGGATGTATGTCAACCAGGATATCGGCATGAACCATGAACTTCGGATCTTCGAAAATGACCCGGGTGACGGCCGCGAATTTCAGTTTCGGCACGAGGGTATGCGTTTTCACCTCAAAACGATTGTTGACAACTGGGGCTTGTTCGAGATTCCATTCGACGTGCGCAACGACAACACACGCCTGAGCGCCTTTTTGTACAAAGAACATATTCAACAACCCTTCTTTCTCGATGAAGTACTCCTCCGTTCGCAGGATACGGATGCATACTACCGCGAGGATTTCTGGGTGGTGCGTAATAACTATTGGTACAAACTATGAGGTTGCTGGTTAGAGGGTTAGAAGGTTTCTGGTTAGAAGGTTTCTGGTTAGGATGTTCCCACAACCAGCAACCTTCTAACCAGAAACCTTCCAACCTTCCAACCTTCCAACCTTCCAACCAGCAACTTTTTTTATGATCATTCGAAACATCCGAATTTGCACCAAAAAGGAAGTAGCTGCTCCACAGGACATCCGGATCAGCGGAGAAACAATTGTGGCTATTGGTAAAAACCTGCCGATGGAGCCTGGCGTACGAGAAGTGACTTTCGGGCAGGATGCTTGCGTCTCGCCGGGCTGGCTGGATGTCGGGGTGCAAATTGGCGACCCGGGTTATGAACATCGGGAAGACCTGGACTCGGTGGCCCGTGCGGCTGCGGCCGGTGGTTTCACGGCAGTGGCTTGTTTTCCCAATACACTACCGGCGGTAGACTCTAAATCGGCGGTGGCATACATTCGCAACAAAACGGCCGGAGACGCGGTCGGTTTTCACGCCATCGGGGCACTCTCGGTGGGAGCAGCAGGCAAGGATTTGGCTGAGATGCACGATATGCACGCTGCCGGCGCAGTGGCTTTTTCCGACGGATCGCACCCGGTACACGATGCCGGATTATTGCTGCGCGCGCTGCAATATGCGCAGGCGTTCGGTGGGCGAATTCTGGACTGGCCGCACCACAAGACCATCGCCGCCGGTGGGCTGATGCACGAAGGTTTGATGAGTACCAGTCTGGGTATGAAGGGCATTCCTGCCCTGTCCGAGGAAATAGCGGTGCAGCGCGACCTTAGTCTGCTGGAATATGCGGGCGGGCGTTTGCATTTGCACCTGTTGTCCACCCGAAAAAGCGTGGCCCTGGTGCGCGCCGCCAAAGCGGCGGGCTTGCCCGTGACGGCTTCAGTGGCGATAGCCAACCTTTGTTTCACCGACGCTGCACTCGCTGATTTCGACAGCAACTGGAAAGTATTGCCGCCGCTGCGCAGCCAAGATGACCGCGAAGCCTTGCTCGAAGGTCTGGCCGACGACACGCTCGATTTTATTTGTACCAACCACACCCCCTGGGACCCCGAGGCCAAAAACCTGGAGTTCCCGTACGCCGAGTTTGGCATGATCGGGCTGGAAACGGCCTTTGCGCTGTGCCGCACGTTTTTGGGCGACCACCTTTCCCTCCAAAATTTAGTCGAGAAATGGGTGATTGGCCCACGCCAAGTACTGGGCCTGCCCGTGCCGGAAATAAAGCCGGGAGCCAGGGCAGAACTGGTGTTTTTTGCCCCGGGTATGGAATGGACGTTTTCGGAGCGGGATATTCGTTCGAAATCGGCCAATACACCGTTTTTGGGGCAAAAAATGACAGGGAAGGTGCTGGGTATTTACGGGGGCGGACAGTTGGTTTCGGGATGATTTTATTGCCGCGGAGGTGTAGATTTACAAAGGGCTCAACCTGGTTTAACCAGGTTGAGCCCTTTGTGGTAAAAGTTTGTGGCAGAACTCAATACCGGTAGTACTCCGGTTTAAACGGCCCTTCGACTTGCACGCCGATGTACTCGGCCTGATCGGCGCGCAGTACTTCCAACTCCACGCCGATTTTAGCGAGGTGGAGGCGTGCTACTTTTTCGTCGAGGTGTTTCGGCAGGAGATACACCTGGTTGTCGTATTTCGCGTGGTTTTCCCACAGTTCGATTTGTGCCAGCACCTGGTTGGTAAACGAATTGGACATCACGAACGAGGGGTGCCCCATGGCGCAGCCGAGGTTCACCAGCCGGCCTTCGGCCAAAACGATAATGTCTTTGCCGTCAATATTGAAAATATCCACCTGCGGTTTCACGGTCACTTTGGTATGGCCGTAGCTTTTGTTCAGCCAGGCCATATCAATTTCGTTATCGAAGTGGCCGATGTTGCACACGATGGTTTTGTCGGTCATCATGCGGAAGTGTTCTTCTGTCACGATGTCGCGGTTGCCGGTGGCGGTTACGACGATGTTGGCGCGGGGAATGGCGTTTTCCATACGTTTCACCTCGAAGCCGTCCATGGCTGCTTGCAGGGCGCAGATCGGGTCAATTTCGGTGACGATCACGCGGGCGCCTGCACCGCGCAGGGAAGCTGCCGAACCTTTGCCCACGTCGCCGTATCCGGCTACGACAGCCACTTTACCGGCCATCATGATGTCGGTGGCGCGGCGGATAGCATCTACAAGACTTTCCTTGCAACCATACTTGTTGTCAAATTTCGATTTGGTGACGGAGTCGTTGATGTTGATGCAGGGGAGCGGCAAGGTGCCTTTGGCCATGCGCTCGTAGAGGCGGTGCACCCCAGTGGTAGTTTCTTCGGAAATACCGCGAATACCGGCTACGAGTTCGGGGTACTGATCCAGCACCATATTGGTGAGGTCGCCGCCATCGTCCAGGATCATATTGAGTGGCTGGCCGTCTGTGAATGCGAACAGGGTTTGCTCGATGCACCAGTCAAATTCTTCGTTGTTCATGCCTTTCCAGGCGTACACCGGGATACCTGCGGCAGCAATAGCGGCGGCGGCGTGGTCTTGTGTGGAAAAAATATTGCAGGACGACCAGGACACTTCTGCGCCCAGTTCCACCAGTGTTTCGATGAGCACGGCGGTCTGGATGGTCATGTGCAGGCAGCCGGCTACGCGGGCGCCTTTCAGCGGTTTGGTAGCGCCAAATTCTTCGCGGAGCGACATCAAGCCGGGCATTTCGGCTTCGGCGAGCTGGATTTCCTTACGGCCCCATTCGGCCAGGGCGATGTCTTTGACTTTGTATTGGGGACGGGTAGCGGTTGCTGTGGACATGTGCTAAGTTTTGAATTGTTGAATGTTGCGTTTTGATTTGGAGCATCCAGGAGGTGTTGGCCAAGTCGACACCAATAACAAAACATCGTTTGGAATTGTTGGCGGCTTTGGTGGGACAAAGGTAGGTAATTTGGTGAAACTGTGCCGATCGCTCCCTGCATGTCAGCCTGGAACAACTACTGTGCCGAAACGGTGCTCTTGGTGCCGACCAGGATTTTGACGTTTTCGCCGGGATTTGATGGCAAGTGAAAAAGATTATGCCATGGCTCCCCTACATTCGCCACATGGAATATGCGCTTGACTTCTGGCTTTCCATTCTGTTTGCGGCGGGATCGGTGTACGCCGGGCTGTGCGCATTGTTTTATTTTGGTCAGGATCTTTTCTTTTTCCGGCCGGAGCGGCTGCCGCATTGGTTCACCTATCAGTACCCGTTTCCATTTACAGAGGTCAATTTTGACATGGAGGACGGCGGTGTAGTGAATGCCCTGCATTTTCGGGTACCCAACAGCAAGGGGGTGGTATTTTATATCAAGGGCAACTCGCGCAGCATCAAGGGCTGGGGCAAGTTTGCCAAGGATTTTGTGGGTAAGGGCTATGATTTTTTCATTCTGGACTTTCGTGGTTTTGGGAAAAGTCGCGGCCGCCGCACGGAGAGTATCCTGTATGCCGATCTTCAGCAGGTTTATAAATGGCTGGCTGCGCAATATGGGGAGGAGCGTATCGTGCTCTACGGGCGCTCGTTGGGCAGTGGTTTGGCGGCGCGCGTCGCTTCGTGGAACAACCCGCGCCTGCTGATTCTCGATTGTCCGTACTACTCTTTTTTGTATCATATCACGCGCTACGGTTTTTTGCTGCCCATCCGCTGGCTACTGCGCTACCATATACGTACCGATCTGTTTGTGAAAAAAGTGCAGTGCCCGGTGTTTATCCTGCATGGCAAAAAAGACCGCCTCATTCCTTACCGTCAAAGTGAATTGCTGCGCAGCCTTGTACCCAACAATATACGGCTGATCCCCATCGAAGGCGCCGGACACAATAACTTGCCGGAATTCCCGGAGTACCACGATCTGCTGTACGATATACTGCACGAAGCAGTGGTAGTACCGGCAACCCTCTACCCTTCGAAATAATGAGCGCCGATATTATCATCACCATTTGCATTTTGCTTGGGGCGATTATCCTGTTCGCTACCGAGCTGGTAGCGATTGACGTGACTGCCATGCTAATCATCGGCGGATTGGTACTCACCGGCATTCTCACCCCACAAGAAGGACTTTCCGGTTTTAGCAATACCGCAGTGGCCACCGTGGCGGCTATGTTTGTGCTGAGCGCGGGTATCGAAAAGAGTGGGGTACTCAACCCGGTCACGGCATTTTTAGAAAAACTGTTTCGTCGAAACTATTGGCTGGGTACCGTCAGCATGTTGTTGGCGGTGTCGTTTTTGTCGGCGTTCATCAACAATACCCCCGTGGTGGCACTTTTTATTCCGGTAGTACTCTCGTGTGCGCGGGCCATTCACGTCAGCCCGGAAAAGTTGCTGATTCCGTTGTCGTTTGCGTCCATGTTCGGTGGCGTTTGTACGCTGATTGGCACGTCCACCAACATTTTGGTGAGCGAATACGCTGCGTCGGTTGGCTTGGGCGGTTTTTCCATGTTTGAGATGACGCAGTTGGGTTTGATATTTCTCCTGGCGGGTTTCCTGTACCTGGTGCTAATCGGGTTGCGGTTGTTGCCGGACCCATTAAAGGAAACGACCATAGAGGACAAATTTCACCTGGGAGCGTATTTAACGAACGTCGTATTGCAGGAGGGGGCGCCGTCAATCGGTAAGACCATCAAGGCATCGCCGCTGGTGACGGAGCTGGGCGTGGAGATTATTCAAGTAAAACGCGGTAACCAGCGCTTTTTTTCGCCGCCCGACAATTTTTTGCTGGCCGCAAACGACACACTCAAAGTGAAAGGGGATGTGGAGAAAATTCGCAAGTTGCAAAACCGGAATCGGGTTCTGGTGCAGCCTTTATTGAACAAGGAGATATCTAAAAATGCAAGCGGCGGTGGGCTGGTCCTGCACGAAGTGGTGGTGTTGCCCAACTCAGAACTGACGGGCACCAGACTGGAAGATATAGATTTTGAAGTGCACTTCGGAGCCGTCTTTCTCGGAGTGCGCGGCCGAAAAGGGCTGCAAAACAAACTGATCAGCAACTGGAAACTCGCTTCGGGCGACTGTCTGCTCCTGGCTGCTCCCAGGGACAAGTCGGAGGCCTTGCACAAAAATTTTCCCGACCTGTTCATTGTCAAGCACGTGGACCATTCAGATTTTTCCAAAAAAAATGCACTCATAGCTGCCGCAACGGTCATTAGCGTAATTGCATTGGCTGCGTTGAATATTATCCCGATCGTTACAGCTGCGCTGGCCGGTTGTTTGGTACTGGTACTGACGAAGGCTGTGTCGCCGGAAGAAGCCTACAGAAGCATCAGTTGGAAAGTGGTGATGCTGCTGGCGGGTTCGTTAAGTTTGGGCGCAGCTCTGGAAAAAACCGGTACCGCTAAGTTGCTCGCCGACCAGATACACCACCTGGGTGGCGCGTTTGGGCCGGTAGTGGTACTGAGCCTGATTTATTTATTGACTACCCTGCTGACCGAAGCCATGTCAAACAACGCGACTGTGGTGCTGCTGGCGCCCATCGTGATTGCGGTGGCGCAATCTATGGATGTATCGCCCAAGCCGTTTTTGATTGCCATCACGTTTGCTGCATCGGCGAGTTTTATGACGCCTATCGGGTATCAGACCAACACCATGGTGTACGCGGCGGGGAACTACACGTTTAAGGATTTTTTCCGCATTGGCGCCCCGCTCAACCTCTTGTTTTGGGTGCTGGCCAGCTTGTTGATTCCGGTATTTTTTCCGTTTAAATAAAAAAACGGGCGACACCGATACCGGTGTCGCCCGTTTTTATCGTCGCGCATGGTGTTTGCACCACACGCGATGTTTGGCCTATTCGTCACCCTCGAACGCTGCAAAGTCGAACAGCAGCGAGAAGCGCAGCGTGTTGTCCAGTGGGTTGCGTTGGTTGGTAGTGGGTACCAGGTAAGAGAAATTGATGCCGAACACGTTGTATTTTACACCGAGGCCAAGGCTGAAATATTTGCGGTTGCCTTTGGAGTAGTGCTCGAAAAAGTAGCCGGCGCGAACTGCAAACTGGTCGTCGTACCAGTACTCGGCGCCGAGGCCGGTCGTGATTTCCTTGAGTTCCTCGCTGAATCCCCCGGGCGCATCGCCGAAGGATTTGAAGACGCCGCGGATGGACGAGTACTGCTTGTAGTCCGGTATTTGGTCGCCGTCCTCGTCAATATCGGGGCGCGGCGTGGGTACGAGCAATTTGTTGAAGTCCGACGTAAACGTCAGGGTATTGTACTCGTCAAGGTTGAGTTTCCACGCGAATCCGAGGCCAAGGTTGGTGGGGATGTAGTCGCGGTTGACGGAGTTGGTATAGGTAATTTTAGAGCCGAGGTTGGAAATGGCAGCGCCGAAGGTAAACTCGCCGCCGCTTTTGGTCCATTTCACGGGAGTACGGTAGGTCAGGGACAGGTCTGCTCCGCCGGCGACACCGGGTTTGATTTCATTGCCTTCCACGATTTGGCCGGTGGCCAGATTGGAGTAGATAAACTTGGCTCCGATGGCTGCGGAAAGTTTTTTGGAAAGTTTACGCGCATACGCGCCGGTCACTTCAAACTCGTTGGGGCGTCCCTGGCCGAGGGAGCCGCCGTTCTCGTCCGTGAATTCGATATCGCCTAACGAAAAATAACGCAAGCCCATACCGATAGTCTGGAACTCGTCCAGTTGTACATATCCGGCTAAATAAGCCAAATACACATCCTGCAAGCCAAGGTTGCGCATCCAGGGAGTGTAGGTAGCGGAAAGCGCTACTTTTTTGTCGGCAAAAGCCAACTTGGACTGGTTGTAGTGCATGCCGTTCGGATCTGCGGAGGTGGCAATGCCCACGTCGCCCATGGCGCCGCCGCGTGCGTCCGGTACAATACGCAAAAACGGTACGGCAGTAGTGACTGCATTGGCACAGCGTTCGCCGGTCGGGATTTGCTGACCAGTGATTGGGTTGAAACTAAACCCTTGGCCGTCAATACACTTAGGTATAACTTGCGCCTCAAGCGCTGTTCCGAGAAGCATAAGTATTCCGAGGAACAGCGACTGTATCAGGGACTTCTTCATGATTGTAGGTGAATTTTAGTGGCAGAATGTTTTGCTTGTTTAATGTAAAGCTGCTTGGCTGCAAAAAGCGTGCAAAAGTACGCGATCTGTTCGGCATTTAGTCCATTGAAGCAGGTTGACGCAGGTTGACGCAGGTTTGTGCATTTCGGTTGTCTTGATTTGCACCTTTGGAAAAAAACTTGATTGCGGGCACATCACTTTTAACCATACCCGCTCTACTGTGAAATATTCCCCTTTCCTTTGCTTGATTTTTACTCAATCCCCTCAATCTCATAAACTTAATAACCCCACCTCAACCGCATAAACCTGTTCGCACATGAATCTCTGGGGTATTGACTTGGGCGGCACCAAAATAGAGGGTGCTGTTTTGGAAAGCCGCCAAAATCTGAAACCGTTGGCTCGACAACGCATCCCAACAGAAGCCGACCAAGGTTACGAGCATATTCTGGACCAAATCGCCATCCTGGTCGAAATGCTCGTAAAGGAAACGGGACAACGACCCGAACGCATCGGTTTAGGCCATCCGGGTACCCTGGACCCAAACACCGGTGTCGTGAAAAATGCCAACACAACAGCCCTCATCGGCAAACCTTTTGACAAAGACCTCGAGCGCCGGCTCGGGGTACCCGTACGCCTGGCCAACGACGCCAATTGTTTCGCAGTGGCCGAGGCGCTTATGGGCGCCGTGCCTGATGTACTCCCCAATGCGGAGGTAGTTTTCGGGGTTATCCTTGGTACCGGGGTAGGGGGTGGCCTGGTTATTCGGCAAAAAGTTATCAATGGTCGGCAAGGAATTGCCGGAGAATGGGGGCATAACTTCCTCGACGAAAGCGGTGGTCCGTGTTACTGCGGGAAGGTAGGTTGCGTCGAAACGATGATTTCCGGCCCCGCTTTGGAGAAATTTTATGCACAAAAAAGCGGACAGCAGATGCACTTGCGGGATATCGTGGCGCGTTCAGTGGCCGGTTCCGACCCGATAGCAATGGCTACCATGGATCGTTTGATGCACTATTTTGGCAAGGCTATTGCTGTGGTTATCAATATTGTTGATCCCGATGCGATCGTTTTGGGCGGCGGTGTCGGGAACATTGACAGACTGTACACCGATGGCGTAGCTGAAGCACGGAAACACTTGTTCAATACCCGTATTGATACCGTGTTTTTGAAACCAAAACTGGGCGATAGCGCAGGGGTATTCGGCGCCGCACTTTTGTTCTAATTTAAATCTAATTGTTATACACTATGAGACAAACACTGCTTTTACTCCTTTTCACCTGGTTTGCCGGTGAATCTATGGCGCAAGCCGAATTGAAACGGCCCTACAAGCCGGCTACTACAGTTACCCCCACGGCTTACAGTACCAGTTCGCCGACTCCTGCTACTTACAGTACGAGTTCGCCAACACCCACCACGTCTGAAGCCGAAGCCCGGCGTGCAGCAGCACTGGCAAAAGTTCAAGGGAAACAAAGCCCATCACCGACCACCACCGCCAAAGGCCTCAGCCCGGCAATGTACAGTACGAACGGCGTCACCCCGGCGATGTATTCCACCAGTGTGGAGCCGGTAGAACCCGTCACGACGGTCACGGTGAATGGCCTCAATGTGCAGCGCAGCGTGCGAAAGGGACGCGGACAGGTTGGAGATGAACTGTTCACGCCAGTGAGCGAACTCCACTATGTGCAGTTTGCAGTTTATTGCAAAGACACTCCGGTGGACAAGGCGCCCGGCATTGATGGCCTGTACTTGCTCTGGCACCCCGGCAGTACCTGCCCCGGCGGCGCAAAAGGCGCCAGCTATATCGTAAAAGGATACACCACTCCCGAAGAGGCCAAAGCGGCTGTAGCTTCGTACAAAGCAGCCAAGATTGACTGCTGGTACAACCCGGCCCTGACCGGTGCAGAGGTGGAAATTATCGGCGTCCGATAAAAATACATTTGCGTAATGCACATCGCCCCTGTTCGGCAACCAATTGGCCGGACAGGGGCGATTTTATTTTGTGCCTCGCAAGAGCCATCTGGAATCCCGCAAGTGTCCTTTTTTCGGTTATTGATGCCGAATATGAAGTGGGTATTGGCCCCAAAAACCTTTTCATTCTTCCGGGAAAAATATTTTTTTAAATAAAATCAGAAAAAATTGAACGTTTTTTTTCAACAACAGGTAGAAATCCTATTTTAAAATCAAAAGCTTATTCAGAATTTAAAGCACTGAATTATAGAATTTTAAGTCATTTTAAGTCTTTAAAAATTTTACATAGTTGAATATATACCGCTCAACAAATGCTTTTTTTTGTCCTTTTCCACTGGTCAGGTGTGCCGCACTTTTGTATCGTCAATGAGAGACAACGGCGGCGAACAGAAAAGAAGCGGTAAACATTGACCAACAACTATGTGACTTTTCATGAGATTATACGGGAAACCGCCGCGGCGCAAACGAGCGCCGCGGTTTTTTTTTGCCCCTACCCGACTTTCCAGGTTTAAAAAACCTGGAAAGTCTCCGTGCCTACCGCACCAACGCAACACTTCCGCTTTTCCTGATCTCAATCTCCTGCCCACAATGCAGGGCCGTTACCTCCAGCCGCCAGATGTACGAGCCAGGCATACTAAACTGGCCGCGGGCAGTACCGGCCCAGCCATCCTCCGGCTGCTGCGCACGGAACAACAGGTTTCCCCAGCGGTCATATACCTCCATAAGGTATTCCAAAACAGTTACATCGGGCACGAACATGGGCCGAAACACGGCGTTCTGCGCATCCTTAGCCTCCGGCATCAATACATTCGGTATGTATGCCAAGGTTGTATCACCCGCCCCGGCCCCCCACACTACTTCGGTGTTTTTGCGAATGCTCGCACAGGCATTGGCAACTTCCAGCCAGATCGGCCCCGCCTGCTCAACCTGTTCGACCGCCTCCGTTGATCCATTCCACCACAAGTAGGTAATGTCCGTGTCAACCCCGATCAGCGTCGGCTGGACGGTGATCGGGGAGCCGTCGCAAGCCAGCAAAACCAGACTCGGCAACTCAAATTCCAGGGCAGGAATAGCATCAATGAAAAAGGTTTGCTCCACCACACAGCCTGCAGCATCCGCTATCCAAATTTGGTGCGTGCCCGCAGACAAATCCTCAAACAAGGGTGCCTGCTGAAAGACCAAGCCGTCTATGGAAAACTCCAGCGGCGACAAACCGCCCAGGGCGTTTTGCACCAGTACACTACCGGTCGGGTTGTCGGAACAGGATTTTTCTGTGGTCAAAGAAAATTGAATTGGTGGGTATTCCGCCACCGTCACCGTCAGCACCGAATCGCAACCGAGATGGTTTTGCAGGGTAAATTCCTGCGAAGTTCCGGCGGGCACAGCCGTGCCGTTGTAGTCGAAACTACCGCCCGGACAAGCGGCGGCGCTTAACGTGCCGAACGTAACAGCCTGTTCCGTCACGGTCACCGTGAGTACCGAATCGCAACCGAGGTGGTTTTGCAGGATAAATTCCTGCGAAGTGCCGGCGGGCACAGCCGTGCCGTTGTAATCGAAACTGCTGCCCGGACAAGCGGCGGCGTTGAGCGAGCCAAACGTGACGGCTTGCTCGGCCACTACAACCGTGAGCACCGAATCGCAACCGAGGTAGTTTTGCAGGGTAAAATTCTGTGAAGTGCCCGCCGGTACAGCCGTTCCGTTGTAGTCGAAACTACCGCCCGGACATGCGGCGGCGCTCAACGTACCAACGGTAGTCAGACACGGCATCGGCCCCACCAGCAACAACCCCGCTTGTGCCACCGCTGCACAACCGACCAGATCGGCCGGACTTTGCCCAACGACAATGTTCCAGCCAACCGGCAATGCCGCGCTGTCCACGGCTACAAACCCGCCGACAGACGGCACATTGCCAAAAACAAACTGCCCGTTTGTGCCGGATTGTCCCCCGGACACGATGCCCCCATTTTGCCAAAGTTGTACGGGGATGCCGCTAACCAGCGTGTCGGCTGGATCAATGACCCCGTTGTGGTTTACGTCGGACCAAACCGACCCGAGGATGTCGCCGGTACCGGTGAAAAGTTCGAGGGTGAGCGGCACACTTTGCGCGTGGCAGCCGCTGGTATCGGATAGTTCAGCCCAGTAGACGCCGCTTTCTGTGGCTACTAAATCGGGGCCATTGGCGCCCGGAATAGGTACGCCGTTGAAAAACCATTGCCAGGTGGCAATTTCCGGCATAGCCGGCAAACACAAGGTGTCGGGTTCGCAGCGGCGGTGGCAGCCCGAAGGCAAGGCCGCGATATTCGGCCCGGGCAGTATGGTCACTTTTTCACTGCTGGCGGCGCAGCCAAATTCATTGACCACGCGCACGAAATAATGCCCCGGTTCGGTAGTCGCGAACGCCGGACCGGTAGCGCCGTTGTTCCAGAAATATTGCCAGCCGGGCGGCTGCGGGCCGTCGTACGTGATGTTTGCGGTGGTGCCCGCACAGTTTTGGTCGGTGGAAACTGCCAGCCCCGCAGGCACCGGATTTACGGTCACCGGAAAAACCTGCGTGACGGCGGTGCAGCCGGTAAGCGCGTTCGTGACGGTGATGTGGTACAGGTAATTGCCGGCAGGCAACAGGTTATTTCGCACCTCCGAAAATTCCTGTACCCCCCCAAAGCCACCCGACGACCAGGCATAGTTGTGGTTGGCTTGCTCATTGGTGTACAAATGCACGGTTTCGCCCGCACATACCGTCAGGGCATTGGTTTCGACACCCACGATTTGGTCGTTTTCGTTGAACAGGAGCGCCCGAATGGAGCCGTCGGGTGCAGGCAGCACGTTCACTTCTTTTGCCGGAGGCGAAAAGGTGCAGCCCATCGCGTCGGTGACGGTGAGCGCGTACAAGCCGGTTTGCCCGACCGTGATTTGTTGCCCCGACGCGCCGTTCGACCATGAGTAAGAAACCCCTACTGGTGGGGCGTACAGTGTAAGCGTTTTTCCCTGACACAGCACGTAGGTGCCGTCGGGACTGATCGCGCCGGTGAGCAGGTTTGGAAAAATTTCGAGCGTTTGGTCCAGGGTAAGGCTGCAACCGGCTACGTTTCGGGCTGTGACGGCCGGTGTGTACGCCCCGGCTGCGGCATATTGGTGAAAAACTTCGGCGCCCGAGGCCGTGTTTAGCGGCCCACTGGCAGGGTCGTCAAAATTCCAGGAAACGAATGTCAAATCGGCGGTTTCCGTAATAGCCAAGGGAGTGGCATTGCCTGCGCAAAGGGCCGTTTGCGGCACGGGTACCAGCGTCGGGAATTCGGGAACGACTACGTTTTCCGAATACGTGGACGTACAGCCGCCGCTTGCCGTAATGGTGAGGCTGACCGGGTACGGGCCTGCGGTGGCATATTGGTGTTTCACGTCGCGTTGGTTCGATTGGTTGGCCGCACCGGAAGCCGGGTCGCCGAAATCCCATTCCCAGGAAACAATGGAGGCGCCGGGCAAAAAAGTGCTCACATCTTTCAAACTG
This sequence comes from Saprospiraceae bacterium, assembly GCA_041741155.1. Classification (GTDB taxonomy): domain Bacteria; phylum Bacteroidota; class Bacteroidia; order Chitinophagales; family Saprospiraceae; genus M3007. Next base: position 29,765 of record JBGSKO010000012.1, on the reverse strand, counting down.
GAGGAGTCGCCCGGACAGCTGCGCACCTGCCCGAATTGGGCGGCGGCCAGCACTTTCACCGAGTCGAGTACCGTGCATTCTGCCCCGTTTTGCAGGGTTGCGTACAACACCACGATGTACTGTCCGGCATTTGGGAATGCAAACACCGGGTTGTCGTCGGTGCTGCTGCCGAGAAAACTGGCGCCGGACTCGCCAAATCGCCAGTGCGCCGAGCCGGGCAAATAGTCGGCTCCGGCAAGTACGTTGAACTGAAAATCGGTGCACTGTGGGAGGGGCTGAATACCGATGTCCACGGCGCCGGTCGGACACTTGGGCGCATGGTTGGGGTTGTGACAAACGCCGCCGCAGTATTCAAAAACACGGATCGGGCCGTCGGTAGCCGAGCAGCCGTACTGGTTGGTTACCCGGGCGGTGTAGTTGCCGTACAGGCTGGTGTAAAAAACAGCGGCGTTGCCACCCACCGGAAAGCCATCCTGAAACCATTCATACTGGAAATCGCCGTCTTCGGTGGTCAGCGCGGTCATCTTCACGGTGCGGGAATTGGCGCAAAAACCGGTGGGGTCCAGGGTGCTGATCGTCAGATTCGGTTTCGGAAATTCTTTCACAAAAAACTCCGCCGTACCCCGGCAGCCGCGGTCGTCGGTTGCTACGAGGGCATACGCGCCGGCGGGCACAAGGGCCGTTTGGTTCATGCCGACGGCAGCGCCGCTTTCGTTTTTCCACAGGTAGGCATCAAACACCGCTACTGCCGAAACCACCACCGAGTCGCCCGGACAAACGCCTTCCGGGAATTGGGGCTTGGGTTGGGGCAATGCCCAAACCTCCACCGCATGGCTCGTCGTTTGGCCGCAAATGCTCAGCTGGACTTCAAAAACGCCGGCATGCGGCCAGAAAATTTCCACCTCGGGCGTGCCCTGTCCGGCGCTGATCGCGCCTGCGTCGGCGGGAATAATGGTCCATTGGTAATCGAAATTAGGGTAGTCGGGCGCGGAATACGTGGCCACAGCGCCGGCACACACGCCGGGCGCACCGCTCACGGGCAAGGGTTTGGCGGCGCCAAGCAGCAGCCGGATCGTGTCCGATGTGCAGCCCAGTCCCTCGGTGGACACCTGCCGGACGGCCACCCAGCGCGGGTCGCCGGCAGTAAATGTGGCGTTTACGGGGTTGCCCTCCCGCGCTATGGGATTGGCGTCGGTATTTTTGATACTCCAGACCGCCTTGTTTTGCGGCGCAATGCCGAGCGCGCTGAAGGACGTCGGTGAGCCGGGGCAGTACTGATCGGGGCCGTCAATGCCCGTGGGTCTGGCCTGTTTGGGCGCCACCAGAATTTTCCACTCGGCGCTGTCGGAGCAGGTGTTGTTGAACACAGTCGGATCGGGCACGGCCACCAAACGGTAGAAACCGGGGCCGGATGAAAACGCAGGGCTGACGGAAGTGGCTGCGGCGGGCGACGTCCAGACGACCGAACCCGTGGGCGCGTGCAGCGTCCATAAACTGCTGAGCGCTGTACCGGAGGTTCCCAAAACCGTTTTTACCGTACCCGTTGCGTCGGCGCAAAGTTCGACCGGTCCAAACAGACCGAAGGGCGGACGCACACGCACCTGAAGCGTGTCGCTCCCGCTGCAATCGAGGTAGCAGTTTTCGTATTCCACGATGAGGCGGGAGGTGCTTGAATTCGGGAAATTCCAGCGCACCTGTACCTCATTGGTGCCCTGGCCTTCGAGGATTTCCCCGCTGCCGCCCAGTATTTTCCAGGAAAAATAGGTGCCGTCGAACGGCGAGATCGTGTACGTCGCTTCCGTACCGGGGCAAACGCGGTCGGGCCCTTCGATTTTCGCCAGGTCGGACAGCACCGGCACCCGCAGCAACGCCGGTTCCGGGCAGGTGTTGGCGCCGCAGGTGGGTACCGCCAGGCTGATCGTGCCGTCGGGGCCGCTCAGCCATTGCACCGTGATGGTCGGGTCTGTTGGGCCGCCGCCCGATACGATGTTGCCGTTGGCGGAAACCGTCCAGACGAAGGGCATACAGGTGGCGGGCGTGGAATACGTGACCGTTTCGCCGGGGCAGATGGTGCTCACGCACTCCACGAGCGGTGTTTCGGTGTCCAGCACTTCCACGTTGAGCAGGGTGGTGTCGGCGCAAAAACACTGGTTTCGGGCGATGAGCGCAACCTGAAACAGGCCGGGTGTGGAAAACGTGTGCTGGGTATTTTCTGCATTGGTGCCGGAGAGGTCGTCGGAAAACTGCCATTCGTACTGCGTGGCATCGAGGCTGGTGTTGTCGAACCACACCGTTTGGCCTTTGCAAACACGCAGCACGCCATCGGGGGCGGCAACCGGGCTGCTGGAAAATCGGGCCTGGGGTTCTTCCGTAATCAGCACGCATTTGTTGGCGGTGGAATAGCAGTAAAATTCGTTTTCGCCGCGCACGGATACCTGGCCGCCACCGGGGTCGCCCCATTGTACGGTTACCGATTCGCCGGTGGCGCTCACGGTGTAGTCCACGGCGCCGGTTATAGTCCAGGTGTACTCAATTGGCCCGCAGGGGTTGTTGGTAGGTACGGCTGTGTAGGTGACGGTGCTGTTGGGGCAGAGTTGTTCGCAGGAACCAAACGACGTGCCCGTACAGTAGGTGGGGCTGGAGGACTGGATTTGCAGGGGCGGGGCGGGGAGTTTGGGGCGCACCACGAAATAATTGGTTACGCTATTGCCATTTGGGCCGCCAGCCCAGGCTGTGATCTGATAAATTCCCGGGTAACACAACTGATTAGAAAGTTCTGTGCTCGTAAAACCGCCCGGACCAATCCAGACATACTCGACACCTTGCTGCGGGTTTAGTATAATTTGAGCGCAAGGCGTGTCGCAGCGCATATTGTCAAACGATTCCACCCAAACGGAAACACTCGGGTCACCGGGATCATTGACCGCCACAGGCAAGGTAGCCGTGCAACCTTTACTGTCAACAACGGTGACAGTATAGACACCGCCGGACAGGTTTGTCAGATTTTTTGTCGTGTTTCCGGTTGACCAGATGTAGGTGTATTGCGGTGTGCCGCCGCAAACATTCAGGGTGATTTTGCCGGAATAAGGAAATTGGTAACCGGGATCGGTCACATCGGCGCTCAGCAGGATCGGGTCAGGTTCGAGCACAGTGGCGGTGGTTGAGGCGGTAGCCCCAGTAGCGTCGGTGACAATGACGTAATAAGTTCCTGCGAATAGGTCGTTAAATAAAGCAGTCGGATTCGGAAAACCTGTTGCTGAATATCCACTGGTTCCAAAAAAATCAACCAAGTATGGCGGATTACTTCCGTTAACTGTGACAAGAATTGCCCCGTCTTCGGCTCCAGCGCAACTGACATGCGTGACGCTCAGGGAAATATCAATGCTGTTGGCTGGTTCGGTGTTATGCGCGGCGGCGCACAGGGGCAGGAGGAAAAGGCTGGCGGCGAGGTAGAGTTGTTTCATCGTTTTGGAAAGTTGATTCAGAACTGTAGAATGCAACGAAGATACTGGTGGGCGGGCATTCGCTTGTTTATTGCAAAAAAATAATCTGTCTGAAAAGGGCAGCAGGATGTTAAGCCCGGGGCCAATTTTTCCGTGCAGTCTTCCGGCTTTTTTACCTTAGGTTTGTGCTACGATTCAATAACAACAGGCGCATCATCATGACTACTTCCATCAAGTTTCCGCTGACCAACCAGGAACTCTACGACCTTGCTCAAGGCGCGATCGTACGGTTTCCCGCTTCTTTTGAGGAGTACTGGGAGTTGCTGGAAGAAGCCGAGTACCGGGCCGATTATTACAACCATGAAATTATAGCCACCATGAGTTATGAATCTGAAGACCACAGCAGCCTGATGGCTGAACTACTCCACGTTTTGAAACAGATTTTTCCCAAGTCGAACCCCAATTTCAAAGTCCATAACAGCAACCGCCCGGTGTGTATCCCCGATTGCGACCACGCGGTGTTCAATCCCTACGGCTCGGTAGTGGCGCAGCCCGCGCAATTGTACGAGTACCGCCCGGGTATGAATGCTGAACTGACCCCGGTGCTGCTTTTTGAAGTGTTGTCGAAAAACACCCGCCAATACGATTTTGGTGAAAAACTGCCCTGCTACAAAAAAATCCCTACCCTGCGCTACATCCTTTTCCTCGAAGCGCAACGGCCCGAAGTGACGGTTTTTGAACGAGTTGAAAAGACCGGGCAGTGGCTGGAAACCAATTTGCAAAGCCTGGACGATACTTTTTTGGTGGAGGGACAGGCGCTGGCGTTGCGGGATATTTACGGGTAAGAATTTCCCCCTACCTTTGCGCCTCAATCGTAAACCGCCCCCGTCGTTTGTAGGACGCGCGGGCACCCGCCTGTTGTATGGGCGGGCAAAACCACCCTTTTTTTATGATCAACATTACATTCCCCGACGGCAACATTCGTCAGTATGCCGCCGGAACCACCGCCCTCGATGTGGCCAAGTCCATCAGCGAGGGCCTCGCCCGCGTTGTGCTGGCTGCCAAAGTCAACGGCGAAGTGCGCGACCTCACGCGCCCGATCACTGAAGACGCCTCCATCGTTTTCCATAAATGGGAAGACAAAGAGGGCAAATCCACGTTCTGGCACTCGTCGGCGCACCTGTTGGCGGAAGCGCTGGAGGCGCTGTTTCCGGGCATCAAACTCGGCATCGGGCCGCCCATCGAAAACGGGTTTTACTACGATGTGGACACCGGCGATCGCCCTCTGATCGCCGCCGACATTCCAGCTATCGAGCAGAAAATGCTGGAGTTGGCCCGCACCAAGTCCGAGTACCGCCGCCGCGAGATCAGCAAGGCCGAAGCCGTACAGTATTTCACCGAAAAAGGCGACGAGTACAAGCTCGAACTGCTTGAAGGGCTGGAAGACGGGCAAATCACCTTTTACGAGCAGGGCAACTTTACGGACCTTTGCAAAGGCCCGCACATTCCCAGCACCGAGCCGATCAAGGCAGTCAAAATTCTCAACCTCGCCGGCGCCTACTGGCGTGGCGACGAGAAGCGCAAGCAGCTCACCCGCGTGTATGCCATCACCTTCCCCAAACAGAAGGAACTGGACGAGTACATGCACCTGCTGGAGGAAGCCAAAAAACGCGACCACCGCAAACTCGGTCAGGAACTCGAGTTGTTCATGTTCTCCGAAAAAGTGGGCCAGGGCTTGCCCATGTGGCTGCCCAAGGGTACGGCACTGCGCTCCCGGTTGGAGGATTTCCTGAAAAAAGAACAAATCAAGCGTGGCTACACGCCGGTTATCACGCCCCATATCGGGTCCAAGCAACTGTACGTCACGTCCGGCCACTGGGAAAAATACGGCGAGGATGCCTTCCGCCCTATCCTCACGCCGGCCAAGGACGAGGTGTTTTTGCTCAAGCCGATGAACTGCCCGCACCACTGCGAAATTTACGGCTACCGGCCGCGCTCGTACCGGGAATTGCCGGTGCGTATTGCCGAGTTTGGCACGGTGTACCGCTACGAGCAATCCGGCGAATTGCACGGCCTGACCCGCGTACGCGGTTTCACGCAAGACGATGCACATATTTTTTGCACGGAGGATCAGCTCAAGGAGGAATTCCTCGGGGTACTCGACCTCACCCGCTTTGTGTTGGCCAAGATGGGCTTCGACCAGTTCACCGCCCAGATCAGTCTGCGCGACCCGGACAACAAGGAAAAATACGTAGGCTCCGACGAGAACTGGCGCAAAGCCGAGCAAGCCATCATTGACGCTGCCGCCGAGGTTGGCCTGCCCACCGTCACCGAACTAGGCGAGGCGGCGTTCTACGGCCCGAAGCTCGACTTCATGGTGAAAGACGCTCTCGGCCGCTCGTGGCAGCTCGGAACGATCCAGGTGGACTACAACCTGCCGGAGCGTTTCAATCTGACGTACGTCGGCGCCGACAACCAGGAGCACCGCCCGGTGATGATCCACCGCGCACCTTTCGGCAGTATGGAGCGGTTCACGGCGGTGCTCATCGAGCACTGCGCAGGCAAGTTCCCGCTGTGGCTCACGCCGGAGCAGTTCGTGGTGCTGCCGGTGTCCGACCGGTTCACGGAGTACGCGCACCAGGTGAAGCAGCAGCTTGCTGCCGCCGATATGCGTGGCGACGTGGATGACCGGAACGAGACTATCGGCCGCAAAATCCGCGACAACGAACTCAAGCGCATCCCCTTCTTGCTCATCGTGGGCGAAAAAGAAGTGGAAGCCGGCACTGTGAGCGTGCGCAAGCAAGGCGAAGGTGACCAGGGCGCGGTGACCGTGGCTGAGTTTGCAGCGATGGTACAGGCGCAACTTTAATTTTTTCGATTGTTCCGATTAGTTCGATTGATTCGATTGCGGCGCGGAGGGCTTGGCGGCCTTTCGCGCCGTTTTTTGGTGCGGGAAACGTACCTTTACGGCATTTCGACATCTTTTTTTAACAAAACAATCCGCCCACTAATGGAGCAGTACGTCTTCTTTTTTTCAGAACGGTTTTTCATGTACTTGCCGACTGTACTTGCGGCTCTGGCAACGCTCGTCATCGGTTTCATCGTGGCCAATGCATTATCCCGGATCGCAGCGAAAGCCCTGCACCGGAACAAAGTAGAACCGACGGTTATTCCTTTCCTGGCCTCTATCGTCAATGTTTTGCTGAAAGTCATGGTTTTGCTCAGTGCGGCAGGCATGTTCGGTATTCAAACCACGTCGTTTGTAGCACTTCTTGGCGCCGGCGGCCTTGCCGTGGGCCTTGCGTTGCAAGGCAGTCTGGCCCACTTCGCCAGTGGCGTCTTGTTGCTCACTTTCCGCCCTTACAAGGTGGGTGATCTGATTACCATTGCCGGGTTTACCGGAGAAGTAGAGTCCATTCAGGTATTCAATACTGTGCTCAAAACCTTGGACAACAAACGGATTATTGTACCCAATGGCGCCGTCACATCGGGCGCCATTGTCAATATTTCGGGGCAAGGAACGATCCGGGTGGACATGATTTTCGCCGTGGCCGGCGACGAGGACATTGACCGGGTTCGGGCATCCGTGCAACGCGCCGCCGATGCGTGCCCCCATATCCTGAAAACGCCACCTGTTGATATTTTGGTCAATAGCCAGGAGGTCGGCATTATGAAATTCGATGTGCGCCCCTGGTGCGATTCGGCCCACTACTGGGATGTGTACTATTTTATGCAGGAAAATATCAAAAAACAGTTCGACGCCGACGGCATACGGGCACCCAAACCGGCTATGGATTTGGCGGTGACAAACCAGTAGGTTTTACGATAGGCTCCGAAGAAGATATCGCCCAAAAACGGTGGATCGTGGATGCGCAAAGAATTCGGATTCGGGAGTAATCCTGCAAAACGAGTGGGCTACCGATACCGTCTATAAAATCCTCGACATTGCGGCGCGGGAGGCTTGAGGGCCTTTCGCGCCGTTTTAATTCGCTCCTGAGGACTTCGTAATTTACAGTGTAGGTGGGGTAAACCTATCAACCGGCAGCGCCGGCCCCTCCTCCAGCAACAAAACCATCCTGTTTTTTTCATCAGTGTGCAGCGTTGCCAACTCCGGGTACCGGCGTTCGACCGACCGCAAGGCTGTTTCGTATAACCGCAACAGTTGAGCACAGCGGATGTAGCGTTTTCGGGCGGGGGCGTCTTTTAGGCATTTATCTAAATCCTGAATGTCCGCCGATGCAGGATTCAGTCCACACGATTCAAGCTTTGACAACACGCCGAGTAGTTCATCGGGCTGTAAGGCGACCAGTGCACGACTGTACTCCGCCTGGAGTTTTCTTGTGTGGAGTACTTCCGGGTCATTGTTCAGTCGGTTTTGCAGAGTGGTTTCCGGAGGCAGGGTAGGGATTCCTGTGGATTGATTACACGAAAAAAATGTAGCAATAGAAAGCAGTGTAGTGATGATCAAGATTTTCATACGTTCTGTATGGTTGAACGGTACAGGATTTTCGTACTTCCTGCAAGCCGTTGATTAGAAAAAAACCGGTCGGCTTGCGCCGACCGGTGGAATAGATACGACGTGAAGTAGGGTGCCGGCATTAGCCGCAGCATGTCAGTTGGTTCTCGCAGCAGCATTTCAGCCAAGAGAGTGTTGCGTCATGTATTGATTGCGAATATCGCAAATTAGCCTCTGTTTTGCACGGGCCTCCAAGAAAGGTATCCGTACAATCGGATAAATCCTGAGCAAGTGTGTTGGATGCTACTGCAGCTTGATACGAGAATGACGTGTAACATGGAGCTGCAATGACTTGAATGGAGATCCCCATTCCAATTACGAAAGCGAGAACTTTGATTTTTATATTCATAGTCAGGTTATTTTTTGTTTTTGGATTGAAAATCACTTAATATCTCCTCCGGAAGTTGATCGCTAATTTGAATTATCATAGAAGCTCTATTCCGGGCAGTCATCTGCGCCAATTCAGGGTATCGTTTCTCGATGCTTTTAAATTTTTGTTCGTACTCCCGAAGTAGCGTTTCTCCTTGGATATACTGGTCTTTGTGTGGACTATTAACTAAGCATTTTTCTATCTCAGGTATCGTAGGTGTAGTGGTTATGTACCCGCACCCTTTCAACGTGGTATAAATTTCTTGCAATTCGACAGGCTCGAAGGAAGCTATAATGCGACAATACTTGGAGAAAATACTGCGCGTATAATCTACCTCCGGATCGGAATTCAGTCGTGCCTGAAGAGCTTCTTTATCCGAAGCAGATATTTTTGTATCCTTGTTGCATGCCGTAAGTGTGGCTAGCGCAACGAGCGTCATAAGAATCATGTTTTTCATATAAATATTTTTATAATGTTAAATGATGGTTTTGGTAGCTTGGAGTTGTTTTTCATTATCCATTAGGATAGGTAGCTCTCAAGCAGTTTTTAAAATTTGCATAAGCTGTAATAACGTGAATGAGACCCGCAACGCCCGACCCAACCAGTGTTTCCGAGGCTGCTATTACGGTTAATGGAAGCATGGCTAAATCTGTTTGTAGCTGCTGCGTACACGGTAGCGCCGCACCGTCCCCGCCGTCATCATCCAGTGGGCCCAAATCAAATACATATCCATTGACAAACTGCTTGATGCTTGACGCCGTCAAATCTCCCGAGCTAACAGCAGAAAAGACAGCGCTCCCGTTCGCAGAATATGCCGCTGAAAATTGTTCAAAGCTGGAAAAACCGAGTGAAGCAAGTTTGGCTGTTACTACCGTGGAATTGAAATCGCCGGAGGTGATTGCAGCCCGGACATCCGCATCAAGGGCCAGCGGCAGCATGTTGTCTATCACCCACTGTGTATGCGACGTCACATCCTGCTGGATTTCTGTGGTACGCGCGGTGGCAATAGATACTTTTGTTTCAGACAAAACAATGGGTTCGGGCTCCTTTTGGCAGGAAGTGATGAAAAGCGCCAGCAAAAGAAATGGCAAAACGGCCAGGCGGGAATAGTACTTGATAAACTGGTTTTGTGTTACAGATTTCATGTTGTTACATAATTTAAGTGTGACCCCCTACTTTGCTTGGTAGCCCGGCCATTTCAGGGATATCTACCGGGAGCATCCACCAGGTTTTTGAGTTGCAGCGCTGCGAATTCGCTCACCAAAATGCAGGTGCTTTTTCCCTAAAACCAAACATCTGAACACATTCGCAGAAATTTAATTTGTTTTTAAGTCATTGAAAAAGAAAGTGTTGTCGCGCATATTTGTGCGTTTTGTTTGCGTAAAAACCCATGCTTAGCGCCGACAGATGTACACGGCTGTACCCGATTCTGCAGTGCGTAGACACCTCAAACCCGAAACTGCCTTTTTCGTCAGGCCTGAAAACAGAACAGGAGCCACCCCCCTTGCGGGATGACTCCTGTCTGCTGTTATGAAGCGAAATAGGGTATGCAAAATAACCGGAGCGCAATTTTCAAAACCTGTCCACTCCGGCCTGCGCCACCGCAAGAACGGCAGCTATATTTTCAGAAAGATGCGTCAAAGCGTATCATACGCGGCCAGGCCGAGGCCTATCTCGGGGAGCACTTCTTCCCGCCGCAGGGTGTACACTTTCGGGTCGTTCTCGGGTACTTGTAGCATAGGATTGACCACATCAAAGTCCTCGGCATCGTAATTATAAATCTGCCAGTTGCCGTTGGAAAATTCAAGGGCTGTGAGATGCTCCACCCAATCGCCGCTGTTCATGTAAATCACCTTGTGGCCGTTCTCGGCGGTTACTTCCCGGATTTGCGGGCGGTGGATATGGCCGCACACTACATAATCGTAACCTTTTTCCGCAGCTAGTTGTATGGCGGTATCCTCAAAGTCACTGATGTATTTGACAGCTCCTTTTACCGATTTTTTCACCCTGGCCGCAAAGGAGACCGGCGCGAGTCCGAATAATCGGCGCGTACCATTGATAACGCGGTTGATGCGGATAAGCAGGTCGTAGCCCTCGCCACCCAACCGGGCAAGCCACCGGGCGCGCTGGATGCTGGCATCGAATACGTCGCCGTGAAACACCCAGTGCGTCTTTCCGTCAATCTGGAATATCAGTTTGTTGCGCAGGTGCATAAGCCCGAAAGAGATTTCGCCGAACTTGCGCAAAAGGTCATCGTGGTTGCCGGTCAGGTAATAGACCTTGGTGCCGTCCACGGCCATTTTCATGATGCGCCGCACCACCTCCAGGTGTTCTTTGGGGAAATAACTCTTTTTGAAGTACCAAATATCAAAAATATCGCCGTTGAGTACCAGTGTTTTGGGGTTGATACTCTTCAGATAGTTGTGCAGCTCGCGGGCATGACAGCCGTACGTTCCCAGGTGTATATCCGAAAGGATTACAATATCAAGTGCTCGTTTCATGGCTTGGCGGGTTTTATGGTGTGCAGAGGAATATCTGAAATCCCGCGCCGGCTTACCATTCGAAAAGAAATCTGGAGCAAAAATGGCGAGCGCCGGGGCGTCCAGATCGAGCGACCGAAAAAAGAATGTGCAGCAGAATTATGGCGCGGGTGGAAAAACATTATTTCTATATCGTCTTTATTGACGGTACAAAGATATGCCCAGCTCCAGTGGAGCGCCGTTAAGCCAATATGAAGTTAGTATTACGTTTTTTGGTGCTTCTTCTTCGCCGCCGGAAACAGGATGTTGTTGAGAATCAGACGAAAACCCGGCGAAGTGGGGTGCAGGGCAAGATCCGTGGGAGGATCGCCGACGTAGTGTTTGTAGTCCTCCGGATCGTGGCCGCCATAGAACGTAAAGAACCCGAATCCATACGTACCGTGGATGTAACGCGCCTCGTTGGCAGGCTTGTTTTCGCCCATGGTGAGCACATTGGATTTGATGGTATTTTTGAGAAACGCCGTGCTTTGGCCCATAAAACCCTTCACCGTGCGGGTATGGTTTTGCGTCAGCATGGTCGGCACGGGATCCCATTTGGCGGAAAAATCGAACAGCGTGAAGTAATCCTGTTCGGGATTCACGTTCCGCCCGAGATTGTGGTCAATGGTAGAGTGCTCGTAGGTAAGCGGATCGCGGATAAGCTGAAAATTCTGAAACGCAAAGGTTTTGGAGAAATCGAGTTTGCTTTGTGCGTTCGGGTCGGCAGGGTCGCCGTCGTAGATTTCAGCGCAGATGTCCAACCCCTCCGCTGCCAGCGCAATGTCGTAGGTATCGGTAGCCGAGCACATGGCAAACATGAAGCCACCGCCCGCGACGTACTCCGCAATGCGTTTTGCTACGGCGAGTTTCAATTGACTCACTTTGGTGAAACCATTTTCCTTGGCGAGGTTTTCCATCATGCGGACGTGGTCGCGGTACCAGGGCTGGTTGCTTTGGCTTCCATAAAATTTACCGAACTGCCCGGTAAAATCCTCGTGGTGCAGGTGCAGCCAATCGTATTCCGGGAGTTTGCCCTGCAAGACCTCCGTGTCGTAAATGACATCGTACGGAATTTCAGCGTATGTGAGCACCAGCGTGACGGCATCGTCCCAAGGCTGAATCAGTTCCCCTTTTTCGTTTTTATCGGGGGAGTAAACCGCAATCCGGGGCGCCTTCTCTAATTTGATGACATCCATATTGACCTCGGGGTTCAGAATTTCATTCTGGATGGCGGCAAACTGCGCGTCGGCAATCACCTCAAATGTTACGCCCCGCACCTTGCATTCCCGTTCAAAAACACTGGTGTACGGAAAGACAAAACTCCCGCCCCGGTAGTTGAGCAGCCAATAGCCTTCCACCCCCTGCGACAGTACCCAATAGGTAATACCATAAGCTTTCAGGTGGGCGCGTTGGCTGTTTTCATCCATGGGAAGCAGCAAATAGGCTGCGCGAGCCTGCGAAAGGATGCAGGCAAAGAGCGCAAGAACGAGAACGAAACGACGGATCATACGAGCGTGATGCATGAAAAATGATTCAGGAGATGGTGATTTTCCGGGGCACACGGCAGCGCAGTGCCTACAAACAACGCAGAGCGCCCCAAAAAGATTATGGCTAAAATCGGGCACAAAACTACGTATAAACGTCAAGTACGGTGCAAGCGGTAGTATTCGCACAAAAAAGCAGTTCTCGCCCCCGTACGAACGCCGTACTTTTCCGCTCGAAAATGAAGCAACGGTCCTTTCCCGCAAACAAACACATCGTCGCCCTGCTCCTGGCAGGCGTTGTTTTGCTGTGCGGACCGGCCGCCTCCGCGCAGGTAGCCGACTCGCTCGCCCGCCTGCTCGCCAAAGCGCCGGCGGACACCAATCGGGTGCTGCTCCTGACCGACCTTGCCTGGGAAATCAACGAAACCGAAACTGATAAAGCTGACCGGCTGCTGCAGGAAGCTGTTGCGCTGGCCCGGCGGCTAAAGTTTCCCCGGGGCGAGGCCGCCGCCTGGAACGGGCTGGGGGTGGTGGAAGAATTGCGCGGAAACCTGGCCCTGGCCGAGAGGCATTACCGAAAAGCGCTCGAACTGCGCCGAAAACTGGGCGACAAAAGCGAAATTGCTAAAACCCTCAACAACCTCGGCGTGCTGTATGAAATGGCTGGTTTGCTGGATTCAGCGCTCGTCATTCACAAAGAAAATCTGCTTATCGTCGAAGACCTGAAGGATACCGTACGGATCGCCCGTACCCGGTTCAACCTCGCCGGCGCCTATCAGGAAAAAGGCATTTACAGTATCGCCAATGAGCACCTGACCGAAGCGCGCATTATCCTGGAAACGTTGAAAGATGTGGATGGTATCGCCAAGGTGTACACCCAGTTGGGGCATATCCGATTTGAACTGGACCGCTACCCGGAAGCCCGGGACTGGTATGTCAAAGCGCTGAAAATGCGCGAACAACAAGGCGATCCGGTGCGTATTGCCGAAGCCTACTCGGACTACGCCAATGCGCTCGACGAAATGGACTCTGCGCTTGTGGCGGTCACGTTCTACCTCCGCGCACTGGATATTTGGAAACAATTGGAAGACCCGCTCGGCCAAACCAATGTGTACCTCAACCTGGGGGATGCACACAAACACCTCGGGAATTACGAAACAGCGTTGCAATACCTGCGCCTCGCAGAAAAAATATGCCTGGACCTGGGCGACAAGGTCCGCCTGATGGAAGTGTACAACACGATGGGAGACGTGCACTACCGCGCTGGACGTCAGCAGATTTCGCTGGAATTCATCAACAAGTATTTTCAAATAGCCCAGGAGACGAACGACAAAAAATTCGTACAGGGGGCTTACAAGGATTTTTCCGAAGTATATGCTGCGCTGAAGGATTACCCCAAGGCCTATAAATACCGTGTGCTCTACGACGAGATTCGCTACAAGTACGTCAATGAAAAAATGAGCAGCGAATTTGCACAGAAGGACGCGTTGTTTGAGGATAACCGGAACAAGCAACAACTCAAAGAACAAGAAGCTGCCTTCAAACTCCAGGAATCCGAACTGGCCCGCTCCCGTACGGAATTCTACGCCTCGCTGGCCGGCGCACTGGCGCTGCTCATTCTTGCCGCGCTGCTCTTCAGCCGAAACCGCCTGCGCGCCCGCGCCAACCGCGAACTCGCCGCCAAAAACAATGCTATCGAACAGGAACGCCGCCGTGCCGACGATCTGCTCGCCAACATCCTGCCCGCCGCCACCGCCGCCGAACTCAAAGCCCACGCCCGTGTCAAACCCGTGCGCTATGAGTCCGTCACCGTGATGTTTACCGATTTCAAGGGCTTCACCACGATCGCCGAAACGATGCCCTCCGAAATTCTGATTGCCGAACTGGATGAGTGCTTCAGCCTCTTCGACGGCATCATGCAGGAGTTTGGCCTCGAAAAAATTAAAACCATCGGGGATGCCTATATGTGCGCCGGCGGTTTGCCCACGCCCAACGACACGCACCCGCAAGATGTCGTGCGCGCAGCCATCGCCATGCAATGCCGGCTCCAGGACCTCATGCAGCAAAAAAAAGCAGCAGGTCAGCCCTTTTTCGAAATGCGTATCGGTATACACACGGGACCGGTAGTGGCCGGCGTAGTAGGCCGGCACAAATTCGCCTACGATATCTGGGGCGACACCGTGAACACCGCCGCACGACTGGAACAAGGCGGCGAGCCGCTTAAAGTCAATATTTCCGAAACCACCTACCAGGCCGTGAAAGACCTGTTTCCCTGCACGTACCGCGGCCGCCTGAGCGCCAAAAACAAAGGCGAAGTGGCTATGTATTTCGTGGAGTACGAGCACGGCACGGTGCAGGCGCTTAAGAACTCGAGCATTAAGTCGCAAATACCGAAACAATGACCAACGAACCCAGTCTTAAGCCCGGGAGCGACCAGTTGCGCCGCCGGCTGCACACCATCATTTTCGAGGCAGATACGCCTATGGGGCGCATGTTCGACATCATTCTGTTGGGCGCCATTTTGCTTAGTGTAGTAGTCGTGATACTGGAAAGCGTGGAAGCATTCGGCCAACGCTACCGCTATTGGTTCCATGTGATCGAGTGGATGCTAACCATTCTGTTCACCATCGAGTACGCGCTCCGGCTGTACAGCATCCGAAAGCCTTGGGTGTATGCGAAGAGCTTTTTCGGTGTGGTTGACCTTGTTTCTATTCTGCCGGCCTATTTGAGCCTGGTGGTGTCGGGCACGCAGATGCTCCTGGCCGTGCGCGTACTTCGGCTGTTGCGCGTTTTTCGGATACTCAAGTTGGTCTATTTTCTCACAGAGGCGCGTATCCTGCTGCGTGCCCTGCGCGCCAGCCGGGGCAAAATCGTGGTGTTCATGTTTTTTGTAGTACTGCTCGTGATCGTCATCGGCGCGGTCATGTATGTCGTGGAGGGACGCGACAACCCGGAGTTCCGAAATATCCCCGTCAGTATCTACTGGGCTGTCGTGACGCTCACCACAGTTGGTTTTGGCGACATCACCCCGATGACTAATCTTGGTCGTTTCCTCTCGGCATTAGTCATGATTCTCGGCTATGCAGTACTCGCCGTGCCTACAGGTATCCTTACAATGGAAATGATGAAAAATAAATCCATGAACACCCAAAGCTGCCCGAACTGCGGTGCCGAAGGGCACGACGACAACGCCAGGTATTGCAAATTCTGCGGACACAGCCTGTAGACTCGGGGAGCATCCGTGCGTGTGGCATAATAGCCACGCCGAAAAAGTACTTGTACGCCTATCCCCCGGATCGCCTGCGGCAATTGGCGCCCATCTGCCTACCTTTGCCCGCCCCCGGTTTCCGCCAAACCCGTTCCTGCACTATGCGTCTTGTTCTTCTGATCCTCCTAACGCTCATCACCAACATGCCCGCCGAAACCCAGACTACGGCCACCCCGATGCGCCAGACCATCCGCACCAACTGGGAGTTTCGCCAGGCCAACACCGATACCTGGCGACCCACCGCCGTGCCCGCCAGCGTACACACGGCACTGCTGAACGCCGGTCAAATCGAAGACCCGTTCTACGGGGCCAACGAGGAAAAACTCCAGTGGATCGAACAGGAAGACTGGGAGTTTCAATGCTCCTTCGATGTGGACGCCCAAACCCTGGAACGCAAACACATCGAACTCGTTTTCCGCGGCATAGACACCTACGCGCATATTTTTCTCAACGACAGCCTGATTCTCGAGACGGACAACATGTTCCGAACCTGGCAGACCGACGTAAAAAAATACCTCAAACCCACCGGAAACCGACTCCACATTTACTTTGAAAGCCCGGTAAAAAAAGTCGGCGCCGACTGGCAGGCCCTCGGCTATGAACTGCCCGGCGGTACCCGCACCATGACCCGCAAAGCACAGTTTCACTACGGTTGGGACTGGGGGCCGCGCTTCGCCGGCTGCGGCATCCTGAAACTACCCGAGTTGCTCGCCTGGAACGATTTTATCGTAGAAAATGTGTTCATCACCCCGCAGCGCGTCTCCGAAAAAGAGGCCGTACTGGTCGCCCGATTCCGCTACCGCTCCGATATCGAGGGCAAATTTGACATCATTTTCAAAGAGGCCAAACGCAAGTCCATCGAAGACCGAATCATCATGATCGGTACACACGAGGACTCCGTGACGTACACCGTGGACAACCCGCGCCTCTGGTGGTGCGCCGGCATGGGCGAACCCAACCTCTACGATTTCACCATTGATTTCAAAAACGCATACACGCTGCTCGAACGGGCGGAAGTCCGCACCGGCATCCGCACCGTGGAGCTTGTTAATGAGCCGGACTCCGAGGGCAAGTCATTTTTCTTCAAACTCAACGGTAAGCCTGTTTTCGCCAAGGGCGCCAACTACATCCCGCAGGATATTTTTCAGGACCGCGTGTCGCCCGCACAGTACAAGCGCCTGCTCGACGACGCCGTTTCCGCCAACATGAACATGCTGCGCGTATGGGGCGGCGGCATTTACGAGGACGACCTGTTTTACCAACTCTGCGACGCGCGCGGCATCCTCGTCTGGCAGGATTTTATGTACGCCTGTGCCCTGTACCCCGGCAATGGTCAATTTCTGAAAAACGCCGCCGCCGAAGCCTACGAACAGATCGAGCGCCTGCGTCAGCACCCCAGCATCGCGCTGTGGTGCGGCAACAACGAAAACAACGAAGCCTGGCACCACTGGGGCTGGCAAATGCAGTTCAACGAAGCCCAGCGCAAACAGCTCTGGCGCGATTACCAGATCCTGTTCAACGACATCCTGCCGACGTATGTGACCAACTACGGCGGCGAAGTGCCCTACTGGGAAAGCTCGCCCAAATACGGTCGCGGCAATCCCAAATCCACCAAAGAAGGGGACTCCCACTACTGGGGCGTGTGGCACGACGAAGAGCCGTTCGATATGTTCAACAAAAAAGTCCCGCGCTTCATGAGCGAGTACGGGTTCCAGTCGTTCCCCGACTGGGCCACCATCGAGTCGTTCTCCAAACCCGAAGAACGCGTGCTGGACAGCAAGGTCATGCTGACCCACCAGAAGCACCCCCGGGGCAACGCCCTCATCGCCGAATACCTCAAACGGGACTTCCGGGTGCCGCAGAATTTTGAAGATTTCGTGTACGTCAGCCAACTCCTGCAGGCAGAGGGTATGCGTACCGGCATCGAAGCGCACCGCCGCAACAAGCCCTACTGCATGGGTACGCTCTACTGGCAGCTCAACGACGTGTGGCCCGTAGCCTCCTGGTCGAGCATAGACTACTACGGCCGCTGGAAGGCCATGCACTACTACGTCCGCGATGCCTACAGTCCCGTAGCGGCGCTGCCCATCGTGGAAGACGGCATCCTGAAGGTTTTTGCCAGCTCCGACTTGCCCGCAGATACCGTCGTCAACGTTCACGTGCGCACGCTTTCGCTCGACGGAAAAAAACTGAGCGAAGTGGTGGAACTGAACGTGACCGTACGCCCCGACTCTGCCCGCATGGTGTGGCAAGGCTACCTGAAAACGATGCTCGACCGACACAAGGAAGAGGATGCCGTGGTGGAGATTATGTTCAAAAACACCGACAGCGCCGTGCTGAGCCGCCGCTTGTTCTACCTCGTGCCGCCCAAAAAACTCCTGCTGCCCCGCACCGAGGTGTCCCTCCAGGTCAATCCGGTGAACGACGGCTATGAGGTGGTGCTGCACAGCTCCAAACTGGCCAAAAACGTCTATCTCCGGGCAGCGGCCGCCGGCCGTTTCAGCGACAACTACTTCGATCTGCTGCCGGGCGAGCGCCGTACCGTGTTGTTCAAAACCGACCAGATACTGGACGAGCCGAAGAAGATTTTTTCGGTAAAACACTTGCAATCAACCTACTAAACGATGACACGCACGCTTGCAAATTTGACCCGAAACCCCTGGGTTTGGCTCGGCCTCGGGCTGATCGCGGTGTGTGTGCGCGGGCTTTTCCTCGATGTCATGGACGTAGATGCCTCGCAGTATGCGTCCATTTCCATGGAAATGCTGCAAACGGGCAACTGGCTGCAAGTACACCACCGGCATGCCGATTATTTGGACAAACCCCCGCTCCTGTTCTGGTCCTCGGCGCTCTCATTCGCCTGGTTCGGGCTGCACAACTGGGCGTACAAACTACCCTCGTTCCTCGGCGCTGTGGCCGGGGTGTATGCGACCTACCGGTTTTGTCTGCTTTTTTATCCAAAAGGAACGGCTCGCCTGGCCGCATTCCTCCTCGCATCCAGCATCGGCGTGTTCCTGATCTGCAACGACGTGCGCACCGATACCCTGCTGATGGGCATGACGGCCTGCGCGGTGTGGCAGTTGGCGGCGCTGTACGATTCCGGGCGGCCGAGTCTTTCCGGGGTGCTGTTGGCCGGTCTTTTTATCGGCCTCGCCATGCTGGCCAAAGGCCCCATTGGCCTCATCGTGCCGGTGTTTGCCGTGGGCACGCACCTGCTGTTGCGGCGCGACTGGCGCCGGCTGCTGTACGCCCGCTGGCTGCTCGTGCTGCTGGTTGTGGCCGTAGTGCTGGCGCCTATGTGCTGGGGACTGTACCAGCAATTTGACCTCCATCCGGAAAAAACCGTGAACGGGCGCACGGGCGTTTCGGGCCTGTATTTTTACTTTTGGGAACAGAGTTTTGGCCGCATCACGGGGGAAAATGTCTGGAAAAACGACACCTCCGCTTTCTATTTCCTGCACGTCTATTTGTGGGCTTTTTTGCCCTGGCCGCTGCTCCTGATCGGGGCGGTCGCGCAGCGGTTTGGAATGTTGTTTCAACAAAAATTCCGCTTGCCGTCGGGCGACGAGGCATTTTCCATCGGAGCGTTTGCGCTTGCGTTCGTCGCGCTGTCGCTGTCCCGCTACAAACTGCCGCACTATATTTTTGTCACCCTGCCCTGGGCGGCAGTGCTGACGGCGCGGTGGCTGGCGGCAAAATCCTCCCGTTGGCAAACGTACGGGATCGGGATCGTGCTCGTCGTGCTCGCTGCGGCATCTGCGTTGCTGCTCGGTTTTGTTTTTCCGACAGCCAATGTCCTCAAATGGGGCATCGCGCTGGGCCTGTTCGGGACGGCGGCGGTATTGCTTTGGAAAACCTCGGCGGGGCAACCGGACCGGCTGGTGCAGAGCGGCGTACTCGCGTTTCTGGGTACTGCGTTTGTGCTGAATTTTCATTTTTACCCCCACCTGCTGCCGTTCCAGAGTACGGCCGCGGCGCCGCGCTACGCCCGGGAAAACGGCATCCCTGCGGAAAAAACGGCTTTTTTCAACCGGCACGGCCACGCGCTGGATTTTTATGCCGGCCGTATTTTGGACGAAATGAAATCTGCCGAACAGGTGCGCCAAACGGCTGCTGCGTCGGGCGCATTTTGGCTGTACACGGATATGCCCGGGCGTGCCCTGCTGGATAGCACGGGGGTGCGCTATATTCCCACGGCGACGTTTCAGCATTTTCAGGTAGCCCTGCTCAAACCGGCCTTTTTATCGCCGGGCACGCGCGCAAAAACCCTGGAATCTGTGTATTTGCTAAAAATAGAGGGGCAGTAATAGCTGGAAATTCTCGACTTTTTTAACATCTTCGCACCGTAGAATGGTCGTTTCACAACCCCGTTTATGGGCAAGAATAAAAAAACCAGTATTTCCTCTAAAACAAAACAACCTGCACCATGACTGAAAAACGTTGGCTCCGAAATTACCCCAAAGGCGTACCCGCCAATATTGACCCCGATGTGTATCCCCGGCTGACCGATATGCTGGACGAGTGCCTCAAAAAATACCGCGACCTGCCGGCCTTCATTTTTATGGGCAAAACGCTCACGTTTGGCGAGCTGGACCGCCTCAGCACCAATTTTGCGGCCTACCTCCACTCCCGCGGGCTGGAACCCGGTGATCGTATTGCCCTGATGATGCCTAATATGCTCCAGTATCCCATCGTCCTGTTTGGCGCCTTGCGCGCCGGGCTCATCGTGGTGAATACCAATCCGCTGTACACCCCGCGCGAGATGCGCCACCAGTTTATGGATTCCGGCGCCAAAGCCATTGTCATTGCCGAAAATTTTGCTTCGAACCTGCAAGAAATCATCGGCGAAACGCAAATCAAAACGGTTATCCGCACCAGCATTGGCGAAATGCTCGGCGTCAAGGGCTGGATCATTAACTTCATTTTGCGCTACGTCAAAAAAATGGTGCCCGGGTTCAGCCTGGCGAACGCGGTCACGTTCCACGATGCCCTGGCGCAAGGCAAAAAGTTCTCCATCAAACCCTTCGAATCCGGTCCCGACGACACCATCATTTTGCAATACACCGGCGGCACCACGGGCGTATCCAAGGGCGCCATGCTCACCAACCGCAACCTGGTGGCCAATATGCAGCAGATTCGGGCCTGGCTGACGCCCGTACTGCCCGAGGGCAAGGTGGTGGCTTTGTGCCCACTGCCCCTGTACCATATTTTCGCGTTCACGGTCAACTGCCTGGCGTTCATGTCGGTTGGCGGTCGGAACGTACTCATCGTCAATGCCCGCGACATCCCGTCGCTCATCAAGGAGTGGCGCACCCACAAACCGAATGTTTTCACGGGCGTGAACACGCTGTTCAATGCGTTGCTCAACCATCCCGGTTTCGACTCGCTGGATTTCAGCAGCCTCCGCGCATCTGTCGGCGGCGGTATGGCCGTGCAGCGCGCGGTAGCCGAACGCTGGCAACGCACAACCGGCTGCCAGCTCACGGAGGGCTACGGCCTCACGGAGTCCAGCCCCGTACTCAGCGTCAATCCGGTGGACGAAAACAACCGCATCGGTACCATCGGTATGCCGGTACCGTCCACGGATATGCGCATTATGAACAGCCAGGGCGATATCGGCGAACTTCGCGAAACAGGCGAAATACAGGCCAAAGGACCACAAATTATGAAAGGCTACTGGCAGCGCCCGGAGGCTACCGCAGAGGTGATCCAGGACGGCTGGCTCAGCACGGGCGATATTGGCTACATGACCGAAGACGGCTATTTCCTGATCGTGGACCGCAAAAAAGACATGATCCTCGTATCGGGCTTCAATGTATATCCCAACGAGGTAGAGGATGTGATCGCAACGCACCCGAAGGTCATGGAAGTGGCGGTTGTGGGCGTGCCCGATGAAAAGTCAGGCGAGGTGGTCAAGGCGTTTATTGTACGGAAAGACCCAACCCTGTCCGTAGAAGAACTCAACGTCTTCTGTCGGGCTCAATTGACCGGCTATAAAGTGCCGCGATACTTCGAGTTCCGCAAAGAACTGCCCAAAACCAATGTCGGGAAAATTCTCCGCCGCGCCCTGCGGGAGGAGTGATGAGCGCATCACTAAACCGTTCCTCTGTTTCTGGTGCGCCACACGGAGAGCATTAGCCTGGCGGCAAATACCGGCGCAGCGATGAAGCTACCGACGCCGAAAAACAGCATTTCCGTCCACAGGTAGTCTTCGATAGCGCGTTGGTCCGCAGCCGGCAAATGCCCGGTCAGCGGTTCCCATGTATTTTCCTCAACGTAGAGCATGAAGGCGTTTACGGCATCCACCAGAATAAATGTGAGTGGAAACATGAGGATGATCAGGACTACTTTAACCTCCTGCTGACGGGCGAGAAAGGTATGTTTAAGCAAAAAAATATAGCGCGTGAAGGTGATGACGATCACGACAAAAGCGATGTTCCACCCCTCAAACGGCCATACATGCATGGCTTTTTGAATGGGCATGAGGACGATCCAGACCGCCAGGGCCGTCAGTACCCACCAGATCAGTTCCAGCCAGAGCGTGAGGGATTGTTGTTTGTTCATAAACTGCGTGCGGTTTTAGAAAAAAGTAAAGAACCCGCCACCATGGCCACGATACTCGCCCCGAATCCGTAGAGCATGGGCGGCACCTGGGCCAGGTTTTGTACCAGCGTAGGCGCTACGCCGTCGGCTGGTTGGGGTACTGCGGCCGTCCATTGCATGGCAATGAACCACACCACAAAACCCGCAATCATGGAAGCTATGGCGCCCCGTGCGGTAGAGCGTTTCCAGTACAAACCGGCGATCAGGGGGGTAAACAAGGAAACGAGGCTAAAGGCTGAGGATTCGCCGACTAATTCGTAAATATTATCCCGGGAAAGGGCCATCGCGCCCGTCACCACCGCTACGCCCACTACCGACAGGCGCATGATGCGCAGGAGTTGCGCGTCCGACACGTTGCGGTACAGTGGTTTTACCAGATTTTCCCCGATGACCGTGGCCGGCGCCAGCATAGCGCCGCTGCACGTACTCAGGATGGCCGAAAGCAGCGCCCCGAAAAACAATATCTGAAGACCCAGGCCACTGTGTTGGAGCACAAGGTGCGGGATCATCATTTGGGCGTCGCCGCCTTCCAGTAGTTCGGGGTGCAACATGCGCCCGCAGTAGCCGATAATAAGTGGTAGTGCCGCCACGCTCAGGTACATGACCGACGAGGTGTAGCAGGCGTTCACCGAGCCGCGCTCGGAGCGGGCGGCCATCACGCGCTGGAACACATCTTGTTGCGGGATACTGCCCAACCCGATGGTCATCCAGGCGGCGAACCAGTGGATCACGTTGATCGGTTCAGCTTTTGGGAAAAACTGAAAAAAATCGGGCGGCGCCGCTTCGTACATTTTCCCAAACCCGCCGACCTGCACCACCAAATCGGCGGCCAGTGCCGTCAGGCCCACGATGATGGCGATGGTTTGCACAAAATCTGTGATCGTGACCGACCACATGCCGCCGACGTAGGTGTATGCCAGCACCAGTCCGGTGCAGATGAGCACGCCGTACGTCTTGTCGAGTCCGCACACCGCTTGCAGGATAATGGCCAGTGCGATCAGTTGCGCAGCGATCCAGCTGAAATACGACGGCACCATAAACACCGCCGATA
Organism: Saprospiraceae bacterium; assembly: GCA_041741155.1. GTDB lineage: Bacteria > Bacteroidota > Bacteroidia > Chitinophagales > Saprospiraceae > M3007. The sequence goes on along the minus strand of JBGSKO010000012.1, from coordinate 6,511 downwards.
CCACCTCTGTGGCCCGGCTATAACGTATGCGGAAAAAGTCGCTGAAGGTGAACAGGTTGAGTTTGTACAGCGGCCGGGCGATGAGCAGGCCCGACAGGAACAAACAGAGTGCCGCCCCGAACGGGTCCTCGATGACGCCGAGTACGCCGTGTTCGATAAACTCCGAGGAGGCGCCGAGTACGGTTTCGGAGCCAAACCACGTGGCGAACAACGCACAAGCGGCCACGATCATGGGCAGGTTTTTGCCCGCCACCACGAAGTCGGCGGTTGTTTTCACCCGACGCGCAGCCCACCAGCCTACGGCAACAGTGCCGAGCAGGTAGAGCGCGATGAAAAAGAGGAGGGTCGGATTTTGCATCTGTAGGGGGGCAAAGGTATAAAACGCCGGAAATGAAACGGCGGGAGAAGGGCCGAGCCTAAGCAGCGCATCGTTTGCACACGCTACGTTTGTCATCCCGAAGGGAACTGTCCGCGCTACGTATGGCAAAACACGCAGTTTCGGCCAGGTTCCTTCGGGATGACAAACATAACGTACCCGGAATATGCGGAGGGCGTACTCGGCGGTAAACCGGACGCTGTCCGGATTTTGGCAACAAAACACTTCCGGGCCGCAAATTTTTTTTCTAAAAAATTAACCTGCAGCATCTACCTTCGTGCCGCAAGCAGTTGATCTGGCATGAAATATGCTTGAAAAAAGCTACGCCTATTCAGCCCGTATCCATCAAATGGGGATTGCGACTATATATATATATATATCTATTCAGCCCGTATCCATCAAATGGGGATTGCGACGGAAGACATAATGCTTTCATGTTTCTAAAGCGGTTGCTATTCAGCCCGTATCCATCAAATGGGGATTGCGACTACTTCATCTACTCCGTATATCTTTTGCCCGTCTACTATTCAGCCCGTATCCATCAAATGGGGATTGCGACATTTAGGTGAAAAGAAGTGTTGTGTAATCCCCCCTTTCTATTCAGCCCGTATCCATCAAATGGGGATTGCGACAAATGTATGATTATTACAATCAAAAGTTTTATCACTATTCAGCCCGTATCCATCAAATGGGGATTGCGACTTTGATTTTGAATCCGTCAGGTTCCTTATCCACTGCCTATTCAGCCCGTATCCATCAAATGGGGATTGCGACAGCAGACAAAGCAAGTTGTCCCCAAGTGCAAATGCTCTATTCAGCCCGTATCCATCAAATGGGGATTGCGACCCCGCTATACAATCTAAACCTGAAGTTGTAGGGTCCTATTCAGCCCGTATCCATCAAATGGGGATTGCGACAACCCAAGCCTTGACACGGAACGTTTCAAACGCCAGCTATTCAGCCCGTATCCATCAAATGGGGATTGCGACAATACGCAAGCATTGAAAGGAATAGCGTTCATAATCTATTCAGCCCGTATCCATCAAATGGGGATTGCGACGCTACCTCTATTTGTACGAGTTCAGGTTTGAAATACCTATTCAGCCCGTATCCATCAAATGGGGATTGCGACATGACTTGATTTGTGGTAGCTCCTGCCTGATCTATTTCTATTCAGCCCGTATCCATCAAATGGGGATTGCGACTATACAGCATGTCCATAGCGTTCTCCTAATTGAATCTATTCAGCCCGTATCCATCAAATGGGGATTGCGACGACTCTAGATATTTACATTTTATTTGATTTGCCATGCTATTCAGCCCGTATCCATCAAATGGGGATTGCGACCGATGGCTTTTTGTGCCGCTTTTTCGTGTGCAGCTATTCAGCCCGTATCCATCAAATGGGGATTGCGACTATCAGAAAGAACTCGCCACCCTGTTAATGGGTTGCTATTCAGCCCGTATCCATCAAATGGGGATTGCGACTGTGGTATCGTGGATATACACTATAAACGAATCCACCTTATTCAGCCCGTATCCATCAAATGGGGATTGCGACTTTTTGATGCCGTACCCGCGGTACGCTTGAAACCTCCTTATTCAGCCCGTATCCATCAAATGGGGATTGCGACCGTTGCCGAACGTCCCATTATTTACTTTCACACTGCTTATTCAGCCCGTATCCATCAAATGGGGATTGCGACTCTGCCGATAGACCATCGAGCGTGCTCAACAGGTACCCTTATTCAGCCCGTATCCATCAAATGGGGATTGCGACCGCATGTATTGCAGCAAATCGAGTAATTGAACACATCTTATTCAGCCCGTATCCATCAAATGGGGATTGCGACCATTGGCTGCCCGCATGCTCCGCATTTCATACCGACTTATTCAGCCCGTATCCATCAAATGGGGATTGCGACCGAACGTCGGCGCGGTTTTCGGTGCCGGGCGGCGTTTGGTGGAGCGTTGCGGGAACGCGTCCTTTTGCGTTACCTTTGTCGCATGGAACGATTGACTCGCATCACATTCAATCCCAACATCATGGGGGGCAAGCCGTGCATTCGCGGCATGCGTGTAACGGTGGGCATGATTCTGGAACTTATCGCCGCAGGCTACACGACTGCCCGCATTCTGGAAGCGTACCCGTATTTGGAGTCGGAAGATATACAGCAAGCACTGCTGTACGCCGCATGGCGTGCCGAGGAGCGTGAAATCCCGCTGGAGGCTGCATGAAAGTGCTGCTTGATATGAATATTTCACCGGAGTGGGTTGCGCATTTCTACGCAGCCGGGTTTGCATGTGTCCATTGGGCAGAAATTGGCCAAGTGACCGCAGACGACCGGGATATATTCGCATGGGCGGCTGAAAATGACCATGTCGTAGTTACACATGATCTTGACTTTGGAGCCATTCTGGCTGCAACCAATGCGGCTGCCCCAAGTGTAGTCCAGATACGTATGCAACGATGGCTGCCCGAAGACGAAGATGCGCACCGGATCATTCGCTATGTGCACGAGTATGCCGCTGAATTGGAAGAAGGCGCGCTTATCTCCATTGATGAGGGGAGGCACAAAGTCCGGTTGCTTCCGATCAAAAAATAAATCGAACCGGCCCTTTTCCAGCCCGTATCCATCAAATGGGGATTGCGACTCCGCCTTTGCCTTCATTCTGAAACCGAGAACAAGTCTTATTCAGCCCGTATCCATCAAATGGGGATTGCGACGTTTGGAATGGATCGAAGCAGGTGCTTTCTTCCTCCACTTATTCAGCCCGTATCCAGCAAATGGGGATTGCGACTCTGTTTTATTGTCCGCTTCAACTATATTCATCGCTTATTCAGCCCGTATCCATCAAATGGGGATTGCGACTAGGTGGTGATTGTATTGGTTGATTGGTCGTACACTACTTATTCAGCCCGTATCCATCAAATGGGGATTGCGACCAGCCAACCGAAAAAAAGGCCGGTAGCCTGCTCTTTCCTCCAAGACACATACATTTCCGCGAAGCGGTCGCGTATGCCTTGTCCGCAGGCGGCCTCGTCCCGCAGGAGGGCCTGCAAAACGTCTGGTACGAGGGTTTTTCGGTGGGTGAGGATTTGCTGGAGGTGCTCATCGTCGGCATGAGCAGCCGGCCTATTCAGGCGGCTGAAGCGGAATCTCTGCGGATGTCGGGAATTCGTTAACCCGCACCACACCGGAAAATCTCGATATCCTGAACGACTGGCTGAAGATTCCGGTGTGGGACACGCAAGAAGGGCATTGGGCTTGCTCCCACAAGGGAAAGTCGCTTATCTTTGGGCCGGATTCAGGTGTTACAAACTAAAAGCAGAGACCATGACCGGCGCACTCAGCGAAAAGATCAAAACATTGCCTCCCATGCAGCAGCAGGAGCTGCTGGATTTTGCGGAGTACTTGGTTCGCAAATATGGCAAACCCGCCCCGGCAAAAAAGAAGCCCCGAAAAGCAGGATCGCTCAAGGGCTTTTTGATTTATATGGCGGATGATTTTGATGCTCCTTTGGACGACTTTAAGGAGTATATGCAATGAAGCGTTTCCTGCTTGACACGCACGCGTTACGGATACACAATTTGATGCGTATTCGGTGAGACGGTTGTGGGATTGACATCTTTTCCAATCCCTAAAACCTGCAAAATGCTGGGCCCGCGGGTTTTTCGCTGGGCGATGATCTGCGGGAGGCGCTCATCGTCGGCATGAGCAGCCGGCCCATTCAGGCGGCTGAAGCGGAATCTCTGCGGATGTCGGGAATTCGTTAACCCGCACCACGCCGGAGAATCTCGACATCCTGAACGATTGGTTGTATTGGCGCCATTTTGATCTTTTGGGGTAGCGCTCTGCTCCGCACTGGACACAGCCGAATAAAACGCTGCTACTGCACCATCGCAGGATGCATATCTATGGCCAGCAATGCTCTACGAAGATTGACAAGGTTGGGGCGGTTGAACTGCAAGCGTTCCACCGTGGCCCTGCCGGTTGGGGAAGTGCCGATGATGAATAAAAAATCCGCACTCCATTCGAAGTGCTCATTCCACCGTTCTTGACGTGGATTGAAAAGCGGTGCAATTAATTTGGTCACAGGATCAAGCGCATCAACAGCAGTAAACTTGTGCCCATTGCAGCCTTGGCAGGAGAAAGCCAAATTTTCCAAGGCATCATCTCCTCCCCGTGCGGTTGGGATGGTGTGCTCTGCAGCGAAAGGTCCCGGGGAAAACTCGACTGGCGACAAGCAGTATTCGCAGAAACCTTTGGCGCGTTCCCGAACAATTTTTCTGGTTGCCTTATTCGTCTTCATAGTCGCCCCGTGGTCGTATTCCCAGATCGGACATAACGCGCTCCAGTGGCACCCCGCGCAATTTGGCTAATTGGATCAAATACCCTAAGCGTTCCACGTTGGCAGCTTCGATCAGATCAAGCAGGGCGATCAATTCTTGATGCTCGGTTTCGCCAAGTTGTTCCTCGTGAAGTTGCGCGGTCAGAAGGTCGTATCGTTCCCACACCTTGGGGGCAATCCCCAGATCGAGGTTGATTTTCTTGAGCAGTTCCGATTCTGTCAGGGATTCGGGCGGTGCCTGTTCTCCGATTTGCTGTTCCAGTTCCTGCAAAATCAGGCTATCAATACTCATGCCTTTCCGAGCGGCTTGTTCTCGAAGCCGATGTTCAACTGATGCGGGCAAATCCAATGTAATCGTCATCGTCGTTCAAGTTTTGCACAAAAATAGGCGAAGTGCAGGACTTTCTAAAACCAGCACCTGGCGAACACGTCAGACCGAAGCATTTTGCGCAGCACTCGACCACCCCCTTTTCCGCGAAGCGGCGGCGTACGCCTTGTCCGACGCGGGCGGCCTCGTCGCGCTGGAGGGCCTGCACCACGTCTGGTACGCGGGATTTTCCATCGGCGAGGATTTGTTGGAGGTGACGGTGGTGGTTATGTATGCGGGGTGATGCTCCGTTTTTTCCACTACCTTTGTATTCGGTGCGAGCATTCCGCCTTTTAAAACGCATTTTCAGCATGATTACGACGCTGCACATCAATCTGGGCGCCTTGAACGAGGCTATGGTGGAGGAACTCCGGCAGCAATATGGCCCGGCGGCCGAGTTGGAAATCCGGGTACCGGAAAAGCCGGAGGCCTGGATGACCGAGTCGGAGTTCTGGCAGATCATCGCCTTGTTCGACTGGTCCAAAACCGGCGACGATGAAGCGGTTATTGCTCCTGCGGTTGCCAAACTGGCGAGTCTGCCGCTGGGGCATATCCACCAATTTCAGGACATTTTGTCCCGGAAACTTTGGCTGCTCGATACGCGGGCACACGCCAATGCCTCGCTGCAAAACGAACCCCACGCGGAAATTTCCGCCGATTATTTCCTGTACGACCGCTGTTGTGTGGTGGCCAATGGACGGGATTTTTATGAAAAAGTCCTGCACGACCCGGCGCAGATGCCGGTCGGATATTCCTTTTCGCGGCTGTTGTCGGTGGCTTCAAAAGCGTACCGGATGAAAACCGGAAAGGACCTTGTGCATGTTCCGGCATACAACTACGAAACGTACAGCAATATCCCGGGCCGAAGCGGAACGTATCGAAAAGGAGCACATTGAGCGGCATATCGAAGAATTCGGCGAGCGCCCACGGGGAAACCGTAAGAAAGGACGATAGGGGTTGTACTGAAGTCGGGGGGAGGTGCATCCAAATGGATAGTCTGGTTATCTCCGACACCAGTTGCCTGATTGTACTAACCAACGCCGGGCTACTGGGTTTCCTTCACGCAAATACCCCCTCCGACACAAACTCCCGCACGCCCATGACCGTGATCTCGGCTGTCATGTCTGTAAATTTTAAGTGCCGATTCGGATTTACAGACAAATGTCTGGGGTTTATGCGCATACTTTGCCGGTAATATTTTTTTCCAAAGCATACCGGATGAAAACCGGAAAGGACCTTGTGCACGAACTATTCAGCAATGGAAGATTGCGCTTCGCGGTGGCCCCTCCCCCAACCCCTCCCCCAAATGGGAGGGGGGCTACATCGAGCGTTGTCGGTTGATTTCAAGTCGAAAAGCCAAAGCATCCCCACTGGTGGTAATTTTTACAGTATCCAAGGACAGGCTCCCCTCCCAT
>JBGSKO010000011.1:0-10755 GCA_041741155.1 Saprospiraceae bacterium | reverse complement strand
ACCTACCGCGCCGGCGACCAGCCCAACAACGCTCTGGCGCTGCATGCCCTCCGCCCCGGCGATATTGCGGCCAATGCGGGCACCTCCGGCGTAGTGTATGGCGTAGTGGACCGGCATGCCGCCGACCCGCAAAACCGGGTGAACAGCTTCGCCCACGTCAACCACCACCCCGATGCGCCCCGGATCGGCGTGCTGCTCTGTATCAACGGCTGCGGAAGTCAGTACCGCTGGATGCGCCGGCAAATCGCCGCAAACGACAGCACCTATGCCGACATGGAAAACCTGGCCGCTGCCGTGCCCATCGGTTCCGACGGACTGCGCATCCTCCCCTTCGGCAACGGCGCCGAGCGCATGCTGGGCAACCGCGACATCGGTGCGCACATCGCCCACCTGAATTTCAACCGACACGACCGCGCGCACCTGTACCGGGCGGCCCTCGAAGGCGTGGCCTTCGCATTTGTACACGGCATCGAGATATTGCGCGAACTGGGCCTCCCGCCGGCGGTGATTCGCGCAGGCAACGACAACCTGTTCCAGTCGGCTATTTTTTCAGAAACCATCGCGACCCTGGCGGGTACGGAAATCGAAGTCCTGGCCACCAATGGCGCAGCGGGCGCCGCCAGAGCAGCCGGTGTAGGCGCCGGACTGTATGCCTCCGTGGAAACAGCCCTGCAAACCAATACCGTGGTAGCGCGGTATGCCCCGAAACAGGAAGCCGAAGCGTATCGGCAAGCCTACGGGCACTGGGGCGAATTATTGAAATCCGCAGTGGATGCGAAACCCCTTTCCGGAAAAAAGTAGTGCGCTTGACACTCCTCCGGGCTATTTTTCCAAGCAATTTTCCCCACCTTTGCGCCGCTTTTTTCAGTTTTGAGTTTTGGGTATTGCGTTTTGAGTGGCCTTTGCCCATACTATTGGACATTTTTATTCCGAGCTCCAGACTTTCCAGGTTTTAAAAACCTGGAAAGTCTCCTTCGGCGAAAATGTCCAGTATTATGGCCTTTGCCCTCAAAATTGGGACTCTAAACTCAAAACCCAAAACTCAAATCTTATCATGCAAGAAGATCTCTTCAAACGACTCGTATCGCACTGCAAGGAATACGGCTTTATTTATCCTTCATCTGAAATCTACGACGGCCTCGGCGGCATCTACGATTACGGCCCCATGGGCGTCGAGTTGAAAAACAATATAAAAGAGTACTGGTGGAAGGCTACCGTACAAATGCACGAGAACATCGTGGGTTTGGACAGCGCCATCTTCATGCACCCCAAAATCTGGAAAGCCTCCGGACACGTGGATGCGTTTAATGATCCGCTCATTGACAACAAGGACTCTAAAAAACGCCACCGTGCCGACCAGCTCATTGAGGCCGAAATAGACAAGCTGGAAGGAAAAATTGAAAAAGAAGTGGAGAAGGCGCGCAAGCGTTTTGAGAACTTCGATGAGGCGATGTTCCGCAGCACCAATGCCCGCGTGCTCGAATGGGTCACCCGCGCCGACGAGATCGCCAAGCGCCTGGCCAACAGCATGAAAAACAATGATATGGCCGACATTAAGGCGCTCATCGAGGAGCTCCAGATTGCCGACCCCGAAAGCGGTTCGCGCAACTGGACGGAGGTGCGCCAGTTCAACCTCATGTTCAGCACGCAGTTGTCCAACATAGGTGGCGAGGAAGGCAAATTGTACCTCCGCCCGGAAACGGCGCAGGGGATTTTTGTCAATTTCCTGAACGTACAAAAAACCACCCGCCAGAAGGTACCGTTCGGCATTGCGCAGATCGGAAAGGCATTCCGCAACGAGATCGTCGCCCGGCAGTTCATCTTCCGTATGCGCGAGTTTGAGCAAATGGAAATGCAGTTTTTTGTGCGCCCAGGCACCGAAATGGAGTGGTACGAATACTGGAAAGCCAAGCGCATGGCCTGGCACCGCGCCGTATCTCCGGCGGATAAACTGCGCTTCAAAGATCACGACAACCTGGCCCACTACGCCAATGCTGCCGTGGACGTGCAGTTCGAGTTTCCCTTTGGGTTCAAGGAACTGGAAGGCGTGCACTCGCGCGGCGACTTCGACCTCGGCAGTCACCAGGCCCTCTCGGGCCGCAAGCTCCAGTATTTCGATCCGGAGCTGAACGAGAGCTACATTCCGTATGTGGTCGAAACCTCCGTGGGTGTGGACCGCATGTTCCTGGCCGTGCTGAGCAATGCCCTCGTAGAAGAGACCGTGCCCGATGCCCAGGGCGAAGACAGTACCCGTACCGTTCTGCGCATTGCGCCCGCTTTGGCACCCATCAAATGCGCTGTGTTGCCCATTGTGCGCAACAAGGAAGACCTGGTGGAAAAAGCACGCGGCATCTTCGACCGGCTGAAACCGCATTTCCAGTGCCAATACGACGAGAAAGACGCCATCGGCCGCCGCTACCGCCGCCAGGATGCCGTGGGTACGCCCTTCTGCATCACCATTGACTTCGAAACCATGGAAAATGACACCGTCACGATCCGGGAGCGCGACTCCATGCAACAGGAGCGTGTACCCGTGAGCCGCGTCATGGAGATTGTTCGGGAGAAGACGGATATGGTGCGTTTATTGGAAGGACTGGCGTAGTGCATCCACCGCAGATCTTACAGGTTTTCAATCCAGTACGGTCTGGAGTCAAAAAAGGTTTGTCGTTCGAACGACAAACCTTTTTTCATTTAACAGCCGCACAAATTGTGGCCGGTGGCGGAAAACCCTATCTTTACAGCCGTTTCCAATCTCATGCGAAGTCAAAAGCCTGTAAAGGTTCGACTTTGGCTAATTCCCCCCGCTTTTGTACGATAGAGTACCACCTGCAATATGCTATTAGCCGCCATAACGGCTTTCTGATGGTATGTTTTTTGCGCTTGGACACCTTTTTAAGTCGTTTATCCCATCCCTCGCGGGGCCGTTTTTCAATCCTTTCTCCTCTAATTACATCACAAAACACAAGCGCTTGTGAAGAGAACGCTATACTTACGCCATTTCCTGTTGTACGTCGCACTCGCCTGTTCGGGTATTTCCCTCTCCGCACAGGATATCCACTTTTCCCAGTTTGGCAACGCACCGATGAACCTCAACCCCGGGCTAACCGGCATTTTTGGGGGAGATATCCGTTTTATTGGCAACTACCGCAGCCAATGGCGGGCCGTACCGGTGCCGTACAGCACGTTTTCCGGCAGTTTCGAAAACAAAATTTACCACAAGCCCAACCGGTACGACCGCTACTTCACGGGCGGACTGCTCATCAACTACGACCGGCAAGGCTCCATCGAACTGACCTCCCTGCAAATCGGGATTCCCATCGGGCTGACCATGCCCATTGCCAAAAACAACTTCCTCTCGATCGGCATCACGCCGGCTTTTGGCCAACGGGCGTTCAACAGCAACCAGTGGTCCTTCGATGCCCAATTCGTGGATTGTCTCTTCGATCCCACGGCATCCACCCGCGAAGACGGTTCGCTGTTCAGCACCAACCTCCAGTATTTCGATCTGAATGTGGGCCTGAACTACCGTTTTTACGCCCAAAAAACACGCAGTCGTTTCGATATCGGCGGCGCCATGCACCACGTCAACCGGCCCAACCACGACTTCTGGACCAACGCCAAGGACGTGCGCCTGGCCGCCCGAAAAAACGTGTACATCTCGGGTCTGGTGCAGGCCTCGGACAAATTCGACCTGCTCGGCCAGGTGCTGTTTCAGGAACAGGGGACCTACCGCGAACTGCTCTACGGCATGGGCGGCCGCCTGCTGCTCAACTCCAAACCCTACGAAGAACTGGCTATTCAGGTTGGCGTCAGTTTCCGCCACCGCTATACCGATGCCTTCATCTGGAATGCCGAAGTACACTGGCGCACCTGGACACTCGGTTTTTCCTACGACCTCAACCTTTCCGACTTCGTGATAGCCACCGATAACCGGGGCGGTCCCGAAGTGGCGGTCATTTACCGGCTGTATAAAATCAAACCCGTCGTCAAACAGTGCCCCATTGACTGATCTACTACTCCTGCATTATGCTGAAATACATTTCCACTATACTCTTTCCGCTCCTTTTTCTGTGCGCTGCGCCCCGGGCAATGGCCCAAAAGGGAATCCCGGAGCGTATCGGCGCCAACCTTGACCGGGGGCCGTCCCTGGCGGCGCTGGAAAACAAGGCCCAGAAAAGCTATTACGAAGGCAACTATTACGCCGCGATACAATACTACCAGCGCATCCTTAACGTGGACACGTTCAATATTTCCGCGCTGGAAGGATTAGCCGGCGCCGCTACGGCACATACAAACTATGCGTTGGCCGCTGCGACGTATGAAATTTTGCGCAGCAAAAACCTCGTGGACAACGACGCGCCCAACCTCTTGCGCCTCGCCGATATCCGGTATCTCCTGGGCGAATATGCCGAGGCGCGCCAAATCTACCAGTCGGCTGAAACGGCAGCCCTGTCGCCGGAACTAAAGAAAAAGGCACAAACCGGCATTAAAAACTGCGACTGGGCAATTGTGGTGCAGCAGAACATGGCCGACATCGCACTAGACAGCCTGCGGGATTATGTCAACACCCCGTTTGCCGAGTACTCGAATGTGTGGACCGACAACCGCCTGTACTATTCCGCCTACAGCCACCCGTTCAAGGGCGACTCGACCCGGCCGATGATCCAGATTTTCAGCGCCCAGCCGCAAGCAGACGGCAGCATGGATATCCGCCGAAACGACATCAACGAGAAAAAGAAACACACCGCCTATATCACCTTCAACCACGACAAGAGCGTGGTTTATTACGCCGTTGGCAAATATGTGGGCGTAAAACAAATCCGCTTCGAACTCTACCGCCGCAAGCGTACCGGCGAAACAACCTGGGGCAAAGCTGAAAAACTGCCCAAAACAATCAATCTGAAAGGGCATAGCACGACCCAGCCGTACGTTTGCACGTTGCCCGGCGAATTAACCGAAACCCTGTTTTTTGTGAGCGACCGCCCCGGCGGCAAGGGAAAAAAGGACATCTGGTATTCCAAAATTGAAAACGACAAGTTCTCCGAGCCGGTCAATTTGGCGGCACTGAACACCGACGGCGACGATGTGACTCCGTTTTATCACGCCCAAACCGGTATCCTGTATTTCAGCACCACCGGCCGCCAGGGTCTGGGTGGTTTCGATATCTACCGCGCCAAACTCGAAACGGGCGTATGGGGCGCCGTGGAACACCTGCCCGTGCCGCTCAATTCCAATGCCAACGACGTGTTTTACTCCCTCTCGGAAAACGGCAAGATTGCCTTCTTTTCATCCAATCGAAAAGGCGCAGAGAATTTTTCCGAAGAAGAGTGCTGCTACGATATTTTCAAATCCGGCCTATCCAAGCCGGAGATGACCATTACCGCCTGCAACGAAAAGACCAACGACACGCTGAACTACACCACGATGACCCTGTTCGAGATTGCGCCGGGCGGTCCGGTGGAGTTGAGCAAGGTGACCGTGCCCGGTTCCACGCATAGTTTCCCGCTGCAAACCGGCAAATCGTATATGATCGTAACCGCCAAGCCCGGTTTTGTACCCGACACGTTCCGTTTCGAGGTGCCGCAGCGGATTTGGGACGAAGATATGTCCGCCCGCCGCTGCCTCAAATCCGCACAAATTGACCTGATCGTATCCATTATGGATGGCGACACACTGCGTCCGTTCCCGGGAGCAACCGTGGCGTTCAACACCAAATCCTTCCTGCGTCCCGACGGCACGGTAGATCGGGGCGCCGACGGCAGCGGACTGGCATCCAAGACCAGGGACCATCCGGACAGCACGACGTATTATTTCCCCTTGCAGTTTCAACACGAATACAACCTGACGGCATTCAAAGCCGGTTTTACCGCCGATTCGACCACCGTAACCACCATTGGGATGGTTGTTTCGGGAGATACTACATTGCGCCGGGAGCTTTTCCTGCGCCGAGGTCTGAACCTGGACGTATTCGTATTCGACGATATTTTGAAAGACCCGCTGAACGACGTCACGCTCACGCTGATTGAGATGAAGACCAAACAGCGGTGGGTACACCACACCGGACCGGCGAACAACGATTACCACACGTTAATCTACTACGACACGCGCTACCGGATTGTGGCTACCAAAGAGGGCTACTCCAAGGACTCCCTGGAATTCCGAACCGATGATTTGAAAAAAGACCCATTTCAGCGCATCCGGCGGGAATTATTCCTGCGCCCGCTTACGCTACAGGCATACCTCCCCATCGTACTGTATTTTGACAACGACAAGCCTGGTCCGTCCCGAAGAGGCGTCACGAGTATCACAGGGGAATACAAGGACACCTATTTGCCCTATTACAACCGCAAACAAGAGTACATCAATACCTTCTGTGCAGGCATGACAGGCCCGGCGCTGGAAGCCGCCAGGTACGAACTGGACACTTTCTTCGAGCGGCGGGTGAAAGGCGAATGGGATCGTATGCGTATGTTCTCCGAGGTCTTGTATGAAATGCTGGAAAATGGCGACCATGTGAACATCCGGATCAGTGGCTTTGCCTCACCCTTGGCCAGCCCGGAGTACAACCTCGATCTGACCTCCCGGCGCGTGAGCAGTATTATCAACCACTTCACGACATTCGACGTAGGATACAAAGAGTTTCTGGCTGAAAAACAATTGGTGCTGACCCGTGAACCAAACGGCGCTGCCAAAGCCCCAAAATCGGTGAGTGATGACCCTAAAAACCGCCGACTTTCTGTCTTCAGTGTGGATGCTGCCCGCGAGCGACGCGTTGAAATAATCGGTGTTGATGTAAACGGGAATGCTATTCCGATCCCCTTTTCACTAAAATAGCGGTACCGACGCTCTGCTCCGTATTGAGCCATATTGATCCAATGCCATGAATCGCAATGCTATGACTTTTGAGAAAATATATACCACAGTGAACATTCGCACCCGGATAATTGCCTTAATGCTGGCTTTTGCCGGAGTTGGTACAATCTGTGCGCAGGGGCCTGTACAGGTGTCGCTGAACTTCACCCCACCGACCTGTAACGGAAGTTCCGACGGTACGGCCACTGCCTCGGCTACGGGCGGCACGGCGCCGTACACCTACATCTGGAACAACGGCCAACAAACTGCTAAGATCCAGAACCTGGGCGCCGGCACTTTTCAAGTGACGGTAACAGACAACGCCGGCGCAACTGCAGTAGGCGCCATTCAGGTTGTTCAACCGGCTCCGATACACTTCACCGTTACCATCAACATTCCTTCCTGCAACGGTTTTCCCGGCACCATGACGCTTTTCCCGACGGGAGGAAATGCACCATACGACATCCAGTGGAGCAACGGCACTATGGGCGCCACCGCCGGTAACCTCCTGCCCGGCGTGCCCTACACCGTTTCTACCACCGATGTGAAAGGATGCAAAAAGGACACTACCGTTTTTTTGCCGACGATTGACAGCCTGAGTATTGACCTGCTGGTAAAAAAAGCCGAGTGCGACGGCGTGGAAGATGGCACGGCTACCGCGCTGGTGAGTCCATCCGGCGGCAGTTACCAGTACCAGTGGAATGTTTCCCCGAACAATACCCCGCAAATCACCAACCTCGCTCCGGGAACTTTCGTGGCTGTAACCGTTACGGACGTAAACACGGGTTGCAGTGGTTCCGCAAGCGGCATCATCGGCACCCACACACAAGTAAAAATACAGGTCACCGGCACCCCTTCGGTGTTTTGCCCCAATGACAAAACCGGCACCGCCACAGCGGTAGCCACACAGGGCGCCGCACCCTATACCTACGTTTGGAATGGACCGGGCTTGGACAGTGTTTTTGGCCAAACGATTACGGGACTGGGCGCCGGCGCTTATGCCGTCACCGCCACCGATGCGCGCGGCTGCACCGTCGTCGGCGGCATCATCATCGGCGTTGTTTCCGGCCTGAATGCAGATTTTACTTACACCAAGTCCTGCATCGCCAACCAGTTTCAGGTAAAATTTACCGATAAATCCACCGATCCAACCAGCACTATCGTGGGCTGGAAATGGAACATCGTGTGGAACAGCGGCTCCTTTTCCAGCAGCCAGCAAAATATTCCGCCGCTGCAAATCCCCAACTTGAGTACCGGTATTGCCACCCTGGTTGTCACCGCTGCCAACGGCTGCACGGACACCCTCTCACTGCCGTTTAAGGTGGATTCGTTGCTGGACTACGAGGTTGTCACGAAAGGATACTCCTGCGATGGCTCGCCGGTGCCGATTACGGTCATTGGCAGCCCGACCTTTAACTACCAGTGGCAGCCGAATGATTTCCTGACGTTCAATCCCGGACCGCAGCAAGTGCTGGCAGATCCACCCACCACCAAAACATACCTGCTCGTCGTCAGCAACGCCAGTTGTTTCGATGTGGATTCCGTTACCATCACCCGTCAAACACTACTCGAACTGGCGGCAAACGACGCCATAACCTGCGATACGGCCGGCGTCCTGAGCGCGACAACCAATGTCCCGGCAGTACTCGTGTGGACCAACCTTGCCGGCGACACCATCAACCCGCTCGCTGCCCCGGCCGGAATCTATGTGGTGACCGCTACCGATAGTTTTTTGTGTGTACGTACGGATACTGCTCTGGTAGAAATACAGACTCCAAACGTGGACGCAACTGTTCCGTCGAATGCCTGCCCCAATACGCCCTTTGATCTTGCAGCGCAAAACCTGAACCCCGCAGACGTACTCACCTACCAATGGACGGCCAATCCGCCAACCCTGATCATTGCAGATCCGACGGCCGCCAACACGACTGCCTCCGGCCCGATCGGGCAGTACATGGTCAGTCTGGTGGTGACCAACCAGCACAACTGTACCCGGGAATTTGAGTTCCCTGTCAATATTCAGGATTCCATAGATCTCGGGCCGTTCATCAGTATGGTTCAAGCCTGCAACAGTTTGGAAGTCACCTTCATCAATACCAGCGGCTTTACGGGCGTCTGGAATTTCGGCGACGGTGTCGGCGCCAGCGCCCTGGACACAGTAAACTACCTGTACAGCACGCCGGGCAATTACACCGTGACCTTCACGGCAAATTCGGCCTGCGCCAAACCATTTAGTTCAGTTCTGACCGTAACAGCTGATTTTTTCACCGTGACCGCACCCGATATTTCACTTTGTGCGCCTTCGGCAAACCTTGTGGCGACGACCAGTCTTCCCGGAACCATTGTCTGGACCGACCTTGCCGGAAACCCGGTGGCTAATCCAGCCGCCGTGCCTGCCGGGACGTACATCGCGATCGCTACCGATCTTGCCGGTTTGTGTACCGATACCGACACGGCGACCGTGACATTACAGGATTCGGTGGATATTTCTTCGCAAATTTCCGTGCAGGAAATTTGCAACAGCACCACCATTTCCTTTGCCAATACCAGCGGATTTACCGGCACCTGGACCTTCGGCGACGGAACCGGTACCAGCACCGCCAACAGCGGAAAATACACCTACGCCGGGTTCGGAAATTTCACCGTGACCTTCACCGCCGACGCCGATTGTGTGTTGCCGGTCAGTCTGGAGGCAACTCCTGCGCCCGATAACTTCGCCGTAACCGCACCCGACGTGATCGGTTGCGAACCGTCGGCAAGCCTGAACGCCACCATCAACCAGCCCGGAACGATTGTCTGGACCGACCTCGCCGGAAACCCGGTGGCCAACCCAGCCGCCGTTCCTGCCGGAACCTACATCGCTATTGCCACCGACCTCGCCGGTTTGTGTACCGATACTGACACGACAACCGTGACGCTGCAGGATTCCGTGGATATTTCTTCGCAAATTTCCGTGCAGGAAATCTGCAACAGCACCACGATTGCTTTTGCCAATACCAGCGGATTTACCGGCGTCTGGACCTTCGGCGACGGAACCGGCAGCAGTACCGCAAACAGCGGAAACTACACCTACGCCGGGTTCGGAAATTTCACTGTGACGTTTACCGCCGACGCCGATTGTGTGCTGCCGGTCAGTCTGGAAGCTACTCCCGCGCCCGATAACTTCGCCGTGACTGCGCCCGACGTAACAGGTTGCGAACCTTCGGCAAGCCTGAACGCCACCATCAATCAGCCCGGAACGATTGTCTGGACCGACCTCGCCGGAAACCCGGTGGCCAACCCAGCCGCCGTTCCTGCCGGAACCTACATCGCTATTGCCACCGACCTCGCCGGTTTGTGTACCGATACTGACACGACGACCGTGACGCTGCAGGATTCCGTGGATATTTCTTCGCAAATTTCCGTGGAGGAAATCTGCAACAGCACCACGATTGCTTTTGCCAATACCAGCGGATTTACCGGCGTCTGGACCTTCGGCGACGGAACCGGCACCAGTACCGCCAACAGCGGAAACTACACCTACGTCGGGTTCGGAAATTTCACCGTGACGTTCACTGCCGACGCGGATTGTGTGCTGCCGGTCAGTCTGGAAGCTACTCCAGCGCCCGATAACTTCGCCGTGACTGCGCCCGCCGTGATCGGTTGCGAACCCGCTGCAAGTTTGAACGCCACCATCAACCAGCCCGGAACGATCGTCTGGACCGACCTCGCCGGAAACCCGGTGGCCAACCCAGCTGCCGTACCTGCCGGAACCTACATCGCTATTGCCACCGACCTCGCCGGTTTGTGTACCGACACCGACACGACGACCGTGACGCTGCAGGATTCTGTGGATATTTCCAGCCAGATTTCCGTGGAGGAAATCTGCAACAGCACCACTATTTCCTTTGCCAATACCAGCGG
>JBGSKO010000010.1:0-9410 GCA_041741155.1 Saprospiraceae bacterium | reverse complement strand
GCGGAAAGGCCGTTGGCGGTGGCTGTTGTTTGGCCGTTGCTCCACGCGTAGCCGTACGGAGCGGTGCCTCCGGAAACGCCGGCCGTCGCCGCGCCGTCGGAGCCGCCATTGCAGGAAACATCCGTTTGGGAAGTGCTTGCTGCCAGCGCTGCGGGTTGCGCGATACTCGCTGTGGTTGTCGTGCTGCAGCCGTTGTCATCTGTAACCACCACCGTGTAGGTTCCTACAGAAAGGCCGGTAGCGGTGGCTGTTGTTTGGCCATTGCTCCACAAATACCCGAAGGGAGGAACACCTCCAGATACATTAAGCGAGACCGAACCATCTGCTTCTCCTAAACAGGATATGTTGATACTATTTGGTTCTAAAATCAGGGCAGGTGGTTCTGTTACGGTACCCGTTGCGATGACCGTACAACCATTATCATCCGTCACGGTCACGGTGTAAGTTCCACTGACAAGATTGACCGCATTCAGGGTATTTTGGCCATCGCTCCATAAATAGGCATAAGGCTGCACGCCGTTGGAAACCATTAGGAACAAAGCCCCATCCGCCTCTCCCACGCAAGTCGCTGGAATTACGGTGACAGCCGAAGTCAATGCTGCGGGTTGTGTCACCAATACGGAGGCTATTGTTGTACAGCCATTGTCGTCCGTCACCGTCACCGTATAGGTACCTGGCAGCAGATTCACGGCGGTTGCTACCATTTGGCCGTTATTCCAAAGATAGTTATAAGGGGATGTGCCACCTGTAACAATCGCTGTCGCTTCTCCGTCAGAGCCCCCGTTGCAGGAAACATTGGTTGGCTGCGCGATAGCTGTCAGTATTGCGGGCTGCGTGATACTCGCTGTGGCAGTAGCAATGCAGCCATTGTCGTCTGTTACCACCACCGTGTAGGTCCCGGCAGAAAGACTGGTGGTTGTGGCCGTTGTCTGGCCATTACTCCAGGCGTAACTATATGGCGCGGTGCCGCCAGAAACGCCGGCCGTCGCGGCTCCGTCGGAGGCGCCATTACAGGAAATATCGGTTTGTGTCGTGTTTATTGCCAGTGCTGCGGGTTGCGCGATGCTCATTGTAGCGGTGGCACTACAGCCGTTGTCGTCCGTTACTACCACCATGTACGTACCGGCGGAAAGACCGTTGGTCGTGGCTGTTGTTTGGCCGTTGCTCCACAAGTAGCCATACGGCGCAATGCCGCCACTTGCCGTTGCTACTGCGCTCCCGTTTGATCCGCCGAAACAGGAAACATCGGTTTGTGTCGAGTTTGCTGCCAGCGCTACAGGTTGTGCGATACTTGCGGTGGCGGTGGCACTGCAACCGTTGTCGTCCGTTACCTCCACCGTGTACGTACCGGCAGAAAGGCCCGTGGCAGTTGCTGTTGTCTGGCCATTACTCCAGAGGTAATTATACGGCGCGGTGCCACCGGAAACGCCGGCTATAGCGGCTCCATCGGAGGCGCCAAAACAGAAAACATCGGTTTGTGTCGTATTTGCTGCCAGTGCTGCGGGTTGTGCTATACTCGCTGTGTTTGTGGCACTGCAACCGTTAACGTCTGTTACCTCCACCGTGTATATTCCGACGGAAAGACCAGTAGCGGTGGCTGTTGTTTGGCCGTTGCTCCAGGTATAGTCATACGGCGCGGTGCCGCCGGAAACGCTTGCCGTTGCGGCTCCGTCGGAGTTGCCGTTACAGGAAATATCGGTTAGGGTCATATTCAATGCCAGCGCTGCGGGTTGTGCGATGCTCGCGGTGGCCGTGGAAATGCAACCGTTGTCGTCCGTTACCACCACCGTGTACGTTCCGGCGGAAAGGCCAGTGGCGGTGGCGGTGGTTTGACCGTTGTTCCAGGCATAGCCGTACGGCGCGGTGCCGCCGGAAACACTTGCCGTTGCTGCTCCGTCGGAGTTACCATTACAGGAAACATCCGTTTGCACAGAGTTTATTACCAGCGCTGCGGGTTGGGCTATAGTGGCTGTGGCCGTCGTGTTGCAACCGTTGTCGTCTGTTACCACCACGGTGTACGTTCCTGCGTAAAGCCCCGTGGCGGTGGCTGTTGTTTGGCCGTTGTTCCACAAGTAGCCGTACGGCGCAGTGCCGCCACTTGCAGTTACTGTTGCGCTCCCGTTGGAAGCACCAAAACAGGAAACATCTGTCGAAACAGCTCCCGCCGCCAGTACCGGCGGCTGACTCACCGTAGCCGTAGCTGTTTTCGTGCAACCCTTGTTGTCTGTCACCGTCACCGTGTACGTTCCTGCGGAAAGACCGGTGGCCGTGGCCGTTGTTTGGGCGTTGCTCCAGGCATAGCCGTACGGTGCGGTGCCGCCACTTGCAGTTACTGTTGCGCTCCCGGTTGAGCCGCCGAAACAGGAAACCTCCGTGGAAACAGTACCCGCCGCCAGTACCGGCGGCTGACTCACCGCAGCTGTAGCTGTATTTGTGCAACCGTTGTTATCTGTCATCGTCACGGTGTAGGTTCCGACGGAAAGGCCTGTGGCGGTGGCTGTGGTTTGGCCATTGTTCCACAAGTAGCCGTACGGCGCAGTGCCGCCACTTGCAGTTACTGTTGCGCTCCCGTTTGAGCCACCATTGCAGGAAACCTCCGTGGAAACAGTACTCGCCACCAGCACCGGAGGCTGACTCACAGCAGCCGTTGCCGTTTTCGTGCAACTGTTGTTATCTGTCACCGTCACGGTGTAGGTTCCGACGGAAAGGCCGGTAGCGGTGGCTGTGGTTTGGCCATTGTTCCACAAGTAACTGTACGAAGGCGTGCCGCCGGAAACGCTGGCTGTAGCTGTTCCATTTGAACCGCCATTGCAGGAAACATTGATCGTATTCGTTCCGACAACCAGTAATGGTGGTTCGCTAACCGCAGCGGAGGTTGTAGCAGTTAAACCATTCGAATCTGTAACGGTAACCGTATATGTTCCTGCCGAAAGGTTGCTAATTAAAGAAGTGGTCTGGCCATTACTCCACAGATAGGAATACGGGGATGCACCACCGGAAACATTAACCAGTACCGACCCATTAGAAGCCCCGAAGCAGGTGGTATTTACAACCGTTGTACTCAAAGAAAGTGATATGGGTAGTGTAACCCGAAGGTCGTAACAATCCGTTGTGCTGAAAGCGCCATTCCACCCATACACGTAAATATAATAGGTTCCCGCTGTCAACGATATATTAATTTGCTCATCTGAATTTCCGCCATTGAAAGAAGACCCAATACTGTTGCAGCTACTGTTTGCTAATACGATATCATAGTCAAAAGGCAGGTCCGTCAAATCAATCTGAACGTCGGTAGTAGCGGACAAGGTAAACTGATAATAATCATCATCTGTGTTAGAGAAAATTAAGGACAGTATATCCGTATTAAATGGTATCACTGGAGCCTGGTTCCAGCAAAAATCGTTTTCCGGTTCGTTACTGTCTGAACATCCGGGCTGCAACATGCCATCTTGTGTAACAGTTACAACGACACTGCTGCCGCCTCTGGTGACCGTAATACTGGCTGTACGCGGGTTAGTGTCCGGGTTATCCGTGAAGGTTGCCGTAATTGTTCCGTTTCCGGAGCCGTTTGAAGGGTTAATGGTGAGCCAGGGTTGGTTGTCTGAAGCAACCCAAAGGCTGTCGGTCGTAACCAAAAAGTCTGTTGAACCTGCTGTAGCGGGGACATTCTGATTGGATGGAGTAACCGTTATTAAAGCAGGAACACTGAAATAATCCGTGCTAAACAGTCCCCTTCCATGTGTCGCTGCGATCACAACTTTATCGCTGGTACGGCTCTTGATCATATCGGTACGGACATTGGCCAGTCCCGAATTGGAAGGGCCCCAGTTGGTAGATGTCCCATTGAGGTTATCCGTTGACCAGACGCCGAGTTCTGTTGCTACCAGCGCCTGATCGTTGCTGTTAGGAGAAAACATTACCCAACGAATCGGCATATCCGGGAGATTTCCTTCCACACTGACCCAGTTTGTTCCACCATCCGTTGTTTCCCATACGCTGTTGACACCATAGTTGCTATAGCAAATCAGGATATGATTATCATCACCCGGCTCTACATCAATGGAAGAGACATAGCCGGATGTTACATTTCGAATAATTGTGCCGCTGGGTGATCCTGTATTTGCATTATTTACCCGTACGACATCGCCATTGTCCAGTCCAAAAAAGACCCGGTGATTCGTATTTGGCGACACTTTTACGGTAGATATCCTTGCGCCGTTAAATTGCGGCACGGATAAAACAGTATTTGAAGGAGAACCTCCGATATTAATAATCCGGAGATAATCGCTGGTGTCATAACAGCAATAAAGCGTATTATTTGCGTCATCATAATCCGTAGGGTTTATAAATCTGCCTTTTGAGGAGGACACATTATAATTTGAAAAAGATGACCAGTTGTTCGATGTAAAACGATACTGATTATAGACATAAGAAGAAACCTGGATATTTGCCTGGTTTTGATCAATATGACAAAACGCGCCATCGCCACCAGTAACCTCTGTGGTAGCATTCATGCCGGCAACCGTGAATTTTTGCGTTCCATTGTCTTGTGTACCCGCCAGAAAATTATTTGAACCACTTGTCGGATTTATATCGGCTGCATAGAATTGCGTAACGTTATAGTTCGTCCCTTTAAAGGAAAAACTTGGAGTGCCGGCATTAATATTTGTGGAGCGAAACACCCCGCCGTCGTTTACAAAATAGGCTGTACTGGAACTTCCGCTTCTAAAAAAAATTCCATGTTGGTCGGCATGGACATACGGGAATCCACCGCCGCCATACCATTGTGATATTTGAGTCCAGGAAGTCCCGGCGTTATTGGAAACGAGCAGATCAACTCCGCCAATGAATACACGTTGTTCATTGTTGGGGTCAACCGCAGCAATCAGGTCGTACCATGCTTGCCCCCGAGCAAAATTGGACATTCCCAAAGCGGCTGGATTTGCCACTGCGGACCAGTTATTACCACCATTCGTTGTGGTATAAATACCGAGACAATCGCCATTCGCACTATTATGGAAGAGTGCATACAAGCGGTTGCTGTTGGAAGGCGCAACGGCAAGTTCAATGCGGTTATAACCCGTCGTGGGCAAGCCTGTAGTCAACTTCGTCCAGCTACCGCCACCATTTGTGGACCTGTATATTCCGTCGAGATTAAAAATCCCCATGGACGCATACAGGGTGCCATTGGGTGCAATTTCAATATCCGCAGCGCGATTGGTGCCGGCTCCTGCGCCGGATCCCAATATTTTTGTCCAGGTAGTGCCGCCGTTTTGCGAACGCTGCACCCCCCCGTCTCGGGTAGTAGCAAATACATCGCCGTTGCCGGCAATGACAATTTTTTGGATGTAATAGAACGTGGAATTGTTGGTACTGGACAATTGAGTCCAGGTGTTACCACCATTGGTACTTTTCCATATCCCGAGTCCGCGAACGGCATCGGCATTAAACCAGCCTTCTCCAGTGCCAAAATACATGATTTGCGGATTGGCGGAGTCCTGTGCAATGGTCGTTACCGCCAGGTTGTCGAACAAGTCATTGACAACGGTCCAGTTCGGTGACGAAGCTGAAATATTGGTTGTCTTCCATAAACCGCCGCCGACGCCTCCCGTCCAGATCGTATTTCCCGAAGCATCGTTCGCATCAATCAACAATCCCCGGGTACGGCCGGCTACGTTATTGGGACCGCGTTCCACCCATTCAATTCCACCTATTGCTGCACGGTTAGCGTTACCCAGGAGGCTCTGCATATATAATTGTGCGTCCAGCAGCCGTTCGCGAGGCACATACCCTAAAGCCGGGTCTTTAGTCATTTCTACTTCTTGTGCGATCGCCAAATCCACTCGGTCGCGCTTCGGTATTTTAGGAAATTGTGCCTGCACCTCGACGGTTTTGGGCGGTAAAGGATTTTGACCAATTAAAGAGGTTGTTGTGTTAACCATTAAAAAGGCAACGTACCAAGAGAGGCGTGTAAAACGATTACGATTCATTAATAAAAGAGATTGTGTTTAGAGAAAATACGTTGAGTTTTTAGCAAAAAATGAATACTACCGCGCCACCTGCTCCTCCACTACCGCCGACGGTGTCGTTATACCCACATTCCCCAGCAATACATTCCGGTCGTTGCCCGAGCCGTTGTATTTCACCACACCGTCCAGATTGTAGTCGGCCCCAAGGTAGCCCGGCACGATGGCGTTGGGCGTGGCCAGGCCCACCACGCTTAGAATAGCGTTGCGGTCATTGTTGCTGCCGTTGTATTTCAACTGGGTATCCACCCGACCGTTGCCGGCCCAGAGGGTGTATTTACCGCTGATCAGGCGCTGGGCGGGGCTGAGGCCATTGTGGGCGTAGAAACCTTCGGGGGGGAGGGTGGTAAAATCCTTTTGGGTCGCTTCACATACCGGGTAAGGAGACTCCGCACCCAGCTGCGCGCCAAGATGGTTTCTGTGTCGCACCGTCAGGTAGTATTCCAGATCGGACGGGGCACCAAAAACCACCGGCGATATGCCGTCTACATCTACCACATCGCCGTCGCGCTGCACGAGGGCGGATCTCGTATTCACTACCTGCGAAGGCGTGTCCGCGTTGCGCAGTTCCAGAAATACCCAGTCCACGATGGCATTTGGGCCTGTGGCGGCAAGTACTGCGGCGGTGGTTTGCTCGTTACCGCCGCCGCCAATATGCGTGAAGCCGGTAAGATTGGTATAAGGCTCTTGCAGCGGGAGGAGATTCTGGACGCGGAGGCTGTCATGCATAAGTTGGTCGGCGGAGACGTACGAGCCTTGAAGGAAAACTTTGGCGGACATTTGAATTTGCATGTCGTTTGGCACGGGCACCGGCGTTACCGGCGGGGCAACACAACCGTTGTTTCCATAAGCATTGGTGAGCGGTAGAAAGTAGGCTCCGTTGGTCCCTGAAAGCAATGCACGATCATAGGTGATGGCTTGACTGCAATCGCCAGCAATAGAAAAATTGGCAGTCCGCGTGCCCGAGCCGGCATTTGTAAAAGCCCCGGACACGCGGGCACACGAGTTTGACAAGACATACAAGCATTGTCCGGCACCGCACAATGTAGAAAAATTATAGATTCCGGATGCAGCGCCTATGCTGGTTTGCAACACGACGAGCGTATTTGCCGGAATATCCACTCCGTGACCTACAGCCACGATATTCGGGCATCCCAAGTACGCCGCACCGTTCCCTACTACTACTCCACAAGGCGTAGGGTCACCCGCATAGTTGCCGTTGTTGATATTTATGTCATTGTTGGTTTGACCTATTACATTATTGGTCAAGTCAAAATCGAGTTGAATATCGGCAGTATTAAAACCCGATCCGGAGTGAATCACGACAAACTCATTCAGGCTTTCAACTCCGCAAGCATCCACCATGACCGCCTCAACCCTTGGACATTGACCATACGCATAAAGTCCCAACCCGAGCAATATCAGAAGAACAAAAGCCTTTTTCATAACAACCATATATTTTGAGAATGCAAACCAAATTCATCACCCCCGTTCACCGCGCTACCTGCTCCTCCACCACCGCACTCGGCGTCGCTATCCCCACATTTCCCAGCAGCACATTCCGGTCGTTGGCCGAGCCATTGTACTTCACCACGCCGTCCAGATTATAGTCCTGGAGCCGGTAGCCGGGTACTACGGCATTGGGCGTGGCCAGACCCACTACGCTGAGGATGGCGTTGCGATCATTGTTGCTGCCGTTGTATTTGAGTTGGGTGTCTATGCGGCCATTACCGGCCCAGAGGGTGTATTTTCCGCTGACGAGGCGCTGGGCGGGACTGAGTCCGTTGTGGGCGTAGAAACCTTCGGGGGGAAGGGTGGTGAAATTGGTTAACACGGCTGCTCCGCGCTCGTAAAATTTGGGTTCGCCCAACTGTACCCCGAGGTGGTTGCGGTGCCGAATAGCCAGGTAGTAACTCCCCGTATCCAAATCATGCCCAAAGCCGACTGGTGATACACCATCCACGTCCACTACATCGCCGTCGCGTTGCACCAGAGCGGCACGGGTGGCTACTACCAGGGAAGGCGTATCCGCATCGCGCAGTTCGAGGAATACCCAGTCCACGATAGCATTTGCGCCGGTGACTGCCAAAACGGACGCGCTGGTTTGCTCGCCGCCGCCGCAGCCTTTGTGCATAAAACCAGACAAAACTGTGTACGGCTCCGTCAACGGGATGCGGTCTTGTATGCGCAAACTGTCGTGCATGAGTTGAACGCCACTGACATAAGGTCCTTGCAGGAACACCTTGGCGCCCACTGTTACCTCTTTCAGACAGTAAATCCGCACCTCCTGTACCACGCCCTCAAAGGAACAGATATTGACTTGCGTCAAACTGGAATTGGCCGGCGTTTGAAAAACAAAGGTTTCCAGCTGACTGGAAACGGTATTGGAATCCACCCCGATAACGACCATACCATCCAGATATGCCGCATTGGTACAACCGATACCGCAATAGTCAACGACATCAATTTCAATACGGGTAACGCGGTTCCCGCATTCCGGTGCAATAGTCAATTGTAAGGTGCCGGGCGTCAAACCCAAGCCGGTTCCGACTACATTAAAATCATAGGAACAGGAGTTGAACCCGCCACAAGCATTCTCCACCTGCATGGGCACGCCGTCCTCTTGCCAGGATACGCCACAATCCGTTGGAAAATCACCATCGTCCGGCGCCTGAAACTGAATAACCTTGCACAGTGTGTCTATTGTCGGCGCCGTGACCGGCACCGTGACACATATCGTAAAATTGCTGTAATCCAGGTTGTTTGATGTGTACACCCGGGTGTAATAGGTTTGACCGGGGGTCAGGCCCGTCAGTTTTCTCGACGGCGATCCACCGAGGTTAAAGTCGCAAGACAACGATGTCAGGCTGTTGCAATCGCCCGAAAAAATTTGCAAGACCAATGCCTCTGTACCATTGGTGACTTTCACCATTTGGCTGTCGGCCACCGCCGTAAATTTGAACCACACATCATCATCGGCGGAGGCGCCGGTACAGGCAGGCAAAGACTGCAAGGCCCCGGCAGTAGTGGCATTCAGGGTGTCGGTACAGTTCTGGTCGGGGTTGACGACCAATGTAAACGCGTTGGCGCACTCGTCGTTCGCCGGTGGCGGTGGTGGTGTGCCGATGCAGACGGTGAATCCGCTGGAGGCCAGGTTATCTCGCGTGTACACCCGGAACAAATAGGTCGTTCCAGCCGTCAGATTGTTCAGTTGCAATTCCAAATCTCCCCCCAATACTTCGGTACACGACAAAGCGGTCAAACTGCCGCAGATGCCCGAAAACGCCTGAACGGCCATACTTTCGGTTGTATTAGTGACTTTGATCCGGTGACTCGGCCCCGTGGCCACGAAACTGAACCATACATCGTCGTCGGCGGTACCAC
>JBGSKO010000009.1:0-9612 GCA_041741155.1 Saprospiraceae bacterium | reverse complement strand
ACCATCCCCAACAGCCTCGAACTTATCCGGAAAATGCGCGGCGCCACTTACACATTCAACCAATCCGCGTTCCCCGACCGCAACTTCTCCGGCGGCAAGCAGTATGGCTTCATCGCCCAGGAAGTCGCCGAAGTGATCCCCGAATTAGCCGTGCTCAACTCCGATGGCTACTATGCGCTGAACTATACCATGCTGATCCCCGTGCTCACGGAGGCCGTCAAGGAGCAAGATGCCGTCATCAAGACCCAAGCCACTGAAATCGCCCGCCTGAACGCCGAAATGCAGCAACTCCGCAATATGGTGCTGGAAATGAGAACCGCCCAAACTCCTGCCGACTTGCGAGGCTACCGCCTCGAACAGAACACGCCCAATCCCTTCGGCAACACCACTCAAATCCGCTACGCCCTGCCCGAAGGTACCGCAGGCGCTAGCATCAACGTATATGATCTGAACGGGCGCCTGCTGCGCTCCTACCCACTGACCGCCATCGAAGGCGCCATCACCATCAACGGCGCGGATTATCCCAACGGCGCCTACCTGTACGACCTGCTCGTAAGCGGCCGACAGGTGGACGTGAAGCGGATGGTGCTGAGTAAGATGTGAAAATTGGATTCCCTGAATGCTGCTATTTGAAATATCCGTAGCGACTACCACGAAGCCAAGCCGGAGATTCTGGCGGCTGCGCCGAAAGCGAAGTAAACGCTGAACGCCTTTTTTTCATCCGTGTCTGATCCGTGCGCATCAGACACGGATTTTTTTTATCAATTTCCGCTCCAGCCCCCCCCCGTCAACAACGGCGAAAGATTCCAACCGGTAGTTCACCGGCACAGCAAGGGCATTTTGTAAAAAAATGACCGTGCCCCATTTCCCAGCACCTACTTTTGCCAATAAAATACAGCACATGCGAATCCTCTACTTTGCCCTCGCGCTTTTCAGCGTATCGGCGCTTTCCAACCAGTGCAAACACCCCCGGTACACCGCCGACAACCTGCCCGACGAGTACCTGCGGTTCGGCAACGGCGGCGGCTTTACGGGCGTGGAAACGACCTACACCTTGCTGGAAAACGGCCAACTATTCAAAGCTACCACCGCCGCGCCGAAAGCTGTGGAGTTGAAAAGCTGCAAACGCAAAACAGCCGACGATCTTCTGGATACCGCCGAAGCGCTGGGAGTGCTGAAACTGGACTTTACACATCCCGGCAACATCTACAAATTCATCGAATGCACGGACGACGGGCAAACGCGCCGCATTACCTGGGGCGACTCCGGACATCCCGTGGACGAAAAAATTCAGGCACTGTACGACCAGCTCGTGCAATTGACTATAAATCAGTAAAACAAACTATGCTAAAAATGAACCGCGTACTTGCTCTGCTCCTCGTTGGAGCCTTTTTCGTTTTCTCCTGCACCCAAACGCCCACGCCGCCCGCTGCTACCACCGCCGCGCCCGACGACCGCATCATCCTCGACACCTTCGCCGACCTGCAAATCCTGCGCTACGACCTGCCGGGCTGGGACGAGCTTGACCTGCGGCAAAAAACCTTCATTTACTACCTCAGCGAAGCTACCCTGGCCGGTCGCGACATCATCTACGACCAGCACTGCAAGCACAACCTCGCCGTGCGCAAAACCCTGGAAGCTATTTTTGACACCTACAAAGGCGACCGCAACTCGGCAGACTGGAAAGCTTTCGAAGTGTACGCCAAACGCGTGTGGTTCAGCAGCGGCATCCACCACCACTACAACGAGGCCAAGATCATGCCCGAGTTCCCCAAGGAATACTTCGCCGCGCTCGTGAACGGCAGCGACGCCAAGGCTCTGCCCCTCGCCGAGGGCGAAAATGCCGCCGCATTGCTTGCTACACTGACCCCCGTAATGTTCGACCCCGCCGTGTTGGCCAAACGCACCAACAAAGACGAAGGCGTGGACATCGTAACTGCCTCTGCCGTCAATTTTTACGAAAACATCACCGCCGCCGAGGTGGACAAATTTTACAAAGCGCAACTGAAAGCCGCCGGCAATAATCCGCCGATGGTAGGGCTCAACACCAAACTCGTAGGCAACCCCGGCGGCCAGCCCACCGAAATCGTGTGGCGTGCCGGAGCCGGCAATATGTACGGCGCGGCTATTGATAAAATCGTTTTCAACCTGGAAAAAGCTCTTCCGTTTGCCGAAAACGACCAGCAGAAAAAAGCCATCGGCCTGCTCATTGAGTACTACAAATCCGGCGACCTGAAGAAGTTCGACGAGTACAACATGGCCTGGGTGAAAGATACCGCCAGCACTATTGACTTCATCAACGGCTTTATCGAGGTGTACCACGACCCAAAGGGTTACAAGGGAGACTGGGAAGCGATGGTGCAATACAACGACCCAGATGCCACGAAAAAAATGGCCATTGTGAGTCAGAAAGCCCAGTATTTCGAAGACAACAGCACCATCCCGGCTGCCTACAAAAAGAAAGAGGTGAAAGGGGTTTCGTACCGCGTGATCAACGTGGCCATGGAAGGCGGCGACTGTGCCCCGTCCACGCCCATCGGCGTCAACCTGCCCAACTCCAACTGGATCCGCGAGCAGTACGGTTCCAAGTCCATCAGCCTGAACAACATAGAAAATGCCTACGGCAAAGCCGGTGGCTCTGCCGCTGTAGCCGAGTTCGCCAATGATGCCGAAGAGGCAGAAAATGCCAAGAAATACGCCGAAGCCTGTGGCAAAATGCACACTGCCCTGCACGAAGTAATCGGCCACGCCAGCGGCCAGTTGAAAGCCGGCGTATCCGAACCGCACGTGGCGCTCAAGCAGTATTCCAGCACCCTCGAAGAAGGGCGCGCCGACCTCGTGGCGCTCTACTTTATGCCCGACCCCAAACTCGTGGAGTGGGGCCTGATGCCCGACGCCAACGCCTACAAAGCCGAATACGACAGCTACCTCCGCAACGGACTGATCCAGCAGCTGCGCCGCATCCAGCCGGGCGACAACATCGAAGAAGACCACATGCGCAACCGCCTGCTCGTATCCGCCTGGGTATTCGAAAAAGGTATGGCCGACAGTGTGGTGGTCAAAGAAGTGCGCAACGGCAAAACGTACCTGGACATTCGCGACTACGCCAAACTGCGCGAACTGTTTGGCCAACTCCTGTCCGAAATCCAGCGCATCAAATCGGAGGGCGACTTCGCAGCTGCCCGCGCACTCGTCGAAGGCTATGGCGTGAAAGTGGACCCCAAACTCGTAAGCGAGGTAAAAGCCCGCTACGCTGCCCTGCCCACCAAAGCCTACTCCGGTTTCGTGCAACCCCGCCTCGTAGCCGTGACGGACGCCTCCGGCAAAATCACCGACGTGAAAGTGGAAACCGAACCGGACTTCGTGAAACAAATGCTGCGCTACGGAAAGGAGTACTCGTTTTTGCCTGTGAAAAACTGAGCAGTTGCCGTGTGATTTTTCCTGAATCCGCCATCCTTGCAGATTAGAAATCGAACTTCTAATCTGCAAGGATGGCACAATGGCTATCAGGCCCGCAAGCGGTGAACCAACCCGCGTCGTACCTTGCCCCCGCTATGGAACCGATCCACCTCGATATCCTTTACGACGACCCGAACTTCATCGCCATCAACAAGCCGCAGGGCATGCTCGTACACCGCACCCGCATCAGCGAAGACTCGGTGTTCGTGCTGCAAACCTTGCGCGATCAGATCGGCGAATCCGTGTACATCATCCACCGGATTGACCGCGCCACATCGGGCGTGCTGATCCTGGGAAAAAGCAGCGCCGACGCCGAATCCTTAGCCGAACTTTTCCGGGAAAAAACCATCGAAAAAAAATACCTCGCCATCGTACGCGGCTGGACGGACGATACGGGTACCATAGACTACGCCGTGCGCGACCAGGACAAACCCGGCGCCGAACTCCTGCCAGCCGTCAGCCACTACCGCACCCTCGGCCGCAGCGAGGTGCCCCACGCCATCGGCAACAAACACGCTACCGCACGGTTTTCACTCGTGGAGGTCATGCCGGAAACCGGCCGCCGGCACCAGATTCGCAAACACTTCGCCCATATCCTGCACCCGGTGATCGGCGACAAACGCCACGGCGACAACAAACACAACACCTATTTCTGGAAAACCCTGCACCTGCCCCGCATGCTGCTGCACGCCCGGGAACTGGCGTTTCCACACCCGTTCACCGGTATGCCTGTTTGCATTCAGGCGCCCGTGGATGCGCTTTTCACAGAAGCGCTGGAAATACTGGAATTGAAGGAATTTATGCCGGGAACACTCAAATCGTGACCGACCGCAGCACGCCCCAGCGCAGCACCGCCTCCAACAGCAGGAGCGCCACCGCAATCCCGATGAACCAGTGAAAATAGTCCGTCGTTTTGCGGATGATCGTCACATCAATCTTGGTTTTTTCCAACTGGTCTATTTCGTCGTAGATGCCTTTCAATTCCGATTCCGACCAGGCGCGGTAAAACTTGCCCTTGGTCGTTCGCGCAATTTCTTCCAGCAGTTCGGTGTCAAACTCCATTTGCCGGGGCGCATAGTCGTAGCTGCCGTCGGGATTTCGGCGGGCGGGCGACATGACGATGCCGTTGGTGCCAACTCCGACGGTGTAAACCCGGATGTCGAATGTCGCGGCGATTTCAGCGGCTTTGCGCGGTGAAATATAGCCGGCGTTGTTTTCGCCATCGGTCAGCAGGATCACCACTTTACTTTTGGAGGAACTGTCTTTGAGTCGGTTGACAGCCGTCGCCAAGCCCATACCAATTGCAGTGCCGTCTTCGAGGCGCCCCACCTGGAGGTCGCGCAGAAACTGCTGCACCACACGGCGGTCGGTGGTTAGCGGGCATTGGGTGAATGCTTCGGCGGAAAAAGCCACGAGACCAAGGCGGTCGTGGGGGCGTTTGCTGACAAATTCCGAGGCCACGCGTTTGGCCACTTCCAGGCGGTCGGGCTCAAAATCGCGGCTCAGCATACTCGGCGAAATATCGAGCGCCAGCACGATGTCCACCGCCTCAGCCTGGATGATCTGCTCCTGCCATTGGCGTTGCGGACGCGCCATGGCCACCGCCAGAAACGCCAGCGCCAGCCAGCGAAACCCAGGCAGCCAACGCCGGAGCCACACGCGCCACGTCCGGCCGCCCTGCAACATAGCTCCGTCGGGCATGTACAACACGAGGCGCGGTTGCCCGCCTGCCCGACGGTGGCGGCGCAGGAGCAGTGGCAGCACAAGCAGCAACAAGAGCCAAAGCGGTTGGGCGAACATCAGTTTTGGGGTTCGGGTTTTGAGTTTTGAGTAGCTGCTTCGGGTAGTTCCATGGGGCGGGTTTGCTCCACCAGTCGGCGCGCTTCGCGCAAAGCCTGGGCATGAAAATGCTCCGGCGGAGCGGTCTTGGCAAACTTGGCCAGATCGGCCCAACGCAGCAGATCCGTCAGTGGCCCGTGCAGGATTTCGGGCATGTCCGTGCCGGCCAGCAGACGCAGGATATCGTCGGAAGCCGATTCCAGTGCCGGAATTTGATAGCGATACTCGAGGTATTCGCGGACGATACGGGTCAGTTCGGAGTAGTACGACTTGATCTGGCCTTGTTGCCAGAATTGGCGGCGCTCCAGTTCGGCGAGTTGGCGCAGCGCCAGTTCGTGGGGCGGTAGCCGGAGGGCGCGCTCGACCAGGAGTCCCGATTTTTTTTTGCGCAGCAAAAACCACCACACCGCCAGTGCCAGCAACAGCGCGCCCGCAGCGATAATACCCAGGGGCAACAAAAAGTCGCGCCAGTTGGCCGGTTCGCGCTGGATGTCTTTGATGTCGTGCAGGTCGGTCAGCTCGTCGGTGGCAGGCGTGGGCAGCACGTTCAGTTCGAGCGGGTTGGTTTGCACGGCGTTTCCATCGGGGAGGGAAATCGCGAGCGGGGGCAGCCAGAGTTGCGCGGAGTCGAAGGTGATCAGCGTGAGATCGTTGGTCCATTGGCCGTCGCGGTTTTGCCAGCCCGTCGAACGGAGGATATTTTGCGCCGGCAGCAGCGTTTCCCAGGGAGAAAAATCAATCTTGGCGGGTTGCCCCAGGTGGCCCGGCACACTCAGGTGCAGGACAAACGGATTGCCCGTTTCCACATAACCGCTGTCAAACGCCGCCACGGCGCTGCCTGTTTGCGCAGCTAAGGGCAGTACAAACAGAAAAAGGGAATAAAAAACACAGACGGATAAAGGCTGGATTTTCAATGCGATGCGGTGCTGTGTGACGATTTGAAGGGCAAAGGTGTAATACCAAGTCGGCGAGCACCAATGCCGGACGGCGCTTGCTGCCTGTTAAATCCGAAAAAGGGAAAGGAATGACAACTACATCCCCTTTCACAAATTTTGCCATGCCTCATCTTCTTTTTCGGTAAGCCAATCATGTGCCAGTACTTGTTCGCTAGCGAAATGCGTAAGTAGTACCCCCTCGTTTTCTGATTGATAGCCCAACAGAAAAAGTAGAAGTTTGCGTCGCTCCTTAGACCCAAGTTGTTTTACAATTTCCAGAATTTGGTTGAATTGTACAGGCAAAAGAACTGGCTTAATTTGTGTATCCATGGCGTGCGAAGATTTTTCGCCTCAAAAATACATCCGTTTTTTCACTTTACAACGACGACCCGATGTAGTCGTATCCGATAGTTTAAGCCCCTAACCGATGATTCCCACCAAAAAACATCAATAAGGGTTTGGAACCCAATTGGCTTCACTAACCCCTGTTGCCCGCCCGCCGTACCTTCGCTCTATGAAAAAAGCTGTCCTCTTCGCGCTCCTTCTGCCGGCCGCCGGCCTCTTCGCCCAAACGCCCGAAACAGACCTCAAATCCGGACTGAAAATCACCTCATCCTGCCGCATCAAACCCGGCGCCTACCGCCTGGAAGCCCCGGCGGAAATACAAACGGGCGCGGAGTACACAGCACTGATCACAATTTCGGGCAACGACCTCGTCGTGGACTTCCAGCAAGCTTCGCTGCACAGCACTGCCGACCCAACCCGCCCCGATCTGTTTGCCGGTCTGGCTATTCTGGTACAGGGGCGCAATATCACCATTAAAAACGCCCGCGTACAGGGATTCAAAGTCGCCCTGCTGGCACACGGCACAGCGCAACTGACGCTGGAAAACTGCGACTTTTCCTACAACTACCGCCCGCGGCTGCGCTCCATTCGCGAGCGGGAAGATTTTTCCGACTGGCTGAGCTACCACCAAAACGACCACAACGAGTGGCTGCGCTACGGCGCGGGCATTTACCTCGACAGCTGCTCCGCCACCACCGTGCGCACCTGCCATATCACCGGCAACCAAAATGCCCTGCTGATGACCCGCAGCAACGACGGCCTTTTTTACAACAACACCTTCCAGTTCAATTCCGGACTCGGCATCGGGCTGTACCGCAGCAGCCGAAACCGCGTGATGCACAACCGCCTCGACTGGAACGTGCGGGGCTACTCCCACGGCATTTACCAGCGCGGACAGGACTCTGCCGCCCTGCTCTGCTACGAACAAAGCAACGAAAACACCTTCGCCTTCAACTCCGCCACCCACTCCGGCGACGGATTTTTTCTCTGGGCCGGACAAACGACCATGGACACCGGCGCCGGCGGCTGCAACGACAACATCCTCTTCGGAAACGACTTCAGCTATGCCCCCACCAACGGCATTGAGGTCACCTTCAGCCGCAACCGCATCCAGGGAAACCTGATCCAAAACTGCACCTACGGCATCTGGGGCGGCTACAGCTATGAGACGGTCATTATGGGAAACTTCATCGCCGACTGCCAAACCGGCATCGCCATCGAACACGGACAGGACAACACCATCCGCCAGAATTACTTCCAGGGCGACAGTACCGGCATCTACCTCTGGGCGCGCGCCGAGCAGCCTGCCGACTGGGGCTACGCCCAAAAACGCGACACCCGCAGCCGCAATACCCACATTGACCGAAACGTGTTCCTGCGCCTGAAAACTCCGCTCAAAATCGCCGCCTCGCAAAACATTGACGTGAATGGCGAAAACCTCTTCAGCGGCTACCAAACCCTGCTGGAAACGCCCAAACCCAACGACAGCCTGAAATTTTTGCGCAACTACATCTACGGCTCCAAAGCCCAGATCGGCCGCGTGTGGGAACACCCCGAACTCGCCCCCGCACAAAAGCTCAATACCAGCTACCCCGACCAGCAGCCCCTCGACCCCTACGCCCCGCTCGCCATCCCGTACAGTGAGCTCACCGAACCCGACAGCCTGCCTGACGGCATCAATACCGCCCTTGCAGCCGACGGGCCGGCCGGCCGCGAACATATCCACGTGGACGAATGGGGGCCGTTCGATTTCCAGCGCCCGCAGGCATTCCTTGCCGGCATGGCCGATGCGCCCGACGGCAGCCTGGAGCTTTCGCTCCAGTTGCTGGGCCCGCCCGGCCAGTGGCGGATCATCCAGCGAAAAGGCATCGCCGACGTGAACCAGGCTGTCGGCAACCTGCCGGCAACCCTCTCGGTCAAATGCCCGCCCGCTACCGAAGATATCCGGATTGAACTGGAGTACACCGGCAAACAGGATATCACCGATGTGTTTGGCCGCACCGTACCCGCCGGACAGCCCTACCGCTTCGCGTTTCAGCGGCTACACAAAAACCTGAACTGGACGGTGCAATTTTTTAACCTGACCGATGAACTCGGCAAGGTCATCCGCGCCTGGACGCAGGTGCCGCTCCCGCTGGGCGAAACAACCGGACAAAAAGCGGTTGCGGAAAAAACCGTAAGCGACCTTTATTTCGCCTGGTGGGGCAGCCCCGCAGCGGGCGTACAGGCCGACAATTTTGCCACCGTTTCCACCACCACCTTCGACATCGCGCCGGGGCGATACGCCATCGAACTGACCTCCGACGACGGCGCCCGCCTGTACATAGACGGCAAACGCCTCATTGATCACTGGGACATACACGAACCCGCCGTGGACGAGATCGAAGTCGAACTCGGCGGCACGCACACCATCCGGATCGAGCACTTCGAGGCGGCCGGATTTGGTACGCTGGATTTTCGGATGCGGGCAGTTTGGTAAAAGGCGAAGTAGCATCCGAGCGGCCGTTTCAGGTCGCTACATCTTTTGCCACCGTGCCAGCAGTTCGGCCTTGACAATTTTGCTGATCGGTATGGGCTGGTTGTTGATCGTAATGAACGCCTCGCCGATTTCGTCAATGTGCAGTAAATTGACCATGTAGGAGCGGTGTACCCGCATCATCTCCGGGGTGCCGGTCAGCACTTCGTCGAACCGCTTCAACGTCTGGGTCACGAGCAGTTCCCGTTGCAGGGTGACGATCTTGCTGTAATAGTCGTGTGCCTCCACCCATAGTACGTCTTTCAGGAAGAGACGTAGCGTCCGGTCGTGTACTTTGACGAACAACCGGTCCCGGAAAAGGTATGCCTTGTTTTCAACAGCCTGGGCACGGGTTATGAGCGCTCGATCCGCGAGCAATAGGTTGTTACCATTCATGTTGCGAAATTGGGTTGGTGAAAGTAGTTTGTGGGGGGGGCGTCACCCCACAGGAGGGCCCTATCGTGCTCGTAGCGGCGGGTTTTAACCCGCCGTAGAACCGGCGGGTTAAAACCCCGCGAC
>JBGSKO010000008.1:0-14252 GCA_041741155.1 Saprospiraceae bacterium | reverse complement strand
AGGTGTGGCCCCGCCCATTCCGATAGCCTTCTTCCAATTCCTCTCGTTGAGTCTCGCTTAACTGAAGCAATATTTTTCGTCCCATGATGGGGCAATATTACTAATTTTATTAAATAATTTTGTCCACGTACTTAATTGAATTGATTCCAGATCGGCCGACAGGCAACCCAGGGCTCCCGGGCACTTTCGTACACCCGCAAGTACTGCTGTAACTCTGTTCCCGGTCCATCTTTGCCGAGGGCGACGATTTCGGCCTGCCCATCGTTGTCAGCATCAACGATAATCGGAAACGACTGTCCGAACTGATTCCCAACCGTAGTTTTCCACCAGTTTCGTTGGAAATCTACACCGGGCGGATACGGCTGCGCGCCGCCATACAGGATTCGCAACTCAGCCCGTTCGCGGAAAACGATCTCGGCCATGCCGTCGCCATTGAAGTCAAAAACAGCGCAAGCGCCGGTAAAGGACAAAGGAGTATTGACCCACATTTGCCACCACCAGGGTTGGGCAGGATTTATCGTAGCTGCGTTCAGGTTGTAACAAATTAATTTATCCTCCACATCCATGATAATTTCCGGAAAATCTTTGGCAAAGCCGTGCTGCCGATCGTCGTACACATTGGCGATGGTTGGCATGGAATGCCCCGTTCGGGAGGGAAATGGGAAGTATTGCACCAGCCCGTTTTTGTTCCAGATATACATTCCCCATGTTTCAGCAAATCCCTGAAAACGGCGAGAAACAACCACGACGTCGGGCACGCCGTCCAGGTCAACGTCAGCTACAGAAGTGTATCCATCGCCCCAATCGAATTGGGGTGTCAATTGCTCCAGGTTGCGTACCATCTTCATTTGTACACCATCGCCATCATTGGAGTCGAGGTCAACGGAATAGATTGCGCGTCCGGCGGCAATTTCCAGACCATCACAATCCGGGTCGCCATTGCAGTCGGCAACTGAAACCAGGTCGGCGGCGGCCAGAGCATTGAAAACATCGGTATAAACAAACCCATCGTGAAATTTCCCGTCTGGCAACGACAAGCCGGCAAACACTGCGCGTTTCAGGTTTGGATTGGAAGGCACAGACAAGTCCAACTGAAAAACATTGTTTCCGGCAATGATTTCCGAGATGCCGTCGCCGTTCAAATCGGCCAGGTGCGGGCGTTTATTTCGGGCCAGGAATTCACTTCCGTTGATCGGCAAATCCGACGTGAGCCATAATTGCATAGCCTGCGGAGCGCCAGGAGTGTAGTCCCGGTAAACCAATACCCGGCCTTTAAAATTAACCACCACCATTTCGGGAATACCGTTGCCATCAAGGTCTCCAATAACAGGATGGGTTGCCCAGGACTGCTCGCCTTCCACCCCGTCAACAATTTGCACCAAATCGGGCTGGTTTGCGTTTGCACCGTCGCCCCTGTAAATATGGATGTAGTAGGAGGCAGAGCCTCCAACTGTCAAATCTTCGGCGGTGAGAATTATTTCCGGGATGTCGTCGGTCTGTGGGTTCAAGTTGGCTACCAGGGGTAACACACCGGAGCGATATCCTTTCAAATCAGAACGCCATTTCAGTCGGGCCGCAATGGTATCGGGTGCAACGCCAACACAGGGATACTCCGGCGCGCACTGGCAGTCGAAATCGTAACAGTCCACATAGCCGTCTCCGTCGTCATCGAGGCCGTTGTCGCAGATTTCAGTTTGCCCCTGCGCCCACAGCGCCAGAGCGAAAAACAAAAAGACCAGAGGAGAAAAGCAACGGAAGACTGTTTTGGAAATACGCATGGCAGTGCAGTTCTTTTTCTTATGATTCGTTTTTGACAAAAAAATGGAGGCGTTCAGGAATCATTACCCCTCACAAAATTGAACCCAAAAGACTGGAAGGCCAATATCAATAAAATGTAAACATTGGATTCTGATCACATAATATTGTTACAAATCACAGATTTTCAATAATTTACCAACGTAGTTGTTGAACATATCCGGAAAAGATGCAGTTGCTGTTTACACTGTATCGTTTACGTATGACCATTGACACTTACATGGCTTGCAACGGCCTGTTTGCTCAATTACGCCTTGTTTATTCCTCCACACTATTCAGCAGTTCTTCTTCCGAGATCCCCATTTTTTTCTTGAAGCGGTATTTCAGTTTGCGCACGGATTCGGGCGAGATACCGAGTAAAGCAGCAATTTCATTCGTTTTTAACCCCATTTTGGTCAGCAGCACGAGCCGGAGTTCGGCGGTGCTGAGTTCCGGGTACTGGATTTTTAGCCGGCCCAAAATTCCGGGGAAGACTTTTTCAAAATGCTTTTGGAAGATTTGCCAATCCATTTCCGTGACGAGCGAGGTTTGAAAAAGTGCGTCAACATCGCCGCTGTCTAAGGCCTTTTGCCGAACGGGGTTGCTTTCTCCGGGGTGTGCAATTTGCTCGAATTGGGATTGCAGGCCCTCAATTTGGGTGTTTTTTTCCAGCATCAGGGCCGTGAATTCCTCCAACTGACTTTTGTGCAACTCAAGTTCGCGAGCGGCGTTTTCCAACGTTTGGCGGTTCAGGTTTTCGTTGGCGAGCAGCACCTCGTTTTCGAGGCGTTGGGTTTCGATGTCTTTTTGGAGCAGGGCTTTTTCGCGGCGGTGGCGGTAGCGCAAAAACCAGGCGCCTGCACCGACGAGCGAAAGGAGGAAGGCGGCAATCCAGCCGTTGCGTTGGTTGGTCAAGTGTTTTTCCAATTTCAGGGCAATAATTTGAGCCTCTTTCTCGCGCGTCTCGTATTTTATTTCCAAGTTTTTTGTGATTTTTTCCTTTTCCCCATTCATAATAGAATCGCTCACCACATTTGCTTTTTCTTGAAAATTCAAAGCAGCAGCGAAATCACCTTTTCGCTTGTTCAATTGCACCATTTCATTGCAAACATGCAATAACAGGGGATAATCCTTGCGCTGGTCGTTCAGCGTGTACGCAAATTGAAAGTTGTCTTCTGCCTCCTTCATTTGTCCAAGACGGGCCTGGCTGCGCCCCATGTTGAAATTGATCCTGGCCAGTGCCACCGGATTGTTCAATTTTTCAAAAATCACTTTTGCGACTTTCAGGGTGTCGAGTGCTTCCTGCCATTTTTCTTCTCTTTGGAGCAATTTTGCGTAATTGTTGAGGCTTATCCCCAACTGCGACTGGACATTGGCAGGCCGCAACAAATCCATTGATTTTTGGCAGGATTCGTATGCTTTGGGCAAATCGTTGAGTTCTTCGTAAGCAACTGCGGCGGTGGTGAGGCAGAGTGCTGCCATTCGGATATTGCCTTTTTCCAAATAATAGGCAGTCGGGGTCTGCAAAATGTCCACAGCCTTTTGGTATTCCTTTTTTTTGAAATAATCACCCCCAAAAAAAGCACGGATTTCGATCATCGTACTTTCCAATTTTTCCTTTTTCTCCGCCGTCAAATCATCGGGTTTGTCCAGTGCGTTTTGCAAAATCTCGAGGGCCTTGAATTTGTCGGCCATTGCCTGATCCAAATTTCCTTTCGAATTATAAAGTGCCGCACGGGCATTGAGTGCCTTTGCGTATTTGTCATATTCCTTCGTGTTTTCCCAAATGCTGATGCTTCGTCCATAGTAATGTTCCGCAGAATCGAACCGCCCGCTGAGTTGGTGGATCAATCCTTTGTGTTCAAAAATGATGGATTGTGCAAAAATTTCCTCGCCCCGGAGTTTTTCAAAAATCGGAAGCACCGCTGCCAAGGAGTCCAAGCCTTTGCGCATATAAATACTGGGTATGTACGCATCAAAAAAAGAATCCTGCTCGGCTGCCCCGGGCAAGGATTCGGCAAGCGCGGACAGGCCGGATATCGGGATGGAATCTGCTTTTTTCAGCGCATTTTCAACCGCTTCTTTTTGGTAGGTAAGTTGGTTTTTTTCGGATTGGCAAGAGGAAACCAGTACAAGGACGGCAAGGCTCAGCAGGCACCCGGTTGAAAAATTCAGGCGAGTCAGTTTGTTCATTTTTATATATAAATTCAGAAAACAAGGGCAATTATACGCCGATTAGGGGCATTTTTCGGAGGGCTGAGCAAATGTCCACACTTTTGTCCATACCTGTTGTGCCATAAAAAACAGATAACCTGCCTACTGTTGCACTTCAAAACGCAGTGCGGGTGTCACAACAAGCACCCTGCTCCGATTTCTTGGGTTGCCCATTTCCGATTTACAAAATTTCCTGATGCATCTTTTTTTTTCTGTGACTTCCGGTACTTCCGGGAGGCGCCTCTGCCTTGTCTTTTCCATATTTTTAAAAATAATTTTTTTAAAATGCAACAGTTCAAACTCGTCGCTCTTCTCTTCGTCTGCCTCGTGGCTTTTGCTCAAAAAGCAGCCGCCCAGGCTACCCTCTCCGTACAGGGCACCATCCAAAAATCCACCGGCGTAGCCGTGGACGACGGCGACTACGCCATCACGTTCAGGCTGTATGACCAGGCAAGCGGCGGTACCCTCATCTGGTCGGAAACCCAGGACCCCGTCGAAATCATCGGTGGCGTGTACAGCGTCACCCTCGGCTCGGTCAATCCGCTCACCGCTCCTTTCGACCAGACGTACTACCTCGGCATCTCGGTGGGCGGCGGCGCAGAGCACACGCCCCGCTCGACGCTGACTTCTGCGCCCTACGCTTTGTCGTTGTTGGGGCAGGACAACAAGTTTCCCTCCACGGGAAATGTGGGCATCGGCACGACCGCCCCAACGACGACACTCGACGCAAACGGCTCGATTTCAACGGCGACGGTCACGACGAGCGCGGCAGCGTACACGGTTTTGGCGGCTGACCACGTCGTTTTTTTGGATTTGGCGGGTGCACAGTCGGTCACTTTGCCGTCGGCGGCGACGTTTCCGAGGCGCGAAATTGTCTTGATCAACAAGACTTCGACGGCCAAAACGGTCTCCAGTTATGTTGATCTGGCGGGCACGGCAGCGACAGCAATCCCCGCGAACGGCATGATCGAGCTGCGCTCGAACGGCACCGAGTGGCGGCTGGCGACCACGTTTGCGCCGCCTGCGGCTGCGGCGGAGAAAGCTTTTGTACTATGCCACCCTGCCAGTGGTCAAACGGGTATACCAAGCGGCGCAGATTATACTATCGCATACACTGAAAGTAGCGATGCTCAAAACTGCTTTGCGAACAACACCTTCACTGCTCCGCGAACAGGTATTTATCATTTTAGTGGCTTTAATTCTACTACCCCTGCTCTTGTTGTTACTCAACTCTCGTATTCCATAAAATCTGGTGGTACCGCTGGTGGTAATTTGCGAAGATTCAGTAAATCGATACTGCCGTCGTCTGGTAATACTGATTATAACGTAAATTTTTCATTTAGTTTAGCGATGACGGCGGGTCAGACCGCTACCATCATATTTTTACCCGGCAGTAGCCCGTACACAACTTTTACTGTTGATGGAGGATCAACGGCTGGTTGTTTGACCATCACAGAAAATTAATCCCCCCGCCCTGCCTGGTGTTTTCACCAGGCAACAGCGGCGGAGTGCGTGCTTGGGCTTGGCATCTCGCAGGGATGCGCTTGGGGAAAACACCAAGGGCGGCGGGAAGCACATTTAACATTTTAAAAAAAACGCTCCACGAGTGTAATCTTTCATCAATATAGTCTCTTTTTGAAATGAACAAAACATTTTTACACACCCTCGCAGTCCTCATCATCGGGCTGTTCTCGGTGGCGCAACTCGCCGCCCAGGCCAGCCTCTCGGTGCAAGGCTCGCTCCAAAACTTCAACGGTACGGCAGTGGACAACGGCGTGTACGACATCACCTTCAAACTCTACACCACCGACGCGGGCGGCACAGCTATTTGGTCGGAAACGCAGTCTGTCAATCTGGTCGGCGGCGTGTACAGCGTGCTGCTCGGTGAAGTAAACCCGCTGAATGTACCCTTCGATCAGACCTATTATTTGGGTCTGACCATCCCCGGCGGGCCGGAGCACACGCCCCGCGCCCGGCTGACCTCCTCGCCGTATGCCCTTTCGTTGATTGGGCAGGACAATGTTTTTCCCTCCACGGGAAATGTGGGCATCGGAACGACCACACCCGGCACGACGCTGGCGGTGGACGGCTCCATCGGCACCGGACAAGCGACCACCACGGCCACTGCGTACACCGTCGCAGCCGACGACCACGTCATTTTCTTAGACCACACCGCCAACCAAAACGTCACCCTGCCTGCTGCCACGGCAGCCAATGCAGGGCGGCATCTGATGCTGGTGAACAAGGAGGCGGTCGCTAAAACCTTGACTTCTTCCAATTATGTGGATCTCACGGGGGCTACCGCTACTAATGTTCCGGCAAATGGTGTCGTCGAGTTGCAGTCCGATGGCTCGGTTTGGCGGCAGACGGGCGGGTATGTCACGCCGACGGCACAGGCGAAAGCTTATGTATATTGTACCTCTGCCAGTAGTCAAACGAGCATACCATACGGTTCAATACATACTATCTTGTACGATGAAATTAGCGATGCTCAAAACTGCTTTGCCAACAACACCTTCACTGCCCCGCGAACAGGTATTTATCATTTTAGCGGCTATAATTTTGTTTTTTCAGTTGGTCAAACTGCTTTTAGCTCGTATACCATAAGATCTGGTGGTACCGCTGGTGGTGATGTGATAAGATCTGCTAAGTCGATTCCTTCGGCTTATGGTCGTGATACCTACATAAACTTTTCATTTAGCTTAGCGATGACGGCAGGTCAGACCGCTACCATCCAATTAGGAAACATAGGTAGCGACGTTGCAACTACGAATGCAGGAGCAGGGGGTAATTTGACCATCACAGAAAATTAATCCCGCTGCGCCCCTCGGTCTTGGCCGAAGTGGGGAGGGCGGTTTTTGATCAAAAATTAAAAATTTTCAACAATGCATAACATAAAATACATGCTCCTCGCAGCAGTGCTGGTGCTGGCGGTTGTCCAAAGAATGGCAGCCCAATCCAGCCCCAACTGCGCCACGGCGAGCGACGAAGACTACTACAAGTCCACGTCGTTTTTCAACTACGGCAACGTGAGCAATGCCTACACGACCAAAACGCGCCTCAACGTCACGGTGGGGCAGCCCGTCGTCGGCTCTTATTTTGCGCAGCAGACCAAAGGCACGTTTGGTTTTTGGTCGAGTTTTTTGATGCCACCCGCTGCGCCGGTGGTGATGGCCAGTGAGGGCGACCTCGAAGACCGGGTACAGATTGACTGGGCGCCCGACCCGCTGTCGCCCACGGCGACTTCGTACAAACTCTACCGCAACGGCTCGCTGCTGGCCGCGGTGGACGGCGAAACCTTCTCGTTTTTGGATTTCAACGTCATCGCGGGCAGGTTTTACACCTACGAAGTGACGGGCGTGAACACCTTCGGCGAAGGCGTTCGCGGCTCGGCTTTGGGCTTTTTGAACCCCAACGGTGTGGTTACGGGCCAGGTGAAGTCTTTGGGGGGCAATCCCGTCCCCGGCACCATCGTGACCCTGACCCCGACCATCGGCACGTCCGGCATTTTTGCGGGCGACGACATGGCGTTTGCGGAGTACAACACGGCCTACCCGCGCGCACAATTCACGCTTTCGACCTGGGTCAAATTGGGCGCAGGCAACGACAATGCCGCCATTTTTGACCTCGGCAGCACCATTTCCAAAAACTGGTGGTTGCACACGCTGCCCGCTGCTTCGGGCAAAGGCATTCGCTTCGGTATGGGCAACGGCGTGGGCAATGTGACCGAAATGGACTACGCTTTCCCGGCAGCCTCTGCCGACGATTGGCACAACATAGCGGTGACGTACAACGGCTCCTCTTTGCTTTTGTACGCCGATGGCGAACTGATTTCGACGGCTGTTGCGGCGGTGGAAGCCGATTCGATACCCTTGTTTTTTGGCAGAAAAGCCAATGAAACAGGTTTCTACACAGGTAATATTGATGAAACACGCTTTTTCGACCGCCAACTGTCGCAGACCGAAATCCAGATGTTTATGAACCGCACGGTCGCGCCCGACATGGACGGTTTGGTGAATTATTGGAAATTTGACGAAGGCACGGGCAGCAAAACCTTCGACCTGACACCGGCCAAGCAAAAACTGTATTTCTGCGGCGCGGGTTTTTCGACCGACAAACCCAACGTGTTGAACGCAGGCATGACCAACGAGGATGGTTTTTACCGGATTCCGGGTATCAATTACGGTGCGGGCACGACCTTCACGGCACGCCCCTCAAAGAACTTCTACTACAACCAATCGCTCGAGTTCAACGGCGTGAACGAGCAGTTCGCCACGCTGACGGACTTTGACCTGGCCGATTCTTCGACCATCGAAATCACGGTAAAAGGGTTTGATTTTGCGGGCAACCAGTGTATTTTGAACAAGGGCAGCCATTTTAGCCTGAATTTGAACGCGGGTGATTTGGTGTTGACAATCGGCGGCACGACCCACAATCTGGGTGCGCTGGGCATGGGTTTTCACCGTTTGAGTTTTGTCATTGATCAGGTGAACGGAAGCAGCTTGGCCGAGGTGACGTTTTATAAAAACGGCGCGCTGGTCGGTACGAACACGTTTTCGGGCGTGGCGGCTGATTTTTCGGGTGGCGGCGGCTGGCTG
Organism: Saprospiraceae bacterium; assembly: GCA_041741155.1. GTDB lineage: Bacteria > Bacteroidota > Bacteroidia > Chitinophagales > Saprospiraceae > M3007. The sequence continues at coordinate 5,646 of JBGSKO010000008.1, read as the reverse complement.
TTGGGCAAAAACGCCGGGGGCAATTATTTCTCCGGTTTGATTGACGAGGTGGTTTTTTACAATACGTTATTGCCCTTGCCGGACATTCAAACGGCGGCGAACATCGGCACCAATGTCACGAACAAAAACTTGATCAATTTTTTCCCGCTCAATGAAGGGGAGGGCACGTCGCTCGGAGACTACGGCCTGGCGCTGTCGGGCAAAGGCACGATCAGCGGTGCTACTTTTTCAACGGTAGCGGGCATCACGCAGGAAGAGCCTAATAAGTTCACACCTTCGACGCGTTTGGTTACCCTGGATCCTTCCAACACGAGCGTGGACGGGGTTGATTTTACCAACCAAAGCACCATTCCGGTGTCGGGTTATGTGCGTTTTGACGGCACGGATTGTTTTCAAGAAAAAGTGGAAATTTATAAAAATGGGCAGCGCGCCTCGCCGCCAGTTTTTACCGACAGTTTGGGGTACTTTTCAATAGACCTCCAACCCGGCGAAACGGCTCAATTGAGTCCGTTTTTTAAAAACCACATCTATTTCCCTGCTTTTTGGGAGATTGAAAGTATTGCCTCACCCATTGCAGGCATTTTGTTCCGCAACCAAACCAAGCGCCACATCAAAGGGCAGTTGGCGGGCAATGACATTTGCCGCAAATCCATTATCCCGACCGATGTCAACGGCAATGTAACCGCCATTGTAAAAGTAAAAGTGGAAACACTGGACGGCTGCTATTACAAGGATTACCAATTTGATAACCCGAACGGCCGGTTCTCTTTTGACGATTTGCCGCCCCTACCCTTCACGGTAGCAGTAACGCAGCACTCGAACAATGTGATTTACAATTTTTTCCAGCTGCGCGGCGGTACAACACTCGACCTGACGGAGAAAAACGACACCACGGATTTCATTTATTATGCGCCGCCGCAAATCGAATTGACCCCATTCGATACCAATACCTGCGGTGTTGCGATGCTGGAACAAGACAATGATTACAAATTGGATGTGCGTGTTTATCAAGAATATGACGGCGGCCGCTGTTATTTGGACACGGCCCAGTTGCGTTTTGAAAACTTGCTGGAAGATGAAGCCTCCGTGTTGGACACCTTGATGACTACTGGAAGAATCAGGTACAATTTCAGGGCGGGGATGCCAAATATTGTCTCGCCTTACATGAAAAGTTTGACGGTATTGGCAGGAGCGAACGAGCAACAAAGTTCCTACGCGCAATCGGCGGTCATCCTGGGAAAACGCCCGCGTTTGGTGAACTTTACCTCGACCACTCCCCAAATTCCCCTCATGATTTTGCGCGACCCGCCAGGTGATGCCAGTAGTGCCACGATTGAAAAAGGCAAGACTGTTTGCAATGGTTGGTCTTTGGGATTGTCGACAACCCAATCACAAAGTTTGGGGTTGAACCTGGAATTTGGCACGGAGCAACAGATTATATTTGGAACACCAGGCTCTGGTAAAATTACGAATTTTGATGTGGAAGATACGCAAACATTTGGCATGAGCGTCACAACGGCAGCTACGACCAATGAATCTGCGGAAGTGTGCTTAACGGCAACGGAGACCATTTCGACTTCCGACGGGGATATAATTGTTGGGGAGGATGCAGATGTATATGTCGGCGGCGCGTTGAATATGTTGTTTGGTATTACGGATGACCTGCGCTGGGATACGGCTCTGTGTAGTTTTTCGATTCATCCCGGTCTATTGGTTGTCCCCGACAGGTTTGCCACTACATTTATTTATTCAGGTCATCAAATCAAAACGGTGATCATCCCGAACCTCGAATTGGTGGGCGATACCACTTCGGCAGATAGGTGGCGTCGTATTTTGCAACTCAATGCGGATTTGAAAAATCAGGCGATTTTTGAGCGAAATATTTCCTTCGATGCCGGTGTTTCCTACGAGAATGCTACTACCACTGAAAATACCAGGAGCATAACGGAGTCGCTCAATTTAGAAATTGCTGCTTCAAGCGCCACAGAAATCGGACTTAATACTGACGGTTTTGGATCCTCTGTCACCCTTGAAGTGGAATTAACCATTGGGATCGAATCAGAGTTCAGCACGTCGGTAACCAACACTCAAACGGTCAGTTACGCACTTGGTGACGACGATATCGGCGACGTGTTTACGGTGGATGTTTTGCAGGACCGTGTCTATGGCACCCCTGTGTTCAGAACGGTTTCGGGTCAATCTTCCTGCCCGTATGAAAAGAACACCGTCAACCGCGACGAGGTGGAACTTTCCGTTGACAAAACCATTGCTGTGAACGTGCCGGAAAACGATGCGGCAACTTTCACTTTCACGCTCGGCAATATTTCGCAGACCTCCGAGCCGCGCGAATATATCTTTTCGCTCATTCCAGAATCCAACCCACTCGGTGCGGTGGTGAAAATTCAGGGTGGCAGCCCGCTCGACCGACCTTTTGGTTTGGCTTTCCAGGAAGGTCAGGAAGTGACGGTGACTGTCGAACGGAATACGAGTTTGTCGCCGCATGTTTATGAAGATTTGGAGTTTGCAATTTTCGCGGAATGTGAAGATTCGCGCGGCGTGGCTTTGGGCTTGGACGCGATTGACCCGAAATTTTACAAATCCATTTTGTTGGACGTGACCTTTTTGGAGCCTTGCAGCCCGATTGACATTGGTTTCCCACTCCCCGACCAAGAGTGGGTTTGGACCATCGCCGACGGCGATTCGATGTTCATCACCTTGAATAAATTTAACCGCTTCGATGCGGATTTGGAATTGATTCGCGTACAATACCGCCGAAAACAAGGCGATGGGGCCTGGATCAACATCGCCGAAGTGCCAAAGGCCGATTTGGACAGCGATGTTTTCAAAATCGTGAAATGGGGAACGCAAGCCCTGCAAGACGGCGAGTACGAAATCCGCGCCGTGACGCAATGTTTTGGCGGACAAAACGCGGGCATTTCCCATATTGTTTCCGGGCGTTTTGAGCGTCAATCGCCCGCCCTGTTCGGCGCCCCCGAACCCGCCGACGGCGTACTCAGCCGGGGCGACGAAATTTCGATCCGCTTCAACGAGCCTATCCGCTGCGGCCAACTTATTCAGGCCGACTTTTTCAACAACAACAACGTGGGTCTCTACGACACCGAAACGGGCAACCTGATTGATGCAATTATCTCCTGCCAGGGTGACAAAATCATCATCGTGCCCAACGTGCCCAACCGCTTCATCGAAAACAAGGTGCTGCGCGTGGAGGTCAACAACATCAAGGACTTGGCCAACAATGTCTTTGTGGGGACATCGTGGGAATTTTTCGTGGACCGCAACCCCATCCGCTGGGAAGGCGGGAACGTGAAAGTGACCAAACTCAAGCCGCAGTTCGTGGCCGTCACGCGCCGCATCCTCAACGACGGCGGCCAGGCCACCGCGTGGACGTTGGAAGACGTGCCCACCTGGGTGCGGGTGTTCCCCAACAGCGGCGTGATCCAGCCCGGCGCAGCCGAGGACATCACCTTCGAATTTGACAGCACACTTGTGTTTGGCAACTATTTAGATACCATTCGCATTGATGCCCCGGAGGGCAAAGAACCGCTCATCGTCAACTGCCGCGTGCTGTGCGAGTCGCCCGACTGGGTGTTCAGCCCGGCCGCTTTCCCGCATACGATGAACTTCGCGCTGCAACTCGATGTAGAAAGCCAACTCAGCACAGACGAGGAGGACATCGTAGCGGCGTTCATTGACGGTGAACTGCGCGGCCTCGGCAAACTGCAACTGCTGCCTACGCTGCCGCCGCTCGGTACCCAGTACCGCGTGTTTATGACCGTGTACGGCAACGATACCGACGACAGCAAGCCCGTCAAGTTTGAAATCTGGGATGCCTCGGCTTGCCTGCGCTACGGCGAAGTGATCGAGCAATTCCAGTTTGAGGTGGACAACGTGATCGGCACCGTCGGCAACCCCGTCGTGCTGCATACCAACAGCATGGTGCGCCGCGACATCCCGCTGACGACCGGCTGGAACTGGATTTCGTTCAACCTGCTGCACCCCGACCCCTCGCTGGACGCCGCCCTGGCTTCGCTCCAGCATCCGGAGAACGACCTGTTCAAAAGCCAGACGACGTTTTCGGAATACGCCGGCGGCTGGTTCGGCTCGCTGGCGGCCATCAACAACACCGGCATGTTCCAGTACCGCGCCGACGTACCCGACACCATCCAGATGCGCGGAGCCTTGATTGACCCTGCCGCGTTGAGCATCCCCGTGTCTGCGGGCTGGAACTGGGTGGGTTATGTGCCCAACTACGCTCTGCCGGTGTCGGTGGCCCTCGGTGGCCTCACCCCGCTCAACGGCGACATCATCAAGGGGCAAACCGCGTTCGCACAGTACATCGCCGGCTTCGGCTGGCTCGGTTCGCTGCAATTCCTGGAACCGCCCAAGGGCTATCAGTTGAAAATCAGCAACCCGGGCACGATCACCTATCCGGCCAACTTCGCCGACAATCCCGCCCTTGCACGCGGCGAAACGGACATTCATCATTCATCATTCATCATTCATCATTCCAATTGGTCGGTGGACCCAACCCGCTTCGAGCACACGATGACCGTAGTCGGCATGCTTGCCGCCGGTGGCCAAAATGCCACGTTGGAAAGCCACGAAATCGGGGTATTTGCAGGCAATGAACTGCGTGGTTCGGCGCAGGCGATCTACATCGAGCCGCTCGACGCCTACCAGTTGTTCCTCACGGTGTACGCCAACACCTCAGGCGAGCAGTTGCAGTTCAAACTGTTCGACGGAGCCTCCGGTTCGGTCGGCGATTTGACGGAAACGCTGTTTTTTACGGCCAACCAGCACTCGGGCAGTGTATTGTCGCCCGTGCCATTCACCCTGCAAACGACAGGCGTGGCCGAGGTGCCGGCGGAGATATTCCTGAGCGTGCGTCCCAATCCATTCACCGAAGCGACGACCATCTTGTTCGGCTGCGAACAGGCCCGGGAAGCGCGGATTTCGGTGACGGACATGATGGGCCGCGTGGTACTGCAACAGAAAATGGATGCCGTACCGGGCTTGAATACCTTCCGTTGGAATGCAGGTTCGGTGAGCGCAGGCGTGTACTTCGTGCGGGTGGAAACGGCGGAGGGCATTGCTGCCAGGAAGGTGGTGAAGGATTAGTTCGATTGATTCGATTGGTTCGATTGATTCGATTGGTTCGATTGATTCGATTGATTCGATTGGTTCGATTGGTTCGATTGGTTCGATTGAATAAGCAACGGATAGTGCAGTATGGGAGAAATGGGGTGGGGATGATTGCGCGTTGCGTCGGCCCCGCCCCCAACCCCTCCCCCAAATGGGAGGGGGGCTTGATTCCGCGTTGCATCTTATAGCCCAAGTATGGATACATGGGCATCAACATTCGGAATATTCAAGGTAATAGAGGGCAGGCTCCCCTCCCATTTGGGGCTTCCGATTACCCGCAAGTTGATTGAAGGTTTTGTAATGTGTTTATTACAGATTGAAAAATATCGCGTTGCTCTGCGTTGGCCCCACCCCCAACCCCTCCCCCAAATGGGAGGGGGGCTACATCGAGCGTTGTCGGTTGATTTCAAGTTGGAAAGCCAAAGCATCCCCACTGGTGGTAGTTTTTACAGTATCCGAGGACAGGCTCCCCTCCCATTTGGG
>JBGSKO010000007.1:0-2483 GCA_041741155.1 Saprospiraceae bacterium | reverse complement strand
TGCAGACAAGATCGGCGAACTGATGGCCGTGTTGCCGCTGGGCGAAGCCCTCGACGCCAAAACGATCTTGGGCATTCTGCTGGACGGCAAGAAGCGGGACACCCTGATCGACAATGGAAAACTGCTCGCCGGCGCATTCGAAGGCAGTTGGTTGGGCAGAATCGAGGTAAACGATTTGGCGCCCATCCTGGCGGAAGCCGGCATAGATTTCACCGCTTACGCCCACCTGGTGGAAGTGCTGAAAAAACACCTTCCGGAAGAACCTAAAACCCAACTTCCTAATGGCTAAACGCGGTGGCAAAAACTTCAAAACGAACGTCGGGGCGGCATTGGATGAAGCGCAGGTAGAGATGCCGGTCCTCGAACAAATCCTCAACGGCATCCCAATTGCCGGCGACGATATCCTGGCCGAACTGCTCGACGCCACCTCGGACCGCACCGTGGAGCCGGCTTTGCTGGCCGTGGCTGAAATCGTGGCCGCGCCCGGCGCTGAAACGCCCGAAGCCTTGCCCGAAGACCTCGGTGAAGAAACCGGCGCCCAACCGGAATTCATCGAGCGGGTAGAGGCCATTCGCCAAAAAGGCGCTCGTAGTTTGACAGAAGCCGAAGAAATTGCCAAGCGCGAAATGCCCCAAAATACCCCCGAGGCCCCCGCCTTGACCAATGGTAATCCGCCTGGAGAGGCATCGTCAGCCGGTATACTGCCGGCTGACGCGCCTCCGCTGACCGCACTGGACTCCGAACTGAACAGCATTGCCGCCCAGGAACTGGTGGACTGGTACGACATCCTTCAATCCGTACTGGCGGTGTGGTCTTACGACTTTTTCAGTACGCCCAAGAAGGCAGTGCAGACGGTCGAAGAACTGTACCCAAAAATCGCCGCCGGCAAAGCCAATCCCGGCGAAAAGGCGCTATACGAAAAGGCGCAGGAGGCGGTGCTCGGTTTTACGAAGCGCAAAACCTCTTTTGCCGAACAAGTGGCGATGAGCGATGGATTGAAACAGCGCACCATCCGGTTGCTGGACAAAATCCTCGAAGCGCGGCAGGTGCGTATCCCACCGGAATTGCTGCTGGGCTTCCTGTTGCTCACACCGTTGGTGGTAAACGGCGGTAAAATCCTGCTGGAAAAGATCGGCTTCAACAATGCGGACAGCATCCTGGACAAGTTCACCACGTTCGTGAACACCCAGGAGGCCGGCTACTGGAACGACAAACAACCTTCTTCATAACCCCAAGGCCAAACCCCAAAAACCGGCCCCAAAAACCTTTTTTAACCCTTCGCCCATGCAGTCGATATACGATGGACTGGACAACTCAAAAGACCCCAAACAACGGGACTACTGCTCCATGTGCGTGTTTGGCGACTTGGGCAAGGGCAAAAGCACCTTCATCCGGCAGCAAGCCAAGTTCTATATTGAGCGCACCCGCGACAAAAAAGTACCCCGCAAAGTATTGATCTGCGACCCTTCGCGGGCTACCGCCTTCGATGAGTTCCCGCAGATCACACTGACTGAATTGAAATACGGCGTGATCAACCCGCAGACGCGCAAGGCCCAGCGCTGGGATCGCGGCGTCCGGGTGCTCCGCAACGTGAAATGGAAAGACCCGTCCTGGTTTCAAATCCTGAGCACCTGGTTCCGCAACGGGCTGGTTATCCTGGACGAGAGCCGCAACTACATCCCGCAAAAGAGCGAGATGCACGAGGAACAGATCGAGTTTTTCACCATCCACCGCAACAATTGCATCGACGTAATGGTAGTAAGTCACGACTTCATGAGCATGAATTTACTGCTCCGTAAGGCTTTTCGCATCTACATCCTGTTCCGCACAGGCGATAAGCCCAGCCACGAAGCCTGGTTTACGGTCCGAACCCTGCCCGAGGAGTTGTACGGGATTTGGACCACATTGCAACGCTTGCGCAGTCCGGCGGCGAAGATGTCGCCCTTTGTGCTGTACGACCGGGAAACCGGGCGCACGAAACTGTATGCGGATCTCGATAAATTGGAAATCCTGGTGCCGGATGCAGAAAATCCGGGACTGATGAAGAGCGTGCCGTATAAACCCCACCCCAGCCCTCCCCTAAAAGGGAGGGAGTCCAGAATCACCCTTACAGGTCGATACTCGGATATAGACCATAGACATTGGACTATCGTGTAACACCCTGGAAGAATGATTTTTCTCCCCTCCCTGCAGGGAGGGGCCGGGGGTAGGACATCCTCCTCTTCCCCCACTTCTGCAAAATTGATGTAGAATACAGGCAAACAAAGACCTGCGGAGAGATGCGTTGAAGATCGAGATCCGGACACCCAAAACCAAGGATGATTTCAAGGCCTATTATGCGCTGCGCTACAAGGTGCTGCGCGAGCCCTGGGGACAGCCCAAGGGTTCGGAGAAGGACGACTACGAGCCGATCAGCCAGCACTTGATGGCGGTGGATGCCGATACCGGCAAGCTGGTGGGCGTGATCAAGCTGTGCGAGCGAG
>JBGSKO010000006.1:0-4370 GCA_041741155.1 Saprospiraceae bacterium | reverse complement strand
GAAGTTTGATTTTAAATAAGTTACATTCTGTGTTTGTCTGTGTAGCAGTCTGTGTTAAAAATATCTCTCGGTAGGTTTGACACAGTTCTCTGAACACGCTCGAAAAATTCGGGATGACTCATGTTTAATTTAAAAAAAATATCCTGGAAAAACGGCCGGTTATTTCACCAGTGCAACATTCAGTGCCAAAATCAACCGCGAGGGCGAGTTTGAAAAATTATACTGGTCGCCGAAGAACGTAACGTGGTCGCCAAACTTGTTGAAGTTGCCCTCGTAGCGGATGTCGGCAGAGATACGGCCGGTACCGATGGTCATACCCGCTTGCCATCCCCAGGCAAACTGTTTCCAACGCGCCTTGTAACCGTTGAAGTCCGTCAGTTCGGACGTGCTGTTGAGAAAGTAGTGGCCCACCGGTCCACCGTGCAAGCGAATCGGTCCGGCCGAGAAGCCCAGGAGGATTGGCAGGTCAAGGCTTTGGTATTTTTCCGTGCGGATGATTTCGCCGGCTGATGTTTCGCCGACTTTAAAATCGGTCCGGTTCGAGTTGAAAAGCAGCTCAGGCTGAATGAAAACGGCGTCGCCGATGCGGAACCAGGCGCCGAACTGGGTACCAAATTTCAGGTCTTTCACGCCAAAGTTGAAGGACGTGTCGGGTTGACCAATGACAATGTCGTCCGGATTTTTGAGCAGGGTTTGGACACCGCCTTTCAGACCGAAAGCAAATTGCGCGTGGACGGTAGCAGCGGAAAACAGAAGGAGCGAAGCAAGCAGGATGTTTTTCATACGTGTTCAAGTTTTGTTGTCGGAAAAACGGAGCAGTGCGCCGGCTGGTACGAAGGCGGGAAAATTGGCTCAGGTTTAACCTTTTCTTAGCCCAAGGTTTTAACAAAAAGCAAATGCGTACTTTTGCAGCCCTCAATGAGACGAGGGCACTATGGAGATAAAAAAAGCCGAGTTCGTATCCAGTTTTACCGCCGAAAGCCATTGCCCGAAAACCGGGTTGCCGGAATTCGCGTTCATCGGCCGGTCCAATGTGGGCAAGTCCTCCCTGATCAATATGCTCACGGCACGCAGCGGCCTGGCCAAAGTATCCGGCACACCCGGCAAGACGCAATTGCTCAATTTTTTCAACATCAACGACCGCTGGTATCTCGTGGACCTTCCCGGATACGGCTACGCCAAGGTGTCTAAAAGCCAGCAGAAAACGCTGGCCGCCATGATCGAGGGCTACCTCATCCGGCGCGAACCGTTGGTGCTTGTCTTCGTACTGATTGATTCCAATGTTCCCCCAACCCCGATTGATCTGGAATTTGTCAACCGTCTTGGCGAGTTTGGGGTCCCCTTTGCTCTGGCTTTCACCAAAACTGACCGCCAGAAAAAAGGTGTGCTGGACAACAATGTCGAGGCCTTTCTGGAAGCTATGCGCGAAACCTGGGAAAGCCTTCCGCCGCACTTCATCACCTCGTCCAAATACAGCACCGGCCGCGAGGAAATGCTCGATTACATCCAACAGGTACTAAGAAGCCTGAAGCCATAACCAACCACCATCTGTGAAAAAAGATATCCAGATATACCCGCGCATCATCGAAAAGATGGAAGACTGGCCGATTCATCGGCTGAGTGACGACCGCGCGGCATTTCTTCGAGACCTGGAGGAGGCCACCTTCGAGCGCTTAAAGTCGAAAAAATTGCAGGATATGGTGGACGCGATCGTCAAGACGATCTACCAGGAGCGCATCCGGATCAAAGAGTCGCCGTGGAAAGTGGACCCGCCAAACGAACGTTCGTTCTGGAACAAGATCAGCAAGCGCCTCATCAAAAAATCCCTGGACCGCAATGACGCCGATGCGCAAGCAGAGGCCGAAGACATCCTGCGCAAGATCATCCACCGATACTCCGAAGAGATCGTTGGCACTTTTAAATCCTCTACGTTCCGGTTTGCACAGCGGTTCCTGACGGTGCTTTTTAACCGTCTGTTGAATGCCGCCGTAGACAAGAGTATCGCCAGCCTCTGGCGTGGACGGCGCCAACTGTATGAGCGCCTGAACGTGGTTGGCGATGTAGAAACTGTACGCGGTTTGTTTCAACATGGCACCGTGGTTATAGTACCTACCCACTCCAGCAACCTTGACTCCATCCTTGTGGGCTATGCCATGGACCAGATCATGGGCCTGCCCTCGTTCTCGTACGGCGCCGGACTCAATCTTTACAACTTTGGTCCGGCGGCTTATTTTATGAACCGCCTCGGCGCATACCGCGTGGACCGGAGAAAGAAAAACGCCATCTACCTCGAAACGCTCAAAACTATGAGCAACCTCAGCATTCAGCGCGGGGTGAACAGCCTGTTTTTTCCCGGCGGAACCCGCGCGCGCTCCGGCGAACTGGAACGCGAGCTCAAAATGGGCCTGCTGGGTACCGCAGTGGAAGCACAACGCGCCCTATGCCAAAACGGGGAAAATAAAAAGGTGTTTATCGTGCCGATGGTGATCGGTTATCACTTCGTACTCGAAGCGCCCTTTTTGATTGAGCAGCACCTGCGCTATATTGGCAAAGAACACTACCTGCGTCTGCGCGACGATAGCCTGAGCGTGCGCAGTTGGCTCCGATTCATCTGGCGCTTTTTTTCCACAACCAGCGACATTACCCTCAGCTTAGGCAAACCCATGGACGTGCTGGGAAATTTTGTGGATGCCAATGGCCGAAGTATGGACCGCTTTGGCAAAGAAATCAACATCTGCGATTACTTCACGACCGATAACAATGTTACCGAAGACCGCCAGCGCGAAAGCGAATACACCAAACTACTTGCCGATCGTATCGTGGAGCGCTATGCTGTGGAAAATATCGTACTCAGCAGCCATTTGATCGCCTTTGCAGTTTTTGAAATGCTCCTGCACCAAAATCCAAAACTTGACTTGTTTGGCATCCTGCGCCTCCCGCCGGACGACTACCTGTTCCCCTTTGGCGCTGTGGTGGAAGTGGTGGAACAAATGCAGGCCCAACTATACGAATGGGAAAGCGCCGGAAAAATCAAACTCGCCCCGGAAATCCACTGGCGAGCCCCGGAGGTAGTACGCCATGGAGTAAAAAAACTCGGCGTATTTCACACCGAAAAGCCCCTGGGGTTCAGCAAAGACGAAGGTATCGTGTCCTCCAATTTCCGGGTACTTTATTTCTACCACAACCGCCTGAACAACTACGGTTTGGAAAAAGCCGTACACTGGAAATCCGAGGAAATCGAAGTATTGAAAGTTGATTAAACACACTCAAAGACAGCTTGTAGGAACATGCAATACGAAAATCTGCACATCGAGATCACCGACGGTATTGCCGTCATCATGATCACCCGCGAAAAGGCACTGAATGCCCTCAATACCCAGACCATGCTGGAACTCCGCCAATTCTTCGGAGAAGACGGCCTCAAAATACAGGGACTGAAAGGGGTGATACTGACCGGCGCCGGCGAAAAAGCTTTTGTAGCCGGGGCAGACATCACCGAGTTTAGCGGCCTGGATGCTGCACAGGGCGCCGCGTTTGCCAAGCGCGGACAAGACATATTTTTCCTTATCGAACGGTTTCCGTCCCCGGTGGTAGCAGCAGTCAACGGATTTGCCCTGGGCGGCGGTTGCGAACTGGCCATGGCTTGTCACCTCCGCGTAGCCGGAGAAAAAGCGCGTTTCGGGCAACCGGAAGTCAACCTCGGCCTCATTCCAGGATACGGGGGGACACAACGCCTGGTGCAATACATCGGCAAAGGCAAAGCCCTCGAACTCCTGATGACCGCCGATATGATCGGCGCCGAAGAGGCACACCGGCTCGGACTGGCCAACTGCGTCGTGTCCGCCGGTGAAGAAGTAGCCAAAGCCCGGGAGATCATCGAAAAAATAGCCACCAAAGCTCCCATCGCTATTGCCAAAGTCATCGAATGCGTCAATGCCTGCTTCGAACCAACCACCAACGGATTTGACAAGGAAGTAGAAGCCTTTGGACACTGTTGTGACACAGACGATTTTCAGGAAGGAGCCAGCGCTTTTGTGGAAAAACGCAAGGCGAATTTTCAAGGGCGGTAAAATGTAAAAAGAGACACACCGAAAACATGAGTCATCCCGAATTTTTCGAGCGTGTTCAGAGAACTGTGTCAAACCTACCGAGAGATATTTTTAACACAGACAAACGCAGACTGCGGCACAGACAAACACAGAAATTTGATTTTAAATAAGTTACACTCTTGTGTTTGTCTGTGCCGCAGTCTGCGTTTGTCTGTGTTAAATTTGCTCTGAACGGGCTGACACAGTTTTCTGAACACTCCTAATTTTTAAGGAAACAAGGACATCGGAAAAACATGCGCCGGCATTGGGTGCTAAAACATC
>JBGSKO010000005.1:0-28235 GCA_041741155.1 Saprospiraceae bacterium | reverse complement strand
TCAACATCTGGTTGCCCACGGGGCAATTGCTAATCACCGGTGCGTCGTTGTCGTTCACCTCGAAGGTCACCGTGCAGGTGCTCGTGTTGCCGTTGCCGTCCGTCACCGTGTAGTCCACAGTGAACGTGCTGCCGTTGGCAGTGCCGGTGTGCGTCGTTGCGCTTTGGTTGATCGTCAGCGGGCTGACGCAGTTGTCAATGGCTGTGATGCCGAGCGCGGCAGCGTCCGGGATGGTCAGTTCGCAGGAACCGTTGCCGTTGGTGTTCAGTACCTGGTTGCCCACCGGGCAGCCGCTGATCACCGGCGCGTCGTCGTCGTTCACCTCGAAGGTCACCGTGCAGGTGCTCGTGTTGCCGTTGCCGTCCGTCACCGTGTAGTCCACCGTGAACGTGCCACCGTCCGCAATGCCCGTTTGCGTCGTCGCGCTTTGGTTGATCGTCAGCGGGCTCACGCAATTGTCTGTAGCCGTGATGCCGAGCGCGGCAGCGGTCGGGATGGTTAGTTCGCAGGAACCGTTGCCGTTCGTGTTCAGCACCTGATTGCCCACCGGGCAATTGCTGATAACCGGCGCGTCGTTGTCGTTCACCTCGAAGGTCACCGTGCAGGTGCTCGTGTTGCCGTTGCCGTCCGTCACCGTGTAGTCCACCGTGAACGTGCTGCCGTCGGCTGTGCCCGTGTGCGTCGTGGCGCTCTGGTTGATCGTCAGCGGGCTGACGCAATTGTCCGCAGCCGTGATGCCGAGTGCGGCAGCGGTCGGGATGGTCAATTCGCAGGAACCGTTGCCGTTGGTGTTCAGTACCTGGTTGCCCACCTGGCAGCCGCTGAGCACCGGTGCGTCGTCGTCGTTCACCGTCACCGTAAACACACAGGTCACCGTACCGCAAGTATTCGTCGCCGTCACGGTCACCGTGGTGTTGCCCAAATTAAACGTCTCGCCACTGCCCGTGCCACTGCCGCTGCCGGGGGTGACACCGGTGAATTCGTAGGTCAGCGCCGGCGCCGGCATACCGTCGGCAGTTACCGTGTAAGAAACGTCGGCGGTACATAACCCGCCGGCTGTACCAGCCGTGACGGGCGCCGCCGGACAGCTTGGGAAAGAAGGCTGTGTGCAGGTGAGCTCTGCCTGAATAGCAAAATCGTAGGGTTCCTCATCGCAGTCGCTGCTGTTCACCTCTACAGTCGCGGTAACAATGCCCGTTGCACTGGGCGTGTATTCAATTTGGAAAGTCGTGGTACCACCATTGGCCGCTACAGTCGCGGCAGGAGGCGTTATCAAGGCAAAATCCGTAGATCCTGTGATCGTTACGCCCGAAACGCTTAGTGCAAGCGTCGGGTGGCTATTGGTAATGGTAAAGGTGCGAGTGATGGGTGCGCCGGTGGTTTGGCCAAAATCCGTGTGGTCGGCCAGGTCGGGCGTGATGTCGCCATCGACAATCGGTGTGCTGTTTCCGCTGATTTCAATTTCTCCGGCTGAGCCGAAATCCACGGTAGCCATGCCGCTGCCGCTGCCGGAGCAGCCATTGGCGTCGGTGATGCCGCTGATCGTAAAATTGTCCTGACCGGGGCCGCCGTTGACCGTTACGGTCAGTTGCGACATGCCCGTCGCGACCACATTGTGTACACTGGCATCGGACAAGGTTATGGTAAACGGCGCTGTGCCGACCGTTACGTTCAGGTCAATCATGGCAGTGGTAGTGCCAGGACAAACCAGTTGGGTTCCGCTCAGGGTCGCTGCCGGTAGCGGATTGACGACGATCATCTGATCGTCGGTACCCGTACAGCCGTTGGCGTCGGTGACGACCACCGTGTAGGTGCCGGCCGTATTGGGCATAATCGTTTGGGTATTGCCGGCAGGCGACCAGGCGTAGGCGGTGTAAACGCCCGCGTCGAGCGTAGCGGAAGCACCGGCACAGAGGATGCCGTCGTCATTGGTGTTGCCGGAGGTTTCCGTCACGGCGATCAGGGGCGTCGGGTTGGCATTGACCGTAATGCCGGTAGTTGCAGTATTGGTGCAGCCGTTGCCGTCGGTGACCTGAACGGTGTAGGTGCCGGCCGTTGTCACCTGGATACTTTGGGTGGTTTCGGTAGTGCTCCACAACCAGGCACTATACACGCCCGCATCGAGCGTGGCCGAGCCATCGGCGCAGATGACGCCGTCATCGTCGGTGTTGCCCGACATATCGGTGACGGTGATGGCCGGCGTGGGCAGCGGGTTGACGGTCACGGTAGCCGAGCCGGTATTTACCGCGCAGCAGCCGTTGGCGTCTATTATTTTGGTGATGGTGTAAACCGTTGTCGTTGTCGGCGAAAGCACGACCGTATTATCTCCGATGTTATTGACCACAAACATACTGCCGTCAGAAAGTTCCACCATGAACGGCGCCAGGCCGTCGCTGATATTGACGGTCAGGTTGGCCGACTTGCCAATACAGATTGCCTGGGTACCGCTAAGCGTGCCGGCGATTGCCACACAACCCTGTCCTTTGATGGCAAAATCGTACGGTTTTTCATAGCAGTCGCGGCTTTCGACCGCCACCGTGGCCGTAAAGGCGCCGAGCGACACGGGAGCAAATTCCACGGTGAACGTGGTAGATTCGCCGGGCAGCAGTTCCAAATCCGCGGGCTGTGTCGTCACGGAGAAGGGCGTACCGGAAGGGGGCACCAGACTAACCGGCGCGCCGGTCAGGTTCAGAATACCGCTGCCCAGATTTGTCAGGGTATAGGTGCGGGTTTGCGTTTCGTTGGTGACAGCGCAGTACTGGGTATGATCGTCGAAGGTCGGCGTAAGGTCGCCATCCACGATTTCAATGCCGTTGCCTTTCACTTGCAGATCGGGCGAGAGCGGCGCACAAGCGGGCGCGGCCGCGAGGAACGGGGTGGCGGTTACGGTAGCACCCGCGTAGCTGTCGCCCGTACCGCCGTCGGTGGTGGAGCCGGTAGCAGTTCCCCAAAAATTGTTGGTTGCATTTACGGGGGAGGTGGTGACGCTGCGCAAACCCGTACCGTTGCACTCGATGGTATTATTTTCGATGGTGGTATTCAGCAGCGCATCGTAGACATCAAGGCCGTAGATGTTGTCGAACACCGTATTGCAGGTGACCGTCTGGTCCACACTGCCATTGCTAATTGAAATACCTGTACCGCGGTTGCCGACCAACACCTTTTCCACCGTATTGCCCATGCCGTTGGACATGCGCAGGCCTGTGCCCTGGCGCGTGAGGCCGGCGCGAGAAAGATCAAGCGTGCTGACGGTGGCCATGCAGGCATTTTCGATGCTCAGGACAGTGCCGGTTTCGATGTTGTACAGGCCGTTGGCGGGCGCGGTGCCGAGGTTGACGTTGGTGCCGGCGACGGTGCCGTTGGAAATGACTAAGTTATTCATGCTGACGAACTTCAGGCCGAAGTTAGCGCCCGTACCGCCGAAGGTGTTGCCGCTGATGCTCACGCCGCCGGGCAGGCTGCTTTCATAAACCTGTTCCATGCGAATGGCCTCTTCATTGTTGGCGGCGCCGGTCATTTCAAAGTTGTTCCCGGTGACGGTAAAATCAGCGCCGTTGTCGATATACAATCCCGAGCGGCGGTTCTTCAGGATATTGTCCTTAATGGTAAAATCGTACTGGCTGGCATTCTCGTTTTGGATGTGTATGGCCCTGCCGGTTTGTGTACCGGTGAATTCCATATCCACTTTTTCAATGGCCATACCCGAGTTGCGGAACAGGTAAATGGCGGCGTTACTACCGCCACTGCCGGTCACTTCCTTGATACCGTTGGCGGGTTCGAGCGCGATGTTGGTGTTGGCCACCGTGCCGTCGCTGATCAGGATGCCGCACATATCGTCTATGCGCAGGCCACAATTGGACAGGATGGCGTTATCGGCGCCAAACAGGTTGCCGCTTGCAGCAATGCCCATGGGCACCGTGCCGTCTTCCTGGGTGATTTTGCTAAAGTACAGGGCCGGTTCTGCGCTGTTGTTGCCGAAGCCGCTGCCGCGCAGGTCGTTCCCGGTCACGGTGTAGTCTTTGCCGCCCTGAATGTTGATGCCGGTGCGGTGGCGGCGCACGTCACAGTCCCGGATGGTGATGGGGCCGAAGGTGGGGTCGTTGTCCACCCGAATGCCCGTGAAGTCCTGCGTGGAGCCGGTCGGGCGCGACACATCCACGTTGTCCACCACGGCATTGCTGACGTTGTTGAGGTGCAGGACGTGGTACACGCTGCTATTGCCGGTTCCGCCGAGGTTGTTCAGGCCGCTGCCGTCTTCCAGTTTGACGTTGCCGCCGGTAGCGGCATCACCAATGGTCAGGTCGCGCATGCCCTGGAATCGTACGCCGCCGCGGGCGCTGGTTCCGCCGAAGGTGTTGCCGCTCATCAGGATACCGCCGGCAAGGCTGCTTTCCTGGATGTTCTGCAGGTAGATAGCCGGCTCGTCGTCATCCACACCGCCTTGCAGCAGGGTATTGTTCTGAATGGTATAGTCGCGGCCACCCTGACAGTAAATGCCGCGGCGGTGGTTATTGAAATTACAATTCAGGATAGCGATATTGCTGTTGGCGGTAGCGCCGGAGTTGTTCACTTCAATGCCGCCAAGATCCTGACCGCTGGGGCGCGATGCATCCACCTTATTCACCGTGATGTCCGCTACATTGGACATGTAGATGACGTTATTAACGCTGCTGCCCTGGGTCTGTGCACAGTTGTTCACACCGCTGGTCGTTTCGAGCACAATGTGTGCGCCCACGACGGTTTCATCGCCGATCAGGATATTTTTCATGTTGTCCACACGCAGGGCGGAGCGCACCAGGCTGCCGCCAAAATTATTGTTGCTCGCAGCAATACCATTGACGGTATGCAAAACGCCGGGGATTACCCCGTCGAAATGAAGCGCCGCAGCATTGTTTACCGGTTGGCTGGGCGGCGTGCCAAAACCGCTTTGGGTCAGGTCGTTGCCCGTCACCGTGTAGTCGCTGCCGCCGTCGAAATAAAAGCCTCGGTAGCGGTTGGCGCCGCTGTTGTCGGTCGCGCTGATGTTGGTGCTGTTCTCCACCATCAGGGCGAAGGAGTTGGTTTGCGCGCCGGTAGCCTTGGACATGTCCACGCTGTGGATTTGTGCGTTGCGCACGTTGTTGAGGTACAAGGCGCCCGTAGTACGTGAATCGAACCCGACCACTTCATTCAGGCCGCTGGCGTCTTCTAATTGGATGTTGGTGCCAACGAGCGAGCCGTCGGAGATGATCAGATCGCTCATATCAACAATCGAGACACCGCTATTGGCCGTGGCGCCGTTGAAAACGCCGCCGAACAGGTTGCCGCTCATGGAAATACCACCGGGCAGGGTCAGGGGCTGGATATCGTCGAGGTAAACCGCCGGGCGAATATTGCTAAGGCCCGAATACCGCAAGTCGTTGTCCAACAACCGGACATCCTTGCCGCCGTTGGCGTAAACGCCCACATTCCGCTGCTGTATCTTGCAATTTTGCACGGTCACGTTTCGGTACACCGAGCTGCCGCTGTTTTCGACGCCGATACCGCCGCCGGTTTGGTTGGCGGCGCTGCGGGACACGTCCACATCGTCCACCGTTATGTTGGAAACCAAATTCAGGTAAATGGCATACTCCGGATTGTTGCTTGGCGAGTCGTTAGCCAAGTTATTGGCGCCGCTGCCATCTTCGATAACGATATCGGCCGCAGCGTCGGCGATGACCAGGCCGTCCATGTTCTGCACGCGCAGAACCGTGGAGCCGGTACCGCCGAAAGTGTTGTTGTTGGCCGTTACACCGGCAGGCAGCAAACCGGGCCGGATGCCGTTGAGGTAGATGGCCGGGTCGTTGTTGCCTATACCGGTATTGCTCAGGTTGTTGCCCGTGAGGGTGTAATCTTTACCGCCGGTAATGTCAATGCCGCGCGCCCGGTTTTGCAGGTCGCAGTCTATAACCGATACCTTGCCGTTGTTGGCGCCGTTGGAAATATATATGGCATAGCCGCTCTGGCCGGCGTCAGTCTTGGTCAGGTTGACGTTTTCGACCGTGATATCCGAAACATTGATGAAATAAAAAACCTGGCGATTGCCTCCTCCTCCCCCTGGTTGAACGCCGTTCACATTGGGCAGACCACTGGTCGCATCGTCGAAAACCAAGTGGGCGCCGACGACGGAGGCATCGCCGAGCAGCAGACCCGACATATTGTCTATACGCAGGGCGGTGGGGACAGAGTTACCGCCGGTACCGCCGAAGGTGTTGCCGGACGCCGTTACACCCCTCGGAATACTGCCTTCGGAGATGTTGTTCAGGTACAGGGACGGTTCATTTTGGGTAGCACTTGTATTGGTCAGGTCGTTGTTCTGGATGGTGTAATCCTTGCCGCCGTTGCAATAGATGCCGCGCGAGCGTCCCGACAGGTTGCAGTTTTCAATAGTCACATTCGAGCTGTTGCCGGTTATTTCGAGGCCGTATCCGATTTTGGGCGTACTGTAGGACAAGTCCACGTTGTCCACCGTCACGTTGTGGACGTTGTTCAACAGCAGCAATACGCGTTGACCGCCACCGGTGTTTGAAGCAAATGACTGGACGCCGTTCAGCCCGCTGGCGATGTCCTCAATGGTGATGTGCCGTCCGGAAACCGAGGCATTGCCGATGATGAGGTCGCGCATGTTGTAGAGGTGCAGCGCCGGGCCGGCACCGAAGGTGTTGAAACCAGCGCCTGTAAGGTCGCCCCAAACGTTGCCACTCATGCTGATACCGCCGGGTATGTTGCGCGCGGTGACCCCGTCAATACGTATGGCGGGATCGTTCCAACCCGTGTTCTTCAGGTCGTTGTTTGTGATCGTGTAATCATATCCGCGGGTGATGTAGATGCCGCCACCCCCACGATTTCGGATCGTGTTGCCGGTCAGCACCACTTCGTTGCAATCGGTAGTCTGAATGCCGCGCCCGTCGAAGTTCGCGTTTGGGCGGGAGAGGTCCATGGATTTGACCGTAAAGCCGGTGACGCCGGCGGCGATCAGGGTAGTGCCATTCACCTGGGAATTGACGGTGATGAGCGGCGTACCGCCAAAACCGGGCTGGGTAGTGCCGTCAATGGTCAGCGGAGCCGTGATCGTGGGCAGATTGGAGCCCAGGTTTATCGTCTGGGCGCCGGAGCCGATGGCAAATTCGATCACGTCGGCGTCGGGGTTGGCGTTCGCATCTGTAATAGCCTGACGGAGCGAGCCGGCGCCAACATCCAGTGTATTGATTACCACCAGTGCACTTTTGCCTGTGCCCTGCACGGCAGCGTCGAAAGCGCCTTCGTCAGGGTCGTCGTTGGCGATGTCGAGCGTGGCCGTGCGCAGGCCGGCAGCGCCGGGGGTGAAGGTGACGGTAAAGGTGGCCGAACTGCCGGCCGGAATCGGACTGGCCGGGGTAAGCGCGCCGGTCACGGCAAAATCACCGGCATTGGCGCCGCTGAACGAAATGGACGTAATGGTCAGCGCCGCGCCGCCGGTATTGTTGATGGTAAAACTGCGGGTGCGGGGCGTGCTGGTTTTCACCGAGCCGAAATCGGTATGGTTGAGCAGTTCGGGCGTCAGCGAACCATCTTCGATCAGGTTGCTGTTGCCCAATACCTCAATCTCCTGCGTAGCCGTGAAGGGGCAGCCGGCAGGTGCCACGGCCAAAAACGGCGTGAAATCCACCGAAGCCGTCACGCCGTTGGGCGGGCCGACCGGCGGCGCGCCGCCGCCGAAAAAGTTGTTTTCCGCTTTGATGGTGGCGGCGGAGTTGATAGCAAACGCCGTGTTTCCGGTAAAGGAACATTGCTCCACCGTGAGGCCGGTGACCGAAGCGCCTACCTGCAGGCCGTCGGTGTTCAAGGAAAGATCGCTGCACTGCAAGCTGTGCGAGGCGCCGTTTACGATGTCGATACCGTCTACGCGGTTTTGTACCGTCAGGCTGCGCATGTCAATATCGGAGCTGCCATTGATGTAGATGCCGGTACCTACCGGGCTGCCGGTCAGCGAAAGTTGCACCAGTTCGATGTCGATTTTTTCACAATTTTCCAGGTGGATGGAACGGCCGGTGGCTTCGCGAATACCGCTGCCGGGCTGCAATTCGATTTGTACGCCGGGCACCGTATTGTCGCCAATGATAATATCGCTCAGGTTGTCGAGGCGCAGGCCGAATCTGAAGTTTGGGTCGGCAACGAAAGTATTGCCGCTCACCGACAGGCCTGTGGAGGAAAGCCAATCCTTGAAATAAAGCGCCGGTTCGGCAGCTGCAAACCCGCTGCCGTTCAGGTTGTTGTTTTGCACAGTATAGCCCTGGCCGCCGGAAATATAGATACCGGTGCGGCGGGAGCCGATGGCGCAGTTTTTCAATGTAACCGTCGCATCCAAATCGCTATTTTCCACCCCGATACCCATGCCGAAGGGCGTGCCGCCGCTGCGGGTGAGATCAACATTGTCCACTGTGGTAGTGGACATATTTTTCAAGTACAGGACAAATTCGCTGCTGGTGGCATTGTTGCCCGTAGTGGTCAGGCCGCTCGTGCCGTCTTCCAGGGTAATGTGGCGGCCCACAACGGAAGCATCGCCTACAATTACGCCTTTCATGCTTTCCAAGCGCAGGGCGCTGTTGGCGCCGGAACCGCCGTAGGTATTGGCGCTGACGGCAAGGCCGGTGGATGTGTTCAGGCTGTTGAGGTAGAGCGCCGGTTCGTTGAGGTTGGGGCCGGTACCGCTGAAGTTGTTGGTTTGTACCGTATAGGTTTCCCCGCCGGAGATATACAAGCCGGTGCGGCGGTTGCCGATGTTGCAGTTGGTGATGCCGACATTTTTATTGCCGCTGCCGTTTTCCACCCGGATGCCGCCCCCGCGTGCAGTGGCGGCACTACTGGCAAGGTCCACGCTGTTGACGGTCAGGTCGGCGACCTGGTTGAGGTAAATGACCCAGTTGGCGCTGTTAGCGACATTGCCGACAGCCGGCAGGCCGCTCGTGCCGTCTTCCAGCCGGATGTCGTCGCTTACGGCGTCGCCGATGGTGAAGGCACGCATATCGTCGCAACGCAGGGCCGTTTCGGCGTTGGCGCCGCCGAAGGTGTTGCCGCGCATGGCAATGCCGCCGTCGAGCGTTTTTTTAACCAACCCGCTGAGGTACACGGCGGGTTCGTCGTTGTCTGCGCCAGAATTGGTCAGGATGTTGTCGGTAATGGTGTAGTCCTTGCCACCCGTAATGTCGATGCCCGTTCGGCGGTCGGAGATGTTACAATCTTGTATGGTGACGGCTTCCATGCCCGCCGAGTTTACGATCCGCAAACCGGTGGCGCGCTGTGCGCCGAAAGCGGAGGAGAGGTCGAGGTTGTCCAGCGTTGAGTTGCTCACATTGGTAAGCCGCAAGACCTGGTAAGTGCTATTGGCCTCATGTCCTACTGCCGTCAGGCCGCTGTTGTCTTCGAGTTTGACGTTGCCGCCGGTGGCGGCATCGCCGATGTACAGGTCGCGCATGTTCTCGAAGTGTACGCCCGTGCGGCTGTTGGTGGCGGTGATGGGCACGTTGCCGAAGGTGTTGCCGCTGACGAGTACGCCGCCTGTGAGTACCCCGGCTTCCACATTGCGAAAATCGAGGGCAAAAGCATCGTTGCTAATGCCACTGTTGGTGATGGTATTGTCCTGCACCGTATAGTCTTTGCCGCCCCAACAAGCGATGCCGCGGTGCCGGTAATCGGCTTTGCAGTTTTTGATCGTGACGTTTTTATCCGTAGGGCCGTTGTTTACCCAGATGCCGTAGGAGTTGGTGAAGGTACTGCCGACAACGGAGCAGTCCACACCCTCCACGGTGACGTTGCTGACATTGTTCAGGTTTAGCGCGCCATGCGATAATACATAATTAAATCCTGCGCACTGGTTGAGGCCGGAGTTGTCTTCGAGCACGATATTGGCGCCGACGACATTTTCATCGCCGATGACTAAGTCGCGCATATTGCTGATGACCACGCCGCGGAGGAAATTGGGCGCGCCGAAGGTATTGTTGCTGGCTAATATCCCGCCGGCGAGGGCGCCTGCGGCAATGTTCTCCAATTGGAATGCGGCAAGGCCGCCGCCGCTGCCGCCGACACCGCCGCTGCCCACCATGTTGTTGCCCGTGACGGTATAATCGCGCCCGCCGGCAATCCAGATGCCGCGTATGCGGTTGCCGGCTAAGCAATCCTGGATGGTGACGTTCATATTCGTATTGCCGTTCACAACGCGAATGCCCCAGGAACTGCCTTGTCCGGCGGTGGCCTTGGAGCAGTCCACACTATTTACGGTGATGTTACTCACGGTATTCAGGTAAAGGGCGCCGCGGTTGTTCACGTCGTTGCCGGCGATTTCGTTAAATCCGCTGTTGTCCTCAATTTTGATATGCACACCGGTATTTTCGTCGCCGATGACGAGGTTATTCATGCGCTCGATGTACAGGCCGTAGTTGCTGGCGGTAGCGCCGTTGGTACCGAAGGTATTGGTATGCGCCAGGATGCCACCCGGCAGGCTGGCTTCGCTGATGTCAACGAGTCGGAGGGCTTGCCAGCCGTGTTCGCCGCTGCCGCGCAGGTCGTTGCCGGTGACGGTGTAATCGGTACCGCCTTCGATGCGGATGCCTGCCCCCCGGTTGCGGACATCACAATCTTTGATGGTCACGTTGCCCTGCGGGCTGTTGCTGTTGTTGATGTAAATGCCGTGGCTTTGCGGCACGCCGCCGGAGGCGAAGGAAGCGTCTATGTTGTCCACGGTTATGTTGTTGACATTAAACAGAACCAAGGCGCCTTCATTATTACCAATACTGTTTCCCTCGATGGTATTGAACCCGCTGTTGTCTTCTATTTTGATGTGTACGCCGGTAGCAGCGTCGCCGATGACGAGGCCGTTCATGTTTTGTACCAGCAATCCAGCACGACTGGTCACGCCGGCGTCAGTACCCCAGGCACTGCTGTGTACCAGCACACCGCCAGAGATCATGCCTTCGCCGATGCTGACGAGCGAGAGGGCGAAGATGTTTTCATCGCCGCAACCGCGCAGGTCGTTGTTGGTCACCGTATAGTCTTTGCCGTCGGAGCAGTAGATGCCCATGCGGCGGTTGCGCAGGTCGCAGTCTTTGACGATAATGTTGCCGTTGGAGCCGGTGTTGTTGAAGCGGATGCCGAGGCTGTTGGTTTGGCCGCCGAGGGTATTGGAGGCGTCCACGTTGTCCACGGTGATGTTGGACACGTTATCGAAGAGCAGGGGGCCGCGATTGGTGTTGTTGCCGCGTACCGTATTCAGGCCGCTGTTGTCTTCCAGTTTGATGTGTACGCCGGTAGTGGCATCGCCGATCATCAGGTTGCCCATGTTCTGGATGCGCAAGGCGGCATCACTTTCCACATTGCCGCCGGGGTTGCGGCCCCAGAGGTTGCCGCTCATCAGGATACCACCCGCTACGGCCGCTTCCGTCAGATTGCTGATATGTACGGCGTAGGCGCCGTTGCCTTCGCTAATTCCTGTGCCGCGAAAGTCGTTGTCCTGAATGGTTACGTCTTTGCCATTGGTCACATATACAGCCCCGTAGCGGTTTTGTATTTTGCAATTTTTGATCGTTAGGGTGCTGTTGTACACCTCGTTGGCGACCAAGATGCCGTAGGAATTCTGTTGTGCACTTGCCGACCAGGAGAGGTCCACATTGTCTATAGTGATGTTGTTGACCGTGAGGAGGTAGAGCAGGTACTGCCCCGCAGCGCCGTGGGCGGTCATGCCGCTGTTGTCTTCGATGACGATGTGCGCGCCGGCCACGTTTTCGTCGCCGATGAGCAGGTTGTTCATATTCTCCATGCGGAAACCTTGCTGGCCGGTGCCGCCGAACTTGTTGCCGCTCACGGCGCCCACGGCTAAGCCGCCGTCGGCAATGTTCAACAGGGATATGGCCGGTAAGGCCGTATTCGCTCCCGAGTTTACCAGGTCGTTGTTCCGCAGGGTATGGTTTTGTCCGCCGTTGATCACGATACCTGCGTTGCGGTTGCGGATAAAATTATTTTCCACCACCGTTTGGTTGCAGTTGGTAAAAGTCACCCCGGTACCGTTGAAGGTCGAGCTGCGCGACAAATCCAGCCCCCTGATCGTGATGCCGGTGACGCCGGTGGCCTGGAAGACCACCTGGTTCACCATTGCCGGGCCGATTTTTATGTAGGTTGACTGTGTGCCCGACACAAAACCCGGCTGGGTGCTGCCGTCAATGAGTACCGCGCCGGTAATCGCCGGCAAGTTGCTCGTATTGGCAATCGTCGGCCCTACGCCGGCGATATTAAACTGAATCACATCCGGACCGGCGTTGGCGTTGGCGTCAAGGATCGCCTGCCGGAGCGAACCGGCGCCGGCATCGGCGGTGGTAGTAACGGTGTAGGTAGCGGCAACAGCCGTTTGTACCAAAACCATTGGCGCCAAAACAAGCAGGCAAAAAGTTTGAGCGAAATGGACAACGCGTATCATTTTATTCATGACAACAAGTTTTGTTTTGTACTAATTAAAAGCGGTTGGGATGCCTGTCGGGCACCCGGCACATTACTGGACATTCTCGGGACGAGACCTTCCAGGTTTGCCAAACCTGGAAGGTCTGGATACCTGGAAAAAAAATGTCCGGAGGAGGCTAAACAATACCTCCGCCTTCAGCGCCGCAGGCAGAGCACCCGAAACACCGCAACCATGAAAAAACATCAAAAAGAAAAGAGAATACCGGCAACAACGTGCCGAGGAACCGCTCCGGCGCGGAGTGCGCGCGGGCCTGACTTTTTTATGAGTGCGACATGGATTAAAAAAAACTTTGAGCGCAAAGGTCGTTCGGTTCTTCCGCCCCCCCCCCACAAGCACCGCACAATCGGGTGCTTTGGCCGCACAATTCGGCACTTATTCGCGCTCCTCATTTGTCGGACGCTTTTTGTTTTGTCAGAAACACCGCCGGCGAATGGCCATAGTGCTTGCGGTACAGTCGGGAGAAATGATCGGCAGAGCCAAGCCCGACAGCATGAGCAACCTGGCGCAGGTTGGCCACCTGGCGAGACTCCAGCAACGCCCGCCCCCGTTGCAGGCGCACCGATTGTATGTATTCGTTGACGGAAAGACCGGTGTGTTCCCGGACAATTCGGTAGAGTGTTTTCCGCCCGATATTCATTTTTTCCGCCAACTCATCCACGCTGAACTGCGAGCCGACCAAGCATTCCTGTACCGTTTCGGTCAGTTGCCGTAGCCAATCATGGCCGGGTTCTCGGGGCGGAGTACTCCTTTTCGGTTTGCTGCGGCGGATAGCCCCTTTTTCCAGCACTTGGCGGATGTACTGTGCGGCATCGGACGGCTGCGCCACGGACCGACTCACGTCGAGCAGGTAGATGGACGCGTCGCTGTCCGATTCGACGGCAAGGTGAAACAACAGCACCGGAATGCGGCTCCAGCGTTCGTCTCGGTGTAGTCGTTCCGCGAGTTGAAAACCGTCCATCGGAGCCATGCCAATACCGGAAAGCAACAGGGCCGGCAGCCGCTCTGCTGTTTCCAGATGCTTGAGTGCAGCAGGGCCGTCGTCTGTGAAAACAAGGTGCCTGTCGGCGGGCAATACCGCACAGAGGCGTTCCCGTCGGTCGGCATCCGGCTCAACGATCAAAATGTCCGCCATGTCTGTTGAATAACTCACAGGGCAAATGTACAGGCAAGCGAATGGGCCAAATCCGTCAATCTTGTAGCATTTTCCGTCAAAGTTCGAATATGGTGCCCTCTATCATGCGCCTGCCACCTCCGACGGCAACTTCCCGGGCCGCTGCCGGCAACTCCGGAAAAATGAGCGCGCATCGTCGTAGCCTACCCGGGCGGCTACTTGCGCGATGGGGCGGGCTACGGAATTTTTCAACATCCCGTATTGCGCCCTCTTCACGCCTTGATGAAGGAAAAATTTGCCTCCCCAATTCATACAACATTGACCGGACGCGGCACTACATTGTTACGGCGCTTCCACCACCTGTTTCGCCACCAGTACATCCGCTTTCGGTATGCTGCCGGGCCGGGTACGCTGGTCGGGCTTGAACTTGGCGTCCGGTTTCAGCACCGTCAGGTTGAGCAGGGTACTGGGGTCTTTTTTCGCGTTGGCGGGCAAAAACGCCTGCGCCGCTTCGAGAAAGAGCATGGTGCCCAAGGGGCGGATCGCCGAATCACCGTAAATGGAGGTAAAATCCTTGTTGAACGCCTGCGTGAGGGCCGAGCCGAAATCGGTCAGCAGTTTTACCGCTTTGGACGGCTCCGTGCTCGATTTTTCCAAAAACTTCGCCATCGCCTGACCGGCCTCGTATGCTTTTTCGATGATGGTGGCTTCCACAAAGAACAGGCTGTGGAAGTGCATCTCGTTTCGCTTGGACAGGCTGTTGACCAGGTCGGACACAAAACCGTCCACGCGATCGGGGTTGTAAAACTCGATCAGGTCTTTGCCCATGCCGGGCGTAGCTTTCAACAGCGCGTGGGTTTCTTCCAGTTTGAGGCGCAGGAAACCCTTGGTGCGCGGGTGCGCTACCATGAATTGCTGCATTTTCCGGTCGGGCCAGTTCCAGTAGGTGCCGCTGTCGGCGGCGATCAGTTTGCCCCTGTCCTCTTTGAAACCCGTGGCCGGGAAAATCGCCGAGTAGGCCAGCAGCACGGAAGCGGGAACGCGGTTTTTGTAGTTCTCCACGTTCTGGAAGAAGAAAAACGGGATCAGTTGTTTCAGCCGCCGCTGGATATTGAGCGACATGCGGGTGTACTCGGGGGCATTTTTGTCTCTGGGTGCGCGCATCCACGCGGAGGCGGCTTCGGCAGGCAGGTTCAGTTCCAGGTACAGCAGCGTGTCGCCGATGATGCCCGCGCCGTTGGGGGCGAGGCGTTCGGCTTCCTGCTCGATGGTGTTCACCCAGGCATCCACGGAGCCATTGGGGAATGCACTCGGGAGATATTCCTCCACGTACGGTTTGATCTGAAACTTCAGGTCGGCGGCCTTCATTTTCGGCCGGAACTGCTGGAAGGAGTAGGCGTACGACAGCGCGTTGGTGTCGTGTACGCGCACGCTGTTGGCTACTGCGCGGAAATTGCCGCCAATGGTGAGCGCGCTGATCTGCTGGCGATTGTCCACGACCGTATCCGTAGCCTTCAGGTCGTACAGGAACACGCGGCCGTCTGCTTCGTCGAGCGCTTTGGCGTTTGCCAACGAATCGTTGAGGTGGGTGCTGTTGCCTTTGAAAAACGGCAGGTTGATGTCCACGGCGCTTTGGATGCGCACGCCGTGTGTGAGGGCGCCCTCGTGGAGGGTGACGCCGGGGATTGGCTTCGCCAAAATTTTGTCGAACTGGCCCAGCAGCGCGTGTTTGATGAATGCGCCGGCGCCGGCCTTGCTCGTGTCAATCGTCAGGTCAATAAGCGCGGAGCTGCTCGTGTTTTTCTGGAAAGCCGAGTTGAAACCAAAACTGTACTTGCGGTTCAGCGCCTGCTGTGCCTTGTCGTAAAACTCCTGCCGTTTGGACGTGAGCAGGTGGATGGTGCGGCGGATTTCATCTACCCGCGACAGTTTTAGCTTGTCGTCGAGGAAACGCGACAGTTTTACCTGCAGCCAGTTGTCCAGCGATTCGAGGTCGGTGTCGTTCACCACTTTTTCAATCTGGTCGAGGTTCAGGCGCTTGTTGATGTTGTCCTGCAATTTCACCAGCGTGTCGGTGAGCGTGCTGCCGTCGAGGATGCCGGCGGCTTTGTTGGCGCCCGCCTGTACTTTTTTGAATACCTCCGAGTCGGTCAGCACGGAAAGGATGTTCTCTTCGGGCAACAGAGCGAGCAGAAACTGCCCGCCGAGGGTCGTGAAGAAATCCACTTTTTCGATTTCCTTGCGCAGGAACGCGCGTACTTTTTTCTCGTCGGCGCCTTTCAGTTTGTTGTTGAACGCGCGAATTTTGGTCAGGTTGGCCTTTTTCTCCGCTTGTTTCCACAGCAAGCTGGCTACGGTATGGTCGAGTTCATTCCACTTGTCCAGCAGGGTTTTTAGTTTGCCTTTGGCCTCGTTGAAGGCTACGTCGGGGTCCACGCCGGTGGTGTCCTGCACGAATTTTTTAAAATATTTGGAGCCGAGGCCGGCGAGCATGTTGGACAGGGGGGCGTCGGGGTTGCTCCACTCCTCAATGACTTCGAGGTCCTTCATGATTTGCGCGCCGTGGGTGCCAAATACTGCTTTCACGAAGTCGCCAAAATCGGCCGGGAGAAACTGGGAGGTGTCGGCCTGGGCGCCTACCTGGGCATCCATGGCGAAATTCCAGCCGTTTTGGCGCTGCTTGAACAGGCGAATACGGATGGATTTGTCCTGCGCGCGCACGGAGTCGCGGCTCACCACCACTGCGAAGCGGCTGGCTGCCTGGAAACCGAAGGCTGCTTTGGCGCCCATTTGAAGCCGCAGGCCGATATCGCCCGAGAGGCCAAGCGCCTGGGTTTCTTTTACCCAGCTAAAATCGAAACCGTACTGGGCTTTGATGCCTACGGCAACGCTGCTGTCCACATCGGCGATGATCCAGGTGCCCGGTTCGAGGTCTTCCACCGAGGCAATTTGCAGGGGCAGGAGCCAGCTCTGGGCGGTTTCGAATATGGCGGTGGAGGCGCCCATGGTTTTGGGCAACTGGCGGACGACGGCGAAAGTGCCCTCGCTTTTGCCGCCGGCGCTGGCCGACGCAGAGGCCGGGCCGCCGAATACTACGCCTGCTTTGGCGTTGGCGCCGACCTCGTAGCCCCAGCGCATCAGGAGGTAGTTGGATTTGGGGTCGCGGGTCAGTTGCATACCTTCGGAAATGTCGTTGTCCTTGTCGAACCCTAGATCGCGCAGCATGAGGCGCGGATCGGGGTACACGGCAAGGCCGGAGGAGGTGTGGGCGCTGCCTTTGAAACTGGCTGTGCCGCCGCCGCTGGAGAACTGGATATCCCCGCTACCAACAGCAGCTCTGGCGCCTATTTCGCTCAACTGGATCGCACGGTTGGGAAACGGGGCGTTGTTGATGAGCGCCAGCAGTACATCCGGGGCGTTGTTTACGGTGTACTCTACCGAAGCGCTGGAGGTGCCACCGAGGAATTTTTTTTCAAACGGCTTGGTGAGCGGGATGATGACCCCGGTGGAAGTTTTTTTGATGTCGGCCATGAGATGAGCGATGAGCTATGAGTGATGAACTATGAGTGATGGGCTATGAGTTGTACGTGAGCAAGAAGTATGCCGTGCCAAAGGTATCCAGCAGGCGTGTTATTCTGAAATTTTCGGGATATACTTTCCGGTGTTGCCGAACGGAGGTTGGCGCCACATAGCCGAGTCATTACAATTCAATTTCTGTTTCAAAAAAAGACGCGTCGGCATCGTAAATCGAAAAACGATACCGGCGCGGGACAGCTTGCCGGGTCTTCCGGTCGCGCAAATGGATGCTAAGAGTCAGCGTTTTGTTGCGGATATTCAGAAAATGGGGAATCAGCTGCACCTGATACGATTGCCGGTACTGCTTGCCATTGATGTCCTGGTATTGGATCGAGCAGGTCAGTTCCTGAACGTTGTACACGAGCGTTTCGATGATTTTCAAGCGCTGATCCCCGGATAACGCACTGTTCGAGCCGATTCGAATCGCCAAGTTGGTCCAGAGCCGGATGTAATTCAGGGGCAGCGCAATTCTGGTAGGTTCCTTTTCTGTATTGAACGGCAGGCAGTATTCCGCGCCATCTTCGAGGGATTCTTGTGTCATGCAATTGACGAAATACAGTCCGTTTGCACTGGAGTCGTACGTGACGCCGGTGGCGAAGGTGTGGTTGTTGATCCGCACGGTATCGTCAAGCTTGTCCGGGTCGAAAGACCAGACAATGCGCAGGTCTTTGGCTGCGCCGAGCCCCAGGTTCATGCAGCGCAGCGCGAGTCGCCCGGAGGTAGAATCTGTGCTTGAAATGACCCGCAAATCGTCGCATCCGACGAGCGTGTCGCGGTAAGCAACCTGAAAAATCTTTGGCTCCGGCGACCAGGCCAGGTCGGGTTGGTAGATGCGCTCGTTTTGCCGGATGAGGATAAACAGCGTGATCAGGGAAATAAAAGACGTGATGATGGTGGCAAAGTTCCGGATCAAACTCGCCCAGTCCGCCGTCTTTTGGAAGGCAGATTTTCGTTTTTTCTTTTCCGGTGGTGGTTGTTTTTCGTGTTCCATAGATAACCAAAATAGGACTGACCTGCTTCGATTTTTTATATGCAAACGTACATGTTTTTTCTGCCACACTTTCCCCAACAAAAACCTGTACCCATCCGATAAAAACCTGCACACAATCAGATTACATTTAACCCCGAAAATTTTAACCCTCCAACCAGCAACCCTCCAACCAGAAACCATCCAACCAGCAACCTTCCAACCTCTATCCCATGCGCAAGCACCTGCTCCCACTCACCATTCTGCTCACGCTCCTCCATTTTTCCTGCAGCAAATCGGTCAAAAACGAGGCCTACTTCCAGGCCCTGTCCCGCTATATCAATGCCTATACCAGCGGGGCCATCGGGCGTACCGACGCCATTCTGGTGCGCTTCGTTGATCCTGCCGTCGGGCAGGACAAAATCGGGCAGAAAGTGTCCGGCGACCTGTTCTCCGTGACGCCTGCCATCTCGGGCGATGCGATTTGGCTGGACGACCGCACCATCAAGTTGCAGCCCGACGAGCCGCTGCCGTATGGCAAACGCTACACCGGCACGGTGGCACTGGGCAAAATTTTTAGCAAAGTACCCGAGATCGCCGCCGAATTCGAGTTCGAATTCAGTGTGCGCGAAATAGCTTTCGAGGTCATAACCGACGGCCTGCGCGCCACCGACGACCCCAAACGGCAGCAACTCATCGGGCGCGTGTTCACCAGCGACGCCGTGGAGGCCGAACCACTGGAAAAAGTCCTCACCGCCAAACAAGGCAACAACACCCTGCCGATTCAGTGGACACACACCGGCGACGGGCGCACCCACGAGTTTGTCGTTTCGGATGTGGCCCGCTCCAATATGCGCTCCAAAGTGAACCTGTCGTGGTCGGGCGCTGCGCTCGGCCTTTCCGAAAAAGCCGGCGCTCTGGAGCAAGTGGTACCCGCGCTCGACGAGTTTACCGTGCTCGCCGCCCGCGTGGTGCAGCAGGACGAACAGTACGTGCTGCTCAATTTCTCCGACCCCATTGACGCCGCCCAAACCCTGGAGGGCCTCATCCGGATCGAAAAATTCGACGGCACCGTGCGCTTTGCCGCCGACGGGAATTTCGTGCGCGTGTACCCAGGCACCCGGCTCAGCGGCACGTACAGCGTGCGCGTGGAAGCCGGCATCCGCAACACCGCCGGAGCTGCCATGAAAGGCCGCAGCGACTGGTCGCTCAACTTCGAAGAATCCAAACCAGCTGTCCGCCTTGTTGGCCGCGGCGCCATCATTCCCCAAAGCGCCGATGGGGGTATTATTTTTCCCTTCGAGGCGGTTGGCTTGCGCGCTGTGGACGTGGAGGTTTTCAAGATTTTCAACACTAATATCCTGCAATACCTTCAGGTCAACGACCTCGAAGGCGACTACGAACTGGAACGCGTGGGCAAGATTGTCCTGCAAAAAAAAGTGACCCTCGCCGACCTGAACCCCAATGCTTCCGGCTCGGCCTGGCAACGTTATGCCCTCGACCTGAAAGACCTCGTACACCAGGACCCGGGCGCGATTTATCAGGTGCGCCTGGCGTTCCGGCACGGCTATACGCTGTATGCCTGCGCGGCCGGCAGCGATGAAGCGGAGGGATCGGGATTCGATGAAAACGACGACCTCGCTCGCCTCGGCAGTCCCGACGAAAACGGCAACCTCGTCAGTGTCTGGGGCGGATACCGCGGTATTTATTATACCAACGACGACTCCTGGTGGGACGACGAGGGCGGCTACGACTGGGGCAACCGCGACAACCCCTGTTCCCGCGAATACTACAATGCCGAGCATTTTACCAAGCGCAATGTGTTCGTCAGCGACCTCGGTATCACGGCCAAACGCGGGAAAGACCGTTCGGTGTTTGTGTGCGTTACCGACCTGCACACCACCGAACCCGTGAGCGGCGTGGATGTGGAGTTTTACAACTACCAGCTGCAACCTATTGGCAAAGTACGCACCGACGGCAGCGGTACAGCTATGCTTGACGAATCCCGCGAAACGCCCTTTGTGGCCGTGGCTACCCGCGGCGACCACCGCGGGTACCTGCGCATGGCCGACGGCAGTACGCTCTCCCTCAGCCGGTTCGATGTGGCCGGGGTGGAGCCGCAAAAGGGCCTTAAAGGTTTTCTGTACGGCGAGCGCGGCGTGTGGCGCCCGGGCGATTCCCTTTATTTGAACTTTGTTTTGGAAGATAAAACCGGCGACCTGCCTGCCAGCCACCCGGTGACCCTCGAACTGACCGACCCGCGCGGCGCATTGCAGTTCCGCACGGTATCCACCAACAGCGTGGGCGGCGTGTATCCGTTCCACTGCGCTACCCGCGCCGAAGCGCCTACGGGCAACTGGACGGCGCGCGTGCTGGTCGGTGGCGCCACCTTTACCAAAAGCCTCAAAATCGAGACTGTCAAGCCCAACCGGCTCAAAATGGACCTGGATTTTGGCAAAAAAAGGCTCGTCGCCGGCGACGAAAACAGCAGCGGCAAACTCCAGGTCAACTGGTTGCACGGCGCAGTAGCCAAGGGCCTCAAGGCGCGGGTGGAAATGAAACTGAGCGCCGGCAAAACCGAGTTCAAAAATTTCAAGGACTTCGTGTTCGACGACCCGGCCCGCAATTTCTGGAGCGAGCCCGAAACACTGTTTGATGCCAACCTCAACGACAACGGCCAGGCCAATATCCCGCTCAGCCTGGGCGATAATGCGACCGCTCCCGGCAGGCTTGTCGCCAATTTCAAAATCCGGGTATTTGAGCGCGGCGGCGATTTCAGCACCGACAACATTGCCCTGGACTACTACCCCTTCGAGCACTTCGTGGGCGTTTTTGTCCCAACCAACAAGTGGGGCAGCAAAACGATTGACCAAAATGGCGGTCAGGTTCAAATCGCTTGTGTGGACAAAAACGGCAAACCCCTGTCCGGCCAAAAGGTAGAGGTGGGCCTCTATCGCTGCGACTGGCGCTGGTGGTGGGACGAAGACCGCGCCGACAATGTGGCTCAGTTCAACTCCTCCGACCATATCAACGCCGTGGACAAAATCACCCTCACGACCGATACGCGCGGGTTGGCTACCTGGAAAATCAAAACCGACGATTGGGGCCGCTACCTCGTGCGCGTCACCGATATGGACGGTGGCCATGCCGGCGGCGACTTTTTCTGGAGCGGCTACCCCGACGACCGCAACGACATGTACAGCCGCAACGCCGCCGCCATGTTGCCGTTTTCCGTAGGAAAAGAAAAATACGACGTCGGCGAAGAAGTCACCCTCAAGGTGCCTGCCAGCGAAAATGGGCGCATCCTGCTGACGCTCGAAACGGGCGCCCGCGTGGCCAAACACCTTTGGTTTGATGCCAAAGCTGGGGAAAATACCCTGACCTTCGCCACCACGGCAGACATGGCACCCACCGTGTACGCCCACGTCAGCCTCTTGCAGCCCCACGCACAAACCAAAAATGACCTGCCCATCCGGATGTACGGGGTCATGCCCGTCAATGTTGAAAATTCCGGCTCGCACCTGAAACCGAAACTCAACATGCCGGAGGTACTCAAGCCCGGCGAACCGTTCACGGTCAGTATTTCCGAAGCCTCCGGCAAAGCCTGCACCTACACCCTCGACATTGTGGACGAGGGATTGCTCGACCTGACCAATTTCCAGACCCCCAACCCGTGGGACGTGTTTTTCGCTCGTGAAGCGCTCGGGGTCAAGACCTGGGATGTGTACGATTACGTACTCGGCGCGTACGGTTCCGAACTGGAGCGCATCCTGAGTATTGGCGGCGACGCCATCAATCAGAAGGCCAAAAACGGCGCGCAAATCAACCGGTTCAAACCCGCTGTGCTGCACGTCGGGCCGTTTGTATTGGAAAAAGGGCAAACGGCCAAGCACACCCTGAAACTCGACAATTATGTCGGTTCCGTGCGGGCTATGGTGGTGTGTTCCGCCCCGGCTCCTGGTAGCCAGGGCGCCTACGGCAGTGCCGAAAAAACCTGTCCGGTGCGCAAGCCGCTGATGGTTCTGCCCACGCTGCCCCGCGTACTCGGCCCGGGCGAAACCCTGCGCCTGCCCGTGGATGTATTTGCCATGGAAAAAAAGGTGAAAAACGCCACCGTGCGCGTTGTGGAAAAATCCGGTCTCGTGCAGGTCCAGGGTTCGGCGACCAATACGCTGCAATTTGCCCAACCGGGCAACGAAATGACCTATTTTGACCTTAAAGTGGGCAACCGCACCGGTGCTGCCAAGTTTATCATCGAGGCACAAGGCGGCGGTGAAATGACCAAACAGGAGATCGAAATCCTCGTGCGCAACCCGAACCCCGACCAGACGGCTGTTTGGTCGGGCGTCATTGAGCCGGGCGCGGAGTGGGACGCCAGTTTCGATCCTGGTCGGTATTCCGACATCAGCAAGGCCGTTGTTGAAGTGAGCGCCCTGCCGCCCATCAACCTCGGCCGTCACCTGGAATACCTTATCCGTTACCCGCACGGCTGCGTGGAACAGGTAACCTCCGGGGCTTTCCCGCAATTGTATGTGGACCTGCTTACGCCGCTGGACAAAAAACAGCGGGACAAGATCACCCGCAACATCAGTGCTGCCATTGACCGGTTGCGCCGCTACCAGCAAAACGACGGCGGATTTTCCTACTGGCCCGGCGGCGGCGATGTGAACGACTGGAGCAGTACCTATGCCGGCCATTTCCTCCTGGAAGCCAAGGCCAAAGGTTATGCTCTGCCACAGAACATGCTCGATCAGTGGGTGGCGTATCAAACCAAGGTGAGCCGCAAATGGAATCCGCTGGCGAGCAGCGCGAACGATGGCTGGACCACCTACGACAACGACCTCAACCAGGCCTACCGCCTGTACACGCTGGCGCTGGCCGGAAAACCCGATCTGAGCGGGATGAACCGCATGAAGGAACAGCAAAAACTGTACGTGCAGTCGGCCCTGTTGCTCGCCTCGGCGTATGCGCAAGCCGGCAAACCCGAGGCTGCGCGCGAACTCGCCAACAAAAAATGGCGCGATGACTGGCGCTACGTATGGGGCGGCAATACCTACGGCAGCGGCCTGCGCGACAACGCGCTCATGCTCGAAACCTTCACGGCTATCGGCGACACCAAACGCGCCGAAATACTCGTGGAGTCCATCAGCAAAGAACTCGGCGAGGAGCAGCTGGGCTGGGGCTGGAACACGCAGAGCCTTGCCACGGCCTTGCGCGCACTGTCCAAATATGCGGTCAAAAACTTTGGCAGCAGCGGCCCGAGCTATGCGTACCGGCTGGGTGGCGGTGGTTTGCAAAAAGGCGATGCCTCCAAGCCGGTGTCCACGGTTTATTTTACCGACAAAGCCTTCGAAACGAACCGTGTTGGTGTGAAAAACAACGGTAAGGCCAAACTGTACGCCCACCTCATCGTCAGCGGCCAGTCCTTTGTGGGCGAAGAAACCGGCGAGACAAAGAACATTGCGGTGGCTGTACGTTTTACCGACAACCAGGGCAATCCGGTAGATATCAGCCGGCTCCAGCAGGGTTCCGACTTTGTGGCCGAGGTTACCATCCGCCGCAGTTCGGACATGAAGTTTCCTTTCAACGAACTGGCCCTCTCGCAGGTGTTCCCGTCCGGCTGGGAGGTGCTCAACGCCCGCATGACCGGCATCAGCCTTGGCGGCAGCAGTCCGTCCAAGTATCAGGATATACGCGACGACCGGGTCTATACCTACTTCGATCTTCCGTACCAGTGGGACAACAAAAACAGCCGCCCGAAAGAGGTGACCAATACCTACCGCGTGCAGCTCAATGCGGCCTACGTGGGACGGTACTACCTGCCTGCGGTTAGTTGCGAAGCCATGTACGACAGCCGGATTCGGGGGAGCGTGCCGGGACGATGGGTGGAGGTGATTTGAGGGCAATTGTAAAGGGTGTAATTAAACTACAACTATGCAACTTACCCCGTATCACGCAAAATACTTTGCCTACGAACTCACCAAGCGCAGCGCCTCGGACAGTATGCAAAAACTGGCCGCAACGCTGGTGGACGCTCAAGTGGACCTCAACCCGCACCAAGTTGAGGCGGCCTTGTTTGCCTTTCGCTCTCCTCTGTCAAAAGGCGCCATACTTGCTGACGAAGTCGGCTTGGGCAAGACTATTGAGGCCGGCTTGGTTGTTTCTCAAAAATGGGCCGAACGCAAGCGGAAAATACTCATCATCACGCCTGCAAACTTGCGTAAGCAATGGAGCCAGGAGCTACAAGAGAAATTTTTCCTGCCTTCCTTCATCCTGGAGGCCAAGTCCTTTAACGACACCATAAAAACCGGGAACCTCAATCCTTTTGATCGAAGCGAAATTGTCCTTTGTTCCTACCAGTTTGCCCGAAGCAAAGAACATTATCTGCGCCGAGTCCGATGGGATTTGGTGGTAATAGACGAAGCGCACCGCCTGCGAAACGTGTACAAACCCGGCAATAAAATCGCGCGCTCCATCAAAGAATCGCTCGAGGAGGCTCCCAAAATACTGCTCACAGCCACCCCGCTTCAAAACTCGCTGCAGGAACTGTACGGGCTGGTCAGCATCATTGACGAGTACGCCTTTGGCGATCTGAAAAGTTTCAGAAGTCAATTCAGTCGGACGTCCAGCACGCCCGACGAGGCCATGTTCCAGGAGTTGAAAGATCGGCTAAAACCCCTCTGCAAACGCACGCTCCGACGCCAAGTGCTGGAGTACATCAAATACACCAACCGAATCGCGCTGGTGGAGGAATTTTACCCCACCGATGAAGAACAACAATTGTACGATCATGTGACCGAGTACTTGCAACGCGAGAAACTGTTTGCCCTGCCGTCTAGCCAAAGACAGCTCATGACCCTGATCTTGCGGCGGCTGCTTGCTTCTTCCACGTACGCTATTGCCGGGACGCTTGGCGCATTGGGGAAAAAACTGGAGCGCATCATCACAAAGCACCATAGCGAAAACGAGGATGCGTTCGAGGCCGATGTCGCCGGCAATTTTGAAACCTTCGACGAACTCAAAGACGAGTGGAACGACGACGAGACCGAACCGGAAGAACCTGTTTTTTCTACGGAAGAAATCAGTCGGGTCAAGCAGGAAATAGAGGCCCTTCAAGCCTTCGAAGCACTGGCAAAATCCATTGAAAAAAACTCCAAAGGGGAAAAACTTTTTACCGCCATTGAAAACGGATTCCGGGAACTGGAGCGGCTGGGTGCCCCGCGGAAAGCCATGATTTTTACCGAAAGCACCCGCACCCAGGAATACCTGCGCAGCATCCTCGAAACACGAGGCTATGCCGACAAGGTAGTCCTGTTCAACGGATCGAATACCGATAAGAAATCGCGCGAGATTTACTCGGCATGGGTGCAGCGCTACCAAAACACCGACCGTGCGACCGGTTCGCGCACAGCCGACATGCGGGCGGCATTGGTGGACTACTTTCGGGAAGAAGCAACCATCATGATCGCCACGGAGGCTGCGGCCGAAGGCATAAACCTTCAATTCTGTGCCTTGGTGATAAACTACGATTTGCCCTGGAATCCCCAACGCATCGAACAACGTATCGGCCGCTGCCACCGCTATGGGCAAAAATTTGATGTGGTTGTCGTGAATTTTCTCAACAAGTCCAATGCCGCCGACCAGCGCGTGTATGCCCTGCTACAAGACAAGTTCAACCTCTTCAATGGTGTCTTTGGCGCCAGCGACGAAGTGCTCGGAACCATCGAAAACGGCATTGACTTCGAGAAGCGTATCGCCACCATCTACCAGGAGTGCCGAACTACCGAGCAGATCGAAACCGCCTTCAATCAACTGCAGATCGAACTGGAACAACAAATTTCCAGTACCATGAAGCAGACCCGCCAAAAGCTGCTCGAAAACTTTGATGAGGAAGTACAAGAGAAACTCCGCATAAACTTGCAGGAAAGTCGGGCTTACCTTTCTCGATACGAACAACTGCTCTGGGATATTTCACGCTTCTATCTAAATAGCGATGCCTCCTTTGCGACGGACGAGCATAGCTTTACGCTTAACCGAAACCCTTTTCCGGAGCACGACATCCCCTCAGGCCCGTATCGCATCGGCAAACATGTGGACGATGCCCACGTCTATCGAATCGGGCATCCCCTTGCCGAATTGATCATCCAGCAATGCCAGACATTCGCGCTGCCACCACGGGAAGTTGCGTTTGACTACACCGGAACACCCAAAAAAATCACGATCCTCGAACCCTTCACCGGCCAAGCAGGCTGGCTGATAGCCAAACGCCTGTCCGTGTCCGCCTTCGAAACCGAAGACTACATGCTACTCGCGGGCCTCGCCGATACTGGCGAACCGCTGGATGCCGAACAGTGCAGCCGCCTGTTCTCGTTGTACGGCGAACAAGGCGCAGAAACCGAACGCGCCCGCGCACCAATAGCGTTGCTGGAAACCAACCTCGCCGCGCAGCAGGAGCATATTTTGCGGGACGTGAACGCCCGAAACGGCCAATTCTTTGAACAGGAATTGGACAAGCTGGACAAATGGGGCGAAGACCGCCGGAACTCCCTCAAAGTAGCCCTGCGCGAATTGGACGACACGCTGAAAAACCTGAAAAAACAAATCCGGCTCGCCGCCAACCTGCCCGACAAACTCAAGTTGGAAAAAGAGCGAAAAAACCTTGAAACCGAACGCGACAATGCCTGGCGTGCGTACGATGCCGCCGCCAAAGAAATCGAACGCGCCAAGGAGCAGCTCATAAACCAAGTGGAAAAACAACTCGAATTATCCGTGGATACCACCGAACTCTTCTTGTTACGATGGAAAATACTGTAAATACATCCGCCCTCTCGACTCCCAGCGAAACACTCGCGGCGCAGATTTTTCAAAACCTGCTGGCCGAAGGCCTGATCGCCGAGGAAGACAAAACCAACTTCGTCAAAAAAATGGCCCGGGGCGAACTCCGCGACAGCGACTGGAGCGTGGCCCTCAACCCGGCATTACAAACCAAAACCACCGACCATGAAACTGCACAAACTTGAACTCCGCGCATTTCGGGGAGCCACCCAGCCCTTCGCGCTCGAATTCGACCCCGCCAAGCCCATCACCATGCTCTTCGGCGAAAACGGCTCGGGCAAATCCACCATCTCCGATGCCCTTATCTGCCTGTGTACCGATGCCTACGGCTCCCTGGACGACAAATCGGGTGTGGACAAAGCCTACCTCGTTGCTGCCACCGCCGACCCGGCCCAATTGCAACTCCAACTGCAAACCGACTCCGGCACCTTCGGCGCGCGCTATGCCTCCAAAAAAATAGTCCGACACCCCGCCTCGGGCCAGCCCCGCCTCCGCCACTTGCGCCGCAGCAGCGTCGTGGCCCTCTCCACCGCCGCTCCCGCCGCCCGCTACGAACAGCTCGCCGAATACTTCGACCTGTCCGGGATTGTGAAAAGCGAGGACAGCCTGCGCATCCTCGTCCGCAGCCTCCGAGGCGAATCGGAAAGCATCGTCCGCACCCTCTCCGAAGTGCAGCGCATACTGGAAGAAATCTGGCGCAACGAAGGCGGCCCCGCCGGCAGTTGGGAAGCCTGGGCCGAAACCGAAACCAAAAAAAACCTCGACACCGAAAGCAAACGCCTGAAAAACATCCGTGCCCTGATCGAAAGCGGCCAACACACCCTGCAAGCTTCAGTCAAACTACAGCATATCCGCGAACAGGGGGAACTCGCCGCCCAAAAAAAGCAGAACGCTGAAGCGCAATTGACCGCCCTTCGGCAAAGCGCCGGCCTCGACCCGGCACTGCTGACGCTGCTGCAACAGGCTCGCGACCTCATAGCCGCGCACGACGGCCACGACGCCTCCTGCCCCGTATGCGAACAGACCGTGCGCACACCCGAGCTATTGTCGGCCCTTAGCCGAAGGCTGGAAAACATGGCCGACCTCCGCGCCGCCGCCGATGCCGCCACCACAGCTCGTACCGAGCACGAACGCTTGCAAACACTTTGGCAAGCCGCCCTCGACGAGTTCGCCACCGCCCTCACCCGCTTCGCCGAACAGACCGCCCTGCCCGAATGCCCGCCCGCCCTCGCCGCAGCCCT
>JBGSKO010000004.1:0-31566 GCA_041741155.1 Saprospiraceae bacterium | reverse complement strand
CCATTCCGAACAGAGCAGTTAAGCCTGCCAGCGCCGATGGTACTGCGGTAGATGCCGCGGGAGAGTAGGTCGATGCCAACCCAATATCCAGCCCTCATTGCGCAAGCAATGAGGGCTTTTTTGTTGTTCAAAAACGGGTGTCGTACATTTTCCAAGAGATGATTTTTGTACACCATACGCTTTGCACACCGCAAACCGTACCTTCGCGGCCTCAATTTTCACATCATGGCAAAAGCACCACCCACGGCCACTGAAAGCCGAAAAATCCGCTCCGCGCTCGTCTCCGTGTACTCCAAAGACGGCCTCGAACCCATCATCCGCCGCCTGCACGCCCTGGGCGTAGCGCTGTACAGCACCGGCGGCACCCAGTCCTACATCGAAAAACTCGGCATACCGGTCACCGCCGTCGAAAGCCTCACCGGATACCCCAGTATCCTCGACGGACGGGTGAAAACCCTCCACCCCGCCGTATTCGGCGGACTGCTGGCGCGGCGCGAAAAAGCGCACTTAGACCAACTGGCAGAGTATAATATCCCCGAAATGGACTGCGTGATCGTGGACCTGTATCCCTTCGAAGACACCGTAGCCGTCTCCAGCGACCCTGCCGAGATTATCGAAAAAATAGACATCGGCGGCGTGTCGCTGATTCGTGCGGCGGCTAAAAACTGGGCGGATGTGGTCGTGGTAGCTTCCAAAGAGGAGTACCCGCTGTTCCTCGACCTGCTCGAAACGCAAGCCGGCGAGACCACCGCCGACGACCGCCGCGAACTGGCGCGCCGGGCATTCAAAGTGACCTCCAACTACGATATCGCCATTTTTAACTGGTTCAATGAGGGCACTACGGACATCGCTTTCAAACATTCCATCCACCGCTCCGATATCCTGCGCTACGGCGAAAACCCGCACCAGGCAGGCGTGTTTTTTGGCGATTTTGAAAAGATTTTTGACAAACTGAGTGGTAAGTCTATTTCCTACAACAACCTCGTGGACATAGACGCCGCCGTGCAACTGATGCGCGAGTTTCAACTGGGCAAACCCACTTTTGCCATCCTCAAGCACACGAATGCCTGCGGCGTGGCTCGGCGGGACGTGCTCGTGGATGCCTGGAAAGCGGCTTTGGCGTGCGACTCCACATCGGCGTTCGGTGGTATTTTCGTCACCAACACCCGGGTGGATTTGGAAACGGCGCAGGAGATCAACAAACTTTTTTACGAGGTGCTCATCGCGCCCGATTTTGACCTGGACGCGCTGGATTTGCTGCGCAAAAAGGAGCAGCGCATTTTGTTGAAAGTGAAATCCTACGCCGTGCAGCCCCGCAGTTTTCGCAGCTTGCTGAACGGCGTAGTGGAGCAAGATGCCGACCTGAAAACGGAAACCGAGGCCGACCTGAAGCCGGTGACCAAGCGCCAACCCACCCCCGAGGAGGTGGATGCGATGCTGTTCGCCGTGAAATGCGTGAAGCACCTGAAATCCAATGGCATTGCCCTGGTGAAAGACAACCAGTTGATCGGTATGGGGTGCGGCCAGCCTTCGCGGGTGGACGCCCTGCGCCAGGCCATCGCCAAAGCACAAGCATTTGGTTTCGACCTGAACGGCGCCGTCATGGCTTCCGATGCGTTTTTCCCGTTCCCCGATTGTGTAGAAATCGCCTTCGAAGCGGGTATCACTGCGGTGATCCAGCCCGGCGGTTCGGTGAAAGATCAGGACAGCATCAACGCCTGCGACGAACGCGGAATGGCCATGGTGACAACAGGGGTTCGGCATTTCAGACATTAACCAGCCCATGCGCGCACTCAAAAAAAAGGCGGCTGCGATAGCCGAGATTTTGGAATCGTTGTATCCGGAGACGCCTATTCCGCTGCGGCACGAGGATCCGTACACCTTGCTGGTGGCGGTAGTGCTGTCCGCGCAGTGTACGGATGAGCGGGTAAATCAGATCACGCCGGCGCTCTTTGCGCGGGCCGACAATCCGTACGACATGGTAAAGCTTTCGGTAGACGAAATCCGCGAAATCATCAAACCGTGCGGGTTGTCGCCATCCAAATCGAAGGCGATTTGGGAACTGTCGCGGATAATCGTGGAAAAACACGGTGGCCAGGTGCCGCAATCCTTCGAAGAACTGGAGGCACTGCCGGGGGTTGGACATAAAACAGCTTCCGTGGTGATGTCGCAGGCGTTCGGGGTGGCGGCATTTCCGGTGGATACGCATATTCACCGGCTGGCGGCGCGGTGGGGACTGAGCGACGGGAAAAATGTGGAAAAGACAGAACGCGATCTGAAAGCGGTTTTTCCGGAAAGCACCTGGAACAAGTTGCACTTGCAAATC
Organism: Saprospiraceae bacterium; assembly: GCA_041741155.1. GTDB lineage: Bacteria > Bacteroidota > Bacteroidia > Chitinophagales > Saprospiraceae > M3007. Next base: position 29,240 of record JBGSKO010000004.1, on the reverse strand, counting down.
ATCTTTTTTGGGCGGCAGTACTGTCCTGCGCGGGCGCACAACGTGGAAAATTGCCCGATTTGTTCCAGATTTGGCGTGTGATTTATTCGCAACGCCGTTTCGCTGCGCCGATGATTTTTTTGGCAAACTCGAGTTCCGGCCGGATGATGTTGTTTTCCGGAATTTCCAGGTTTTGCTGCAAGTCTTGTTCTACTTCCTCAAACTTCCCTTCGCTGATGGCCCGCTCGTAATTGAAGAGGTGGGTATTGCGGAATTGCTCGAATGCGGCCGTATGGTCGGGTTTTGGCCGCAAAAAAACGATGTACACGGCGCACAATAGCAAGCCGCTTAAAAATCCGAGAAACCCCGACAGGGTCAACATTTTCATGCCGAAGCCGCCTTTTTGCACCCGCAGTTGCTCGTAGTCGTGCTGCATCTGGAAGCGCTCGTCTCGGAGTTGCTTGCCCTGCTGCCGTTCGGCAAAAAGATCGTCGGCGTATTGTTGTCGGAGTTTTTCCAGCTCCTGCTTGTACTTTTGCGCAGCATCTTGCGCCGTTTGCAGGCTTTTCTCCAAACCGGCAATCCGTTCTTCGTTGGTCGGATTTGTTTCCATAGTGCTTTATCAATCAGTTGTTCAGGCAAAAGTAGCGATGAAAATAGACATTCTGGCAGTCGGTATTCACCCCGACGATGTGGAGCTCAGTGCCTCCGGTACGCTGCTACGGCAGGTTGATCGGGGTTATTCCTTCGGGTTGTTGGATCTCAGTCTTGGCGAACTCGGCTCTCGCGGCTCTGCGGAGCTGCGCACGCTGGAAGCGCGGTCGGCCGCCGAAATCCTCGGCGCTGCTTTTCGGGAACAGCTTGATTTGCCCGACGGCTTTTTTGAACATTCCCCCGAAAATATACTGAAAATAGTCCGGGTAATCCGGCAGTACCAGCCGCGCATCGTACTGTGCAACGCACCCGACGATCGGCATCCCGACCACGGGCGCGCCGCCAAACTTGTCGCCGATGCGTGTTTTTATTCCGGGCTAATTAAGATCGAGACGCGGGATGCTGGTGGCAACGTTCAACCGCCCTGGCGCCCCCAATCGGTGTTTCATTACATTCAGGACAAGCAACTGACGCCCGATTTTATCGTGGATATCACCCCCTATTTTGATAAAAAGATGCAGGCTATCCTGGCTTTTGGGTCGCAATTTTATGACCCAACCAACCCAAATGACGGTCCGCGCACACCCATTTCCGGCAAGGAGTTTCTGGATTTTATGGAAGCAAAAGCGCGGGTATTCGGCCGACCGGCACAAGTACAGTTCGCAGAAGGATTTATTTGCGCGCGCACGCCGGCGGTGGGAGATTTATTTGATTTACACTGAAAAACTACTCCGGGTACAGCAAATACTTGCGTCGGATACCTTTGAAAAACTCCAGGTCTTCCTGCCAGGTGGCTCGGATATCCGACTCAAAGTTGCCTTCCTCTATTTGCCCCCGGAGGGAACTGGTGCCGGCCAGCCGTTCGAAATAGCGATTCTTTAGAAAAAACCGGCTCTTGTCCGGCGCCTCGCAGTACATATCGAGCAGCGGGTTCAAATCCAATCGAGCCTCCCGAAAGAGGCTGTCCACCGAAAGTTGGCGGTAGTCGTAGCCGTTGCACAGCTGCCCTTCGAGGGGTGGGTAACGGGAGGCGGCATTCCGTTTTGGAGTGAAGGAGATGGCGGATGGCCCCGGGTATTCCGGGTGGCCAACGACCTGAAACGGCCAGTCCGTACCGCGGCCAATACTGACAGCTGTGCCCTCGAAGAAGCAAAGCGAAGGATACAGCAGGATGGCGCGGATGTTGGGCAGGTTGGGACTGGGTGGCACCGGGGGGGCGTACAACGTCCGGTGTGTGTAGTTGTCGCAAGGGATGACGGTGAGGTTGGGCCGCTTGGGGCCTGTCCAGTATTCGCCGGTAAAAAGGAGCGCCAGCTCGCCCACTGTACAGCCGTGTACGACCGGCAGCGGGGCTACTCCCACGAAAGACCGCAGGCGGGTATCAAGCACCGGGCCATCCACATAGTGCCCGTTCGGATTGGGGCGATCAAGTACCACTATTGGGATTTCGAGTTCCGCGCAGGCTTCCAACAGGTAGAAAAGTGTGGAAATGTAGGTGTAGAACCGCGTTCCGACATCCTGAATATCGAAAACCACCACATCCACACCCAGCAGGTCGGCGGCATCGGCGCGGCGTTTGCTTCCATAAAGTGAAACGACCGGGGCTCCGGAGCGCAGGTCGGTGCCGTCCTGAATGTACTCGCCATCGGGTGCGTCGCCGCGAAAACCGTGTTCCGGGGCAAAAATGCGCCACACGCATACACCGGAAGCTGCCAGCGTATCTACCAGATGTGTGGAGCCTATCAGCGACGAGTGGTTAACCGATAGGGCTACCTGCTTGCCATCCAGCAAGGGCAGGTAGCGTTCCAGTTGTTCGGCGCCGACGCGTACAGCACTCTGTTGAGCGGTAATACTACTTGTGAAAACAAATACAGACCAGAAAAAAGCCGACAAAACAACACGCATAGGTGGAAGGTAAGGAAAGCAACATTGCAAAAGACGGAAGGCAAGGCAGACCGATGCGTTCGGCAAGATTTGGTTCGAACGGATCCGGGCTGCCAGCTTTCGCCAAAAAAACGAAAATGAAATCAAACGAAATGTTTTATTTTTGCCGGGCCTCCACCACGGCTACAGGACGAAACCCGATATAGGGCGTGGGCTCGTAAAAACCTGCGTACACATCGGGAGCATTAATACGGATATCGTAACCGCCGCTGTTGAAGCAACCGCCTTTCGTTCGTCCGGGTTCATTCAGCATTTCGGCTACGTTGCCGCTCAGGTTGTACAGGTCATAGCCATTCGGTTTGAACGTTCTGGCCGAAAATGGCGGGTTGAAACTCGCTGGTACTGTACCGGCGGATTTCAATCCGCCATTTTCAGCCGGTCGTTGAATAGATTGAATTTGAAAGGTTTTAGTTTTTGGATCGTAGTGCACGGCTTCATCGCCCACGACCCGAAAATTATACAGGAACTGACCGTTCGGGTCGCGCAGGAAGTGGCCGTGGGGGTACGGAACATCGTTGGAGAGGCCGCCGCGTGCAGCGTACTTCCATTCGGTTTCGGTAGGCAGGCGGAATAGCACGGTAAAGTCCGGGTTCCGCTCGGCATATATTTCGGTAAGCCAGGTGCAATACAGGCGGGCGCCTTCCTGCGAAATATTCACTACCGGGTAGTCCTGATATTCGGGAAGGGTGTGGTAGTTTTCGAAGGCTGGATATAGGTTTTGCCAGCCTTCCGGGCGAATTTGTGCGAGTGCATGTTCGGCGGTTTTTTTCCGGCGCAGGAGGTCGGTCAAAAAAGCCTGGTATTCCCGGTTGGTCGCCTCGGTGTTGCTCATAAAAAAGGGCCGGATCGCAATAGCATGACCGTTTTTATCGAGGGTTGCGCCGCCAGGAATGGCTACATAGTTTTCAGGTAGAATAGCTTTGTTCAGCTCGAACGATGCCAAAATGCCGGAAAAGACAACGAGGATGAGTAGGAACAGTCGCATAGTCAGATATAATTTTGATGAAAAATGTAACACGCAAAGAAACGAAGGCTATGTTCTAGATGGTACTATTTCAACGCGCTCAACCAACACCATGTACGCCATCATAGACATCGAAACCACCGGGGGCACGGCCCGCTACGAACGGATCACCGAGATCGCCATTGTACTGCACGATGGCGAGCGGGTGGTGAATACTTTTACGACCCTGCTCAATCCGGAGCGCAGTATTCCGTGGAATATCACGCAACTGACCGGTATCACGGACGAGATGGTGGCCAACGCGCCGAGGTTTTTTGAAGTGGCCAAACAGATTGTGCAAATGACCGAAGGAGCCATTTTTGTGGCGCACAATGTGTCGTTCGACTACAGTTTTGTACGCGAAGAATTTGCCCGCCTCGGCTATCCGTTTTCCCGAAAACAGCTCTGCACGGTTCGGTTGTCGCGCCAGGTTTTTCCCGGTTTGCCCAGCTACAGCCTGAGCAATCTGAAGCGACACTTCGGTATTTTTTCGGAAAAAAGCCACCGCGCCCTGGACGATACGCTGGCCACGGTGGAATTATTTGAGCGCATTCTTGCAGCACAAGACGGCGCCGGCAGCGTGAAAGCCCTCGTCAACCACGGTGTTCGGGCGGCAAAACTACCCCAAAATATTACACTCGAACGCCTGCACGCTGCCCCGGAAGCCTGCGGGGTGTATTATCTGCACGACGAGCGCGGCGAGGTGATTTATGTGGGTAAGAGCATCAACATTCGCAAACGTTTGTTTGAACATTTCGCCGACCAGACGCCCAAGGGTGAAAAGATGCGCACTGGCGTAGCCGATTTTAGCTTCGAGGTTACCGGAGGCGAACTGGTGGCACTGTTACTGGAAAGCGCCGAGATCAAACGTTTACAGCCGCCGATCAACCGGGCGCTGCGTATTCGGCAGTTTTCCGGCTGTATTTTCACGTACACCGACCAGCGCGGCTACAAATGCCTGGCCGCCGGGCAGCGATCCAAACGGAATATGCGCCAGTTTGAACTGGTGACGGAACTGCCCAAGTTGACCAGTGCCCGGGCATGGTTAGACAGCACCGCCAGGCAGTTCGAACTCTGCGGGCGTCTGTGCAACCTGGACGCCGGCGACCATGCCTGTTTTCATTACACGATAAAAAAATGTTACGGCGCCTGTATCGGTGCGGAACTTCCCGAGCAATATAATGAGCGGGTAGAGCAGGCCTTGGCGGCGCTATTCCGGGGTCTGACAGGGAGTTTTTTCCTGCTGGAAAACGGCCGCACAGAGGGTGAGCAAGCCGTGGTGGCAGTGCAAGACGGCCGGTACATCGGTTATGGCTACATCGGTACAGAGGATGCCTTTGGCACCGAAGACCTGTTGGAGTCTGTCGCAACGACGTTTGAAGACCCGGATGCGTCGAGAATTATCCGTGGATATATGGATGGCGGCAAGAAACAGTTTCGGAAGGTGGGTTTCTGATCCTCCGATTACATCTTACTCGCCGAGCGGAAAATCCGGTTCCAGTTGATACCCTCACGGATATTTCCGTTTTTCGTTGAAAACCAGATGAACAGGGGTTTGCCCACGATGTGGTCCTCCGGCACAAAACCCCAGATGCGGGAATCCTCGGAATTGTGGCGGTTGTCGCCCATCATCCAGAAGTAGTCCTGTTTGAAAGTGTACGTCGTGGTTTCCTGACCATTCACGAAGTATTTGCCGTCCCGAACGGTCAGCTCGTTGCCTTCATACACGCGGATGATGCGGTCGTAGAAAGGCAGGCTGGCGCGTGTAAGTTCGACCGAGGTTCCTTTTTTGGGAATGAAAATCGGGCCGAAATTATCCACAGACCAGGTGCCGTACTGATCGGCATCGTTGGGGAAAACGTAGCCTGGACGGGCGCCCGAAGCGAAGCGTTCGAGCGTGATGTCGGCGCCCCATGATTTAATTTGTTCTATTTGTGTGGCGTCAAGGTTGTAATAACGCCGGACTTCGCCGGTGGGCAGTTCAATTGGGATGGCATCATTTAGGCTGACACCTATTTCTTCAAGTTTTCGCAAGTTGAGGTTGCCGGATGCATTTCCGATGTAGTAGGCGAATTGCAGATGGGTAGGATTGGCGGCGGCCTTTCCATTCAGATACACCTGTCCGTCACGGATTTGCAGGCTATCGCCCGGCAGTCCGATGCAACGTTTTATGTAGTGGTCTTTTTTGTCAATAGGCCGTGCGACGACCTCGGGCATGGGTGGGGTGGGGCGGTTCAGGCGGCGCAGCATATCTATTTCGCGGCGCCATTGATACACATCGTAGGTTCGGGTCGGGGTGATAATGACGCTATCACCGGCGGGGAAGTTGAACACGACGGGTTCGTTGTGATCTACCTGCTCAATGGCCGGCAGACGAAAGTAGGGTAGGGCAGGGTTTTTAAGGTACGATTCCCGTGCCAGCAGGCCGCTGTTGTTACTAAACCGATTGTGTATCAGAGGGAATTGCAGCACGGTCATGGGCGTCCGAATACCATAGTGCGCCTTGCTGACGAACAGGTAGTCGCCTACTTTCAGGCTTCCTTCCATCGAGGACGTGGGAATAACATAAGCCTCAATCAGGAACATGCGGATGAATGCGGCGGCGAAAACGGCAAAAATGATCGCCTCGGTCCATTCCCGCATTTGGGATTTTTTGAACGGGTTGTTGCTCTCCAGTTTTCGAAGGGCCATCTTGTCATTTTGCTCCAGCGCTTCGTGGTATTGCTGGTGGTATTCCCGCTCTTGCTCCAGGATAGGGCCGTTGTAAGTGGCTTGCGGGTTGCGTCCGATCAGGAAAAACGGGACAGGCGCAAAAACAACGGAGAGCACCGATTGCCAGAAACCGTGTTTCCCAAAGGAGCGCACCATATCAATGCACAGGGCAGCGTAAATAAAAATGTTCACCACCGGGAAGAGCAGCCAGGCGGCATACCCGGGCTTTCGACCTACCATTTTGCACCACTCGGCTGCGGCCAGGCCGGGAACAAGGGCTTTCCAGCCCGGAATGCCGGCTTTTTCAAACAACTTCATCATGCTCAGACCGAGCAGAACGTAGAGGACAATCAGGAAAATAAGTACCGACATGGTGTTTAGGCTGTTATGCGTGGTTGGGATGGCAAAGAGGAGGGTGATCTACTTTCTTTTTTGTGGGCCTCTGTGGGATGTCTTGATCACAGAGGCACACAAAAATGGCGTTCAGGTGGGCGAAGGTATTGTGGTGAACAGGTGCGACGCCCGAGGTTCGACAGGTGCTCCCATTCGACCGATAAAAGCGCCATTCCGTCCACCGGTCAAGATTAACCTTCGTCGGACTTCCGCTTTTTCCGGCGGGTTTTGAACATCTCCACGATCTCTTTATCGTCGAGGAAACCCATATCCACGAATTGGGTGGACACGAATTTTTTGATATCCTGATAGTCCCTGCCGCGTTTGTCAACATACACCTTGAGCAGCTTTTGGATATAGCGCATGGATACTTTCTCCACCGCCTGGTTGAACTCCTGGTTGCTGAAAATGTGCATATACACGGTGAAAATCTTGTTCAGCTCGAAGTAGTCGACGTATTCACGTTCAGTAAGCCCCCCCATCAGGCGACCAAAGTAGTTGAGGACGACCTGGCGCAGGCATTTACTTTCAATAGATAGCCCTTTGTGGGTATTGTAAAACTCTTGTACGTCGTCAATGACATCGGGGTGAACATATCCGAGGCTGTGGACTTTATTGACAATTCGATATACATCCGAAATTTTGTCGTCCAATTTAAGGTCCACCATTTGGGCCATGCGCTCGTCTTGCTCGGCGCCCATATTTGGGTTCGATTGGTACAGGTCGGCTAAAAACGTCAGGTACTCATTTGCAAAATTCGGCAGCGACTTGCGTTCGCGCGCGAAGTGTGTGCTGAATTCTGCCCGCTCCGTTTCATCCAGAGGCATGAAATTGCCGTACATGGCCAGCATTTCTACGTATTCTTCTGTATTTTGAAATTCTTTGTTGGCCAAAAAGTCCCGAATTTGTTGTTTCAGGCTGGCGTTGTCGCCACCAACTTCAAAGCGCTTGAGCAGGAACTGGCGCAGAGCGGAGAAGTTTGCCTTCATTTCGCCGCGTGCCTTTGGGAAGTCGGCGGAATAGTACAGTTCGTTTCGGAACTGGTTGTAGTAGCGCGTGTACAGTTCCTGGCGGTCTTTGAGGTCGCGGAACCGGTCGTTTTTTTGTTGCTGCAGGAAGTAGCGGATTCGTTTGTTTTCGATCAGGGTCATCAGGTTAGTGATCCAGATATCGCTGCTCAGAGCAAAGCCAACCTGTATGCTTTGGCCGATCCGCTTCTTCAGTTGTTCGAAATGCACACTGCTACAAATGGCCATCAGGATGTCCTTGAAGTGGTCATTTGGGCGTACATAGCGGTATTGGTCATTGATTTCGCCGCGCAATACGGCGTAGCCCAAAATACGGGGCAGGTATAGTCCCTCAAAGACGGGTTCGAGCAACATCCGTTCACAAGTGACCAATTGAAGCGGTGCGTTGGCGGCTACATCGTGGTGTACCTGGGATAGCAATGGCTCGAATTCTTGTCGAAGTTCGTTGTAAAATTCGTCTTCTTCCTCTTCCAGATACTGTGCGAGTGCGGGAGATTCCTGGATGGAGACAGCGATCTCGTTCAAGCGGTTGTAGTATTGCTCGTCTAAGGGTTGCATATTGTGAAGTGATTGAGTGGTTGAAAATTGGTGTTTTTTGAAAAAAGACCTGGCAAAGCAACAAGAGGCTTTGCCAGGTCTTTACTAACCCGTAAAATGATTGGCAAAAGTAGAAACTCTCGCCAAGGAATTATTTACTCTGCTGTTTTTTCTTCTTCTGCAGCTGGTGCAGCTTCTTCCACTGCCGGGGTAGCTTCTTCGGCTACAGCTTCTGCAACCGGAGCCGCTTCTTCTACTGCGGGAGCAGCTTCTTCGGCTACAACTTCTGCAACCGGAGCCACTTCTTCCACTACTGCAACAGGTTCTGGTACTTCTTCTACAACTGGTGCTACTTCTTCTACTACCGGTTTGGCCTTAACTTTTGGTTTGCCGTCAACAGCAGCGATGTGCTGGCGCTTTTTCTCGGCCGAATCTTCGCGGCGACGAGCGACACCTGTTTCTTTTTGTTCCAGCCAGGTAGCGAGTTTAGCGTCGGCTTGCTCTTGCGTCATTGCACCTTTTTTGATGCCTTCTGCAAGGTGTTTTTGGTACAAAACGCCTTTGAAACGAAGGATAGCCCGTACAGTATCCGTAGGCTGTGCGCCTTTTTTCAGCCAATCGAATGCGAGATCGCGATTCAATTCAATGGTGGCGGGTACGGTAAGCGGGTTGTACGTGCCGATTTTTTCGATGAAACGACCGTCGCGGGGAAAGCGAGCATCAGCGACGACGATGTGGTAAAAGGGCGCTTTAGCGCGGCCTCTACGTTGGAGACGCAGTTTTACTGCCATGTTGAATACGAAAATTGAGTTAAGAGATAGAATCTCGCCCGGCTCCTTATTGGAAAATAGCACCGGGCTTTTCAAGGCCGCAAAGGTAAGTCAATACATTGCGAAAAACCAAGCAAGGCGTACATTTTCACCGTCAACTTATTCGCTACCTTTGTGCCCTTCAAAACGCAGCATGGAAAAAATCCTGATTCTCGACTTTGGCTCCCAATACACCCAATTGATCGCTCGCCGGGTGCGGGAGATGCATGTTTATTGCGAAATCGTCCCATACAACAAGATGCCTGAGCTGACGCCTGATATAAAAGGTGTCATCCTCTCCGGCAGTCCTTTTTCTGTAAAACAGCCCGATGCCCTGCGCCTCGACCTAAATCAGGTGGCCGGCCAACGGCCTGTTCTGGGGATATGTTACGGCGCCCAGTTGACGGCAGATTATTACGGTGGTACTGTGGCGCGTTCAGAGAAGCGCGAATATGGCAAAGCTACGCTTGTTCAGCACGGTGAAGGCGATCCTTTTTTTGCACAAACCTCGCCGCATTCGCAGGTTTGGATGAGTCACGGCGACACGATTCTGCAACTTCCGGAAAATTTTGAGATTTTGGCCGGCACCGAGAGTATCCCGGTCGCGGCATTTCGGGCAGTAGAGGGGCATTTTGCCGCACCACTATATGGTATCCAGTTTCACCCGGAGGTTTACCACAGCCTGGAGGGGTTCCAATATTTGAAAAATTTTGTGTTGGGTATCTGCGGCTGTTCGGGCGACTGGACGCCTGCGCACTTCGTGGAAGAAACCGTGGCTGCTTTGCGCGAGCGAATTGGCTCTGAAAAAGTCATCATGGCCCTTTCTGGTGGAGTGGACTCGACGGTGGCGGCTATGTTGCTGCACCGGGCTATTGGCAAACAACTGTTTTGTTTTTTTATAGATAATGGCCTGCTGCGCAAAAATGAGTACGATTCCGTTTTGGATTCCTACCAGGATATGGGCCTCAACATTGAGGGCGTGGATGCCAAACAGCGTTTTTACGATGCCCTGCGCGGGGTGAGCGATCCTGAAGGGAAACGCAAGATTATCGGGGGCATGTTCATCGAACTATTCGAAGAAGAATCGCAGGCACACTCCGACTGCCACTGGCTGGGTCAGGGCACCATCTATCCCGATGTGATCGAATCGGTGAGCGTACACGGGCCTTCGGTCACGATCAAAAGCCACCACAATGTGGGTGGCCTACCCGAAAAATTGCGGCTCAAGATTGTGGAACCCTTGCGTATGCTGTTTAAAGACGAAGTTCGCCGCGTTGGCAAGGAACTTGGTATTCCAGCCAATATCCTGAACCGGCATCCTTTCCCCGGCCCCGGACTTGGAATTCGAATCCTTGGCGACATCACCCCGGAAAAGGTGCGTTTGTTGCAAGAAGCGGATGCGATATTCACGGAAAAATTGCGCTTGCACGGTCTTTACGACCAGGTTTGGCAAGCCGGCACTATTTTGTTGCCTATCCAGTCGGTCGGCGTCATGGGCGACGAGCGCACTTACGAACAGGCTGTTGCCTTACGTGCTGTAAACAGCACCGATGGTATGACTGCCGAATGGAGCCGCCTGCCGTACGAATTTTTGGCGGAGGTATCCAGCGAAATCATCAACCAGGTGCGGGGGATCAATCGCGTGGTTTACGATATCAGCACCAAGCCGCCGGCAACTATCGAGTGGGAGTAGGTTTTTGAATGGTATTGGTTAATGATGACGTGCAGTTTGGGACGGAATCAGGCTGTATTTCGTTCTTTTGCGACAACCAATTTCTTGTATGGTATTTGTTTTTCGATATTTCGCAGTCTTTCTGGTGCTTTTGGGCATAAGCCTCCAAGGTTGTTATTCGTTTAAGGGCATTTCGATTGATCCCAATATCAAGACGTTTTTTATTCAAAACCTTGAAAGCACCGCACCCAATGCGCCGCCAACGTTGGCTGTAGATTTTACAGAACGCCTAAAGGATAAAGTGCGCACAGAAACTCCGCTCAAGCTGAATAGCGATGCGCCCGATGCAGAGTTTGCAGGTAAAATTACTGATTTTCGGGTGGTGCCTGTGGCGCCTAAACCCGGCGAAACGGTGTCTCTGAATCGCCTGGAAATTCGGATGCAACTCAGTTATACCGTGAATTTGGAAGGCGTTGAAGGGGGCTGGGCCAGTGAAAAAACATTCAGCCACTTTGCTGAATTTGGCTCGGATCGGGATTTAATTTCGGTACAGGATGAGCTGATTCGGCAAATCAGCACACAATTGTTGGAAGATATTTTTAATGCTGCTTTTAACAACTGGTAGTCGTCACAAAACAAAGAGGATCATGACGCAGGAACGTTTTTTACGGTACATGAACAACCCGGACTTGTTGGCGACCATCTCCTACGAGGAACTGAAAACGCTTGCCCTGATATACCCGTATGCGCACAACTTGCGCTACCTGCTAGCCCTCAAGGCTGGGCAAGACAGGCATCCGGATTTCCACCGGAACCTGGCCACAGCTGCGGCATACAGTTTGAATCGCACACGCCTGTTTCTTTTGGTTGCGCCGAAGCAATTTGCTCCACAAATGGTTGAACAGGAGGAATTGGTCTTGGAGTTGAAACCAATCGAAACGGTGCAGCGCGAGTTGGAGTCCCGGCAGCCAATTGTACGAGCAGAAGAGAAAACGGAAAAAGTCGAAGTTGTACGGGCTTTTGTGGATTCGGAACGCAAGGATATGCCTGTGGAATCCGGATCAACGATACCCGCAGATGTAGAGGCGCCAAAATTTCAAAATAGGATACAGGAGGAAACGCCTGCGGAACAGCTCGTCCAGCCTGCCGCAAAACCGTTAATCGCTCCAAGTTTTGGCGCATGGATCAGCCAGTTTAGTCCACCTGTTTTGCCGCGGATCGAGTCTGTTTCCCCAGAAAACGAACCCGATGAAGCAGAAGAGCCGTTGTCTTGGCAGCCTGTTGCCGGCAAAGTTGATACTGTGGATATACCCACGGGTATCACGCCTCAGAAACTCGCGGAACGCAGTGTCACAGAAAGTAAAACGATTGCTTCCGAAACACTCGCCAAACTTTACGTGGGGCAAGGTTATCGTGAAAAGGCTATTGATATGTACGAGCGGCTTTGCTTGGCGTTTCCAGATAAAAGTGCGTACTTTGCCGCCGAAATAGAAAAATTAAAAAAATAAACGACGATGTTATCCACTTTAGCGGTATTGATTGCCTTGGTAAGTGTGCTACTGATGGCCTCCATTCTGGTGCAAAATCCAAAAGGCGGCGGTATTGACCCGACGATGGGTGGTCAAGCCCAGCAACTGTTCGGAGCTGCCCGCTCAACAGAATTTATTGAAAAAGCTACCTGGGCGTTGGCCGGAACGCTGCTGGTACTTTGTGTGGCTGCTGTATTGGTAGTTGGCACAGGTGGCCCGGCCACAGGCGCTGAGATTCCCCTGCAAACGGGCGGTTGATCATTGCTTTCCCACGAAAAAAAAGCTCTTTCTCACGATTCTACGTGGGAAAGGGCTTTTTCCGTTGAGTACTTCTGAACCTAAGGCACCTGACGATCGTATGTGTGAAGATCCAGATTATATATGAGCGCGAGGAGTTTTTCAGCATACTGCTTGTCCGTGGTGTAGCCGGCATTGGCAAGGCCGCGTGCCCAACCTCGATGATCTGTTGATTCCAGGCGGAACAGGTGCGCAAATCGCCGGCTCTTTTTCAGGTAGGTACTATGCGCCCGGTAACTACTCCACACATTGTCATAACGCACGAAAAAATCTTTGTGCGAATGATCGGTTACGTTGGCGCAGTGGCCCATTTTGCATTTATTGGAAAAACATTTTATAGCGAAGTGGTTGTTGGTTGTACGGGCCAGTTTGCTGTCGCCGGCATTGCTTTCCAGCAAGCCTTGAGCGAGAATGACACTGGCTGGCACACCAAATTTTCGCATTTCGGCAACAGCTACCGGGGCAAATCGCTCGATGTACTCCCGGCAGAGGGCCGTGGAAATGGCGACTTGTGCTGGATCCGTTCCACTGCGTCTGGCAAAGTCTGGATCAACAATAAAGGTGCTGTGCCCTTTAGTGCCGGCAGGAAGCAAGACCTTTGCGCTGCGCTTTTTCGAGGTTGTTTTCTCTGGAATCGTAGCAATGTTCGTGAGCATGGATGCGCGTACGTTCCGCACACCTTGTGTGGTTTGCCCGACCGAATGCCGTGGCGTAAAGTCAAACACGATTAAAATTTTTTCGCTCCAAACCAGGTAGGTCAGAGCGGCCAAAAGCAAACATCTCCAAAGGACGGGTTCATGCAACAGGTTGTCGCTGGAGTGCGCGTTGCTGCTTCGGGCATGTGTTGTGGCGTGGTGGTAATACATTTGTGCCATGTCTAATACATTTAACAGTGAGGGACGGTGATCATGAAACAGAGCACAAAGCAAAACAAAAAGTTTGTAAATAAAACAAAATATTTTTAATTCAGCTTTTTATTGACAAAAGCTCCCTCAATAGGCCAGTATTTGCGGGCACTGCCTATTTTTGCCCCGTTTGAACTTCGTGTAAAAATTACACGCCTTTTTATCCGATAAATTTTTAAAATGGTCATTATTGCCGATTGTGGTTCTACAAAATGCGATTGGCTGCTCGTCCATGGAGGGCGAGATCAGCAATTGGAAAATACTGTTGGTTTTAGCCCCTTTTTTCACACTACCTCCGAGATTGAAGCGATCATTAAAACCCAACTTTTGCCAAAGCTGGAGGCCGATACCGTTGAGCAGATTTGGTTTTATGGTACCGGCGTGCACGATGCGCACCGGGCAGACATCATCGCGCAAGCCCTTCGATCGGTATTTCCGAAGGCTAATGTTGACGTAGAACACGACTTGCTGGGGGCTGCGCGTGCCGCGTGCAAACGCAGTGCAGGTATTGCTTGTATTCTTGGCACCGGGTCAAACAGTTGCTACTACGATGGGGAAAAAATTCTGGATAATGTGATTTCCTTAGGTTGGCTGTTGGGTGATGAGGGGAGCGGAACGCATTTAGGTAAGGCGCTGCTGCGCGCATGGTTTTACCGGGAGTTACCTGCCGACCTGAACGCGGACTTCAATGCAGAATACCCGGAAGGGCCGGATGCGATCAAAGACAGGATTTATGAAAAAGGGGCGAACGCATACCTGGCGTCGTTCACCAAGTTCTTGGGCGAGCATTTGGAGCATCCGTTTATCCGTCAGTTGGTTTCAGATTCACTGGGAGCCTTCCTCGATCACCATGTCCGAAAATACAGCGGGCACCTGCATGTTCCGGTGAACTTTGTTGGTTCCATCGCTTATCATTTCAAAGGAGTGCTTTCCGAGTGTATGGAGGCGCGTAAATTGCGTTTGGGTGAGATCATTCGAAAACCAATTTATTCGCTTGCCGAGTATCACTTAAATCACATGGATTGAGTCTGTCAGCACCGCACATAAATAATTGCTCTTGAACAAGATGAAAGAAATAAAACGCATAGCAGTATTCACCTCTGGCGGCGACGCTCCCGGCATGAATGCCGCCGTTCGGGCCATCGTACGCAATGCACTCAACAACGATCTGCACGTGTACGGTATCGCGCGTGGATATGAGGGCATGATTGACGGCAATATCAAACGCCTGGAAACCTCGGACGTGAGTAATATCATTCACCGGGGAGGTACCGTACTCAAAACAGCACGGAGTAAACGTTTTTTGACGCCGGAGGGTCGAAAAACGGCTTACGAAAACTTGATGTACAATGATGTGGATGCCCTGATTGCTATTGGCGGAAACGGCACGTTCACGGGCGCGCAAAAATTCATAGAAGAATTCCCCGATATCCCGATTGTCGGCATACCGGGTACTATTGACAATGACCTTTTTGGGACGGATTTCACCGTTGGGTTCGACACGGCAGTCAACACCGCAGTACAAGCCGTAGACAAAATCCGGGATACCGCAGATTCACATAATCGCCTGTTTTTTGTGGAGGTGATGGGCCGACACTCCGGTTACATTGCGTTGCATACCGCAATTGCGGGTGGCGCCGGCGGGGTGCTTATCCCGGAAGAGGATTCCAACATCGACGATTTAGTGAAACTGCTCAAGCGCGGCGCCAAGCGCGCCAAACTCTTCAGTATCGTCATTGTGGCAGAAGGTAACCAAATGGGTACGGTCTATGACATCGCCCGACAAGTGGAAGAAAAAATTGATGTCTTCGATGATATCAAGGTCACTGTTATAGGACACTTGCAACGGGGCGGCTCTCCCTCTGCCTTCGACCGGGTCTTGGCCAGCATACTCGGTTTCGGTGCTGTGGAAGCCCTGATGGAGGGAAAATCAGGCGTAATGGTTGGAATCAACAATAATAACCTGCACTACACCCCATTTAAAGACGCCATTACGAAGAACAAAACCTTTGGCAAAGGTTTGTTGCGCATGGCGCATATTTTGGCGCAATAGTTTTGAAAAGAGTACTTTTCAAAACTAAAAGGCACATCACACACGGATATTTGAAATATCGCTGTGCGTGATGTGCCTTTAAAATTTAGATCGCGAATGGAGATAACGCGTACTACTTCTCGTCGTAGTTAAACGGCAGAATCTTAGAGTCTTTAACCGTGGAAAGCGTCATAAGCGTTTTCAGACGCTCAATTTCCTCGATCTGGCTCAGCGTTTTGAACAGTAATTGTTCGTACGTCGGAATATCCTTGCAAACGATTTTCATCAGAAAATCAGCTTCACCGGTGATGATGTAACATTCAGTGATTTCATCAATTCTGGTGATCTTATCCAAAAAGTTGTTCAGGGCATTCTCACGCTTCCAGGCCAGAGAAACCAAGACAAATGTCTTGACATTCAGACCCAGTAATTGCGGGTTGATCTGTGCATGATAGCTTTGGATGATGTCACTTTGTTCCAACTTTTTTACCCGTTCCAGCGTGGGAGCAGGGGAAAGACCGATTTTTTTGGAGAGGTCCAGATTGGTGATCTTGCTGTTCTCTTGAAGGATCCGGAGTATCTTCAGATCAATCTTATCTAATTTCTCTGACATAGTGTGAAGCGTTGTAGAATTATATTTTGGTGCGTAAAATTTCCCCAAAGGTAGAGTGATAAAAAATTATGTGCAAGTTTAATTTTAATTCGCCCTTGTAAATTTTGAAAAAGTAAGGCATTTGTCCTTTGCTAACCATGGTTTTTGTCAAATAAAATCCAAAAACGCAAATCGGCCAAAATATATTTGCCCAAAAGCAGGCATTTCTCTCCGGATAAAAAAAAAGGTTGAATCTGCAGGAGGGCACCCGGAAGTGCCAAACAAACCTGCAGATTCAACCTGGTATTGTTGAAACTCGGAACTACTATGGGAAAATACCCATTGAGACGTAGTCTCCCGCGATTTTATTCATCGAGGATACAAACGCTGCTGTGCGCATATCCGGAATCGCGGTGTTTTTATGCCATGTTTCGCGTACTTGCTGGTATGCAGTTATCATGGTGTCTTCCAAACCGGAGTTCACGAGGTCAATCTCGGTTCCACCACGGGTAAGGAAATCGCGGTCGCGTTGTGCTACCGACTTACCGGTCATTTCCTCAATTTTGTTCAGAATACCGGTGAACGCATTGTGGTGGAAGCGGTTTTCGAGGCGACCAAAACGGTGGTGTGAAAGGTTTTTCAGCCATTCGAAGTAAGACACCGTCACACCGCCGGCATTGATGTAAAAGTCAGGCAGTACCAAGATTCCCTTTTTTTGCAGGATTTCGTCCCCATAAGCAGTTATCGGGCCATTGGCTGCTTCAGCAATGATTTTGGCCTTAATGCGATCGGCGTTATCAATAGTGATCTGGTTCTCCAATGCGGCGGGTACCAGGATGTCGCATTCCACCTCCAGCACAGCCGATGGGTCGCCAATGTGTTTGGAACCCGGGAATCCAATGATAGAACCGGTCTCCTGACGGAAGGCAAGAAGTTTGTTAATGTCAATACCATTTGGATCGTAGATCGAGCCTTCACGCTCGGCCACACCGATGATTTTAACATCGCCCTCGTTTTGGCTGATCAGGCCGGTATTGCTGCCCACGTTGCCCAAACCCTGAATCGCCATCGTTTTGCCGGCGATACCGGTGGTAAGACCGAGTTTTTTCATGTCTTCGGCGTAGGAAACGCATTCCCGCAGGCCATAAAATACGCCGCGCCCTGTTGCTTCGGCACGACCACGAATACCGTTTTGTGTCACCGGCTTGCCGGTTACGCAGCCAATGGAGTCAATCTCACCGTGGCGGAAAGCCTGGTAGGTGTCCAGAATCCACGCCATTTCGCGCGGGCCTGTTCCGTAGTCTGGTGCAGGAACGTCAATGCCCGGGCCAATAAAGTTTTTCTTGATAAGCTCGGTGGTGTAGCGGCGGGTGATGTTCTGCAGTTGTTCGACGGTGTAGTTGGCCGGATTGATCTTGATGCCCCCTTTAGCACCGCCAAAGGGCACGTCCACCAGTGCACATTTGTAGGTCATCAGAGAGGCAAGAGCCATCACCTCGTCCTGATCCACGCTTTCGGCGTAGCGAATGCCTCCCTTGGTGGGAAGCCGGTGGTGACTGTGTTGCACGCGGTATGCCTCAATGACCTGGTAATTGTCACCAACGCGAACCGGGAAACGAATTTGCAAAACAAGGTTACACACTTTGATTTGCTCCACCAGACCGGTGGGGATGTCTGTAAAGCTAGCCGCTTTGTCAACGTACTGCTCTACGCTGTTGAAGAAACTGATTTTTGCACTCATGCATCGTCTTTTATTAGGTGCTCTAGTTTGGTTAGTTTCCGCTCCAGCCGGATGAGATACCATACGATACCAAGAAAAATCACAAGGATGACAGCCACCACTACGTTGATTTTACCTGTCTCGCGCATGAAATCGCGGTTGCCTTCTGCAAAAGCGGCGGGCAAAGATATTGCCACCAGCAGAACAAACGTGAAAAAGATACGGATCATAAAAAATTTCATGTTTTAGAGTTGGGTGGATGGTTTCTGGATAGGAGGTTTCTGGATTCTGTGTTTGAAAATTTGTGGGTTCTAATCTTCAAGACCGGTAAATTTATCGAGGAGCCGCTGGTATCGGATCCGCAGGTTCGCAATCCAGAACCCAAGCAGCGTCCAGCCGAGAATAGCGGGGTAAAACACGGCACGCATGGTGTTGTCCAAATCCTGGCTGCCGAAAGCCGGATTGCCCGTGGCGCCAGGATGCAAGCTGGCAAACATCCGGGGCACGATATACAGCAGCGGAACGAGCGACGCGAAGGCAAATACATTGTACACCGCCGCCAATCGAGCGCCTTTTTCGTACGCATCGAATGAATGCCGCAGGATGAAGTACGCCAGGTAGATGAGCAGCGCTACGGCAGTCATCAATTGCTTGATGTCGTTGCTCCAGGGCTTGCCCCAGGCGTAGTTGGCCCATATCATGCCTGTCCCCAGGCCGAGTACACCAAATAACAGCCCGGCCTCTGCATGTGCGGCGGCCCGGCGGTCATTCTCCGGATTCGGGTCGCGTAAGTACCGGACGCTATACCAAACCGATGCCGCAAACAAAAACAGCAGCACAAACCACATCGGCACGTGGAAATAGGTGTTTCGAATGCTCTCGTAAATCACGTTTTGGTAGGGAAACGAGAAGCCGGACTGTACATGGATGTGCTGCACCGGATTTGCTGTCCAGGCGCCGTCGAGCGGCGCCGAATCCACCGCGCCGGTATCCTGGCGGAGCGAAACCGCCGCCGGAAGCAGGGAGGCCCCAGTTTCAGGATGGTCAACCAGCGCATTCAACGGGACGATTTGTTTGCCATCGGGCAGGTTTTTGGGCATGGAAAAGGTCGCTTCCAGAAGGGTATCGTTCACGACTTTGTACTCCCGGGCAGCCAACGCATATTGCTTGTTGTAGTATAACCAAATGCGAACAGGTTTGTCCGATGGTTTGGCAAAAAAGGTGTTATAGCCGAAAAAACGCAACGTCGTGTCCTGACTCGTGCGTACAAATACGGGCTCCACCCGCACAATACCGGATTTTAACGGCACCAGCATACCGGCCAGCAACGTGTACA
This sequence comes from Saprospiraceae bacterium, assembly GCA_041741155.1. Taxonomy (GTDB): domain Bacteria; phylum Bacteroidota; class Bacteroidia; order Chitinophagales; family Saprospiraceae; genus M3007. The sequence continues at coordinate 10,098 of JBGSKO010000004.1, read as the reverse complement.
CAATCAGAACAACGGAAAGGGTTTTCCACCACATAGCTTGTTTGTTTACAGGTAATGAGGGTTATAGGGGCCAGCCACCGAATCGCCGAAGTTAAATCAGTCTTTCCAGATATACGGGAACAGGACAAATACGAGGGTAATCAGGATGGCATCTATAGCAATAAGGTTGATGATGTCCCGGGTATAGGAGGTGTCTTGGAGCAAACGCAAGGCAATAGCAGAAAGCCGAACCAGGGTGAGCAAAATCGGTAAAATGACCGGAAAACTCAGGATTGCCATGAGGGTGGCGCTGTTGTCGGCTTTGGCGGCAATAGAGGCGATGAAGGTAAACGCGATGGAGAATCCAATACTTGCCAGCACCAGTACCAGCCCAAACAAAGGCAGGTCTTTTACCGGATTGCCCGCTACCACGCTATACGCCCCAAAAGCAAGGCCGCTCAATACCAATAATAATAAGGTATTGTAAATGATCTTGGCCAGCACGAGCATCACCGGATCAGCCAACTGGTAGTAGTACAACTGCCGTGCGCCACTCTCCTGGACAAAACTTTTTACCACTGCGTTGATGGACGCAAACAGCACAATCAGCCAAAACAGCACGTTCCACACCGGCGGCGCCACTTGGATGGAGGCAATATACACCACGAACACCATGCTGAATACATACAGTACGATACCGCTAATAGCATAGCGCTGGCGAAACTCCAAAACAAACTCCTTTCGTAAAAGGGGAAACAGGCTTTTCCAATTCATAAGCAGTGGCGGCAAAGGTAGGCCGGGCTGTATTCCCCGATGCTCCTTTTGAGCCAAAAAATTAAAACAACAGTAGCTCCGGTTTTTTTACCCAAATACCCACAAGAGAGATGTACACTGAACAGTGGCCAGATGTTAGAACTCTGTCTATATTTGCCCCCGCTTTCTCCCAAAGCCCAATGCGCACACGGGAACATTTACGTTGCCGATTTGGTATTCATTTTTCAATAAACCGCGCAAGATGAGTTGGTTCAAACGACTGAAAGAAGGTGTAACCACCGCCACCAAGTCCAAAAAAGACGTACCCGAGGGACTTTGGTTCCAATGTAAAAAATGCAAGGAAACCAGCACGTCCAAGGCGCTTAAGGAAAATTACTACAAGTGCCCCAAGTGCGACTACCACAGCCTCATTGGCTCGCGGGAGTACTTCGAGATACTATTTGACGAACAGCAGTACAACCGCTTGTTCGACGACCTGGCTTCCATAGATTTTTTGAATTTCACCGACCTGAAGCCCTACGCCAGGCGTATTGACGAAACAATGGCCAAAACCGGCCTCAACGATGCAATGGCTGTAGCAGAGGGCACTGTGACCGGGAACCGGTTGGTCATAGCAGCCATGGACTTTCGATTCATCGGCGGGTCCATGGGTTCCGTAGTCGGCGAAAAAATATCGCTCGCCATTGACCGGGCTATCGAGACCAAATCAGGTCTGCTCATTATCTCCAAATCCGGCGGTGCACGGATGATGGAAAGTGCTTTTTCACTGATGCAAATGGCCAAAACCAGTGCCAAACTCACGCTTCTGGCCAAAGCCGGCCTGCCCTATTTTTCGCTGATGACAGATCCTACCACCGGTGGTGTCACAGCCTCTTATGCTATGCTGGGCGACCTGAATATCGCCGAACCGGAAGCCCTGATCGGCTTCGCCGGACCACGCGTGATCCGGGAAACAATTAAACGCGACCTCCCCGAGGGATTCCAAACCTCCGAATTCTTGCTGGAAAGCGGCTTTTTGGATCTCGTGGTCAATAGAAAAGATTTGAAAGAGACGCTCGGGGATCTGCTGGCGATGTTTGCCAAATCCAAACGCGCCTGAATCAGACGTTGAACCGGAAGTGCATGATGTCGCCGTCGGTGACAACGTACTCTTTGCCTTCCACGGCCATTTTTCCAGCTTCTTTCACCTTGGCCTCCGAGCCATATTTCAGGAAGTCGGCGTACTTGATTACCTCGGCGCGAATAAATCCTTTTTCAAAATCAGAGTGGATGACCCCGGCAGCTTCGGGCGCTTTGGCGCCCCGACGTACCGTCCAGGCCCGCACTTCTTTTTCACCAGCCGTAAAGTAAGTGATCAGGTTGAGCAGGGTGTAGCAGTGGCGGATGAGCAGGTTTTTGCCGGGCTCATGCAGCCCCATCATCTCGAGAAATTCTTCGCGCTCCTCGATGGAATCCATTTCCGCAATTTGGGCTTCGATGCCGGCACAAATCAGGATAACTTCAGCGTTTTCGCCGGCTACTGCGGCACGCAGGGCTTCCGAATGGGCATTTCCGGAAATGGCAGCGCTTTCGTCTACGTTGCAAACGTACAAGGTGGGCTTGGCCGTAAGCAGCGACAATTCCTTGAGGATGAGTTGTTTTCCGTCTTCATCCAGGTCTGCCAATAGTTTTCGGGCGGCCTGGCCGCTCTCCAAATGTTTTTTCACGGCGGTCAGCACTTCGAGGTTACGTATCTCTTCCTTATTGCCGACTTTGGCAGCGCGGGCCACCTTGTCAATGCGCTTGTCCACGGTTTCGAGGTCTTTTAGCCCCAGTTCGAGATCAATAATTTCCTTGTCGCGCACGGGATTGACGTCGCCGTCTACGTGCACCACATTATCATCGTCGAAACAACGGACGACGTGCACAATGGCATCCACTTCCCGGATATTGGCCAAAAACTGGTTGCCCAAACCTTCGCCCTTGCTGGCGCCTTTGATGAGGCCGGCGATGTCCACAATTTCTACGGAAGTGGGCAAGGTGCGCTGCGGGAGTACCAGTTCGGCCAATTTGTCCAGGCGGACGTCGGGCACGACGATGATGCCCACGTTGGGGTCTTTGGTGGCGAAAGGATAGTTTGCTGCCAGAGCCTTGCCACTGGTCAGGGCATTAAAAAGAGTAGATTTGCCGACGTTGGGCAGGCCGACGATACCGCATTGAAGAGCCATATTGTATTGATTCGATTTGTTCGATTGATTCAGTTTTCAGGCCAAAGCCTGGAATTTTTTTGCGTTTGAAAGGGTATAGATTCCCGTTGGTACGTAAATAAAGTGCCTTTGATCGAAGCGGGCGCAAAGGTAAGCCAACATTTCAGAAGTTTACCGGAACAAGCAACCTTCTCATCCCTTCCTACCGTCTCAAACTGCATTATGAACCATATAGCCCACTGCCTTCTGTCCTTCCCCGACGCCCAACTATTGCTCGGAAATTTCATCGGCGATTATATCAAAGGGCGGTCATGGGAGCATTACCCCCCGGGGGTGCAACGCGGTATTCTGCTGCACCGGGCCATTGACGGGTTTACGGATAATCATGCTGCCGTGCGGACAAGCGTGGCCCGGGTGCGACCGTTCGCAGGCCGCTACGCTGCGCCGGTTGTAGATGTTTTGTACGACCACCTGCTGTGCCGGGCCTGGGAACGGTATGTCCCGGTACCGTTCGGCGACTTCGCAGAGTGGGCGTACCAGGGCTTGGAGGAGGGTTGGGAAATGATGCCGTTGTCGCTTCAGAAACGCTGGCCGGAAATGCGGGCCGGTCGGTTTTTGGACGGCTATCGGACGCGGGAAGGACTGGAGTGGGTACTGGGTATCTTCTCCCGGCGTTTGCCAAGCGATCTGAACCTGGCTGCGCTTACGCCGTTCTTTTTTAGCGAAATCGAAGCGTTTGAAACAGATTTTAGTGCGTTTTTCCCGGAATTGCAGGAAGAAGTGCATCTGTTTTTGCGCGGTTAGACAGGGCTTTTCAACGCGGTGTTGAGCTGCTTGTAGTTTATTTTACCGTCATTCCCCTTCAAGTGTTCCACAACCGCAATTGCCCGGTTCAGTCGCAAATCCGAGTTTTTAACAGACCCGACGATGTACAAGAGTGTACGTTGTTTGCCGGGTGTAAGGGCGTGAAACAATTGGTCGCCTGCTTCGTCCTGTTGCAACACCTCCGCCAGTTCTTCCGGCATGGGCAGGCCATATTCGCTGTTGTCTTTTTGCAGGGCTACACGGATCGGAGTACCGATTTTCAGACCCAATTGGTCGCGTAGTTTTTTATTAATATTGATGAAATAACTGCCCGCACCCTTGGGCATAAGTGCGCATTGGAACGCAGCGGTTTCGTTGAGCATACACACGAAACGTTTAACATCCTGGGCCAGAAAAGTTTGTGCGACGGCATCCGGCACGGAGAGGTGATACCCCCAGAGGTTGGAGTTGAATTTTTCTAAAATTGCTGTGAAATGGTAGGTGTCGTCCATCTTTTCATGACACAAATGAAAAGTAATGCAGCACTAAATGTAACAAACGCCTCAGGCTTCCGTAAACAAATAGGTCGCATCTACGTGATCAGGAAGTGGACCAAAGTTACTGATTTTGATTTCGGCCAATCGGTGTCCGGCCTGAGCGCGCTCTTCCAGCGTTTTTTCTTCCAAAAATGCGGTCAGGTATCCAGCCCAGAACGCATCGCCGGCCCCAATAGGATCCTTGACTTCCATTGGACGGGAGGGCACAAAATGCCGGTTTTTATGGTCGGCTACCCAGCAGCCGTTGGCGCCGAGGGTATAGCACACTTCGCTGGCGCCGAGCCGCAGAAATTGATCCAGCACAGCATCTGGCGCTGATTTTTCCTCACCGTAAAGATTTAGAAAGTCGGAATCACTGATTTTAATGATGGCGCCCATGCGGCAAAATTCTGCTACGATGCGTTGGGCATCGCGCTGTTCGGGCCATATTTTTTCGGAATAATTTACGTCCATACTTAGCCGCATACCGGCGCGGTGCGCGCGTTCGGAAGCTTGCAGGATCACCTGCTGAGCAGGTAGCTTGCTCATGGCGAAGCAGGTCGTGTAAAAAATGGATATGTCGTCGAAGCGGTTGTACGGGAACTGCCGGATAGACATCAGGTGGTCCGCAGTACGGTAGGTTTGCAAACTTGTGCTTTCGGCGGTACGTACTTCCAGAAAAAAAGTGGTCGGCTCATCTACTTGCGCCAGACATGATATGTCCACCCCCAAGCGGGCGACATAGTTTTTTAGCACGTTTCCCATATCATCCGTGCCGACCGTAGCAGCCAGCATGGCCTTTTTGCCCAGTCGGGCCATGTTCATGCTCAGGTTGGCGGGGCTGCCTCCCGGTAAACGACGAAACAACGTCGCCTCATCCGGGGTACGCACAAATTCAGCCGTGGTAAAGTCCACCAGCAACTCTCCCGCACAAAAAATATCAATCGTTCTCCCCATTGTAATACGGCGTTCTTGAAGGCCAATTTGGATCTGAAAAGGCGTTTATTAATTTGGAAGGCAATACGTTGTAAAAAAAACAGGCAATGGCAGCACACCACAAACCGGGCGCAATGATAAGACATTTTCAACCTTTGTTCGGACCATTTTTATTGTTGGGATGGAATCTTGCAAATCCCGCACATCCGTTTGGAAATTACATGCTTCCGGCACGTTTTACAGCACTGCCTGGGTTACCTCTTTGAAGCAAATCTGGCGCAATCCGTTGTCAGGTAGTGACAGGCTGTCGGCAAATGTTCCGGCAAGGCTGAAAAAATGGCAGGGATTTTTGCTTGGCACGAAGTCTGATAAAGGGATGCAATCCGAATAATATTCCGTAAGTCCAATATCAACGTTTATTCACCAAAACAAAAATAAGTCAGACGTATGAAACCAATCGCAGACCGTGTGATTATCAAGCCGGCTCCCGCAGAGGAAAAGACCAAAGGCGGCATCATCATCCCCGACACGGCCAAAGAAAAACCGCAGCGCGGTGAAGTCATCGCCGTAGGCCCCGGTAAAGACGGCAACCTGATGACCGTTCAGGCTGGCGATATCGTGCTTTATGGCAAGTATTCCGGCCAGGAAATTCACTTTGAGGGTGAAGACTACCTGATTATGCGCGAGGACGACATCCTGTGTGTCGTGTAAAGTTCCTTTTTCCCAAACATCAATCACTTAAATATTTCATCACTTATCATCATCACTTCCGAACGATATGGCTGTTAAACAGATCAGTTTCGATACAGAGGCGCGCGAAAAACTCAAAGAAGGTATTGACGCACTCGCTAATGCAGTAAAAGTAACGCTCGGCCCGAAAGGTCGCAACGTAGTTATCCAAAAATCCTTCGGTGCTCCGGCAATTACCAAAGACGGTGTGACCGTAGCCAAAGAAATCGAACTCGAAGACGCAGTGGCCAACATGGGCGCCCAAATGGTCAAGGAAGTAGCCAGCAAAACAGCTGATGCTGCCGGCGACGGTACCACTACCGCCACAGTTTTGGCCCAGGCTTTGGTTACTGCCGGTCTCAAAAGTGTTGCTGCTGGTTCCAATCCTATGGATCTCAAGCGCGGCATTGACAAAGCAGTAAAGGTGATCGTGGATGACCTGAAGAAACAAACCGAACAAATCGGCGACGATTTCAGCAAGATCGAACAGGTTGCCGCTATCTCGGCCAACAACGACGACACCATCGGCAAACTCATCGCCGATGCCATGAAGCGCGTGTCGAAAGACGGCGTTATCACCGTAGAAGAAGCAAAAGGCACCGACACCTACATGGATGAGGTGATCGGTATGCAATTCGACCGCGGCTACCTCAGCCCCTACTTTATCACGGATGCTGAAAAAATGGTGGCAGAGTATGAAAATCCTTTCATGCTCATCACGGACAAAAAGATCAGCAACATGCAGGACCTCGTGCCGGTGTTGGAAAAAACCTTGCAAACCGGCCGGCCGTTGCTGATGATCGCAGAAGACGTGGAAAGCCAGGCACTTGGTGTGCTCGTGGTGAACCGCCTGCGCGCCGGCCTGAAAGTCGTAGCCGTAAAAGCTCCTGGTTTCGGCGACCGCCGCAAAGCCATGCTCGAAGATATCGCCATCCTCACGGGCGGCACGGTCATCAGCGAAGAGCAAGGCTACAAACTGGAAAATGCCGACCTGACCATGCTCGGATCCTGCGAGCGCATCACCATTGACAAAGACAACACGATCATCGTTGGCGGCAAAGGAAAAGATGACGCTATTCAGGCCCGCATCAATCAGATCAAGCAACAGATTGAAGCAACCACAAGCGACTACGACCGCGAAAAACTGCAAGAACGCCTCGCCAAATTGGCCGGCGGTGTGGCAGTGCTTTACGTTGGCGCCGCTACGGAAGTTGAAATGAAAGAGAAAAAAGACCGCGTTGACGATGCCCTGCACGCCACTCGCGCTGCTATCGAAGAAGGTATCGTGGCCGGCGGCGGTGTTGCCCTGGTGCGCGCTATTGCCAGCCTTGATGGTATGAAAGGAGTCAACGAAGATGAAACGATCGGCATCAGCATCGTGCGCAAAGCGCTCGAGGCCCCCATCCGCGTCATCGCCGAAAATGCCGGCGTAGATGGCTCCATCGTGTTCCACAAAGTGTTGGACGGCAAAGGCGCCTTCGGCTATAATGCCCGCACTGACGAATACCAGGATCTGAAAAAGGCCGGTATCATTGACCCAACCAAGGTAACCCGCGTGGCACTTGAAAACGCCGCTTCCATCTCTGGCCTCGTGCTGACCACGGAGTGTGTCATCAACGAAAAACCCGAGAAGAAGTCCGGCATGAGTGGCGGCGGACACCCGGGTATGGGCGGCATGGACATGATGTAATTCGTATCTGATAAAAATTTAAAGACCTCTGCGTATCATTTGATATGCAGAGGTCTTTGTGTTTTATAGCCTTTAAAATCCGTGCGGCTAACAGCCGGCAGCAGCTTTAAACCATTGCGCAGAGGTCGGCCAAACGCGCCGAATAGCCGGCTTCGTTGTCGTACCAACCCACGATACGGCAGGTGTTGCCGTTCACCTGAGTGAGGCCCGAGTCGAATATACAGGAGTGGGTGTTGCGTACGATGTCGCCGCTCACGATCGGGTCGGAGGTGTACTCCAGAATACCTTTGAGGTGGGTTTCGGCGGCAGCCTTGAATACCGCGTTGATTTCTTCCACAGAAGCGGCTTTTTTGATGACGCACACACAGTCTGTGATAGAGCCGGTCGCTACAGGCACACGCATGGAGTGGGCAGCGATTTTACCTTTCAGGTGGGGAGCTACAAGCACAACAGCCTTGGCAGCGCCGGTGCTGGTGGGCACGATGTTTTGTGCAGCAGCGCGGGCGCGGCGCAGGTCTTTGTGCGGAGCATCCTGCAGGTTTTGGTCGGCAGTGTACGCGTGGATGGTGTTCATGAACATCTGCTCAACACCAAAAGCCTTGTCCAGGGTCATGATCATGGGCACGAGGCAGTTGGTCGTGCAGGAAGCGTTGGACAAGATGGTGTCGCTTTCCTTGATGTCCTGGTGGTTTGCGCCGATCACGAAGGTTGGCACATCGTCTGCCTTGGGCGGAGCGGAGAGGATGACGCGTTTGGCGCCTGCCTGGAGGTGCAAACCTGCTTTTTCGCGGTCGAGGAAGATGCCGGTACATTCGAGTACCACATCCACGTTCAGCTCTTTCCAAGGGCACTCAGCGGGGTTCTTGATAGAAGAGCCCAGAATTTTCTTACCATTTACATACAGGTACTCGCTGTCGGACGTCACGGCGCCGTCAAACTGGCCATGCATCGTGTCGTATTTGAGCAGGTGCGCGAGGGTGTGGTTGTCGGTGAGGTCGTTGATGGCCACCACTTCCACGTTGGGGTTTTTGAGCAGGTTGCGGAAAGTGAGGCGACCGATGCGCCCGAATCCGTTGATGGCAATGCGTTTTTTTGACATATTAAGTTCAGTTGTGGTAACATGATAAAATTGCCCCGAAAGGCGACACAAAAATAGGCTTTTGGGCGGTAAATGGTCGTATTAAGGCTGTGTTATTTTTACACTATCTCACCGCAATACCACCTCCATCCACACCGGCTGGTGATCCGAAATTTGAAATTTCTGATCCAGTCCTTTCACCGCACGCACCTGCACATTGGGAGATACGAGGAAATAATCAATCAGTGTAACAAAGGTTTTTCCCTCTACGTACGGATCGCGGCACTTGCGGTTGGTGGGCACGGTGGGGTCGTAGGCGTAGCGCCAGTCGTTGGGGAACATATCGTCGGGCACGTTACCTTGTTTATATCCCTGGGTAAATCCGGGTGAAAAACTGTCGAAGCGAAAAAACGGCGGGCACTGGTTCCAGTCGCCGCCAAGTACCACATAGTTGCCTTTTTTGTACTCGGCCACGGCCAGGTCGCGCAGGAAGGGCAGTTGGATCGCTTTGATTTTATCGCCGGGGTCGTAAGCGGCGTTGTGCAGATTCATCACGACCAGTTGTTTGCCGTTTTTCAGGTCAAACCGGTGCAGAGCTACGCAGCGGTCGAGTTGAAACATCCGGTCGGGCATAGGGTATTTTCCGGGCAGTTGATAGCGGGTCCCGTCCCGTTGGCGGTAACGGGCAAAAGTAGCAATGCCGCTTTCCACCATCCCGTATGTGTTCCAGGGTTCCAACAGGGGAATGGGCACCCGGCTGCACCGATAATTTATAGCCATCGTGCCCATAAAATCGGGCAGAGCCTTGCGGCAAGTGTCGAACTGATTGGTCCAATAACTCCGGTCAGCTACCTTGTCCACTTCCTGCAGCAGGAAAAAATCGGCCTTGGTACTGGACAGGGCGCGTCGGATGCCCCCGAGATTTTTTTGTACCAGCTCTTTGGGGGCGTGTACCATGCTGCTGCCCGAATACCAGATACCCGAGTCGTCGTAAAAAAAATCGGATTCCGCTCCCAATCCGCCATATCCGATATTCCAGGTGACAAAAGACAAGATGCTGTCCGAAATGATATATTCATCAACCCAGGAGACTGGTAGCAAGCGGGATTTTTCCTCCGGCTGCCAATCCGAGTACCAGCCCATACCGAGCAATATCACAAAATAAACCAATGCCAAAAAAAGCAGGCTTTTGAGGGTGCGAAGAATACGTTTACGCATTTGTTCAAAATATGAGTTAGAAATGGGCTAGTGCCGCGTCCAGTCAATGTCGTATGAGTTGGGGAGGTAAATTTTTCCTTCATCAAGGCGTGAGGAGGGCGCAATACGGGATATTGTAACCGACGAACAACGCAGAGGAAGGGAAAATTGGACCGCCACATTCATGGG
>JBGSKO010000003.1:0-26324 GCA_041741155.1 Saprospiraceae bacterium | reverse complement strand
GGGCAGACCGATGGCGGGATGGGAGTTGGTCCAGGCGTAGGTGGGCGCAGTACCCGAACCGCTGAAGGCCACGGCCACCGGCTCGCCGCGGCACACGGCCACGTCGGGCGGGTCGTCCACGGTGGGCGTGGGCCTGACGGTGATGGTGAAGGTGACCGGGTCGCCGGTGCAGGTGACGGAACCGGTGGCGTCCAAGTTGACCTTGGAGGGCGTGACGGTGATGGTGGCTGTCTCGATCTGGGTGACTGGGGCAGCGGTGAAACTTAGGTTGCCCGAGCCGGCGGCGGGCAGGCCGATGGCGGGGTTGTCGTTCGTCCACAGAAAGTCGGCCCCCGCCGGGGTGCCCTGGAAAGTGACCGACACCTGCGCACCCCCGCAAGCGGTTACCGGTGCGGGAGCGGTAACGGTGGGGATGGGGTAAACCATGACAAGGAAACCTTGTTGGCCACCCAAGCAGTCCCCCTGCACGGACTGCACAATAATGCCGGACACCGTGTACGCCGTGACGTTGGCGGCCGTGAAGTCCAGATCACCGCTGCCGGTGGGCGGCAGCCCGACGGCGGGGTTGAGGCAGGTCCACAGAAACTCGGTGTTTGGAGAGCCGGTTATGGGATGGTACACATAGTCGCCTGCGCAGGCCCGGACATGGCTAATACCAGAAACAAATAACCGCTCGATATTGATCGTCAGGCACACGGGCGTGGGGTCGTAGCAGGGATTGGTCGGCGTGGCGCACAGTTGGGCGGTGGGGCCGTATAGGCCGCCCCACCTAATGCCTACGGACTCGCCGCTTGCCGGCCCCTGAAAAGAGCCGATACCTGTCGGCGTGAGCGTCCATACAAGGTTGGCATCGGCGCCGTTCGGAACGGTATAGAAGTCTGTCAAATTTATACACGTACGCACCTGGGTAGGGCCATCAATGGGTTCTAGGGACGGGCACTGACAAAAAAGGGAAGGAACATAGTTCGTCAGCAATGTCAGGAGGACAAGCAGGTTTTTCATAACCGATTGACAGTTGGGCACCCTCCAAAAATCAAGACAGGTTGCAAGGCGGCAGTTGAATTGAAGGGAATCCCGATTTTTGAAATTGAGACGGAACGGACTTGAAAATGTCGAGGGGCATGACTGTAAGGATCATGCCCCTCGATCAATTATGCCCAGGGAGAATTAGTTATTAGTAACAATCAAGATTTGTGACGTCACATTGGGCGTTAGTACTAAAGCACATCCTGTCACTAGGCGGTATGGTGTAGATTTGCGGCGTACTTCCGCCAAACGACACCCGGACCGCCACCGAGTCCATCGTGCTCGTGTTGTAGATGCATACGTTGCCCGGTTTCTCTACACAAAATACGCGCGGCTCGAACTCCAAAAACTCGCCGGATACGCCCATGTCGCCGGGATCACAGCCGAAATTGCATGATGTAGCCGCATAAACGATGTCCCCGCAAAGGTTGAGAACCGCGTCGGAAAACGTCGTCACGGAGCATTCACAGTAACCGGTGCAGTCGGTGCGTTCCGAGGCCAAGTCGCTTGCGGGGCCTGCGCCGTCACTTCGGTGCTCCGACATGTCGCGCTCACAGGACATGATCAGGTTCAGTGTGAAGAGAAATGCGCAGGTCAGCAGGAGGGCTGTGCGGGGGGGGGGGGATTTAAAACTGTTCATACCTGGAACATTTTGATTGGTGAAGAAATCGGATCGGGAGGTTTCTTGCCGGGGGTACACGGAGGATTTCGTCGCGATATTCCGCAGGGGTTGTTTTTTCAAGCGCACAAAAATAAAAAAAACGTTTTCGGCTCGCCAAGCGAAAGGCGTTAAATTTTTGCGAAAGGCGTGCTTTTTCGACATACTGTGCCGAATAATTCAAATTTTATGAAACAAATGTGTGATGCATAGCCAAGTTACAGAAACAGATATTTTTGCCGATCTGCCGCTTGCGAGTACCCTCCGTGGCCCATCTTGCCTCGCAAGCGGCAAAATCGAATCAATCGAACCATTCGAATCAATTGGAACAATCACAGTGCTTGTCCACCAACCACACCACCCGGAACTGCACCGGCTCGTTGCCCGAAGCCGGCACGGCGAAGTGCTGCGGACATACCATCACCGTGTGCTGATACCCCGTGGCCACCGATTCATCGCGGCTCAGCAGCACCTGCCCGTTTTGCAGCACCTGCCAGGTGAACTCGAACGGCGGCGTGCCCGTGAGGTCGAACTGCACGTCCACGCAGCCGTCGCCGCATACCGCCTCGGGCGGCACTGCTACCGCCATCGCCGGCTTTTTGGCCCAGCGCACTTTCGGACCTTTGTGCAGCGAAAAACACTTCGCCGCAGCATCCAGCAGCAGGCTGTCGCCCGGCGCGAGCGGGCCGGCCAGCACCGCCACGAAGTAGGTGCTGTCAAGGTGCATGCTGTCGGGCTGGAAGTGGAACAGCAGCGTGTCCGAGTATTGCACGATGCTGCCCAGCGGGTTGGCCGGATTCGAGTACAGGATGTAGCGCAGCGTGTCGCCCGGCTCGAGGTGGTAGCCCGCCGGTAAGGCCAGGGAGATGATTTTGTCCGGCCCGCACACGGTGACGGTGGTGGTGTCGAGCATACCCGCAGTGGTGGCGCAGCATTTTTTCACGGTGATGGCGAAGGTTATGGGCTGGCCCGTGCAGCCCTGCCGCACGGGGGCGACGGTGATGATACCCGTGACGGCGCTGTCCACCTGCGGCGCCACGAGGTGCAGGAAGGGCGCGTTGCCCGCCGTGTCCAGCCCGATGGCCGGGTTGGAGTTGGTCCAGAAAAACTGGGTGCCCGGCGAGCCGGTGAGCGTCAGGGCCAGGGAGTCGCCTGCGCACACGACCGTGTCGGGCAGGGGATTGGCCTCGGCGCGGGGCCGCACGGTGACGGTGAACGACTGCGGCCCGAAGGAGCAGGGCTGCGGGGTGACGGTGACGGTGGCCGTCTGTTGGTTGGTCGCGCCCGAGGCAGTGAAGGCGATGGTACCGTTGCCCGCCGCGTCCAGGCCGATGGCGGGGTTGTTGTTTGTCCAGACGTAGTCGGCGGCGTTGCCGCTGAAGGGGATGTTGACTTCCTGGCCCGGGCACACGATGAGGTCGGGCGGATCGTCCATGCTGGAGCCTTCGACCGTGATGGTGAAGGTGACCGGGTCGCCGGTGCAGCCCTCGTTGACGGGCGTCACGGTGACGGTGGCCGTTTGGGTCTGCGCGGCCATAACCGTCATGAAGGCGATGTTGCCCGTGCCGGAGGCCGCCAGGCCGATGGCGGGGTTGTCGTTCGTCCATTCGAAGGACGTGGCGTTGGAACCCGAAAACGCCACGGACACCGGGTCGCCCCCGCACACGACGACATTGGACGGCGGGTTTACCACAGGGCGGGGGTAGACATCGAGATACCATAGTGCTGGATACCCGTAACAGGCAGGATCGTGCCATGGCCCAATCGCGATATGAGCATTGATAACGCTGTTGCCCGTATTTTTGGCGATGAAGTCCACAGTTCCTTGGTTTAATCCGAGCGGCTGCCCGATGTCCAGACCAAAAGTTACTCGCCAGAGATAATAAGTAGCGTTGCCCGTAAACTCGTGGTACACATGATCCCCGTGGCAAACCTTCTGGATCGGCGGGATGTTGACGTAGGGCAGTTCCTGTACGTCGAGGTCAATACAGACGGGCGTGGGATCGTAGCAGGGGTTGGTCGGCGTGGCGCACAACTGGGTCGGGCCGGTGTTGTGGAAATTGACGATGACGCTTGGCCCGGTATTGACCCCGGCCACAAAGGTTCCCGTGGGCGGGCTTAGTGTCCACACCAAGTCCGCATTAGCCGAATTGGCAATGGAATAGATGTGGAATTGATAGTTGGGGTTGGGGCCACCGCACAACGAGGGGGTAGCATTCCCCTGGATTGGTTCCAGCGGCGGGCATTGGGCTGTCAACCTTTGCGCGTTCCATGTGAGGATGAAGAGTAAAAGCACACGTGGTTTCATACGCAAATTTAGCGAATTGTATGATGCCCAAAGGAAAGGAATGACGCAGAGTAGATGACCCTTGCCTAAACGGTGTTTTTTTGCTCTGTGGAAATCTGTGCATCCCTGTCCTATCCTGCCCGCAAACAGCAGGTAATATTATCCACTTCAAATCACTTCGACGTTTTTTTATCCGGGAAATAGCGTTACCTTCGCGCCCGCTTTTGCGGTATGGGCAAATTTTATATTTTGTCTGTACTAAAAAAACAAGGGGTAACGGTTTCGCCCCTAAGTGAGGCCGGCAAGTCAACAATCATTTAAAAACCTCAGAACCAACCGTTTTCAATTATGATACTCGACGACGAAAAAGAAGTCAACCTCGAACAAGAGGAAAACCAAACTCCGGCCGAAGAAACTCCTGCAGAAGTAGTAGCTGCTGCAGTGGAAGTTGCACCGGAACCCGAAACCGTCCCGGCGCCCGAAGAAACAGCACCTGAAGTGGCTGCTGTGGAAATGGCAGCCGAGCAAGTAGCGGAAGTACCCGCTGAAGAAGCAGCTCCTGCTTTGGTGGCAACTGAACCGACTGCTGAAGTAGAGGCCGAAGCGCCAGTTGCGCCTGCTCCTGCTGCGGCTAAAGCAGTTGCTCCTGTTTTGGCTGACGATGAAGAGGAAGACATTGAACTGCCCTTGGCTGAGCCAATCATCGTAGGCGGTGCACACGATGATTTCAACTGGAAAATGGACAAGCGTGGCGCTATTGCCTACTCTGATGCGGATCGCAGCCAGATGCTGGAGCAGTATGATGTCACCTTGAGCCGCGTTGCGGAAAACGAGATCATTCGTGGTCGGGTCAGCGCAATCACCAGTGGCGATGTCGTTCTGGACATCAACTACAAAAGCGACGGCTTGATTTCCCTCAACGAATTCCGCGATACGCCGGACATCAAAAAGGGCGATGAAGTGGAAGTTTATGTGGAAAGCCAGGAAGACAGCCAGGGACAACTTGGACTTTCGCGCAAAAAAGCAAAAATCCTCCGTGCCTGGGAAGGTATCGTTGATTCGTTCAAAAACGGCACGATCATCAGCGGTACGGTTATCAGCAAAACAAAAGGCGGCTTGATCGTGGATTGCAACGGTCTGGAAACATTCCTTCCAGGCTCGCAAATTGACATCAAACCGGTGATTGACTACGACCAGTACGTAGGCAAACTGATGGAATTCAAAGTGGTTAAGATCAACGAGCAAATCAAAAATGCCGTGGTTAGCCACAAAGCACTTATCGAGAGCGATTTGGCCGAGCAGCGCGAGCACATTCTCGCCAGCCTCGAAAAAGGTCAGGTACTCGAAGGTATCGTCAAAAACATCACCGACTTCGGCGCCTTCCTCGATCTGGGCGGCGTGGACGGCCTGTTGTACATCACGGATATCAGCTGGGGCCGTATCGGTCACCCGAGCGAAGTACTGCAGCTCAACCAGCGCATCAACGTGGTGGTTCTTGACTTTGACGAGAATAAAAAACGCATCAGCCTTGGCCTCAAGCAACTCACCCCGCATCCATGGGAAGTGCTGGCAGCCGATGTATCGGAAGGCGCTATCGTAAAAGGTCGCGTTGTCAACATCGAAGACTACGGCGCATTTGTGGAAATCATGCCGGGTGTCGAAGGACTGATCCACATCAGCGAGATCAGCTGGGGCAACCAGAGCGTAAACGCCAAGGAATACTTCACCATGGGCCAGGATGTCGAAGCCCGCGTGGTAACCATTGACCGCGGCGACCGCAAGATGTCCCTCTCGATCAAGCAACTTACTGCCGATCCCTGGAGCGACATTGACAGCCGTTTCCCGGTGGGCAGTCGCCACACCGGCACGGTGAAAAACATGACCAACTACGGCATCTTCGTCGAACTGAGCGAAGGCGTTGGCGGCATGGTACACATCAGCGACCTGAGCTGGACCAAGCGCTACGCACACCCCAGCGAGTTTACCAAAATGGGTGAATCCATTGATGTACTCGTGTTGGATGTTGATCGCGAAAAACGCCAGATCAGCCTCGGCCACAAGCAAATTGAGGAGAACCCGTGGGATGCTTTCGAAGCGATCTTCCCGGTAGGTTCGTACCATGAAGCAACGGTGCTGAAGCGCGACGACAAAGGAGCTACGTTCCAAATGCCGCATGGTTTGGAGGCATTTGCCCCCGCCAAGCATATCCGTAAGGAAGATAATTCAATAGTAGAGCCGGCTGAAGTCCTGACAGTGAAGGTGATTGAATTCAACAAAGAAGACCGTCGTATTCTGGTATCGCACACCCGCTATGTGGAGGACCTGAAGTACAAAGCCGAAACTGCTGTTAAGGCAGATCGGGTTAAACAGGAAGGCGAAACCAAAACAGCGCTTGCCGATGTTCAGAAGAAAGTAGAGAAAGAAACACTTGGCGATTTGGCCGCACTGGCCCAATTGAAAGTGCAGTTCGACGAGAACGAAGAAGCGAAATAGTCTGAAAAAGACTTACTGGAATAAAAAATCCCCCGCAGCGTATGCTGACGGGGGATTTTTGTTTTTGGTGGGCCCGGCAGGAATTGAACCCGCGACCGTCTGATTATGAGTCAGCTGCTCTAACCACCTGAGCTACGGGCCCGTTGCGTTTTTGTGGTTTGCACAACGCGGCAAAGGTAAAGTTAATTCCCGAACCCAAATGCAATGTTGGCCGAAAGGGTTTCTCAAAAAATGTGCTTGTTGCACGTTCAATTAACCTTTGCTTTGAGATCGTACTTCAGACCCTGATATTCTTTCAGAATCATTTTGACGGAGCCAACGGATACGGGCGATTCGACGAGGATCGGGATACGGTTTTGGTCGTCGGATACCCACACGGTCATTTTCGTATCATCCTTAAAAACATTACCCACGATCACTTGCGGCTCTAATTTCAGGGTGTTGTAATGCCCTCCCAAACCGCGTATTTTTTTGCCTTTGTCTTTACCGAGGTAGCGCATTCTGAGGGGAAACTCTTCTTTGTCCATGAAAATACGGAACGGCTCCTCGGCGCCTTTGTTTTTGGCGGCAAAATCAAGCGTACGTAAGAAATACAGGCTGGATAAAATGTCGTGTACTTTATCCTGTACGGCGTGTTCGGATTTCGTTTCCGTTTCACCACGTGTTGTGGAACGCCAAACCGTTGTTTTTTGGCCGGCCTGGTTGAAGGAGATTTTTTCAAAAATTTTATAGGAGCCTTCAAGGATACTTCTCTCGGAATAGGTGGGAAGCAAGGTGCTCTTATCTACCCAGGAGTCATACGTATCCTTGGCTTTGAAAAACCACTCGTAGGAATCGTACGTTTCGCCGTGGGCACGGTAGTGGTATTGTTTTTCCTCATCAAAAACCTGGAATGTAACTTCTCCTGCAGCTAACCAGACGAAATTCCAGTTGTAGTAAATTTTATAGGTAAGTTTTTCCCCATGCTGGAAGGCCCCGTTGGCCAGGGTGGTGGAATCGGGAGCCGGCTTTTCGACCGGTGGATTCTGGGGAAGATTTGGGGTGAGAAAGGCCATCGTTACGAGGCCGAAACTCAGGACAGTTGCTCTGATTGCCTTCATGTCGCGTTGTTTTGGCGATGTTGACGTGGAAATAGAAAAAGGTACCAGTAAACGCGCTCAAAAATGGCTTTATTATCCAGCAATTGGTCGCGCAGGCAGGAATGGGGACAAAAAGAATGGGCAATTCCCTGTTTTGGAAATTGCCCATCTATTGGGAAGCGGTATTGGTGTCAATCCGCTACTCGTTGCAATGGATTAATAGCCGGAGGCTTTGTTGCCCATGAAGCGGCCTTTGCCGGCTTCCGGACCATCCGGGCGAGCCTTGTCGGTTTCGCCGGACTTAGCCACGCGGAACTCTGCACGGCGGTTAAGGTTTGAAGCGCCTTTCTCCGGAACCAATGCAGTAGCCTCACCAGCCCAGTCCAAAACCAAACGTTCGCGAGCGATGCCATGCTGGTTAACGAGGAACTCAATAGCTGCTTTAGCGCGGTTGAAAGACAACACGTTGTTGTAGCCTTCCGAGCCTTTTTGGTCGGTGTGGCCGGTTACAGCAACACGCACTTTGGAATTGTTTTTCAGCACTTGGGCGATTTGGTACAGTTTGGTGTACTCATCGAAGCCAATGTTGTAGCTGTTGGTGCTGAAGTTGATGATCGGCAGGAACCAGTCCGAAAGACCTTCTTGAACCGGCAATTTGAAGTTAGCCAATTTGGCATCTACAATACGGTTCACGTCAGTCTCTGTGATAGGCTTCGGTACCTGAGCAACGCCATTGGCGTCAACCGGGTAGCCAGGAGGCGAAAACGGCTCCTTGTCTTTGTAGTCCGCGACCTTGTCCATGTCGCTGTCCAGTGCTACACCACGCGTGTCTACACGAGCATTTGCCTGGCTTTCTTTTTCCTGGTCAATCATGTCAATGATGCCGTCACCGTCGGTGTCCGTCGGATCATACACCGGACGTGCTTCCAGTGCTGCAATAGCGTCGCTAACCTGTCCCATTGGGTTTACCCAATACAGCGGCTCAGATTTTTTCGTGCCATTTTTGTCCGCGCCACCCAGATTGAAGTTCAGGGTAAGGTGTGGGTAGTGGAGATAGTCGCGGAACGAGGTTACACGGGCATCGAAATTTTCGCTACCGTCAAGCAGGTCACCATTGCCGCCGAACACGGAGCCAAGGGTGTACTCGAGACCGATGTTGAATTTCGGGCTGACACGGTAGCCAAGGCCTGCACCCACTTCAAACAATCCGCTCAATCCGCTTTCGATGCTTCCGGTAGAGGAAGAGTTGAGTTGCGGAATGTTGGTGTAATCCGTGGTGAAACTGGCTGCTCCCAAACCTGCGAACAAGTTGATAGCAAGTTTCCGGTGTGGTTTATTGAACCGGAAATTGTTGACCGTCACGACCAACTGTGCAGAGCCGGAAATCCAGCTCATTTCAGAGGTGCTGCTGGCGAGTGTGGCACTCTCGCTTTTGGTTTTCGCATACAACGCACCAACCCGAACAGAGAAGATGTGATCGAGCGATTTGCGGACGTGCAAGCCGCCGCCGAATCCCAATTTGCCGTCGAGGTCGCCCGAAACAAACGGAACGCCGGCGTGAAGGCCCAGTTCCCATTGATCAGCAGGAGAGAAGGAGCGGTACGTGCCGCCAGCCGGTGCTGCGGCATCTTGAGCCGAAAGGCTGAAGGTCGCAGAAATAAAGAGAACAGCTAATACAAAGTTTCTAACTGTCATAGGGTCACTGCATTTAGAATTAAAAAATGTTAACAGTTGAGTTCAACGCTTATGAATTGGCGTAAATGTGAAAATACAAACGATAGTTTCTGTGGTATGGGCAAGGTATCTTTCTAATCTTCTAAAAAAATCAAACTCCAAGTTTCTTGAGGGCCAAATATAAGGCATTCGAAGAAATATTATTTGGAGCCGGGTTTATTTTTCTAACTTCTTCCAGCCCACGTCGAATTGTGTTTGATGTATCGCTGAAAATCGCCTTGTCGGTCATTATGGCATCAGGTTGCATCAGATAGGCAAAAACTCTGGCCATGCCGCAGTTTGCTATGAAATCCGGTATAACTCCGGTATGTTCATCTGTAAAACGAGCAGTTGGACCAAAGAACACACCATCATCTACAAATGGAACATTTGCGCCGCAAGCAAGCACTTCGATTCCTCCTTCCAGCATTGCATCCACCTGAGTACGCGTAATTAGTTTTGACGCGGCTCCCGGGATGAAAATATTTGCACCCATTCGCCATATCTTTTCATTCACTTCTTCGAAAGGCAGCAGGCTCGACGTTTGAAGTTTGTTGCCGTTCTTGGTATTGAACAAATGCTTGACCTCTTCGAGACTGAGTCCATCGGGGCACAAGATACCCCCTTCTCGGTCAATGATCCCGATTATTTTTACACCTTCTTTAGCAAGGTAGCATGCGGCGGCTGATGCCACGTTGCCCCAGCCTTGAATAATCGCAGTTTTTCCGGCAGGTGTGCTACTGAAATACAGGTCATAATAGTGCCGTATGGACTCGGCCACACCAAACCCGGTGATAAGGTCCGCTACGGCATGTTTATGGCCTCCACCTTCTGGCAAGTACTCCGAATCCTCTACTATCTTGGCACACCCATGGCGTAGCTGGCCGATAATATTAATCTGCTGCCCTTCTCCAGGTTTGAGGTGCCCTCGAACGATGCCCTCTTGCGGGTGCCACAATCCCAAGTCTTCCGTGATTGGCACCACATCCTTTAATTCATCTACATTGAGATCGCCGCCAGTTCCGTAGTAATGTTTGAGGATCGGCAGTGCAGCCCGATACCAGCGTGCGAGTACTTCCAGCCGCCGTGGATCATTGGGATCGAAGTTAATGCCGCTTTTTGCACCGCCAATAGGTGGGCCGCAAACACTGAACTTGACTTCCATGACTTTTGCGAGCGACGTAACCTCTTCGCGGGTAAGCCCTTTGCGCATTCGAGTACCACCGCCTGCTGCACCATTGCGTAAGGAGTTGATTACGATCCAGCCTTCGGCATCGGTTTCGGCATCGTGCCATTCAAAAACGATCTCCGGCTTTTTCTCTTTGTAGCGGGTCAGGAGTTCCTCCATCCGTATATAGTACTTATTGGTGTGTGGTTAAGGCGCAAAATAGTGTGGTTTAAAAACCGGCGCAAAAGTAGCGAAAAACCGGATGGATTTTTTTTTACCTTAAAAAGTCTTGTTGTCCATGAAACTACACCTGGAGGCCTCTTTGGGGTTGTTTGCAATTTTTAATGTGTAATGTGGCGCAAACGCCGTTTTTTGCCGGCAAAACAAACTGTATGTTGCAGAACTGGTTGAAACCGCTGCCCATTTCCTTTCGTAAATCCATTGAGCCACTGGCAGATTTTTCCTTTGGAAAAAACATATTATTACACGGGGCGGCCTTTCCCAACCTCAAGGGTGTGCGTGTGGCACTGATTGGAGCCGGAGATAAAGAGGCAAATGCTGTACGTGAAACATTATTTCAAACGGCGTTCCCATTCCCGAAGGGGACCGTGGCCGACCTGGGAAACCTGCGCCGCGCAGAGCCATCTGTACTTATTCCGGTATTGTTTGAACTGTTGAGTGGCGGTGTATTGCCAATACTCCTGGCTCATCGGGAAGAGTTGGCTCGCGCCCAATTCTTGGCCTACCAAGAGGCAAAATCGTTGGCAAACCTTGTTGTCATTGATCAAACTTTGCGCCTTTCCGATTCAAACTCAGCTAAAGAGGAACCTCTTGCGGTTTATGCTCCGTTGCTTCAACCGCGCCATCCGATGCTTTTTCATTTTGGTCTTGTAGGGCTTCAAACCCATCAGATGCCCCCCGAACGAATTGATTTTCTGCACGAGCGCAATTTTGATGTACTCCGATTGGGGAAATCGCGCGCTGCAATAGAGGAGGCCGAACCCATATTGCGCGATGCAGACACTTTGGCGTTTCACCTTGGCGCCATCAAGCAAAGCGAGGCGCCAGGAGTAGAAAACCCAACGCCTTCAGGATATTTTGTGGAAGAAGCATGCCAACTGTGTCGCTACGCAGGCATGAGCGACAAACTCACGTCGTTTGGAATATTCGGACACCATAGCGACCGAGACCGCGACCAACAAACGGCTCAAGCAATCGGCCAGATGGTTTGGTATTTTCTCGAAGGATTTTTCAATCGAAAAAATGATTTCCCGGCTTCAACAGATAGCCTCACGGAGTATATCGTGGATTTTCGCCAGTTGCATTACCAGATCACATTTTGGAAAAGCACCCGTAGCGGGCGCTGGTGGATGCAGACCCCCGTGGCATCAAAAGAAATACACGGGCGGCACTACCTGATTCCTTGCTCCTTTCAGGACTACCAATCTGCGTGCCGGGAAGAACTACCCGACCGTTTGATGCAGGCGCTCCGCAGATTTGATGGTGCGTGAGTTTTTTTGTGCGTACAGCCCTGGATTTTACTTCTTAACAACCCGTTCCAGGCCAATCCCCCTTGAGGCTTTTATCAAAACAAGGGCCCTATCAAATGCCTGGCGATCAAACCATTCCTTGGCAGCCTGCGCATTCGGAAGAAAAATTGCTTGGTATCGAGCCGGATCGCAGCCGGCAAATACAGGGCCTACCGCAACAAGGTGATCCAGTTTTAGGCGGGCTGCAAAGCGCAAGATGGCCTCATGCTCCTTCTGGCTTTCTGCTCCCAGCTCGAGCATGTCGCCCAGAATGGCAATTTTTTTTGGAGCCGACATACCCTGAAGTGCGTCCAAAGCGGCGCGCATACTGGAGGGATTGGCATTGTATGCATCAAGAAAAATCGTGTTGCTGCCGTATGTTAGCACTTGGGATCGGTTGTTGGAGGGCCGGTACTCTTCAATCGCAGCCTTGATCTTTTTAGCAGGCACTTTAAAATATACTCCAAGTGCGATAGCCGTCATGATATTGTGGAAATTGTGTTTCCCGATCAACTGTGACGCCACTTCTACGGCCTGGTTGTTTTCCGACAGAAATGCCGCACGAATAAATTGATCGCTCCCCAACAGTTTAACGTCAATGATACCATCCTGCTGGTTCAGCACATCGGATGCGGCATAACACACCCTTTGGCGGTTTGCCCGTGACATAGTTTTCAGATATTTTTCTGAAGTATTTACAAAAACACAACCGTGGTGGTGGGCTAAGTAGTGATACAATTCCCCCTCGGCTTTTTTAACCCCATCCAGATTCACAAAGCCTTCGAGATGCTCTTTTCCGATATTGGTCAGAAGACCGTGTGTGGGGGCCGCTATCTCACACAGGTGTTCGATGTCGCCTGGCTGGTTGGTACCCATCTCAATTACAGCTACTTCCGTGTCGAGTGGCATTGCCAAAAGAGTCAGAGGCACACCAATGTGATTATTCAGATTGCCTTTGGTGTAATGGCATGGGTAATGACTGCTTAATACAGCTGATGCCAGTTCTTTGGTAGTCGTCTTGCCGTTTGAGCCGCCAATAGCAATGATGGGAATATCAAATTGACGGCGGTGATGTGCTGCTAATTGTTGAAGCGTACTCAGGACATCGTGCACAAGCAGGCAGCGTTCAGAATCTGTTTGAGCAGACTGGGCGTCGTCAACAATACAGTACGACGCCCCTTCAGCAAGGGCCCGTCCTACAAACTTGTTGCCGTCGAAATTATCGCCCTTTAGTGCAAAAAAAATACAACCCGCGGTAAGTTGTCGGGTATCCGTACAAACCACCGGATGTTGCAGAAAGATCGAATACAGTTTGTCTAAAGAAACCATTATAGTACAGCGCGGTTAAGTGCGATTTTTCGAAGACATGCAATAAAAAACGGGAGGGACAAAAGGCCCTCCCGTTTTCAGAAGTAAGTCGTGCGAAATCAGGATTCATCCTTTTCGCCTGGATGCTCTATTTACTTATAGCGGCGCTTTACAGGCTTCTTTTTTACCTTGAACTGGTTACCTGCCGGTTCGTCATTGCCGGTAGGGGAACCTACCCGTGTCATTGCACAGCGGAAACCTACTGATTTGCTTGCCTTGTCTTCCTCGAGGAAACGGCGTGCGCCTGGCGATAACCACCATGCGCGGTCGGCCCAAGAGCCACCCTTAATCACCCGAGCCTTGTCGCTTACAAGCGTACTGATGCCGTAGCGATACTCCACTTCCGACTCTTTATCACCATCCAGGTAGTTGAACACCTCGGGGCGTTTGTAGTTGTCGCGCAGGGCCGTTTCGGTTGTATCAGCAACCACATACTTCAATTGACCGAGGTCATTTTTTTGTACTGGCGCACCAGTTGCCGGGTCAATTTCCTTGTGCATGAACGTATTACCACGGAAAGGGTTCAAGTCCATATTGTCTACATCCACAAGGTCTTGCGAGGTAAGTGGACGGAACAGGTCGGCAGTCCATTCATTGACATTACCGGCCATGTTATACAGGCCGTAGTCATTTGGCCAGTTGGAACGTACAGGAGCAGGAGAAAATGCTTTGTCGTTCAAAGCGCCTGCCATACCACCGTAGTCACCAGCACTGCGTTTGAAGTTTGCAAGTATCTTGCCTTGGTAGCGATTGCGCTTTTGATAGCGTACGGTATTGCCATCCCAGGAATAGATTCGACGGTCGGTTACAAGTTCGTCTTTGCTGGTTGCCTGGTTTCCGACCAGAGCAGCTGCGGCAAATTCCCATTCTGCTTCCGTCGGCAAACGGTAAACGGGCAACAGGATACCATCCTCCAAGCGAACCGGGCGTTCGCCACCAGTCCGGCGGTCCGGAAGGTTTTTGCGAACCGAGCCTTCATACTGGCCAACCAGGTAGGCCTCGCTATTGAAGTTATTTTCGTTTTTCTGATCAGGCGTGTTTTCCAGAACACCGCGCTCAATGAGAATCATCTCGTTGACACGGTCCGTGCGCCATTTGCAATATTCATTGGATTGTACCCAGCTGACACCGACGACAGGGTAGTCATCGTAAGCAGGGTGGCGGAAATAAGTCTCCACCATTGGCTCGTTGAAGGCCAACTCTTCCCGCCAAACCAAGGTATCCGGCAGTGCACGTTGCCAAACTTCGGGAAAACTCTCTCCCCAAGTATTAGCCACCCAATACAGGTACTCGCGGTAGTCAATATTGGATACTTCCGTTTCGTCCATGTAGAACGAGGAGATGGTTACGCGACGTGGAACGTTGTTCCATTCGAACGTAACATCTTGGTCTGTAAGACCTTGGGTAAAGGTGCCACCTTCGATAAGAACCAAATTCGGGCCAGTAGCCTGTCCTTCGTAGTCCAATTTTTCAAAGCCGCCCCATTTTTGGTCGTTGTATTTCCAGTTGGTGGTGGAGGAACGCTCGGTTTTGCGACCGCAGCTAACAACCAAAAGACCCAGTAAGAGCAAGCTTAACCCGTGAATGAGTGTTTTTTTCATGTATTAAAATAGCAGGTTTTGAAAAATGAGCAGCAAATGTAGGCAAATAAAACATTTCACTATCGGAGGTCTCCCAAATTTAACGAAAGAGCAAAAATTCTGTCAATTTAGGACACCGAAATCAAGTTTAATAGAACATCTTAGTGCAATCATTCAGGTCTTTAGGTCTTTTGCGCCCTTTGTCAAAAAACACGCCCAACGTCAATTCGTAAGTACCTCCTGCCCGGCCGGACAAACCGGACACGGTCACATCGTAGCTTAAACCAACTTTGAACATATCCTGACGAAACCCGAGCATCAAAACAGCAGCATCTGCATTTTCGAAAGTATGCCTGTACCATGCTCCTCCAATGATCGGCCCGAAGGTGGCGTAGGCTCCAAGATTCAATTGTTTGTACGGCCCTTGCGACACGAGCAAGAAATTCGGAGAGATAAACGAGGTTGATTTTCCTTTATTGCCCGAGTTAACAGGCACTTCGAAGCCGCCACTCAAGGTGTAGCGCAGCGGAAGCCCGCTACTCAGGTTATCATTGGTCAACAAAATCCCCTGGTTGGGTGTATTCAGGTGTTTAAGGCCGATCCCGAGCCAGAACCGTTCGCTGAGGACGAGCAATCCGGCAGACAGGTCTAGGGCAGTTTTACTTAATTGATCGGGTCGAAGTTCAGAGGTAGTGATTACAGGCCCAGAAAACGGGTCAATTTGATCCGGAAAGACGAGTTGCTCCCAGTCAAGCGCTGTTTGATGAATGCCCCCCTCCATGCCGATCTTGACGGCCCAGTTGTCGTTTATTTGGAGGCGATAGGAATACATGGCCGAAAACCGCATGGTTCGGAGGATGCCATTTCCGGCATCGTCGCCTTCCAAATTGAAACCGATGCCGCTGTTGAGCCGGTTTAAACTTTGTTCGTAAAAGACCGCGTACGTACGGTAAGCATTATTGAATCCGGACCATTGATTGCGGTAGGCAACGCCCAATCGCGGAGCATAGCCACTGCCGGCGAAAGCCGGATTTAATTGCAGTGGCGTGGCATAAAACTGGGAAAAAATAGGATCCTGCGCTGCGCCATGCAGAGCAAACAGGATAGGAAGCGCAAGGAGTATTTTTCTCATAAATCAAGTGATCATCCCCGATGGTCGGCGGCGCGGGGCAAATTTCTGCGCACAAATTGAATGGTTTTATTTGGAAACGAAAACTTCAACGTCGCGTGTGATGCAGAATTGCCCAAAATGGACAATCGCTTGCCCGTTTGCTCCTGTATTGCGGTGCCCTCGGCAACCAAAATGGCCTAAGCTTGTTTTCCCCCGGAATTGGACGCCGTACCTTTACCAGGCATCCAAGCAATTAGCAAAACATGAAACCTGAACAAACGTTGCCAGATGCCGACCCAACGGCTGTTTCCCGAAAACAAGACCATATTGAGCTGGCATTCCAGAGTCAGGTGGAGCACGTAGCGTTGGACAAGCGGTTCTTTTATGAACCAGCCTTGGCAGCACATCCGGAACCCGGAAGCCTCGCGCCCACTCCTTTTCTCGGAAAAATACTGCGCACCCCTATCTGGGTATCATCCATGACTGGCGGAACAGGTCTTGCACGTACGATTAATCAAAACCTAGCCCGAGCCTGTGCAGAGTTTGGAATGGGAATGGGCCTTGGCTCTTGCCGGCAATTGCTCTACAGCGATGACTATTTGCCGGATTTTGATGTCCGGGATTTGATCGGCCCGGATTTGCCACTTTACGCCAACCTCGGCATTGCACAATTGGAAGAAATTTTGGAGCGCAATCAAATTGACGTCATCCGGAATTTACTGAATCGTCTTCGTGCGGACGGCCTCATCGTGCACCTCAATCCGTTGCAAGAAGCTATGCAACCCGAAGGCGACTGTTTCAAACGACCAGCTATTGACACCATTGCAGAACTTGTAGACAAGGCTGATTTTCCAATAGTAGTAAAAGAGGTGGGACAGGGCATGGGGCCGGCCAGTATGCGCGCCCTGCTTCAACTGCCGCTGGCAGCCGTCGAGTTTGCTGCTGCCGGAGGCACCAACTTTGCCAAACTGGAGCTACTCCGCAGCAGCCCGGAGAAACAACAGATTTTTCACAAATTTGCCCTCGTAGGGCATACCGCCGAAGAAATGGTGGGCCAAGCAAACCACTTATGTACTGATCTGGGCGAAAAGATTCGCGTGCGCAACCTGATCATCTCCGGGGGAGTGCAGGACTTTATGGATGGTTATTACTTGATTAAAAAATCAACAATGCCCGCTGTTTATGGTCAGGCATCGGGATTTTTGAAGTTTGCGCGGGGAGACTATGAAACGTTGCAACAATACGTGTCCGCGCAGGTTCGGGGTCTGGAACTGGCATTTGCATTCCTGAGGGTGTCCGGCGCAGATTAAATTCTGCCAACGAGAAAAGACCGCCTTCATAATTGGTCGTCCCTCGTCACAACAATCCTTCGAAACCTTGCCTCAAAGTTCCTTGCGCAAGCGCGCTACCGGGATATTGAGTTGTTCGCGGTATTTGGCCACGGTTCGGCGCGCAATGTTGTAGCCCTTTTTGAGCAGCAGCGACTTGAGTTTTTCATCGGAAAGGGGGCGACGTTTATTTTCGTCCTTGATAAGATCAGTCAGAATTTTTTTGACCTCCAGGGTGGACACCTCTTCCCCATCCTGGTTTTGCAGGCTTTCTGAGAAAAACTCCTTGAGTCGTTTTGTTCCAAATTCAGTTTGTACATACTTGGAGTTGGCTACGCGCGAGACGGTCGAGATGTCCAGCGAGGTGGCATCGGCGATGTCCTTGAGGATCATCGGGCGTATTTTTTTTTGATCGCCGCTCAGGAAGTAGTCATGCTGGTGGTTCAGAATAGCACCCATGGTCAGTAGCATGGTTTGTTGGCGCTGTTTGATGGCATCAATAAACCACTTGGCGCTGTCAATTTTTTGCTTGATGAACAAGATAGCTTCTTTTTCTTTCCGGGTTGGGCGCTTGCCGCTCCGGCCGGAGTGAAAGGCGCGAAGCATGTCGCGGTACTGATCGTTGATCCGGAGTTCCGGCGCATTGCGGGCATTTAGGGTGAGTTCGAGTTCCCCATCGCGATTGGCTACTAAAAAATCGGGCAGGACATAATTTACGGCGCGATCGCTGCGAGAGGCGAAGCCGCTGGCTGGTTTAGGGTTCAACTTCAGAATTTCATCTACAGCCACTTTAAGATCCTCATCGTCAAGGCTGAGCTGACGCGCCAACTTGGTGTAGTGCTTTTTGGTAAACTCCTCAAAGTATTGGTCAATGATTTTGATAGCCACTTTGATGGCCAACTTGTCTTCGTAAGGGACTATATCGTCGTTGAACTTGAGTTTTTGGTGCAATTGTAAGAGCAGGCATTCGCGCAGGTCGCGTGCGCCGATACCCGGCGGGTCGAACTGTTGCACCTGGAGCAGAATATGTTCGATTTCAGCTTCGGAAGTCGTGATATTCTGGCTAAAAAGCAGGTCGTCCACCATTGCGGTCAGGTCGCGGCGCAAGTAGCCATCATCATCAATAGATCCAATGATCTGCATGGCAATGTTGTGTTCGCGCTCGTCGTGCAACCGTATCATTCCCAGTTGCTGTTCCAGATATTCGTGGAAGGTATTCTCAAAGGCTAGGGGAATACTTTTTTCTTCCTCACTGTTGTGGTGGTCTTCGCCCCGGGTTTTGTAGGTTCCGGGATCGTCCTCAATAAAATCCATGAGGTAGTCGTCCAGTTCCACACTGTCTTCCTGAAGGCTGGTGGGTTCACCCTCATCGGCGTATTCGTCGGCAGTATCCCGATCTATTTCGTCCAGGGAATTATCGGAGTCGTTCGGTTGTTCATCAGCGGCAGTTTCCTGTGCAAAATAGTCAATTTCGTCTGCATCCATTTCCGTACTGCCCTCGGTCAGGTCAGCCGTTTCGTCGCCTTCCTCCAACGCAGGATTGGCTTCCAGTTCCTCCTGAATGCGCTGCTCCAATGTAGCCGTAGGAATCTGCAGCAGTTTCATCAACTGAATCTGCTGAGGAGATAATTTTTGCTGCAGCTTTTGGCTTAAGGTCTGCTTGGTACCAATAAACGCCATAATACAGTTCGGATAAAGATTAAAAAATTGGATGGGGTGATGCCTGCGAGTTGATACAAAAACTGTCAGACAAACGCCAAATCGACTTAGGAACAAACGGCCCTATCAAATAGGAGGCCAAAATTACCGGAAAATCTGTTGATAGTATCGGCAAAAAAAAGATGCACGCATTATTTGTATTTAAAAATATGATTTTCAATATTTTATAACTTACCAACACGTCTTGGCGCACCAAATGTTTTTTTAAATAATTCCTAGGTTGTTCTCGCTACTTTTGCAAGATCGTTCCATAACCTTAAAACAAATTCCGCGCAACGTATGGCCAAAGAATGGACCCTCGGGGAAAAAGCCACCGGGCTAAAAAAAGAAACGGAGTACGCTGTATTGGTTAGCCTGATTACTCCGGAAGTCGGCGAAACGCAGGCGCAGGAATATCTGGACGAACTGGAGTTTCTGGCCACTACGGCCGGCGCCCAAACCATCCGGCGGTTCACCCAACGTGCCGTACACCCCGACCACCGGTTGTTCATGGGCAAAGGAAAGGTAGAGGAAATCCGGCAGTACCTCGACCGACACGAGGAAGTGAGTATGGTTATCTTCGACGACGACCTTAGCGGCAAGCAAACCAACAATCTGGAGGAAATCCTTAAGGTAAAAATTGTAGACCGCTCCACGCTGATCCTCGATATTTTTGCGCACCGGGCACAGTCGGCCCAGGCAAAAGCCCAGGTAGAACTGGCTCAAATGAAATACCTGCTACCCCGCTTACGCGGGCTTTGGACGCACCTGGAGCGGCAGCGCGGGGGTATCGGTATGCGCGGCCCGGGCGAAACCCAAATTGAGACCGACCGCCGGTTGGTGCAGTACCGCATCAAAAGTTTGGAGGAAAAACTTGAAGATATTGACCGGCAATCCCAAACACAGCGCAAAACCCGCGGCGAACTGATCCGGGTAGCGCTGGTAGGCTACACCAACGTAGGCAAGAGCACGTTGATGAATCTGTTGAGCAAATCAGAGGTGCTGGCGGAAAACAAACTGTTCGCTACACTGGATACTACGGTGCGCAAGGTGGTATTCGGGCAAGTACCCTTCCTGCTATCGGATACCGTCGGATTTATTCGAAAATTGCCACACCATTTGGTTGAAAGTTTCAAAAGCACGCTAGATGAGGTGCGTGAATGCGATATTTTGTTGCACGTC
Organism: Saprospiraceae bacterium; assembly: GCA_041741155.1. GTDB lineage: Bacteria > Bacteroidota > Bacteroidia > Chitinophagales > Saprospiraceae > M3007. Next base: position 6,104 of record JBGSKO010000003.1, on the reverse strand, counting down.
GTGGATGTAGCACATCCGCAGTTTGAGGACCACATTCGGACAGTACAAAAAACACTGGAGGAATTGGGCGCCGGCGAGAAACCGACACTAATGGTTTTCAACAAAATAGACCTGTACCGCGAGCGGTATTTCGATGAATTGCTCGATGCTGCCACGCGGCTCGATCTGGAAGAGGAACTGGGACAACGTATGCTGAATACCTACGGCGAAAGCGTTTTTATGTCTGCTCAAACTAAAGAAGGTGTCGAAATACTACGCGAACGCATGACCCGCCTCATCAAGGAATCTTATGTCGTGCGCTACCCCCACCATGTAAAAAGCTGGTGACAACCTATTTTTTCCGCTTACGGAAGTTGCCGTAATTGCGTTTTCGGGATTTGCCACCGCTATTTTTTCCGCTGCCGCTGTTGCTACCACTACGGCCGCGTTGGCCTTGGCGGTGTTGTTGCATTTCGCGGTCTTTTTTGCTGGCACTAAAGGCGAGTATATCCAGCGAGCTGTGTCCTTCATGCAATTCCAGCTGGCCGTCGGACAAGATTTCCAGATCGTCTTTTACCACGTCGTCCGAGACATAATGTTCCCGGTTCCATGTTTTGTAGGCCAACTTCATGTACGAGGCAATAACCTCCACAAAACCCTCTTTTTTAGGGCCCTCGGGCATTTCGATGGCTTTTTTAATGAGGGTCTGCACGTTGTACCCATAGTGCCGCAGGCGATTGGTTGTGGGCGGGTAGGTCGGGCGTTCAACAGGCGCGAGTTCGTCCTTGCGGACGAGGGCGATGCCAGGTGGCGGCGTCACGTCCAGTTCGTATCCAGCGATAGCGAATGCGTGGTTCCAGAGCTTTTCCCGGTAGTCGTCTATGTTACGGTTACCGATCGGATTGAGCTGTTGCATCAAACCAATAATGGCCTCAACGGTCTTTTGTCGCTTGCGCGGCTCCGGAATCGTTTTGGCAAACTCCAGCATTTCCTGTATTGCACGGCCATATTCCGGAAACCGGATATCTTTCTTTTCGGTGTTGTATTCGATGTTTACACTGTTCACTTTTTTCAGTTTTGGGTTTTGAGTTTTGGAGTTTGAGTTTTTTAAACTCACATTCCAAAACTCAAAACTGTGATTACTCTACAGTTACGGATTTGGCTAAGTTACGGGGCTGGTCCACGTTGCAACCGCGGAGCAAGGCAATGTGATAGGCCAGGAGTTGTAGCGGGACAACGGACAACAACGGCGTGAGCGGTTCTTCTGTTGCCGGAATTTCGATCGTATAGTCCGCCATTTTTTTAATTGTTTGATCATCTTCGGTAACAACGGCTACGACAACTCCTTTGCGGGCTTTGACTTCCTGGATATTCGATACTATTTTGTCGTAGGCGCTCAGGTTGGTAGCGATTACAAAGACAGGCATATTTTCATCAATCAGAGCGATTGGTCCGTGTTTCATCTCCGCTGCCGGGTAGCCTTCAGCATGGATGTAGGATATCTCCTTCAATTTCAGCGCGCCCTCCAGGGCCACCGGGAAGTTATATCCCCGGCCAAGGTACAGCGCGTTGGGTGCATCCTTGAATTCCCCGGCAATATACCGCACCTGGTCGTCGCAGTTTTTGAGAAGCCGATCCACTTTTTCGGGGATGAGGGACAACTCTTGTACCAGTTTTTGGTATTGCGACTTGCCGAGAAATCCCCGCTCGTACCCCAGAATCAGGGCCATGATGGTCAACATCGTTACCTGACCCGTGAACGCCTTGGTCGAGGCCACCCCGATTTCCGGCCCTACGTGTATATATGAACCACTGTGGGTCATGCGCGCGATGGACGATCCGACTACGTTGACGATGCCGTACGTGATGGCGCCGTGCTCTTTGGCTAATTCAAGGGCAGCAAGCGTGTCGGCGGTTTCGCCGGACTGGGAGATGGCCAGGACGATATCGTTTTCGCGTACTATTGGTTTGCGGTAACGAAATTCGGAGGCGTATTCAACTTCTACCGGCAGGCGGGCAAGGTCTTCAAACAAATACTCGGCAATCATGCCGGCGTGCCAGGAAGTGCCGCAGCCCAGGATGATCATGCGCTGGGCATTTATCATACGTTTTTTATACTCTTCCATGCCTCCGAGACGTACCCAGCCTTCTTCGGCATTCATACGACCGCGCATGCACTCAGCTATAGTAGCAGGTTGTTCAAATATTTCTTTGAGCATAAAATGCTCGTAGCCGCCCTTTTCTAGTTGCTCGATTTCAAGTTCGATCTCCTGCGTTGTAGGAGTCATCTCTTCATTACGCAGGGTTTTGATGGTCAGTTCGCCGTTGCGCGTCACGGTTGCTACTTCTTCATCATTCAGATAAACCACCTTTTTGGTGTGCTCTACGATCGGTGTGGCATCTGATGCGATCAAGAATTCTTTCTTTCCAATCCCGATTACCAGTGGGCTGGATTTGCGGGCGGCAACCAATTTGTCAGGATCTTCCCGATCCATAACCACTATGGCATAAGCACCCTGTACCTGGGTAAGTGCCTGCCGGACGGCTTCTTCCAAACGCAGGTTTTCGCGCTGTTGCACTTCCTCAATGAGGTGTACCAGTACTTCTGTGTCCGTTTCGCTTTGGAATGTGTGCCCGTGGTTTTGCAAAGCACTTTTCAGCAAAGCATAATTCTCGATGATCCCGTTGTGAATCAGCATCAGCCGGCCATTTCCGCTGACGTGTGGGTGCGCATTGACGTCATCCGGTTTACCGTGCGTAGCCCAGCGGGTGTGGCCCATGCCAACAGAGCCGCTGGTGTCCTTATCTGCAGTATAAGCTTCAAGATCGGACACTTTGCCCTTTTTTTTGTAAACGTTCAGCGAGCCGTTTTGCAGCGCGACGCCCGCGCTGTCGTACCCGCGATACTCCAGCCGATGCAGACCTTTGATGACGATCGGATAAGCTTCCTTAGGCCCGATATAAGCGATAATCCCACACATTGGTTACAGTTTTAAGTTTTGAATCCCGAGTTTTGAGTTGGGTTATCGGACTTTGGTGTATTTCAGGGCAAGTTTCATCGGGAAGGTTGTGCTTTTGGGACCGTAGAAAACCGCACGGGTAGCGGAACGGCTTTGGGGGTACACGTTGATGTACAGCGTTTGGTCTTTAATATTCCCCGATGCATTGTCCACCATGTCTTGAAACCGTCGGGTGAGTGTGAGGCGGTATCGGTCCACCGTGGTGCCATTGTCGGTTTCTTTTTCGGGAAAACCGCCGAAGAATCCAAATCCTCCCGTTAGTGTGGCCCCCAGTGAGTAGAGCACATCCGAGGTGAGCGTGGTTGCGGTGTCACCAATAATTTCGGTAAATACCAGCTGATCGACAGGCCTCAACCTGGGGTCGGAGGTGGGTAGCACAGCGGCAGTCATCTCCAGTTCTGCCTTGTTCACAGCGATGTTTTCGAGCAAATGTGCGTACGGTATTTCCATTTTGATCCGCAACCCACTCATGCCCTGTGCAAATAGCAGGTCTTCCGCCGGCTGGCCAATATAAGGGGCTACCGGGGCGCCGGTGTAGTCGTGGGAAAAATGCGCGAACTTATTGCCGCCGAGAAATAGAAAATCGAATGTCCGCGATGTAGTAATCGTATCTGAATCATACTTGTAGAACAAGCGCACACGGCTAAAAGTCGAATTGTTCAAATCAAAAGCCATCATAGCACCCGGCGGGCTGCCGGCGGATTCCGCAGAGATTCGGATACCGCGCAGCTTTTGCCAGAACATAGTGTCGGAGGTCAATGTAAGGCTGTCAATATCAAGTAATTCCTGGCCAAAAGCATTGTCCAGAGGAACGCGCAGGTACGGGCCAACGGTGGTTGAGTCGAACAACTGCACATCAGTACCGGGCTTCGGGACGAAATTCAATACCTCGCCGAGTACATCACCTACCGGCAGCGATTGGTTGGAGTAATAGTCGGCGTCCCAGCGCACCTGTGACCCCGTCTCCACGCGGTGTACACGCAAGTTTTGGGGCTGGAGGGTGTCTCCATAAAAACCGGAGACTGCGTAACGGAGGTATAGGACGATCGAGTCCACCTTCGCATCTTTAAAGTTTGGGCTCAGGTCACGCAGCCGGAAAAGCGAATAAATTTCCGATTCCGAGCGACCAAACACTGGGTCATTGAGCTGCCCGCAAAACATGTAGCTGGTAGTAGATGACCGGTCAGAGGTCACCAAACTGTCTTCCGGCAAAATGGTGCACTGCAAGGTCAGCGTATCGGTATAGACGTATTCGGCCAGTTCATCGTCCAGCAGGTCGGCGCCAAAAGCAGATGGCTTGGTACAGCCAAGGCCCCAGAAAAGTCCTGCCGAAAGGAGGAGGGCAACAAAAAATGGTGCAATGGTTTGTTTCATGTGTTTAGAATGGCGGCTGGTCAAAGGTTGTTGATGTTAGGCCAGCCCAATGCTGTGGGCTTTCATGCGCCCGGTGTATGGGTCTATTGCCAGCCGCAAAAAGCCTGTGGGATTGGCCGGGAAAGCATCAGGAAACTTCGGCCTCGCTCAACTGGCGGAGGAATTCCAGGTAGTTTTCGCGAAAGCCTTCCTCGCCTTTCCACGGGAGTACGGGTTTGTCTTGCGTGACGGACAAGTAATCAACGCCGGCATCAATCTGTTCGCTGCCAACAATAACGGCATCGGCGAAATGACAGGCACCCTTGTGCATCGAAAGCCCGTCGCCATCCCGATATGCCTCCAGATCTGCTTGAGACATATTGTTGATGGCGGATTTTTCAAAGAACCGATCCTTGCCCTGCTTTTCGTTTTCACTGTCAAAGACGGTGTAAACGACCGAAGAGTTGGCAAAGAGGGCCTCTGTTTTGTACGCCGTTTTCAGATACAGCGGCATCAGACTGGTGAGCCAACCGTGGCAGAGGATAAAATCGGGCGCCCAGCCGAATTTTTTCACAGTTTCGATAGCACCTTTGCAGAAAAAAGCCACGCGGTCCGGGTTGTCTTCAAATGGCGTACCCTCCTCGTCTTCAAACACAAACTTGCGTTTGAAAAAATCTTCATTATCCAGAAAATACACCTGAAGCCGGGAACCGGGTAGGGAGGCCACTTTGATAATGAGTGGGTAGTCGTCATCATCTACGATAATGTTCATTCCGGAGAGGCGCACGACTTCGTGCAAACGGTGGCGGCGTTCGTTGACTACACCGTAACGCGGCATCAATATCCGCAACTCATAACCGCTATCTTGTAAAAATTTTGGCAATTGGGCTACCAGCGCAGAGATGCTGTTTCCTTCCGTGTAAGGTTCCATCTCTTGGGTAACGAGGAGCAAACGCTTCTTTTCCATGTATGCTAAAGCCTGTCTTTGTGTGTAAAATCCCGCCTATATGCTTGCCAAAGCCTTACGGGCTCGGCAAATCGGCTGCAAAAGTATAAAAAAAATACGAGGTTATTTTCGTGCATCTTGGCCGGAAAAAATGTCGGACACTGTGGGAGGCGCCTTAAACCTCCTCTTCCACAATACGTTCCAGCACCCGGAAGGTGTACGCATACTCGTTTTTTTCGTCTGCAACGTGTTCCTCCCGCCAGGTTTCCTGCCATTCAGCAGGGTCTATTTCCGGAAAAAAGACATCGCCCTCGGGCGTCGCATCTACTTCCGTCAGGTACAGTTTGTCCCACAAATCCATACTCTCCCGGTAGATCGTGCCGCCACCGATGATGAAAGCCTCGGTTTCGCCATTGTCAAAAGCTATACCGAGCGCCTCTTCCACCGAGTGCGCAGTCCAAATCCCCTCCGCTGTAAAAAACGGATCTCGTGTGACTACTACATTCGTGCGCTTGGGCAACGGCCGCCCAATACTCCGAAAACTGTTGCGCCCCATAATTATATGGTGCCCCATGGTAGTGCGCTTGAAATAGCCCAGGTCGGCGGGCAAATACCATGGAATTTCATTGTCCTTGCCGATAACCCCGTTTTGGGCAACGGCTACGATGGCAGATACAAGCATTTTTCTAGTGATGAGCGATGAGTGATGAGCGATGCGTGATGAGTGATGAGTGATGAGTGATGAGCGATGAGTGATGAGTGACAAGTATGGTAGTGGACACTACGAAACTCATCACTCATCGCTC
>JBGSKO010000002.1:0-3297 GCA_041741155.1 Saprospiraceae bacterium | reverse complement strand
AGGGGCCACTGCGGAGCAACGCGATATTTTTCAAAACACACGGAATCTGCCCAAACGTCGGCGAGGTTTAAAACCTCGCCGACGTTGCGTTATCACGTATTGGACCGAAATTTGCCCGTATTCCCCTTTCCTAACCTTTTTACTACAGCACCATGGGCGCAATCGGACTCAGCAGCAAAGGCTTCAAAATTGGCAACGGTTTTTTCGGAAACCACGGCTCCAAAATGGGCAGCATCAAACAGATCGTTCATGACGGCGATACCGTCAACACGCGCCTGACCGACAATATCGGCGTCCGTTTTCTCGGCATTGACTCCGCCGAGGTCAGTATTCCCCTCCCGGGCCACGGATTTGTCGCGCTGAAAAACGCCCGGTGGGACGCGTATTTCACCTCCGGCAGTTGGCGTACAGGCCTCCACCTCCGGGCCGGCCTGCTGCAATACCTCGAAACCCGTATCGGCGACGGCGCCGACGTAGCGCCCAACCACAGTCGTCACGCCGACAATGCCCAACGCAGCCTGGAAAAAATCATGCAGGAAGACCTCGAAAAAAGCGGCAAGAAGGCTGCTGATTTCGCACTTTTTATGGCCTTCGGGCATGAGTTCCTCGATGGTACCGGCCGCCTGTTGTGCTACCTGAACAGCGACGGCAAAAACTTTGATGACCCCGCCGTGTCCAAGGCCGTGACCCGGTTCAGCTACAACGAACGGCAGTTGTCCTCCGGCACTGCACTACCCTATTTCATCTGGCCCAACATACAGCCATTTCTGCTGGGCAGCCCCTTTGCGCCGGAGAATATCCGGCCCGAAACTTTCTGGAAAACGGTGCAGCGCAGCTCCAAACTGAAAAATGCTCGCAAGCACATACAAGAAGCACGCAAAGCCGGAATGGGCGTCTTCGATCCGCAGGATCCGCTGCGCCTGGAAGCCTTTGAGTTGCGCTTCATCAGCCGCCGCAAACCGCCTACCCGATTCGTTATTGACCTTGCTCAGCCCGGCAACAACCGGTTGCTGGACCCACAGTCGTACCACACCATAACAAATCCCGAAGATCGGCTGTTTATTCCCGGCGAATACCGGATGCTTTTCGAGCACCTGGGCTGGGTCGTGGAATCCATTTAACATCAAACAAACACGCTGTATGAAAAACACGCTTTTCCTTTCCTTCCTGCTCGTTTTTTTCGCCTGTGGCGGCGACAAAAAAGCGGACACCTCCTCCACCGGACAATCAGTCCCGCCGGCCACTCCGCCAGCGGCGATGAACCAAGCCGAACAGGCCATAAAAAAAGCTGTTGAAAAGCAGCAACTTGTGGAGCCTGTTAACTTCCGCGAGCTGAAAGCGCTGCTGCCCCAAAACGCCGGCGGCTTCACGCAGACCAACAGCAGCGGCGAAACAGCAGGCGCCATGACCATCAAAATTTCGAAAGCGGAAGGCGACTACAAGGACGGCTCCGGTAAGGAACTTCGCCTGGTAATCATAGACACCGGCGGCATGGGCATGGGCCTCATGGGTATGGCCGCGTGGTCCAGCATTACGATTGACAAAGCGGACAACAACGGCTACGAGCGCACCACCACGCTGAACGGCTACAAGAGTTTTGAAAAATTCCGCAAAAACGGCGAAAGCAGCGAGCTGGCTGTACTGGCCGAAAACCGCTTTGTCGTCACCGCTACCTGCCGCGGCTGCAGCATGGAAAAATTGCGGACCGTCGTTAACGCCGTCCCGCTGGGCAAACTGAAAAACATGCAGTGATACGCCTCCTCGCTACCCTCAGCCTTTTTCTCGTCCTGTTTTCCTGTGCCGCGCCCCGCCGCGCCGAGCGGCGTATGGGGCGGTCCATAGAAAAACAAATTGCACAATCTCCGGTCTTCGCGCAGGGGTTCACCGGGTTTGTGTTGCTCGATCCGACTACCGGAAAAATCCTGGCCGACGTGCAGGGCGACAAGTATTTCATCCCCGCCTCCACCACGAAAATCCTGACGCTGGCGACTTGCCTGCACGTCCTGGGCGATTCTGTCCCGGCCATACAAACCCAGCGCCGTATCCTCGACGAAGCCAAAAATCAAAGCGTGGTGCTGGTGCGCGGCACCGGCGATCCGACGTTTTTGCACCCCAAATTTCAGCAATGGCAGTCGGCATTTCAGGGGCTGAAAGAGGGCCCGGACACGCTGAAGCTGTTTCCTCGAAGGTCCAAACTGGAGCGTTTTGGTCCCGGCTGGGCCTGGGACGACTACCCGTATCACTACCAGCCGGAACGCAGCGTTTTTCCGATGTACGGCAATGTAGTACGGTTCAGCCAAAACGCAAACGGCTACACCATTGAGCCGCCGTTTTTCAACGATTACTTTGTGGGTCCCATGCTTGCAGAACGCCCGAAACGGTTCGAACACGAAAGTTTGTGGGTGTTACCGCTGCCGACCTCGGGCGAACAGAAAGAGACGTGGCTGCCGTTCACGGGCATTGATGCCGGCCAACTGCTCTCCGATACCCTGGGAAAAGAGGTGGAAGCGCTCACCGGTTATTGGGAGCACGTATTAGTGCCCGATACCTGGCAAACGCACCATGCTACGCCCCTCGACACCGTTCTGCGCCGCATGATGCACCAAAGCGACAACTTCATCGCCGAGCAAATGTTGCTGGTGTGCGCCGGACAGAAATTTGACCTCCTGCAACAAGACACGATCATCCGCTGGATGCTCGACAGTGTGCTCGCCGACCTGCACAGCCGTCCGCGCTGGGTGGACGGTTCCGGACTTTCCCGCTACAACCTGGCCTCGCCGCGGGCACTTGCACAGGTTTTGCAAAAATTGTGGCTCGAACAGCCCGCCGAACGCCTGTTCGACCTGTTTCCTGCCGGCGGACAGGACGGCACCATCGCCGACTGGTATGCCGGCACAAACGGCCGGCCCTATGTGTTCGCCAAAACCGGGGGCATGAGCGGCGTGCATTGTCTCAGCGGATATCTGGTGACTACGCGCGGCAAAACGCTCGTTTTCAGTTTTATGCATAACAATTTCGTCGGCAGTCACAAACCGTGGAAAATGGAAATGCAGCGCCTGCTGGAGTACGTTCGGGATCGGGGGTAGGGGTTTAGTGTGGGGAGATTCCGGCAATGGAAGATCGCGCTCCGCGGTGGCCCCACCCCCAACCCCTCCCCCAAATGGGAGGGGCGCTACATCGAGCGTTGTCGGTTGATTTCAAGTCGGAAAGCCAAAGCATCCCCACTGGTGGTAATTTTTACTGTATCCGATGACAGGCTCCCCTCCCATTTGGGGGAGGGGTTGGGGATGGGGCCAC
>JBGSKO010000001.1:0-12663 GCA_041741155.1 Saprospiraceae bacterium | reverse complement strand
TGCCGTCATGCCGTTGGGCAACTGGAAATAGACAAACTTCAGCGGACTGGCGCAGGTATTGGTCAGGCGCATCCGGTAGCGGGGCCGCCCGAGCGCGTCTAACTGGATGTTCAGTACTTCAAAACGGATACAACTGCCCGGCGGAATTTTTACATCGCAAGCCTCTTCATCGGCCGCCGGCTGTATGGTGACCGTGAAGCAACACGTGTCGCGGATGCCACATTCATTGGCCGCTTCGTAGCACACCAGGGTATTGCCCAAGGGGAATGCGCCGCCAACGGGCAAACCCTGCAAGAGGGTCAGCGCGATATCGGGATCGGGGCAATCGGTCGTTGCCGTGGGCAGCGGGTAGGTCAGGTTTACCGAGGATTGGTTGGGGGGCGCCGGCACCGTGAGGTTGCCGGGGCAGGACAAATCCACTTTCGTGATCACAAGTTGCAGGATGGTGGTGACCACCGAATCGCATCCGTCGGCAGTCAGCAGGGTTTGCACCACGGTGTCGGACCGGGTGTAGGCCGTGCCGGCGAGGATAATCGTGTCGCCGGGGTAGAATTGGATGGTCAACGTGGTGGGGGCGGGCTGGGGCAGCACGGTTACGGCCACCGTGTCGCGCAGGGTTTGTCCGCAAGTATCAGTTACTTCCACGATATAGATGCCGGTTGTGTTCACCGGCACGGTCTGCGTAGCCTGACCATTCGACCAGTTGTAGGCAGCGAACCCGCTACCGGCATCCAGCGTGGTGGTTTGCCCGGCACAAAGGATGCGGTCGGGGCCAAGGTCGGGTTTATCGGTACAGAGCGGCTTGGGACAGAACGGGCAGGCCTGGTGGACGTTTATCGAGTCGGGCATATTGGTCAGCGTAGCCGTCTGCGTCGTTGCAGGGCTGGCCGTCACGGTCTGCGTGGTCGCGAAGAGCAGCGGATTGGTCATCGCTGTATCCGATACGGTCACGAACTCCAGCCCACAATCGAACTCCAGACCGAGGTTCAGGTCTGTTTTCAGCACTGTGGTGAATTGACCTGTGATATTGGCCTTTGCCGAAAAGTCGGTGATGTACAGGTGCGAGCCGACGCGCTCAATCTGGTTTTTTTGCCAGTCTTCGTAGCCGGCTGGGAAATAGTCCGGTGTGTTGAGGGCTTTGGCAAGCACCAGATTGCCCTCTTTGTCGGTTTTCAAGAAATGCCTTTTGATGTTGCCGCAGTAGATGACGTAGCCGTCGGGCACTGCCACGACCTCTCTTGGCACCTCGGTGAGCAGGTATTTTTGTGTCCAGAGCACTTCGCCGTCGAGGGTTGTTTTGTGCAGGTAAACGGGTATTACCTTACCGGGGCCGATGATGGTGTTACTCGTCTCGATACCGTGGGAAAGGACGATCAGGCTATTGTCGTCCACGATCAGGTCAATGCCCCTGAAATGGGACGCTTGCGACCAGGGGGTGAGGCCAAGGCGGGTCCACAGCACATTGCCCGTGTTGGCGTCCAACTTGGTCAGAATCATGCGCCGGGCAGTCAGATTGAAGGGAAGCAAGCTATCGGTATAACCGGTGGCGTACAGCGCGTCTTCGTGCAGCACCATACCCGCAAAAACCTGATTGATCTGCTGGGTGTACCGCTTGGCAAACGCAGGTACGATTTGTCCGGTCGTTCGGTTCAGTTCGAGAATTTCAGCAGACTTGTGCCCCAATAGGTTGGTTTGGATCGAGTAATAGATGATAAAATTGCCTCCCGGTTTTTTTTCCAGGATGCCGGTCTCGACCAGACTGTTGGTGCTTAACCGCTGCTCCCAAAGGATTTGGTTGGTCACGGGGTTGTAGCGGAAAGCAATCGTTTGGTTGCTGTTGCTGCCCGTGTGGCCGCTGCCGACGATCATGCCCTCGCTGTCCACGATGATTTCGGTGACAAACGTCCGATCCTGGATGGTACCCGTGAAACTGCGCAACCACAGCAGGTCGCCCGTGGGTGTCATTTTGCCGATGGCATACCCGTCCGCCTTGCCGCCGGCCACATAGATATTCCCGTCGGGTGCGGCACGCAGGGCGGCTATGTTATCCTGCTTGATGATTTCGCCATACATTTTCAAAAAGGTCTTGGGCGCACAGGAGTCCGGTAGACACAGATTCGGATTTATGGCAAAACTGTCCAGGTTGTTCGCATAGTCGCACTCGGCGATACCGTTGAACGGGAAATCGGCAGGGTCCAGGGGCGTGATTTGCCCGATTACGATGCCTGCAAAGGTGTACACCTTCGGGTGATTTTTCCAGTTTGCGAGGTTGCTCCATGTGCCTGTTTGGCAGGAATCGGGCGGCAGGTTGAGAATTTGCAAAACCAATACGTCGAGCAAGATGGCCGCGCTGGTCATCGGATTGCTGTCGTACACGCCTATCTGCAGCGTGCCGTCGAAGGGCTGTTTGCCCGAGTTGCAGAGTCGGTAAGTGCCAAACGCAGCCGAGTCGCAGCCGATGGAGTTGATTTGGAAGGTGATGTCGGGTTTGTCGGTGCAGGGCGGGTCGGGACAGTTTGGACAGGTGCTCCGGATGGTCATGTCCGTCAATTGGAGTGTGGTCGGTACGGCCTGTTGGGTTGTCGGGGCGGCAAACACGTTTTGCTGCGTCGGCAGGTTGACCGGGTTGGCTACATCGGACACCGGTACCTGTACCGGGACATAGTTGCTACAATCAAACCCGATACCGAGATTCAGGTCGGTTTTGAGCAGGGTGGTGTACTGGTCGGTGACCGAGTTGGCGGCATAGTCCGCGATGTACAAGTTTGAGCCGAGTAGCAGTATCTGGTTTTGCATTTCCGCATTCGGCGGATCCACTTGCGGGTTGACCAACTTTTTGGCTACCAGCAAATTGCCCGATTTATCGGTTTTCAGCAGGTATCGGTCAATGTCGGCTACCAGGATAACGTAGCCGTCCGGAACAGCCACCAGTTCTCGCGGTTTGCCCGGCACGTCGAAACGTTTTACCCAAAGCACGTCGCCGGCCAGGGTGGATTTTTGCAAAAACACGGCTCTTGGACCAGAAGCCAGGTCTGTTTCGCTACCCCAATACACGCTGACCAAACTGTTATCGTCCAGGATCAAATCGTAGCCCTGAAAATGGGATGTATGCTCCCAGTCCGTATGGCCCGCTTTCGACCAAACCACATCACCCGTAGTGGCATCTATCTGTGTCAGGGTCATGCGTCGCACCAGGAAGCCGACGTCCACGTGGAGCGAGTCGGTAAATCCGGTGGCGTACAAGGCATTGCCTTGCGCCACCATGCTGTTGTACGATTGCCGCCAATACTGGTTGTAGCGCTTCGCAAACGCCGGCACGATCTGCCCCGTGGCGCGGTTCAGTTCCAGTATTTCGGCATCTTTTTGCAGGTTTGTGAAGTTGGCGTTCTGGTATAACAGGAAATTGCCACCCGGACTTTTTTCCAAAATACCGCAATCCGAGGGGCGAATATTGGTCAATCGTTGCGCCCACTTCACCTGTCCGCCGTTCGGGTCGTAGCGAAATACAAACCCTTCCAGGGTAAGGCCTTCGCCCTTTACACCACAACCGACTATCATGCCCTCCGAGTCCACGATGAATTCGGATAGAAAAATTTGCTCCGCAGTCGGCTTGAAAATATTTTGCGCGCCTAAAAACTGTCCATCCGGGGTCATCTGGCTGACCGTGATGTTGTTGCCTTTGCGCCCGGCGAGGTACAGGCCGCCGTTGGGTGCGGGACGAATGCAAGACATGTTTTCAAATCTGCCCGGCCGGCCGATGTGTTTGAGGTAGGTTTCAGGTTGGCAGGGGTCGGGTGAACAGTCCTGCACTACCACGGCAAAACTATCCACGTTATTGGCGTAATCGCATTCGGCATACCCGTTCGGATACGGAAAACCGTCGAGCACTACGGGCGTTTGCACATCGCTCCACACCCCGGCCAGGGTGAAAATTTGGGCGTAGCCTTTCGGGTCGAAACCCAGCGGCACCGTATATTCGATACAATCGCCCAAGCCCGGCTGTACCGGTACGGAGGTGGCAAACAACGGTGTGGCAGCTCCGGTAAGCGGGTTTTTATCGTAAAACGCAAGATTGAAATCCGCCGGTGTCTCTACAAACCCGAGGTTGCACACCCGGAGTTTGGCCACCACGTCGCCCGAAGCGGTACAGGTGAGGTTTTCCACCCGGCAGGTGAGGTCGGGTTTGTCGGTGCAGGGGCATTGGGGGCAAAACTGTTTGACGTGGAGCGAGTCCGGCTGGAACGTGGCCGGCACATTGGCTGCCGCCACGAGGTAGGGTTCATGTGGCGTGAAGATCAGGTTTGTCAGCGGAGAAAACGTCTGAGTGGCCACTTGAACCGCCTGAATCAGGTCGCAGTCGGTATCGAAATTCAGGTCATAGTCGGTCTTGAACAGCACGAGGTCTTCGTACACGCCATCCTTGAAGTCATCCACTACCAGCAGGTGGTTGGGCAGGCGCAGAAGCTGGTTCTGGCGGTAATACCGGAAAGTTGTTCCAGGGGTTACCGGCAACGTGAGTTGTTGGCTCTTGAGCAGGTTGCCGTCCTTGTCGGTTTTGAGCAGTACCCAGCTATTGCCTTCCATGCGCCCGAAGATGGCGTAGCCGTCGGGCAGCACCACGATGTCTTCGCTTGCTCCAGCGATTTGATAACTTTTCATCCAAAGCAACGTGCCGTCGAGGGTGTACTTGGACAGGAAAATATAGTTTTTTTGCGTGGGCATGTTCAGGTCGGTTGCGCCGCCGCCCATTGCCAGCAGGTGGTCGCCGTCGGCCAAAACATTGTAAAATCCAACAAACTGAAACGGTATCGCCGGATCGGGGAGCACGCCGACGATCCACTCCGGCGCGGCATCAATGGCCGATAGTTTGGCTAATATGGGCCTGCTCGAGTTGGCCACGTCCGGAGTTCGCCAGCTGCCCGTTGCATACAAGTTGCCGTTGTGGGGCACCATATCATGCAAATAAATGCTCGGCGTACCGGCGAAATACGCAAGCAGGGGCGGCACCACCTCGCCGGTGGCCCGGTTGATTTCCCACACGTGCGAGCGGGCCTTGTAGTAACCGCCGAAAGGCGGTCCGCCGGGGAAAAACTCCTCCGAAAATCCGTACAGCACAAAGTTTCCTCCCGGCGTTTTTTCAAAAACACCGGTTGCCTGTGGGTTTTGTTCGATGTAGCGGTTGTACCACAGCACCTGGTCGGCTACCGGGTCGTAGCGCATGGCCACAGCCATCCGGGTATTGGGCGACTTGCCCTCGGTGCCGCAGAGCACGAGTTTGCCGTCGGTGTCTTCGAATATCTCGACCAGTTCCACGGTCTCATTGAACTGGCTGCCACCCGCCGGGAAATTGCGTACCCAGAGCACGTCGCCATTGGGCGTCATTTTGGCGATCATCGGATTTATGCCCTGCCGTCCGGCCATGTACACATTGCCGTCGGCGGCGGTGCACAGGCTGTAGCCCAGTTCCGACTGGTCCACGCGGCCCATGGTTTTGAAAAATGTGGTGGGGTTCTCGCAGCCGTCGCAAACGGGTAGTTGCACGACGAAACTGTCGAGGTTGTTTTGCCACCGGCAGTCCGGGAAATCCGAATCCACAGCCAGCAGGTTCAGGTCAATCGGTGTGGGCGTACCGGTCGGTACCCCCGCGAAGGTGTAGATTTTGCCGTATTGCGTCGCTATGGTGGGCAACGACCAGACTGTTTCCGCACAAGTACCCTGTGCAACGGACTGGTTTACGGTGATGCTCCACAACACCTGTGCGGCTTCCGTCAGCGGATTTTTGTCATAAAAAACCACTTCGACGGGCGTGGTCACGGCAGCGTCGCCGGCGTTGCAGGTTTTGGTAGTGTACGCATGCGTGCTGTCTGCTGCGCAAAAAATGGAGGCTACTCCGAACGAGACGTCGGGTGTGCCTTCGCAGGGGCAGGCGGGGCACAACTTGCGCAACGAAAGCGAATCCGTTTGAAAATTGGCTGTGGCAGTGGTGCTGGCGCTGGGTGGAGTATTGGTTTCGATGCCAAGTGGTGCGTTCTGTGTTTGGGCGAGCAGGGTTTGGCTGCCGACCTGTACGTTTTCAAACAAATCGCAATCGCCGTCCACCCCGAAGTTCAAATCGGTGCGCACGAGTACCATGTCGCTTTCATTGGCCTCCCAGGTGTGGTCGAGCAGCAGCAGTTGCAAGGGCAGGCGCAGCGCCAGGCTCTGGCGGTTTGTGAACGCGACGAAGTTGGGAGAAGGCGGTGCGGCAGTCAGCACGCGGGCCTGGAGCACATTGCCTTGCACGTCCGTTTTGAGCATGCCGTAGCGGTTGCTGCCCGCCATGCGGCCAAAGACAATGTAGGCATTTGTGATTGCGAGTACTTCCTCCGGCCACATTTCCATGTCATAGCGTTTCAACCAGGCAAGCGAGCCGTCGGGATTGTGTTTTTCCAGATAGGTAAACACGCCCTGATTGGGCCCTGCGGGGTCTATTTGTCCGCTACCTGCGATGATGGCGATGTCGCCGTCAAACGCAAGATCACTTGGCGAAAAGGAGGTCACGTTGCCGGTCGTAGTATCCGGCACCTGTATCTGGGCCCATTCGGGAATAAGGGTGCCGGGCGAAATTTTGGTAAAAAACGGCCGGATCTCGTTGGTGGCGTTGTTGCTCCAACTACCCACGCTGTACAGGTAGCCGTTGTTCAATACCATGCCCGACAGGCGCAGGTTGTTTTGGCCGACGTAGCTGACTTCAGATCCCACCGCGTTGCCGTTTGTGCGGCTGATTTCCAGAAATAGTGATCGGGCGCTAAGTGTACCGTTGATGAGCTGTTGGTAGTTGCTTTGCAAGAGGTAATTCCCGCCGGGGCTTTTTTCTACGATGCACGACGCTTCGGGCCGATTGCCGGGGTAGCGCCGGTACCAGAGCACTGCACCCGCAACCGGGTCGTAGCGCATGACGATGGTACGGCGGTTGGAGGGCGAGGACCCTTCGGTGCCGCACACCACGATCATGCCCTCGGAATCCTCGATGATCTGCGCCCATTCGATGGGTTCGTTGGGGTTGGAGGGCGGGAAATTGCGCACCCAGATTTGTTCGCCGAGCGTGTTGATCTTGGCGATCATGGGGTTTTCGCCCTGTTTGCCTGCTACATACACGTTTCCATCGGCGGAACTACACATACTGAAAGCCAGCTCGCGCCGCTGCGGGTCGCCGAGTTTTTTCACAAAAGTGATGGGTTGTTTGCAATCGCCGCAAAGGTTTTGGGGTACTGCGATGCTGTCGAGGTTGTTCAGGTAGCTACATTCCGGACGGTTGGGTGCGTATGGGAAGCCGCTGATCGGGATGGGCGCCTGCACGGCGAAATTGGCGCCGATGAGGGCGTATAATTTGGTGAACGTATCCAGTTCAAAGGGCATGCTTGAGTGCAAATCGGCCGTGACTGATCCTGTCCAGAAGCAGTCGCCCGGCAGCAAGGGTTGATCGCTCGTGTTGATGATCGGAATGAGCATTTCGGCTGTATCGGTGAGCGGGTTTTTGGCGTACAGGAAGAAAAAAGAAGACCCGTCGTACGCCTGGCCGCCTACATTACAAACGGTGTAGTAAAGCGTTGGGTCGCCGTCTGCGCAGACAATGGAGTCCAGTGTCAGCCGCAGATCGGGCAGGGTAGGGCAGGTACCCGTAGCGCCGCATTTTTTGCTGAACGTCACGTCGGGCGTGGTTATGGAAACGGTTGCTGCCGTCAGTGTGGCTGTACTCGCTAAAAAGGCCGGCACCACGGCTTCGCTCACCGGGGGCGGCATTTGCACGGGGAAAACGGCTACCGATTGCAGGAACTCGCAGGAGTCGGACACCGCGCCGTTCAGGTCGGTTTTGAGCAAAATGCCCTGGGTTTGGCCCACGGCATTTTGGCTCAATGCCGTGAGGAAAAGGGCGTCGCCAAAGCGCAGTATTTTGGAGCGGGCAGGAAAGTCGGGAAACTCGTCGTTGGTGTCGTACACGATTTTGCGTGCCCATTGGGCGTTGCCGTCCTTGTCGGTTTTCAGGAGAAACAGGCGGCTGGTATCGCTCACCAGATCGTGCCCGTAGAGCAGGTAGCCGTCGGGCAGAGCGATCACTTCTTCGGCAAAGTCGCCCAGCCATTCCGGCAAGTCGTACTGCCGCGCCCAGAGCAGATTACCCGCGAGGTCGTTTTTTTGCAGGAAAATGGTTGTTGAAAATAGATCCGGGTCGGCAGCACTGCCGCTACAGGTGGAAACAAGGGTATTCCCGTCCACAATCAAGTCGCGGCCCTGCAAGTTAGCCAGAACATTCGTAGGGATTGGCCCCATACGCGACCAGACGGGCTGGAGCGTTGCGGTGTCTATCTTACAAAGTGCATGGCGCGTGCGGCCATATCCGTCAAATCCGGCGCCTATGGTCAGATATCCGCAGGCGTAGAGTGCGCCGTCGTGGTACACCACCTGGCTGAATCGGTCGGAAAGACCGAGGTCAATTCGGCCGGCTTTTCCGGGTACGATCAGACCGGTATTGCGGTTGAGCAGCAACAACTCCGCATCACGGTTGTTGGCGGAGAGGGTTTGCCCGTACAGCACATAGTCGCCCCCGGTACCGAGAGGGGTGATCCCGAGCAGGTAATTGAGGTTGCCGCTGCGCACGATGTGCGCCCACAGCGTTTGCCGGCTTACCGGATCGTAGCGGAATACAAACCCGCGCCCGAGGTTGTCGCCCTCGAAATTGCCACAACCCACGAGGCTGCCGTCGCTGTCTTCGAACAGATCTGTGAGGTGCTCCAGGTCGAGGTCCTGGCCCTCAAAGCCAATCTGGTGTTTTTCGAGGACAGCGCCTTGGGGACTGAGTTTAACCAGAAGAGACCGCTCGTCCTTTTGGCCGCCGAGCCAAAGGTTGCCGTCGCGTGCGGGCGTCACCACGCTGCCGCGCTCGGCGTCGAAGGTGCTGAAAAAGGTGCTGGAAGGTTGTGCAGAGAGGGATGCCGCGAGTGCGACACCAAAGGCGAGAAGGAAGATTGATCGCATGGAGTGCGGTTTTTGAATGATGGAGAGGATTATGTAAAAAAAACGATCGGAGGGCTTGCTGCCCCCCGCATTTTGGTCACAAAATACATGCCTCGTTCTGTGGCACTTATGCCTAAATCGCTTTTTGTAAAAAGCGTGACAGCGGCATTACTCCAAATGGGCTATTTTGTGGCAATCCGGTACCTGCGGGTTTTAACCCGCTGCATCTGTAGTTGCGGGTTTTAACCCGCAACACCCTACGGAGGACGCACTGCGGGTTAAAACCCGCAGGTACCAGCTGGCGGGGGTAGTATCTTTGCTACAAATTTTTCGGGGTACCGCCCTTGCTAAATTTTTACGGAGAGAGAAGCGAAATTTGCCGTCCGTAGCCCTGCGACTCCTATTTCAAACACGCCCTCCGTCACACCCCCGCAACGTGCATATCCAGCCACTCGCCGAACACGCCCTGCTCGTCCACTGGGATAACCGCATTGACCCGCAGCTACACGACGCGGTACAGGCACTGTATCGCACCCTTTCGGCAACCGCATTGCCCGGACTGCGGGACTTGCTGCCGGCGTACGCCTCGCTCACGCTCGTGCTTGACCTGGATTATTTCGATCGGGAGCAGCCGGGCGCCGACCCGCTGCTCGTGGCCCGAAACTGGGTAGCGGCGGCGGTACAAGCACCTGTTTTGGGTACAATCGCCATCGGGCGTACCGTCGAGATTCCAGTATGCTACGACGGCGCTTTTGCGCCCGACCTGGAAGTGCTGGCAGAGCGGGCGGGTTTGACTGCCGCCGAGGTAGTGGCGCTCCATACCGGCCCGACCTACCGGGTCTATCTGATCGGATTCCTGCCCGGTTTTGCCTACATGGGCCCGGTGGAGACCCGTATTGCGATGCCCCGGCTGGCGCGTCCGCGCGGACGGGTGCCGGCGGGTAGCGTGGGTATTGCCGGCGCGCAAACGGGCATCTATCCGCTAGCATCGCCTGGAGGCTGGAACCTGATCGGGCGCACGCCCCTGCCCTTGTTTGACCCGCAGCAACCGGAACCGGTGCTGTTGCGGCCGGGCGATCAGGTGCGGTTTCGGGCGATCAACGCCGATGCGTTTCACCAAATCGAACAAACGTTATGAGTTTGCTGGTGCAAAAATCCGGGCTACAGGATACCGTGCAGGATGCCGGGCGCTGGGGCTACGCACACCTCGGCATACACGCTGCCGGCGCCGCCGATCCCGTGGCTTTGCACGTAGCCAACCTGCTCGTTGGTAACGCACCCAATACTGCCGCTCTCGAAATGCACTTTCCAGCGCCCCACCTGCGCTTCGAAAAACCCGCTTTGTTTGCGCTTGCCGGCGCCGACTTCCGGGCGGAGCTGGACGGTCGGGAGGTGCCGGTCGGAACCCCTGTGCTGGCTACTGCGGGCAGCACGCTGGTATTTCGGCAGCACGTGCGGGGTATGCGGGCATACCTTGCCGTACAGGGCGGGTTTGCGCTGGAATCATGGCTGGGATCAAACAGCACCGACCTCCTGGCCGGTGTCGGCGGACTGCACGGGCGGGCACTGCTTGCCGACGACCGGCTGCCGTTCCGGCAAACCCTGTCCGAGGCCCCATTGGGCAACATCATCTTTCCGTGGAGCGCCCGGGTGTCGGACCTGTACCCGGCCGGTTCCGTGTTCCGTTTCCTGCCCGGACCGGAGTACGACTTGCTCGACGCGGCCTCGCGCGAACGGCTGGCGACGGCCGAATGGCGCCTGAGTCGGCAGAGCAACCGAATGGCCTGTGCGGTGGAGGGGCCTGCACTCGCTTTGCGGGAACAATACGAACTGGTATCTTCGGCCGTGCTGCCCGGCACGGTGCAAGTACTGCCCGACGGATCCATGCTGCTTTTGCTGGCAGATTGCCAGACGACGGGCGGCTATCCACGGGTGGCGCAGGTATTGGCAGCGGATTTGCCCGGTCTGGCGCAGCACCGTCCCGGCGACGGGTTTTACTTTTGTCCGGCGCAAATAGAAGAAGCGGCAGCGGCGGCAAGGCGGCAACGGATGCTGCTGCGACGGCTGGGAATTGGGTGCGCCGCTGCGATCATGCACCACAGATTACACAGATTTTCACAGAGATGATCGGCATAACTCAACCCCTCTCTCAACCCCCTCAACCTTTTCTCAACCCCCTCAACCATCTCAATCCCTCTCAGCAACATGACCATTGATCTCAACTGCGACCTCGGGGAGGGCTTTCCCCACGATGCCGAACTGATGCCGCTCATCACCTCGGCCAACATCGCTTGCGGGTACCATGCGGGCGACCGGGATACCCTGCGCCGCACGATAGCGCTTGCCCTGGAACACGGTGTGGCGATCGGTGCGCATCCCGGCTTTGCGGACCGGGAGCATTTCGGACGGCGCGTGTTGCGGCTGTCCGGACAGGAATACTACGAACTGGTACTGGACCAATTGCAGATCATGGCCGAGGTAGCGCGTGCCGCCGATGCCGAGGTGCGGCACGTGAAACCCCACGGCGCGCTGTACAACCTGTCGGCCAAAGAACCGGACGTGGCGCACGCTATCGCGCGGGCGGTGCGGGATTTTGACTCCCGGTTGGCGCTGTTCGGGTTGAGCGGCAGCGCGTCCATCGCAGCGGCCGGAAAACTTGGGCTTCGGACGGTGTCCGAGGTGTTTGCCGACCGGCGTTACCAACCCGACGGCGCGCTGACACCCCGCACACATCCCGATGCGCTGATCGGAGATGAAGCCGAATGCCGCCGGCAGGTGTATGAAATGGTCGTACATGGGAGGGTACAAGCTGCGGACGGACAGATGATCCCGATTTGTGCCGAAACGATTTGTTTGCACGGCGACGGGGAGCATGCCGTGGCATTTGCCCGTATGTTGCGCCGTTTTTTGGAAAATCTCGAAGTCTCCACCCAAACACTAAAACACCCACCCATGTCCTCGCTCCGCACCTCTGCCAACCCAGAAACCCTCTAACCAGAAACCCTCTAACCTTCTAACCAGAAACCCTCTAACCCGCCACCACCCATGTCCTCGCTTCGCACCTCTGCCCACCGTTCCGCGCTTACCGGCGCTGCATTTCTGATGGCCACTTCGGCGATCGGGCCGGGGTTTTTGACCCAAACAGCGGTGTTTACCTGGCAACTGTCGGCTTCCTTCGGGTTTGTGATCCTGGTGTCCGTACTGCTCGATATCGGCGCCCAGCTCAACATCTGGCGCATCCTGACAACCTCCGGGCTACGCGCCCAGGAACTGGCCGATCGGCTGGCGCCGGGGCTGGGCTATGTACTGGGCGGGTTGGTTGCCTTTGGCGGCATGGCCTTCAATATCGGTAATATCGGCGGTTGTGGCATGGGGCTGGGGTTGGTGACGGGGTTGCCGGTTGAAGCGGCGGCGCTGCTCTCCGCCCTGATTGCGCTGGCCGTTTTTTGGGCGCCGGAGTCGGGCCGCGTGCTGGATGCCGTCGTCAAAGTGTTGGGTTTGGGGATGTTGGTTTGTATTGTTTATGTGGCCGTAGTGGCGCGTCCGCCGGTGGCCGAGGCGTTGTTGCGCACCGTTTGGCCCCTGCGGGTGGATGCTTTAGCCACTGTCACGCTGGTTGGCGGTACGGTGGGCGGCTATATCAGTTTTGCCGGCGCGCACCGCCTGCTC